>PBNK01000022.1 GCA_002723085.1 Crocinitomicaceae bacterium | reverse complement strand
CATTTGAATCACCATAGGCAATGTTCTCGTATATAGACCCTCCAAATAAAAAAGTTTCTTGTGCAACTATTCCAATCTCATTTCTATATTCATACAAATTATATGAATTACATTTTTTATTATCTATTAATATTTCTCCTTTTTGTGGTTGATAAAATTGTAACAATAGTTGTGCAATCGTAGATTTTCCAGAACCACTATGTCCCACTATAGCAGTTTGTTTTCCTTGGGGAATTTTTATGCTAAAATTATTTAAAACATTTATTTCAGGCCTGCTTTCATAGAAAAAGGATACGTTTTTAAATTCTACATTTCCATTCCAATTAGTTTTATTAATCCTCTCTTTTGTTTCATTAAAGTTTTTTTCAGAATTCATTCCAATTAATTCAATAAGTCTTTCTGTTGCCCCAATCGCTTTTTGAATGCTTCCTAATAAACTTGAAACACCACCAAAGGAGGCGCCAATCATGATAGTGTATAGTAAAAATTGAAAAAATTCAGCAGGACTTAATTGATTTTCATTAACCATTTTCATTCCATTCCATATGACAAATACAATTGAGCCAAACATGATAAGAATAATAAAAGAGGCAAATAACCCTCTCCAAACTGCATTTTTTTTACCTAATTTATTGATGTTGTTAGTTGCTTTTTTGAAACGCTTAAATTCAAAATTTTCGTTAACAAAAGCTTTTACGTTTTTTATTCCTGAAAGGGATTCCAGTAAAATGTTGTTTGAATTAGCTGTTGCATCCTGAGTTTTTTTTGATATTTTTTTAATGTACTTCCCAAAAAAAACAGCAATTATAGAGATTATTGGAACTACGCCTAACATAATAAGTGATAGCTCCCAAGAAATAAATGTAATAAATACTATCCCAAATAAAATAGTTAATATTTGTCTCAAAAATTCGGCTAGAGTTGTGTTGAAAGTTTCAGACAACAATGTAATATCTGCTGATACTCGACTTTGAAGTTCTCCTATCTTTTGTTTATCGTAAAAAGCTATTGGCATAGCTATTAATTTTTTAAATGTTATTTCCCTTATGTCTCTAAGAGAGTTTTCAGTTACAATTCCAAAAAGCTGAATTCTAAAAAAACTTGCAATAGATTGAATGCAAAAAAGAATAAGAAGAAGTAGGAATAATGCATCGATGTTGTTGTTGTCAGTTAATTCAAATTGGTCTTTTTTTAGTGATCCATCGACTCCTAATAGACCACCTAATAGGTAAGGGAAAAGAATTGCAGAAAGAGAAGATATTAGTAAACAAATCAAACCAATAAAATAAATCCATTTATAGGGAGAAAGAAATTTAAAAATCTTAATTGAATTTTTTAGTTGTTTATATTTTTGGCTTTTAGTCATTAAATGTGTTAATTTTTGCTTTGTAAAAGTAAATTATTTACCCTACTTAACTTTAAACTCTGATAATAATGCGGTTTTGGTTAAATAAATTATCAAGAATTTTTGATAACATTAAAAAAGGTATATTTTTGCAAACTCAAATTAAATTTAAGCTATGAGTAAAAGAACATTTCAACCATCTAATAGAAAAAGAAAAAACAAGCATGGGTTTAGATCGAGGATGGCTACTAAAAATGGTAGAAAGATACTCAATGCTAGAAGAAGAAAGGGAAGAAAAAGAATTTCTGTTTCTGATGAAGCAAAACATAAAAGATAGACTTAGTCTAGACTAAAATATTTTTACAAATCCCCTTATAGGGGATTTTTTTTGATTTATACTTTTTTTATTGAATCCAAGATTGTTTCGAAACTATTAAAGCTTCTTGCACCGTTATTCTTTCACCATTATTATATGCTGTAACAAATGGTCCTGGAAATTTATGCGTTGATAAATTATTTCTTTTATCTCTAGCTGATTTATATTTGTCAAAACTTCCTGTAGTATATTTAACCCATCCTTCATGGTTTTCCAAATTAAAATTTCCATTAAATTTAAATGACCTAGAAAAATATTCTTTACCAGCAATTCTATGAGCTGCTAAAATCTGAACTTTATAATTTATTTGAGTATTTACTTTGTCATTATTATGAATGTTATCTACCAAAATTTCTTCTTCTTCAGTTTCTAAAGGTTTAGTTTCTTCTTCAGAAACAGCAATTTCTTCAATAGCATTTTCTACACTATCTTCATTAATAGCTATTGTTTCAATTGGTGTTTGAATTATACTATTATTTTCAGTAGATGAAGTTTCTTCTTTTGTGATTTCTTCTTGATTATTTTCTTCATTAATAATCAACTTAGTTGTGTCATTTTCTAGTTTATTATAAGTAAACTCTTCAGAGTCTTTTAAATAATGGCTGATTGGTATTTCAATTCCAGATTTGTATCCTTCTTTTATTAAATGTTCAGATGCATATTCACCTATTATACTAAATGATGTATCTATGTTGTTAATATGTTTTATTTTGTATGTTACAGTAAAACTTTCCAACTCTTCAGGTAAGTCAGACCAAATAAACTTTGCATATCCATCAATGTTTTTAAAAACAGCTCCATCTGTTTCAATAGCTTCAGCTAAATAATTTTGAGGTAATTTATCTTTTATTCTAGCAAAACCCTTATGCTTTCCTTTAGTAGTATGTATTTTCACTACATAGTAATCTTTAACTTTCTCAATAGATCTTACAGACTTAACACTTGGTGGAATGGAAGCTAAATTTTGTTCTTTAGCAACTTCAAAAATGTACATTGGAACTTTTATTTGCTTTCTTTGGTTTTCGTTAATAAAGGAGAATGTTCCGGTGATTTTTTGCATACCCTTTAAAAGAGAATTTGTGGTAACTAAATATGTTATTTCAATATTTTTCGAATTTGGTAAATCATACCAGATGAATAAACCTTCATTATTGTTAAATGTAAATGATGCACCATCACTTTCTTTTTCAACAATAGTTATTCCTTCAGCTTCGCTAAGATTTAATTTTAAACGACCTGGTCCTGAAAAATCCATTTTATTGATTGTGATTTTCACTTCAGTAGTGTCGCCAATTACTAATGTACTATTGCCTTTATGAGTTATGCTAATGTCATCAATGTTAAAAATTGAAAACAACATAATGGCTGATAAATTAATTAGAATTAGAATGGATTTAATCATTTAATAGATTTGTCTTTTATACAAATCTAATTTTGACAGCTAATGTTTCAACCACCTTTAAATTCTAATTTTCAATAAGAAAATGTTGAAAAGGCTATTAAATTGTTGAAAAAGGGTTAAGAGAAAAATAAGATTTTTGGCTTTATTGCCCAATACTTTTCTGCTTTTATAAAAAGATTTTCATTAAATAAATTGTTAATATTATAATAAAATTTGATTTCATTATAATCATAATTCATTTCATTGTCTTTTGTTTTAGTAGTATCAGAAAATATTTGTTTTTTCTCAATTTCAATAGAATCTTTATGGTGAAGTCTATCATAAATTAAACTGTCTGTCAATTCTCTACCAAATTCATCAACATGTAATATGTTTTTGGTATTAATTTCTAAATCAATATGATCAGGAACACCATCTTTGTCAGAATCAATAGGGCAACCAAACATATCAACTTGAACGTTTTTAGGAGTTTTGTGACATTTGTCATTTAAGTCAATAATTCCATCTTTATCTTCGTCAGAATTGTTAAATTTTTCCCAGTCAATATTTAATTTTTCTTTATTGTTTTTCCGATGAATAGAGTAATTAAATGTAAAACCTAAGCTTAAATAATGGTCGTTGTTATCGTTTAAATTAAGATTGTCAATCCAGTCTGAAAATAAAAAATTATAGGATGCGTATATTCTACCTTGAAGATACCTACTTTCTTTCCATTTAAATCCAAGTAAAATTGGTGTATTTAAAACGGTTGTTTTATAAGCAACCGAATCGTTTGTTAGTGGAGTTTCATAATCATAATCTCTGAAAAAAATTGATGCAGAGTCATATAGATTTCCGTTGTTGTCTAATAAATCACCATTAGGTTGAAAAGAAAATAATCCAGCTCCTAAAGAAATATAAGGGGAGAAATTTCCTTTATTTTCTGTGTAATTGTCAAAATTTAAAATAATATTAGCTCCTATTTTATTAAAAGAAGATTCAAAATTTCTGTTTTCGTTTAAATGAATGGAACGATAATTATCAGATAATTTACCATTAATGTATTCCAATTGAATCCCAAAAAGTTTTGAGATTCTTTTTTCGATATCAAAGGACCAAGCTATTCTTGTATTTGTAAATGCATTAGATGTGTTTTGATTTTTTATATCTCCAAAAAAACTATTTAACTTAGGCCCAAACCCAATTGTAAATATTTCTTGTGAAATAGAATCTTTTTTTTGAGATAATCCTATGAAATTTGAAGAAATAATAAATATTAATAAGATGATTTTTTTCATTATAAAATCTTTATTGAAATATAAAGTTATTCAGAATACTTAAAAGTTGGGCTTTAAATGGTATTTTTTATAAAAATCATTGATATGATTTACAGCCTCTTTTGGTGTATCAACAATAGTAATTAAATCTAAATCTTCCGGGCTAATGTTTTTTTCTTCTTTTAATAAAGTGTTTTTTATCCAAGTCATTAGGCCGCTCCAAAATTCTTTCCCAACAAGAATAACTGGGAATTTCCCAGATTTTTTAGTTTGAATTAATGTCAACGCTTCAAACATTTCATCTAATGTTCCAAAACCACCTGGTAAAACAATAAATCCTTGAGCATATTTTATGAACATTACTTTTCTTACAAAAAAGTAATCAAAATTTATATTTTTATCATTATCAATATAATCGTTCGATACTTGTTCAAAAGGGAGTTCAATATTTAAACCAACTGACTTTCCTCCACCTCTTTTTGCTCCTTTATTTCCAGCTTCCATAATTCCTGGGCCACCGCCTGTAATTACTCCATATTTATTTTTTGTAAGCTCAAAAGCTAGTTCTTCAGCCATTTTATAATACTTGTTATCAGGTTGAGTTCTTGCAGAACCAAATATAGAAACGCAAGGACCTATTTTAGCTAAACGTTCAAAACCTTCAACAAACTCAGACATTATTTTAAATACAGCCCAACTGTCGTTGGTTTTAATATTATTCCAGTTTTTCATTTCATCAATTTCTCCTTTTTTCTTCATAATTCTGAAAATTAATTATTTTTTATTCTAAAGCTAAGAAGTTAGCAGTATGACTTGATTTATTTATAATTAGTTCTTTTGGATTTCCTTCAAATGTTATTTCTCCACCATTTTTTCCTCCTTCAGGGCCCATGTCAATAATGTAATCTGCATTTTTAATTACGTCCATGTTATGTTCAATGACCAGAACAGTGTTACCGTTGTCTACCAATTGATTCAATACTTTTAAAAGTAAATTTATGTCTTCATGATGTAATCCTGTTGTTGGTTCATCAAGAATGTAAAATGTATTTCCTGTTTCTTTTTTAGATAGTTCAGTAGCAAGTTTAATTCGTTGTGCTTCACCGCCAGATAATGTTGTGGATGATTGACCTAAGTGTACATATCCTAACCCTACGTCTTCAAGGACTTTTATTTTGTCATAAATAAAAGAAACCTCCTTGAAAAAATGCGTGGCTTCAGAAATAGTTAGGTTTAGAACATCGTTTATGGATTTGCCTTTAAATTTAACCTCAAGGGTTTCTCTATTGTATCGTTTTCCATTGCATTGGTCACATTTCACATATACATCAGGTAAAAAATTCATCTCAATCAACTTCATTCCTGCCCCTGAACATGTTTCACATCTTCCCCCTTTTACATTAAAAGAAAACCTTCCTGGTTTATAGCCTCTAATTTTGGACTCGGTTAACTGAGCAAATAAATCTCTGATTAAATTGAAAATTCCAGTATAAGTTGCTGGGTTAGATCTAGGTGTTCTTCCTATAGGTGATTGGTTTATCCCAATTACTTTATCAATTAATTCTAATCCATCTATTTTTTTATAGTCCAGTGGTTTTTTGACAGCTTTGTAAATGTGCTGGTTTAAAATGGGGAAGAGGGTTTCATTAATTAATGTTGATTTACCACTTCCAGATACTCCAGTAACACATGTAAAACAATTTAATGGAAATTTTACAGAAATGTTCTTAAGGTTGTTCCCAATAGCCCCTTCTAATTTAATTGCATTATTAAAATTATATTTTCTGAAATTTTGTTTAATTCCAATTTTACTTTGTAAATATTTTGCTGTAAATGAAAGTTTTGGATTTAACTTTTTTGGATGGTTTTGATCAATTATTTCTCCTCCCAATAAACCTGCACCTGGTCCAATATCAATAACTTCATCAGCTTCATTCATTATGTCCTTGTCATGTTCAACAACAATAATAGTGTTTCCTTTATCTCTTAATTTTTTTAAAGAATTAATTAATCTATAGTTATCTCTTTGGTGAAGACCAATTGAAGGTTCATCTAAAATATATAGTACTCCAGTTAATTCAGATCCAATTTGTGAAGCTAATCTAATTCTTTGTGCTTCACCACCTGAAAGTGTTGCTGCAGGTAGATTAAGTGATAAATAATCTAATCCAACGTTAATTAAAAACCCAATTCTATTTGATAGTTCTTTTAAAAGTTCTTTGGCTATTATTTTTTGGTTAGTGTTAAGCTTTTTTTGAATAGTGTCAACCCATTTTTGGAGTTCGCTAATTTCCATTTTAGTGAGTTCATTTATGGTTGTATTGCCCACTTTATAAAAGTTGGTTTTAGGGTTTAATCTCGATCCTAAGCATTCTGGGCAAACTTTTTTATTCATAAAATTTGAAGCCCATCGTTTAATTTTATTGCCTCCTTCTTTGTGGTGTCTAGAAATAAAATTAACTACTCCTTCAAAGCCATTTAATACATCATGAACTCCATTTTCTCCAAGTACTTTTATAAAGTCAGTAGTTCCGTAAAGAATTTTATTTAAACAAGATTCTTCAATATCTTTAATTGGTGAATCTAAGTTGAAATTGTTAAATTTTAATAGGATTTCAATTTGTTTAAATGTCCAATTTCTCTCAAACTTGCCTAATGGCTCTATTCCTCCTTTATTAATTGATTTTTTCTTATCTGGTATAATCTTATAAAACTCAACTTCATATATGCTTCCAAGACCATTGCATTTTTCACAAGCTCCTTTTGGAGAGTTAAATGAAAAAACATTGGGTTCAGGCTCGTTTAGTGTGAATCCAGTAGTTGAACACATTAACCATTTACTATAAGATTTTTTTTCATTTTTTTGATTCAGTATTGTTATTTCTCCTTTACCTTTTTGAAGACACAAAGAAATGCTGTTCTCAAGTCTTTTATTGTTTTTTTGATCAACTTTAATTCTGTCAATAACTAATCCAATATCATGTGTCTTGTAACGATCAAGTCGCATCCCAGGCTCAATATTAGTTAGTTCATTATTAATCAAAACTTTTGAATAACCTTGTTTAAAAGCCTGTTCGAATAACTCTCTATAATGTCCTTTTCTTGCTTTTATTAAAGGGGCAATTAATGTAATGGTTTTGTTTTCTTGTTCTTTTTTAATTAGGTTAATAATTTCTTTTTGAGTGTAACTTACCATCTCCAGTCCTGTTTCGGGAGAAAAGGCAGTCGAAGCTCTTGCGTAAAGTAGTCTTAGATAGTCATAAATTTCTGTAATTGTGCCAACAGTTGATCTTGGATTTTTAGAGACGGTTTTTTGCTCAATAGCTATTACGGGGCTAAGGCCATTAATTTTATCTACATCTGGTTTAGTAAGGTGACCAACAAACTGTCTAGCGTATGCATTGTATGTTTCTAAATACCTTCTTTGGCCTTCTGCAAAAATTGTATCAAAAGCTAAAGATGATTTACCACTTCCACTTAAACCTGTAATAACAATAAGTTTTTGGTGGGGTATAGAAACAGAAATATTTTTTAGATTATGTGTTCTTGCTCCAATTACGTCAATATAGTTCTGGTTATTTGTCAATTTAATATACTGTAGAGAAAATTGAAGTAAAACTTATCCTAATAATAAGAGTTATTTTCTTTTATTTTTGTTTTGTTGAGTAGTTATGTATAATACTGAAAATATTCCTAAAAAATACATAAAAAATCCAGTAGCTATCCAATAACTCCAATTGTTTATAAACCTGTATAGTGCAATTGATATTATTAAGGAAAGAAAAGAAATTCCTAAATAAATGAAAGCAATTTGACTATCTGTAAAACCCATGTAGGATAGATGATGGGTTGTATGGTCTTTTCCTCCTACAAATGGAGATTGTTTTCTTACTAGTCTGTTTATTACTACACTTGTTGTGTCGCAAATTGGAAGAATAAAAACAATTAATATCATTATTATTTGCTTTGATGATATTAATTCTCCATTTACAAAGCTAGTTGAATTCCAAAAATACTTAATCCCTACAGCAGCAATTAATAATCCAAGAAATTGACTTCCTGAATCTCCCATAAACATTTTTGAAGGGTTCCAATTGTGGAATAAGAAACCAATAAGTGAAGCAACAACAGCTAAAATTACAATGAAATCATAATTTTTAAAATCTTCATCAATAGTTAAAAATATTAATGCAATTATTAAAATAAATAATGAAGTTATAGCAGTAATTCCATCCATATTGTCTAACATGTTTATAGAATTCATTATTCCTACTACCCAAAATAAGGTTAAAATCATATTTAATATTTCATTGTCAAATAATTGTATCGTGGAATTTGTTTCGCTAAAATTTCCGCTAAAAATTAAAATACCTGCACAGGCTACTTGAACAAAAAACTTTAAAA
Organism: Crocinitomicaceae bacterium; assembly: GCA_002723085.1. GTDB lineage: Bacteria > Bacteroidota > Bacteroidia > Flavobacteriales_D > Parvicellaceae. The sequence goes on along the minus strand of PBNK01000022.1, from coordinate 51,041 downwards.
AAGGTTTTGTATTATACGCATCATCTGCTAATCCCATTAAAAATGCCAATGAACTTGCAAATAGTAAACCTATTACTTGTCCATCATTAAAAAGGGCATCGTTATTAAAAAAAATGCCAAAACTTGCTGTTCCAATTAAAAAAGAAATGTAAAAAGATATTCCTCCCAATGCGGGTCTTGAGACAGAACTCCATCTAATTAAGGGTTTTTCATTTTCTCTTATACCTAAGGTAGTAGCAAATTTTAAAAGAATAGTATTTATCAATAAACTAAACATAACTATGCTAACAAAAAAAACGGTATAAACTAAAAATATATATGCCAAATCAAATCGTATTAGAAATTAGTTACAAAAGAACTAAATTTTTCACCTTTTTTATCTTTTTCAGATAAAATTACATCATTTGTTAACCAATCAATATTTAAATCATGATCATTCCATAGTATACAACCTTCAGATTGTTTATTGTAGTAATTTGTGCATTTATAAGAAAAAATAGTGTCATTCTCTAAAGTTAAAAATCCGTGAGCCATACCTGAAGGAAGGTACATCATATGATGGTTTTTATCAGATAAAATAGCTTTAAAATGCTTCCCATAAGTAGGTGATTTTTTTCTTATGTCTACAGCTACATCTAAAACGCTTCCCTTTATTACGCTTACCAATTTCCCTTGATCATGTGGTGGTTTTTGAAAGTGTAACCCTCGAAGAACATTTTTTTGGGAGCAGGACTGATTGTCTTGTACGAAATTAATATCAATATTTGTTTTTTCTTTGAAATATTTCGAATTAAAAGATTCAAAAAAATAGCCTCTTGAATCCTTAAATACATTAGGCTCAATTATAAAAACGTCGTCAATTGATGAATTATGTATAATCATTGTTATCCTTTTTAAATGCATTTATAATGCGTTTAAAAATACTATTTTTTCTTAAATTTTCATCTTCAGTGTAATATGAATTGTATCCTTTAGATCCATAGCCATAGCCATAGCCATAACCATAACCATAATGATATCCGTAGCTATATCTTTTTCCATATCCGCCACTCCCAGAAGTGTCAACCCCATTTAAAACCACTGAAAGTTTTGGTAAATTATTTTCATTTATTAATCTATCTACATTTTGAACGAAATTTTTTCTTGAAAAATTAGCTTTAAAAACATATATAGGATAGTCGGCCATTTGAAGAACTGGAATTCCATCTGTAACTAATCCAACTGGAGGATTGTCAATTACAATTGTATCGTATTTTTCTTTTAGTTTTTCTATAGTTTTATTGAAAAAATCACTAATAATTAATTCTGATGGATTAGGTGGAAGTGTTCCTGCTGTAATAAAATCAAGATCTTTTAATGAACTATTGTTTACACAGTTTTCAATAGTTGACTTTCCAATTAAAATATCACTCATACCTTTTCCGTTTTTCATTCCGAATCCTAAATGAATTTTTGGTTTTCTCATATCCAAATCAATAACGACTACTTTTTTTCCAGAAAAAGCTATAATACCTGCAAGATTGATAGCTAAAAATGTTTTTCCTTCTCCTGAAATAGTACTGCTAATTCCAATAACTTTTGACTTTTTATCATTTGAAATAAATTGAAGATTAGTTCTTATCGCTCTAAAAGATTCTGTCATTAATGATTTAGGACTTTTGTCCACCATTAATTGAGAAACTGGAACTTTAGTTTTTAATAATGGAATCATCCCTAGTATGGAAATGGTTCCATTTGAATATTTGGAGATTTCATAAAGAGAGGTTATTTTATCGTGAAGCAAGTATTTTAATAATGAAACACCAATAGAAAATATTAATCCTAAAACGAAAACTAAACTATATACTAATAATTTGATTGGTGATATAGGAGTTTCACTTAGAGGAGCAGTACTTAAAATTTCATTATAAGTTGTAATTCCAGCCTTAGAAAGTTCATATTCAGTTTCCTTTTCTAGTAGAAGGGTGTAATATTTATTATTAATTTCATGAATCCTTTCAAGTCTTGTAAGTTCTAATTCCTTTTCTGGAAGTGTAAGTAGTTTTTTTTCTAGTAACAATATTTTTTGTTGAAGTGCTTTATTTTCTTTTCTTTTTTGTTTGTTAATTAATTCAATTGCTTTGCTTATATAAATAATTTCTTCTTCAATTTGATAATTTAATAATATCACATTCTCGTTGCTTTCAGTTACATCTCTTAATAATTCATCCCTTTTAATTACATTTTTTTCTAATGATTCAATCATATTTTGTATTACAAGATTATCGTAAAATATTTTTGATAATGACAGACTTTTTATTGAGTTAGAACTAATTTTTTTAGATAATGTTGATTGAAACATTTCTTGAAATTGATTTAATAAAGTTATGTCGACTTGATTTTGAACTAGTTTATTTTCAACTTCTGAAATTTTAGAAAGTTGAGTTTTATTTGCCATCAATGAAGAATTTACATTGTTAGCTTTTTTAAATATTTGAATTTCTTGTTCACTTAATTTTAACCTTTTGTCTACGCTATCTTTTTGGGCATTTATGTATTGAACAATATTTATTGAACTCAATGCTTTTTTCTTAAGGTCATAGTCAATGTAAACTTTTGATATTGTGTTACATACATCTTGTGCAAATTTAGGATTGGTATGTGAGTAAGTTATTCCTATTGTATTAGCAGCAGGATCTATGATTGAAATTTCTAAATCATTTATTATTTCGTTTCTTTTTTCTTGAAAAAAAGGAATTTTAAAAAAGTAATTAAACTTATCAAGTGATTCAGAAAATGTTGGAATATCATCAATAATTAATTTTCCAGAAATATAATTTGAGCTAAAAAAATCTCCAGGTTTAATGAACTTTGCATATGACTTTTGATTATCAAAATCAGTTAAAATAAAATAATCTCCCTTTTTTTGTATATATATTGGTAAACCAATTATAATTGAGTCTCTTATTTTTAAATCTTTTATTTCAAATGGACTTGTTTTATATAGATCACTTGTCAAAATTTCACCTTCACTGTAATAACGAACATTTTCATTTAATTTTTTTATTGCCTTATCAATTATTATTTGAGATTTTAGCAATTCAACTTCAGAATTTATATTGGTTTTTTGTTGAAATGAGTATATCTCTAATAATTCATCAGCTTTATCTTTTATGTTTATCTGTAAGGTTGCAGAAGTTTGATAAGTTTTTGGCGTATATCTTAAATAAAGAAAACCTAAGGAAAATGCGGATAATAAAATCAAGATTATAGTAAATCTTGATTTTTTTAGTAGATACAAAAACAACCCTATTTCAAAGTCTTTACTAAAATTTGCAATTCTTTCTCTGTATCTTAATAAATTATCTTCAGTATTTTTTATTTCTTCAGGAATCATTATTTATTGTATTAAGTTCATGTAAGTTGCCCATGTTAGTGTAAGAGTTGAAATTAAAGATATAACGGGTCCTATATCTCCAAGAATCTCACGAGCATAATTGGGGTTTGGTGTTACATAAATAATATCATGAGATTGTAGAACCATATTTCCATCTTTAATGCCTTCTATAGTTGATAAATCTATTTTATAAATTTCAGGTTTATTTTCATATTGTCTAATTAATTTTATGTTATTAGCTCTACCATTTTGACTTATTCCACCTCCCATAGCCAAAGCTTCGAATAAAGTCATATTATTATAAGTTAAGGGCAGTACTTGAGCCTCACCTCCGCTGCCACTAAATAAAAAGACTCTTCTGCTATTAACATTAATATTTATAAATGGGTCAACATAAAACTCAGAAAATTTAGTTTCTAAGAATATTTCAGCTTGTTTTATGGTTTTCCCAACTAAACTCACTTCACCCAATATAGGTAGTTCCACAAGGCTATCTTGTCTTATCATGTATTGGACCCCAAAATTTCCATTTCCTCCAATCATCATGTTTCTATTTTGTTGATTGTTATTCCCATTTTGATTAAACATATCTATGAGTTGGAATCCTTTATTAGTGTATAATTGAAAAACAATTACATCATTAATGGCTATTTTATATTCTTCTTTGTTTTTATTTGGGTCTAATTCATCATAAACATAATCTTTATTAGTTTTTAACATGATGTGAGAATTAACAGTACATGCATCTAAAATTAAAGAGGAAATGAAGACAATACTTGCAAGTTTTATAAATTTTATCATAACACAAATGTATTAAAAATATTTAATTCCAAAGAACTTTGTTTTTCAAAGTTAAGTATTTGTATATAATTTTTCAATGTCATTAATTAAACGATGGTAGGTAAATTTATTAGTTTGCTTTTGAGCATTTTTTGAAAGAGATATTCTAAAAGAATCATTATCAATAAGCTTTAAAAGGTTTGAAACGTAGGTTTCAAGATCTCCAACTTCAGAAAGTAAGCCAGTTTCATTTTCTATAACTACATCATTTATTCCACCTATTCTTGTGGAAACTATAGGTTTATAGCTTGCTTGAGCTTCGATTAAACTAACTGGAGTACCTTCGTTTTTAGAGGATAAACAAATTATGTCAAGACCAGCATTAGCCACATCAATTTCTTTTATCCATGAAGTAAATTGTAGAGTTGCAGCATTGGTATTTATACTTGTATTAATGTTTTTAATTCTTGCATAATCAATGATTTCTTGTTTTTTCTCTCCATCACCAATAATAAAGAAACGCAGTTTCTTATTTGTTTTTTCTAAAGTTTTTTCAACAACATCTATAAAGAAATTATGATCTTTAATTGGAACAATTCTACCAATTATTCCAATAGCAATTTCATTTTCTTTAATGTTCCATTTTTGTCTAAATATTTTTCTTTTTTCTTCTTGATTTTCTTTAAATCTATTTAAATCAAAACCTAATGGAATAATCTCAACTTTATCTGATTTACAAATTTTATGAATGTTTACTAATTCATCCTTCTGTAGTTTACTGATGGCTATTATTTTAGTTGTTTTTTTTGCTAAATACCGTTCTAAGTTTTTGTAAAATTTAGTTTTAGTTTTCCCAAAATAGGAGTGAAATACATGACCATGAAATGTATGATAAATTTGTTTTACACCTGCTTTATGTGCGGCTATCCTTCCAATTGCTCCAGCCTTAGATGCATGAGTGTGAACAATGTCTGGCCTATACTCATTTATTATTTTTTTAATTTTTTGGTAGGCTATTCGATCATTTTTAAAATTTATTTCCCTTCGCATTTCAGGGATAATTACAGGGTGAAGGTTTAACTTATCTAAAATATGAGACGAACTTGCTTCCGATTCATCGTGTTGCCCACCTAAAAGAAGAGTTTCATATTCATCAGATAAATATTTTGTTAGATATGCTGCATTGTAAGTCGGTCCTCCAAGATTAAATCTGTTTATAATACGAAGAACTTTTTTCATTTATACCTTACAATATGTTTTCTCTAAAATATTTTTCCATGACGATAAGAGCCCAAATGTGGTATACATTATTTCCAGATGAACTTGAAGTAAAGTTATGATGAATATTTTGAATTCCTTCTTCTTTAATTAATCCTTCTTTCACCAATATGTTGTTAGTAAATATGTGTTGATTTAAGAATGATTTTAATTCTTTACTATACCATTTCTTTAAAGGAACTTCAAAACCATGTTTTTTTCTATTAAATACTTCTTTAGGTAAATCATTTCTGAAAGCATCTTTTAGAATTTTTTTTCTATTTTGATTATCAATTTTATAATTTGATGGTAATGAAAAAACGTATTTTACCAATTCGTGATCTAAAAAAGGAGTTCTTATTTCTAAACTATTTGCCATACTCATTAAATCCACTTTTTTTAACATATCATTTGCTAAAACTAAGTTGAAATCATGATATAAAAAGTCATTAAAAGTATCTTTGCCATATGTTAAATTTAGGAGTTCATAATTTTTATAATTTGAATGGGTTAATTTTTCAATTTCTTGAATACTCATGAACGATGCCCATTCTAAATATCTTTCATTATTAGGCAATTTTAAACCAAGGTGAAGTTTTTTTAACTTCCTTCCAAAGTTTCCAAATTTAGAATTTCTTGATTCAGGAAATAAATAAGATAAGCCGCCTAAATTTTTAACTACTCTATTGGTAAAGTTATTTTTTAATGAAAGTAGCAATGCCTGGTGTTTATTGTATCCAGAAAAAAGTTCATCTGCTCCATCACCAGATAAAGAAACCGTTACGTTTTTTCTAGTTTCTTTTGAAAGAAGATAAACATTAATGGCAGATGAATCAGCAAATGGCTCATCCATATAATTTAAAATCTCTTCTAGATTTTTATATAATGTTGTATTAGTTACTTGAAATGTATGATGTTTAGTTCCTAAATATTTAGCTACTTGTTCAGCATGTTTTGATTCATCAAAAAGGGGCTCATCTGGAAATCCAATTGAAAAGGTATTTAATGAAGGGTTAATTTTAGTAGCTACTGCTGATATTATACTTGAATCAACCCCTCCACTTAAAAAGGTTCCTAATGGTACATCGGCCACCATTCTTTTTTCAACAGATTCATAAATTAGATTTTTAATTTTCTCTTTAGCTAAATCATAATTGTCTGTCGATAATTCTTGTGGATAATATTTGAAATAGGATTCAATAGTGATTTTATTGTCTTGAATAGTAATGCAATTGCCAGGTAATAATTTTTTACAAGTTTTAAATATGGTTTGGGGAGCGGGTATGTAGTTGAATCGAAAATATTGATTTAAAGCATTACTATCAACTGTTTTTTCAATAGGATAACATAAAAGCGCCTTTAATTCAGATCCAAAGATAAATTTTGATGAATTTTGGTAATAATATAAAGGCTTTATCCCAAAACGATCTCGAGCTAAAATTGACTTATTACTTGCACTATCATAAAAACAACAAGCAAAAAATCCATTGAGTTTTTTTAAAAAGTTTTTTCCTTCTTTAATAAAACCGTATAATAATACTTCAGTATCAGATTCAGTTTTAAAATTAACTCCTTTCTTTTTTAAATCTTCTTTTAGGTTTTTATAATTATAAATCTCACCATTAAAAACTAAAGTATACTTACCAGACTCATCTGTCATGGGTTGATTTGCATTAGAGGATGTGTCTATAATGCTTAACCTTGTGTGCCCTAATTCAACTTTAGAGTTACGAAAAACCCCATTTGCATCAGGACCTCTATTTTCCAATCTTTGAAGTGCTTTGTCAATATAAGAACGATTATGCTCTATTGGTTGGTTTAAACTGATAAATCCTGCTATTCCGCACATTCCCTAATTCTTTTTGGCTAATTTAACGATTGGAATGAAATTTGAATATCATTTTTAAAAAATTACGGATGAAAAAAATAGTTTTTTTTGGACTTTTATTATTGACATTAAATTTATCAGGTCAAAACAAAGTTTTATTAGATAGTGTTTTTAAGAAATTCATAAATAATCATTTTGTTTCATCAGCTCATATAGGAATCCAGTTGAAGGACATTTCTCAAAATAGAAATATTATAGCTTACAATGATAAAAAGTTATTTGTACCAGCGTCAATTCAAAAATTATTTACAACTTCTTCAGCTTTGTGTGTTTTACCTGAAAACTTTCAATTTAAAACTGTTGTTTTATATAGTGGGAAATTAAATAGTGAAAATTTTATTGAAGGTGACTTATACATAAAAGGAAGTGGAGACCCAAGTCTTGAAAGTAAATATTTTAAAAATAAAAGTTTCATTAGAAATTTTTCTGATTCAATACTGTCAAAACAAATAAAAGGCTTTAATGGAGAAATTAAATTAATCAATAACCATTTTAGTGATTATTCAGTAAATTCAAATTGGCTATGGGGAGATATTGGTAATTATTATGGAGCTGGTGTTTCTAATTTAACTTTTAGAGATAATACAGTTGAAGTATATTTTAATTCTTCAAATGAAATTGGAAAGTTAACCACCATTTCCAAAACTATTCCATCATTGGCTCAATTTAATATTGAAAATAAAGTTGTTTCTGGAAAAACTAAAAGTGATTTAGCCTATGCATTTGGTGGGCCAAATAATGAGAACAGGTTCATTAAAGGTGAAATTCCTATTGGTCAAAAAGATTTTAAAGTTAAACTGTCAATGCACAATCCAGCTCAATTTTTAGAGAGTGAAATAAAAAGTATTGTTGAATTTCAAAATCAAGAAATTGTTATTTCTTCAAGTTTAGATACTTTACTTGTCTATAAATCTCCTCAATTAAACAGAATAGTTGAAAACATCAATCATAAAAGCAATAATAATTATGCCGAACATATTTTAATAAAAAGTATGTATTTATTAGATAGTGCTAAAACATTAGAAAATGCCGCCTCAAGCATGTCAAATTATTGGTCTAAAACGTTAAATAATACTGATAAATTTATGATGGTTGATGGTTGCGGGTTGTCTAGAAAAAATTCCATCTCTCCATCTTTAATGAATGATTTATTGTCATATATGTTTAATTACGAAAATAAGAAAGTTAAAAATGATTTTATAGCTTCATTACCTATTGCTGGAAAAACAGGTACATTAAAGTATTTAGGTGATGGAACTTTACTAGAAAATAATTTTTATGGCAAAAGTGGGTCTATGTCTGGGGTACGATGTTATTCTGGTTATTTTAAAAAAAACAATAAATTCTATGCTTTTACCATTATGCTAAACCACATGATGTGTACCAGTTTACAATCATTTAAACTGATTGAAAAATTTATGGTGGATGTATATAAACAATTGTAATTAAGGAAACTTTGGATATTTTTTAAAATTAGGGTCTCTTTTTTCTAAAAATGCATTTCTACCTTCTTCTGCTTCATCAGTTCCATAGGCAAGACGCGTTGCTTCACCAGCATAAACTTGTTGACCTACTAAGCCATCATCAATAAGGTTAAATCCAAATTTAAGCATTTTAATTGCTGTTGGACTTTTCTTCATAATTTCATGAGCCCATTCATAAGCAGTTTGTTCAAGTTTTTTGTGAGGAACAACTTTATTTATCATCCCCATTTCATAGGCCTCTTGAGCAGAATAATTTAACCCTAAAAAGAAAATTTCCCTTGCTCTTTTCTGACCAACTTGTCGAGCTAAATAGGCTGAGCCAAAACCGCCATCAAAACTAGCAACATCTGCATCCGTTTGTTTAAAAATGGCGTGTTCCTCACTTGCTATTGTCATATCGCAAACAACATGTAAGCTATGACCTCCTCCTACAGCCCATCCTGGAACAACAGCAATAACTACTTTATTCATAAATCTGATTTGACGTTGTACATCAAGAATATTAAATTTATTAACTCCATCAAGTCCCTTATATCCCCTTTTTGCCCTAACTCTTTGATCACCTCCTGAACAAAAAGCCCATCCTCCGTCTTTAGGAGATGGGCCTTCTCCTGTTATTAAAACAACTCCAATATCTTGACTTTCGTGACAAATAATAAGAGCCTCTAATAGTTCGTCAACAGTTTTGGGTCTAAAAGCATTTCTAACCTCTGGTCGATTAAAGGCTATTCTGGCAACTCCATTTGACATCTTGAAAGTTATGTCATCATATTCTTTAATAGTTTTCCAATTGATCATAATTATATATTTGATTTAATAGCCTTAAAATAATCTTTTAAAATATCCTCATTAGAAATGTTTCCTGTTTTCATTTCAAGAATTTCAGTTTTTTTAGTGCTAAACAATTTTTTTAATTTATCAGTGGCATCGTCAATAGAATTTGCACTATTAAATGGAATTTGATGTGCGTTTGATAATTTCTCTAAATTAACGTTGTGTTTGGTTTCGAAAAATGTTTCAACATATGGAGTTTCTTTTGGCCCAGGAATTATTTTAAAAATTCCACCTCCTTCATTATTCAAAACAATTATTTTTAAATTATCAGGAATATTTTTATTCCATAATGCATTAATGTCATAAATAAAACTTAAATCACCAGTAATTAAAACAGTACAATCTTTATTAATAATAGCTGCTCCTATAGCAGTTGAACTTGTTCCATCAATACCACTTACTCCTCGGTTTCCATTGTATTTAATATCGGACTTATTTTGAAATAATTGTATATACCTAACGCTTGTGCTATTTCCCATTTGAAGATTGCATTTTTTAGGCAAAAATTGTTGTATTAATTGATGTGCTTTCAGGTCAGACCATGGACAAGTCGATAAAAATTTGATGTGATTTTTTTTACTTAATTTATATTCTTTAAGCCAATTACTTCCAAAATCACCATTGTTATTTATTTTTATAAATGGGGTAAACTGATTAAAAAATGACTCTGGAGAAGTTGGAATTAAATGAGTAAGTGAGGAAAATACATCTTGAGCACGATCGGATTTCTCTATATGCCAATGGTGAATTGGATTGTATTTTCTTAAAAGAGTTTTTATTTTTTTTGAAATAATAGAGTTTCCTATAGTGATTATTATCTCAGGAATAAAATTTGGGTCTGTTCCAATTCTTTCTAAAGTTCTATCTATACATGAGATAAATGAATTTGAAAACATATTTGATGTAGTTTCAGTTAGAATAGCTAAGGTTTTATCCTTACTAATTACATTTAAAAGTCTATTTAATTCTTTATTAGGTTTTAATGATCCGCAAATAATCAATTTTTTTGAACTATTATTCCAATTTTTAGCTAATCCATTTAATTCTTCATTTGGAATTTGATACGTTGTATTAATAAGAGATACTTTTCTGGCTTTTTTTATGTTTTTTGTAGCTGTGTTATATAAAGGTTCTCTAAATGGAAAATTAATGTGTACTGGTTTTGTTTTAGAGGATGCCTTATGAATAGCTTCATTAATCATTATTCCCGTTTGCCATAAAGCATCCGGATGGTCAAGCATTGGTAAATTAAAACTACTAGCTACAAAATTTTGAAAAACATTTTTTTGATTCATAGATTGACCTTCTCCATGATTAACCCATTCTGGAGGTCTGTCTGCAGTAATAGCTATAATTGGAATTTTTTGGTAGAAGGCTTCAGCTAAAGCTGGTGAATAATTTAAAACTGCACTTCCTGAAGTAGAGCAAATTACAACGGGGTCTTCTTCTTGCTGAGCTATTCCTAATGCGACAAAAGCGGCTGATCTTTCATCTACTAATACATGAGTTTGAAAAAACCCATCTGAGTTAAATCCTAAAACCAAAGGGGCATTTCTTGAACCAGGAGAGAAAACAATATGTTTTATTCCATGATCCTTTAACAGGTTAATCAAAACTTGAACTCTTAAAGAAGAAGAAGTCATATAGCGAATTTCTACAAATTTTTAATGACAGACAAAAGCGTTTGAGATTTAATTTCAGTTTCTTCGTATTCTTTATCAATTTCACTTTTGTTTGTTATCCCTCCTCCAACATATAGGTTTAAAGAATTTTTATAAACCTTAGCACATCTTAGATTTACATATAGTTCAGTTTTGTTATTATCTAATTCTCCTATATATCCACAGTAAAGCTCTCTATTATGATCTTCTATTTCTTTTATTTTTGTAAGCACAATTTCTCTTGGAGTTCCAGCTATAGCTGGGGTAGGGTGTAATTCATTTAAAAAATGATTTATATTGTTATTGATATTAAAATTAAAAAGGGTGTTTAAATGAGCTAAGTTTCCTGCTTTTTTAGTTCTTAGCTCTGATTTACTAAGCAGTTTGCCATGTTTATTTATACATTTAATTATGTGCTTTGACACATAGTCTTGTTCATCAATTTCTTTTTGATTCCATTTTATATTTTTTTTCCATTTTTGACTTCCAGCAAGTGATTCTGTCTTGTAAAAATTGGTTTTGTTATTAGAAATCAAAAGTTCAGGACTCACACCAACCCATAATCCTTCATATGGGTGATTAAGCATATAAACCAACCCGTGGTCATACTTTTTAGCATAAGCATTGAAAAGTTTATATAAGTTTTCAATATTATGTTTGTGCTTAATAATTCTACTTATTATTATTTTATCAAATAATCCATTTTGAATAAAATCTAATGCAATTTGAACACTTTTACAATATGAACTAAAACCGGTAGAATAATTTTGGTTTGTTTTGTTATTGGTTATTAGTATAGAATTAGTTACAAATTTATTTTTACCTGAAATTTTAAATAATTTCCCATTAAATGTAGTGAAAACAAAGCTTTTGTTTGAACTATTTGTTAGTTGGTCTTCACAAATCCATTGACCTTGAATAAGGTTTATTTTTTTTTCAAAGGGTTTTCTGTAAATGACAAAACTATCTTCCTGGTTTAATGTCATTTAGGTTTTTCTATTAATAATAATTATTGTTAATCTACATATGGAAATAAGTTTGTTTTTCTCGTCTCTAATTTCTATGCTCCATATGTGAGTTGATTTTCCTTTATGTATTATTTCACCTTTACCATAAACATAGCCTTCATATGCACTACCAACATGATTTGCATTTATTTCTAATCCAAGTGAAACTTTTTTATCTTTCTCTACAATTAAATAAGAACCGATGCTCCCAATAGATTCTGCTAAAGCAACACTTGCCCCACCATGAAGAATTCCCATAGGTTGTGATGTGTTTTGGTTAACAGGCATTTTTGCAATTATGTAATTTTCAGCAACTTCTGTAAATTCTATTTCTAAATGAGACAATAAAGTATCTTTAGCAATAATGTTTAAATGTTCTGGCTCTATTTCTGTAGGAATCATTATTTATTTAAAATAAGTTTTTGAATTGAAATTTCACCCTGATGTTTATATTTTATGTAATATATACCTGATGAAAAATCTTCCATATTTATTACTAGATTAATTATTCCAGTATTAACTTTTTGTGATATTATTATTTGTCCCAAATGATTCAGAATTTCAAGATTTGAATTTTCTAAAGTTTTATTATTAAAGTTAATTTCAAAGCTTCCTTTATTGGGATTGGGAAAAATTAAAAAATCATTATTTTTAAAATCATAAAGACCTAAGTTATTCTCACTTATATTAACAGAAAACGAATCTTGGTTGGAGCAATTTCCACTTATGTTAAATCCAGTTAATTGAACATTATATGTTCCTATGTTATTATAAGAATGTACTGGGTTAGAAATTGAACTAGTATTTCCGTCACCAAATTGCCATGAATAACTAGAAGCATTAGATCCATTACTATTAAATTGTATATTATCTCCAACTAATGCACTAGTAAAGTTTGCCCCAGCTACAACATTTGGATTACTTTCTACTGTAATAACAACATTTGCTTGAGCCGAGCAACCATTAGAATTTGTTCCAGTTACGGTATATGTGGTGGTTGTGTTTGGAGAAACTACAATAGAATTATTATTTCCTAAATTATTAGACCAGTTATAAGATCCATTATTTCCAGCTCCAGACGCTACTAATGTAATATTATCTCCAGAGCATATCGTAGAACTTGGTGTAACCGATATAGTTGGATTATTATCAACTGTAACGACAACACTTGCTTGAGAAGAACAACCATTAGCATCAGTTCCTGTTACTGTATAAGTAGTTGTTGAATTAGGTGAAACAACTTTTGAACTTCCATTTCCTAAATTATTATCCCAACTATACGTTCCATTATTTCCAGCTCCAGACGCAGTCAATGTGGTATTGTCACCAGCGCAGATGGTTAAATTTGGTGTTACATTTGTTATAAAACCTAATTCAGCAGAAATGCTATGAGCTAAAATATAACCCCATCCGTTAGAAGCAGAGTATTCATACCAATTTCCTGAAGACCATTGTTCCCAAGCTGTATTATTAGAGTTGGCATTATTTGTATTAGTAACAACGGCCAATTTATCTTGTCCAGAAAAGTTATTCATTTTTATTCCAGCAAAAAATGTATTTCCACTTATTGCAATTGGACTTGGAAAAGTAGCTGTTATAACCCCAGAATTATTAGGATCACTACTTAATTGATTTTCTAAACTTGAGAGGGTGTAGGATACAGTTCCTAAAATATTTCCAGGAGCCCCGTTAACATTACTCCAAACATTAAAATCTACTGTAGCGTTATTGCTTGAGCTATTAATGTCATATAAATAGACAGCAATGTTGTTAACATTTGAATAGTTCCCAGAGATAGTAAATAAATCAGCTTTTCCAATATCACCATATGAGTTCCAACCAGACATATACCCATTTCCATATGGGTATACAGTTAATGATTGTCCAGAAGGTATATTGCTTAAATTATCACAGCCATTATTATTTGAACCTCCAGAATTTACCACAATATTTACTGAAGAATTACAATTGCTTGATCCATTATTTGCTGTTAATGTAACAGTATAAGTTCCAGCATTATTAAAGGTTACACTTCCAGGGTTTTGAACAGTTGAATTTGATGGATTAGCTCCTCCTAAACCATTGCTGTCAAAGTTCCAACTCCAAGATGTTGGATTTCCTGTTGATCCATCAGAAAAAACAACACTATTCCCAGCTGTTATTGATGTCGTTGAAGTATTTATAATGCAATTCAATGGATTAGCACTTGAACAAGGTTGATAAGAGCCATCAAGGGTGTTGGCATTTGATTGAGCAGGGTCTAACCAACTTGAAAGTTGTGCATTGGCGTTCGATCCATTTGCTGTCCAATTGGAGGAGAATTTTCCATATAAATCAGGTTGAGTTGGGTTAGTGCAAAAAGAACTTCCTCCAGAAAGTTGTCCAACAACTCTTCCATTTTGATCAAATATTGGCCCTCCAGATGAACCTCCTTCAGTAACTCCATGCCCATTTGTTGTTGAAGACCAACTAACTAACCAATGATGATTATATGCCCCTCCATTATAAGTAGTGCTATATAAGCTATTGGAAAATGTAGATATTTTTTTTGCACTTCCAGAAGGGTGATGAATAGAAACCCCACTAGATGCAGAAGAACTGGCTTTGCTCCAACCAGCATAATACGCATTGTATGAAGTTGGAATAGAAGTATTGAGTTTAACTAAATAAAAATCAGATCCAGCTACTTGATTGTTAGATGGAGGATTATTTAGAGTTCCGTTACCAGAAGAGGCTTTAACAACCCCATTAGTCATTGTTTGGTTTCCTTTTGAAGGGTTGTTGGAGTTTGCAGAACCAGGCTGACAACTAGATTTTTGATAATTCCAATACCAAGTCCAACCAGATAAATTTTGTCCTGCATTAGGTTCACCACAGTGCCATGCAGATAAAATATATGGAGAACAATCTTGGTTAGTGTTGTTTAATAATGAAGCTGAGCAAGAGTAGACAAATTGGTTTTCGACAAATGTATAGTGTACTGTAGCATCAATTTGTTCCTGCCATCCGTTGTTTTCTGGTGAACAAGCAACATCGACTTGGCAATTATCTGCTTTAGGCTTTAAAAATGAAGATAGCCCTCTTGGGTCTAAAAAAGGTTGTAAATAATCTTCAAATCCTCTAAATATATATCCAACTTTTTCAATTTGTATGTTTAAATTATCTGTAATTCCTGAAGGTTGATAATATTCGATATACGTTTCATCTCCTTGAATTATTTGTGTATGAGTTATTTTGTTTTTTTTATTTCTTTCTGATGTAAATTTTCCAATTACATGGTTTTTATTTTTGTTGTATAAAAATACTTCACCACCATTAGGAATATAAAATTTTTTATAATGAAGTGTTAATCCTATTGCACCTTTAGATTTTATTTTAACCCTCCATAGTTTAGACCCATCGGAATTGGTTGTCCATTCACCGTCTGATTTACTTGATATGTTGGTTGATTTAAGAATCCCTATGCAATAAGGCCCTTTTCCAGAGTTTGATGCATTGCTGATTTCAGCAAACGTTGGTGCACTAATAGTTTTTGCAATTGGCTCTGATTTCATTAAGTGTAGAAATGAAAAAGGTTGTCCTCCTTCAGAAATTTGGCCAAGTAAAGAAAAGGTAAACATCAAAAAAAATGATGTGAAGAATTGTTTTTTAAAATTAAAAGACATTTTATTTAAATTTTATGATGGTAAATGCATTTGAAAATTACAAAAAATATTCTTGATTCTAACTTTTGAATATGCCCATTTATTTTTTTAAATAAATATATTTACACAAAAAAAAGGTTCATGAACAAAAGAATACTATTGGTTGAAGATGAGGAAAATTTACATGAGGCAATAAAATTGAATTTAGAAATTGATAATTATTCAGTTATATCTGTTTTTAATGGTAAAGATGTCATGTCAAAGTTTAGACAAGGTAGGTTTGATTTGGTTATTCTTGATGTCATGCTTCCGGAAGTAAATGGTTTTGATTTGGCTCAAACTATAAGGTTGGAAAATCAAATTACTCCAATTTTATTTTTAACTGCAAAGCATACACCTGAAGATAAGATAAGAGGTTTGAAATTAGGCGATGATTATTTAACTAAACCATTTAATTTGGAGGAACTTAGGTTAAGAATTTCTAACTTAATTAAAAGAGTAAATATTAATTTAAACACTAAAATTAAAACGTACAGTTTAGGCGGTTTAACTGTTAACTTTAATTCATTTGAAGTGCATGATGAGTCTGGATTAGTTGATACTTTAACTCTAAGACAAATTAAATTACTAAAGTTGTTTATTGAAAAAGCTAATGTAGTGGTTAGTAGGCAGGAAATTTTGGAAAAAATATGGGGATATGATGTTTATCCATCAACAAGAACTATTGATAATTTTATTCTGGTTTACAGAAAAGTTTTTGAGAAAAATTTTCCTCCAAGCACTTTTTTTAAGTCCATAAGAGGAGTAGGGTATAAGTTTACACCCTAATTTAACACATTAGACAATATTTGCTATTTAAATTGTGCTCAAATTTAAATTCGTCATTGTTCATTGATCCAATTAAATCAATCAATTTCGATTCAAAAATTGTTATTATTTCTCTAGAAATCAACTGATTTTTGTTTGATTCAAACATTAATTTATTTGATCTAGGGTTTTTAATTGAAATAATTCCAGAACTAACGGAATTTATTGATTTATTTTCTTTCAAAAATAGGTAAGCATAAAACACCAATTGCAAAGCTTTGTCTTTATTAAACAATGTGTCATAACAATCAATATTCACATCAGATTTTTGAAAATAACCGGTTTTATAATCTAAAATTCTTAATCCTTTTGAAGTTTTATCTATTCGATCAATTTTTCCTTTAAGTTTTGCTTTTATTTTTTTTCCATTAAATGGAATTTGAAATTGATGAGTCACTGGATGTTCTGTATGCAACACTTTAAAAGCTCCATAATCATTGACTTGTTTTATCTCATTTTTAATCAACATCTTAATGCATTGATCAAATTGTCTAAATAATAGTCCATTTTGACCTTTTAAGTATCTATTGTCATTAAATGATTCATTAAGTTTTTTGATCAATAAGTTTTGATAATCTTTTAGCATCATATTTAATGATGAATCATTAACTTCAAGGCCTTCGTAAAATAGTTCTTCTAAAACTAAGTGAATAATGTTTCCCCAAATTGATGGTGAAATCTTGTTTTCTATTATTTTTTCTTCATTTATTCGGATTAAATATTTATTGTAAAAATCTAATGAACATGTAGAAAAAATATTGATTGAAGAAGGAGATATTCTTGAAGAAATCCAACGTTCAATTAATTTTTTGTCAAGAGTTTTATTTTGTTTAGTTAATAATGTCTTTGGCTTTCTCCAAGGTTTTTTAATGTGGTTCAAAAATTTTATATTTTTTAATCTTAATTCTAAATTTAGTTGATTAATGTACCTGCTTTTTTCAGATGATTTTAAACCGCTAGATTTAGATTCTACGTATATAAAATGAGCGTTTTGAACACAATGAAGACTTCTGTAAAAATAATAACTATATAAAGCATCTTTTTCATATATCCCTGGAAGTCCATAATGTTTTTTTAAGTCATTTGGAAAAAAAGATTGGTCAAAGTTGCTTTTAGGCAAAAAGGTTTCATTGCATGAAAGGTAAATTATATTGTCAAAATCTAACATTCTACTTTCCAGAAATCCCATAACTTGAATTCCATTATATGGATCTCCAGATGTGGGAAGTTTGATTTTTTTACCTTCTTGAATTAATATTTTAATAATTAATTGTGATGAAATTTCTTCTTTGGTTTTTTTAATAAGTGATATTAATTTTTTTATGATATCGATATATTGTTTTATTACATATAACTCTAAATCATTTTTCTGGTATAATAATGTAATATTATTAAAATATATATCTAATTTATTTAAAATTACCCCCCCTTTTTTAGCATTAAGTAAAGGCCGAATTTTAAAAACTGATAAAATGTTTTTTAAATGTTTTTTAATCCATTCATCATCAAAATAAAGACTATTTTTATTAATAGATTTTTTCCATTTTTCAGATGACATAAAATCAATCCCAATTTTCTTTTTTAGTGTTTTTAAACTGATAATTTTACTTACTAAATCAAAATGAAAAAGGCCTTTTTGAAAGTTTTTTTCTCTGTTTTTCAAACTTAATGATTCAAACAATATTGATGTTAGAGTAAAAACTTCTGATTGATTTATGGGCAAGCCCATAGTGAAATTAATACATTGATTTTTAATATTTAAGTTTTGCTGAAGAGGTCCAGCCATGTTTTCATCCATTAAGTAGATAACACTTTTTTTATTTGCTGGAAATTGATTTAAAATCGTACGAACAAATGAAATTTGTTCTTGATTTGTTTTAGCAGAATAAAAATTAAAATTTTTATTTTTTGTAGTAATGTTTTTTGAAAGGGAAGAGGGTTGATTAAAATTATATTTTCTATAAAAAAAACCAGCCTCATGGTTTTTGTTTTTGGCATAGAATTCATCTCCATCAAAAATAACTTTAGCTTTATTTGATTTTACTAAATAGTCAATGATTTTTTCTTCTGCTTTTGAAAGGGCATTCAAGCCAATAAAATAAGCGTTTGACGTTTTATTTAAATAAACTTCACAATTACAAGCAATTGATTTATAAATCATGCCATTAGTGGCTCTTTTTTTCTTTTTTAATTCTTCCTTGAAGGTGATATAAATTTCTCCTAAAAGTTTAAAGTATTCTGAAAATTTTTCTTGGTTTTTCGTTAGGTTTTTACTGTTAAGAGACCAATTTTCAATATCTGTAATTGATTTTAAATCAAAAATCAAATGCTGAGTATCTAATAAATACCTGTCAATGGTGTTAAAATCATTTAATATTTGGTTAGAATAATTTATGAAATGATCAAGCGAATCTGGAGTTTTTGATATTTTTTTATAAACATCATATAAAACAAGTTGCGATTCAAAACCTTTTATTAATCTTGATTTAGATTTTGAACAAATAAAATCATCAATTGAAATTAATTTAGGTGATATAAAATTTTCATTAGTTGTTGCTTTTAGGCTTTCTCCAAAATGTTTAGCAGCTCTTTTTGATGGTAAAACAATCGTAAGTTTGTGAAAATCAATGACTTTGTGGTCAATTGAAATTTCTTTGATAACCCTATTTATAAATGATTCTTGCAGTTTTTAAATTATTATATAATTTCCCAAGTGTGATCTCCTAATAATTTAACAGAGGATATAAATGTATATGGATTTCCTTTAAAGCCCCAATCTTTTGGGCCAATCATCGATAATAAATACTCACCATTATCATTTTCATAAAGATGGTAATTATGTGATACTAATGGTTCAAATTTAATTTCTGCATTGTATATAAGTTGAGAAATTTCTACCCTTTGTTGTATTTTCTTTGCTTGATTAGCTAAAAGATCTATTTGCTCTTTAATTTGTTGAAGTTGCATGTCAGTTTGTTCCTCCATTATTGAAAGAGCCTTGTTTTTTATCATGCCTTTTTTTGTGGGTATAACTGGAAAACTGCCTCGATGATGACCATATTTTAAGGTCCCTGGTTCTTCACTAATTTTATCGCTATCAATAGGATTGATAAATTCTTTATTTTTTCCTTTTTTCATCTTAAAATACTATTTAATAATTAATGTGGATTTGAAAAGTTAGGATTGTTGATAAATGCTGAATCAGAAAGGGTTAAAAGAAAAGCCTTTAACTCTTCTCTTTCATTAGGATTTAATTGTACACCCCCTTGTTGAGAAAACTCCATTAAAGGGTCAACGTTTGGTGAATTTGAGTGAACACCAACGCTGTAAAAATGAATAACCTGATCTAGTGTTTGAAATCTCCCATCGTGCATGTAAGGTGCGCTATATTCAATGTTTCTAATTGATGGGACTTTAAATTTATAATAGTCATTTGAATTTCCTGAAACTAAACCTCTACCTGTATCAACTGGATTTTCATCAAGTCCATTGTTCTTATATGAGAAGTCAGTTCCTAAAATTCCACCATGACAATGAAAACAATCGCCTCCTGTTAGGCTGTTAAAAGAATCAAATCCAGCATTTTCCATTGGAGTGAAACTCACTGAAGGATCATTTAATACTCTATCATATTTTGAATTACCTGAAATCATTGTTCTTAAAAATTGTGCAATTGCTTTAGCTGCATGAGTTGAGTCAGGTTCAGTAGTTTGAAATGCGTCATAAAAAAGTTTTCTATATTGGTTATCATATTTTATTTCTTCAAAAAAGTGAGACCATGTTTCATCCATTTCAGTAGAATCCATAACAGGCATAAGTATTTGTTCTTCTAAACTTATCACTCTTCCATCCCAAAAAAAGTCATTTGCCCATGCAAGATTTTGTAAAACCATTGAATTTCTTTTTCCAATATCTCCATTAATTCCTTGACTATATTGATTAGCATCTGAAAAGGCACTTTGCGGAGAATGGCATGTTCCGCAAGACATCAAATTATTTCCACTTAATTTTGTTTCCCAAAATAAATGTCTGCCAAGTTTAACTCCTTCAACTGTTAGTGGATTATCATTTGGGGCTTCAAATTCAGGAAAGTTTTCAGGAATACTTAAATTATAAGGTGTGGTGGTAAAAGATGAATTAATGTCTTCTTTTTTTCGGCATTTTATGAAAATTATAAAAGAAGAAAGGATAAGTAATGATATGTATGATTTTTTGAGAAACATTACAAGTGTTCGGAAATAAGATCGATCGAGTTATTAGATATGTCAGTTGCTAATGGAATGTTATCCATAGTGTGAGTAAAGTTGTCTACAGATAAATCTATGTTGTTAATAATGCTTTCCCAATTAACATCAATAGATATAAAGGTAGAATCATTAGAAAGGTTAAAAGGTATATCATTTATTAATCTAGAAAATCCATCACCCCCAATATGAAAAACAAAGTTTTCACCAGGATCAAAATTGTTATTTCCATCTATATCAACTTGACCTTCAATTACTATAAAAAGGTAACTCCAATTTAAAGAATCAATACCCATTTGCCAATGCATGCTTGGAGTTTGATAGGAAAGTGAATTATTATTTGGTTTGTTCCCAGGATCGGTATGATTAGTTATTGAATCCACTCCAATTCTTAAGTTTAAAGAATTAAAATCTATATTGTTTAATGAAGAAAGTGAATAAATGGAATCATTTGGGTTAATCAAAACATAATCAGATGTTGACGTATCTATTGTTCCATTTATGTTTTTAAAAGAGGGATTTCCTAAATAAAAAGCTGCTCTTGAAAATTTTATTTTATTTCCGAAATCATCAAAATAAGAGGAGTCTAAATAAAAAGAATTAGAATTAAAAAGATGGTAGGTTTTTATAGATAAATCAAATTTTGAGAATGACTCATATTCACAAGTTCCGTCATTATAGTTTGCTTTCTCATTATAGTTTAAAGCCATAGGGTCTGTACATCCCTTTTTTCTACAACTAAAAGAGATTAGTAGTATTAGAACAAAGGTTAAAACTTTATAATGGTTTTTATAATGATTTTTTTTCATAACATTTAGTTTAACGTAATGTAATAATATATTTTTAAAATTATAAATTTTACTAGTTGTTCATTGGTTTGTTTAAATTTATGGATATCATTTAATGTTTGATTTAAATTATAAACTAAGCGCATAAATATTTTATGTTCTTAAAAATTACCTTTCATAAAATATGAATAATGTTATTAGTGAAAATAGTTTTGATGTTTATAAATCATCTGCTGGATCTGGTAAAACCCATACCCTTGTAAATGTTTTTTTAAAACTTTTATTTTCTTCAAGTTCCGATTACTCTTTCAAAACCATTTTAGCCATAACTTTTACAAATAAGGCAGCTGAGGAAATGAAGTTTAGAATTATTTCTACTCTTGAAGAGTTAAGCGTTGGTGAAAAGCATGAGGTGTTGAATTATTTGAATAAAGAATTAAATTTAGACTCTTCTGAAATTATTAAAAGGTCTGAATTTATATTAGGTAAAATAATTCATAATTATAGCGATTTAAATATTTTAACAATTGATCGTTTCACACATAAAATAATTAAAAGTTTTTCTAAAGAATTAGGCCTTTCATTTCAATATGATATTGATCTTGAGGAAGAAGATTTTTTGGAAGATTGTATTGTTAGTCTTTTAGATCTTATTGGGGAAGATAAAGTATTGACAAAATATCTAAATGATATGGTTGATGAATCTGTTAGAAAAAGTGAAAACTTTAATCTTGAGAGACAGTTAAATATGTTTAAAAATTTACTTTTTAAATCTGATAGAGACGAAAGATTAGATGTGTTGGAAAAATTAAATATTGAAGAGTTTTCTCATTTAAGAAATTCATTAATAAAACAATTTAAATATAGCATTAATGCAATTCAAGAAATTTCTATAAAAGGAAAAGACCTAATCATTGAATCTGGGTTATCTGATAAAGCTTTTTCTAGAAATAGGTTTCCTTTAATTTTTAATGTGTTTAATGATAATGGGAACATTGAATTTAAATTCTTTGAAAAAATCACTAAGTGGGTTGATGAAGAAAAATGGTTTAATAAGGCTTACTTAAATGATTCATCTGCATTAAAATATGGTCCTAAATTATCTAAAATTGCCTCTAATTTAGTAATAGAAATAGGTGAATACTTTAAGTATCAGGAAATGAATAAGCATTTTACTGCATTTTCGTTAGTGTTTATCCTTATGGAAAAAATTGAACAAACTAAACAAGATAAAGGGGTTGTGCTTATTTCAGATTTTAATCAACTAATTAGTAAAATCATAGAAAATGAACCGGCTGGATTTATTTACGAAAGGTTAGGTTCGAAATTTAGTCATGTATTAATTGATGAATTTCAAGATACGTCAACAAAGCAATGGAATAACTTGCTGCCACTTGTTCATGAGTCTTTATCAAGTGGAGGGAAAAATTTAATTGTGGGTGATGCTAAACAAGCAATTTATAGATGGAGAGATGGAGATGTTCAACAATTTGTGAATTTACCAAAAATTGATTCTAGCAAACATGAGTTTGCTTCATTATTAGTTCAACATCATATACCACATAAACTGGATGATAATTATAGGTCAGCAAAGTCAATTGTTAATTTTAATAGTGAACTTTTTCTAGACATATCTAAACAATTTGATCATTCTTCAATTTCAAAAATTTATAAAGATGTAAAGCAGAATGTTGTAAAAAAAAATATTGGAAGAGTTGAGTTTAATGTCATTGATAAAAAACAATTTGATTTAAAGAGTTATTTAAATAAAAAGATTGAATTATTAATTGAAAAAGGATTTTACTATAGCGATATAAATGTATTAGTTAGGGTGAAAAAAGAAGGGATGCTTGTTGGTGAAGTTTTTAAAGAGTTATATATTCCTTTTGTTTCTGATGATAGTGTGTTTTTAAGCAGTTCTCTTGAATTTAAATTTTTATTCCATTTTATCAAATTTCTTGAAATTCAAAATGACCATTCTAAGTTGTTTATACTTAAAAGGTTGGAGTCTGATTCAAAATTTAAGCATAAAGCATTTGATTGGAATTCAATTTATATGAACATAAATGATTTTTCTTTGAATGACTTATTATTTCATCTTCAAGAAATTGATTTAAACTATTATTTTTCATTGCCTGTAATGGGGAAAATCAATTATGTTATTCAAAAATTAAAAATTGATATAGTTGACCCATATATAGATAAATTATTAGAATTAACATGGGACTTCTTTTATCTTAATCCATGTACTATGCATGATGTTTTAGAGATGTGGAAAGAAAAAGAAGAAAAAATTTCTGTAGATACAGGAAATCAAGATGCAGTTAGAATAATTACAATACATAAGTCTAAAGGGTTAGAGTTCCCAATTGTTATTATGCCATTTGGTTCATGGAGCAATTCTAAATCTAACAATGCAAATTACACATGGTTAAATAATATAATTACTAATGACTTAGGCATTTCTAATTTTATTTCTCCAATGACAAGAACTAGTTTAACCAAATTACAATCAATTGAAATATTCAAAAAAGAGCAGGAACTTTTATTTTTAGATAATATTAATTTGTATTACGTAGGTTTTACTAGGGCTGTTGAACAACTATATGTATGTTTAAATCCAACAACAAAACTTAATAATGTTTCTGATTATGTTTATAATTTCGTTGTTAATCATAATTCTTATGATATAAATCAAAATCAATTAATTATAGGGGAATTTGAGTCTAAAATTAATTCAGAACAAAAATTTTCTAATGATAAAGTAGTTGAATTTATTGATTCATCTTTAGTCAATAGTTTACCTTTTATTTTGCCCAAAGGGTTTTATAAAAATGATAAAATATTATATGGTGATTTTTTTCATTTAATTATGGAGAAAATTTATACTGATTTTCAACCAGGGTTTGAGCTTAACAAAGAACTTTATTTGTCTAATCATATTTCAAAGGAACATTTTGATGAATTCAATTGTGTATTAAATTTAATTTCAAATAATCCAGACCTTGATTTTTTATTTGATTCAAATTCAATAATTTACAATGAACGTGAAATAAATTTATCTGATAATAGTAAGTATATAATTGATAAACTTATTATTGATAAAAAAGGTAATGTTTTTGTATTAGACTATAAAACAGGTAATGAAGATCCCAAAAATATAGATCAAGTAAAAAAATACATTAAAGCACTTAAAATTGCAGGATATTTAAATTGTAAGGGATATTTATTATACATCCCATCAGTTAAACTCATAAAAGTTTAATGAGTTGAGATAAAATAATTTGGAAAATCCGTAATAATCCCATCAACTCCTTTTTCTATAAGTTGTTCTCCTTTTTCTTTATCGTTAACTGTCCATGCATAAACTTTAATGTTGTCTTTGTGGGCAGCCAATAAGGTTTTGGTAGATATTATTGCATAGTTTAACCCTATTGCAAAAGGTTTAAACTTTAAATAGCTAATCAATTTTGTATATGAAACCAAAGGATTAAAGCCGAGTAAAATAAATTTAGATTTAGAATGTATTTTTTGTAATTCATTTAAAATCTCAGGGTCAAATGACATGAAAATAATTTGGTTAAGCAAAAAACTATTTTTTGTTTCATTATATATAATTTTTGCATATTCTTTCGGATGAGGTTGATAGGTGCCATAGTGACTTGATTTAGATTTTATTTCAAAAAGAATTTTGCCTTTAAAATCAATCAACTCTTTTTCTGCTTCTTTGAAAGATGGTTTTGTTTCTGAAATTTTCTCTTGATCGGGAAAATATTTATTTCCTTTAATTCCGCAGTCATACATTTTCACATCACTTAAACTCATTTTATAAATGTTTGTTTCAGAGTTTATTTTATTGCTATTAGTTTTAATGCAATAATTAGAGTCTATATAAGGTTCGTGAGAAATAACAAGTTGATTGTCTTTATTAACTACAACATCCCACTCAATTCCATCAACACCTAAATCAATAGCTTTTTTAAATCCATTAATAGTATTTTCAGGATATAATCCACGACAACCTCTATGGCCAAAATATTCAACTGAGTTTTGAGACATTAAATTAGTAAATGACAATATGAAAAATAATATAAATAACCTTAAATGCATTTATTTAAAAACATTTATAGAGCCACTATATTCTTTTTCTTTGATGGTTAAAGTATAAAAGTAAGTTCCATTTGGAACAGCTACTCCCACACTATTTCTTCCGTCCCATTTTATGTTATTCCCTGTTGATAAGAATTGAACTTGACCCCAACGGTTATATATTTTTAAAACTGTACATTCGTATAATTTTCCAGCAACTTTTATTTCAAAAACATCATTATTGTCATCATCATTTGGAGTGAATACATTTGGAATTTTATCAATATTAAAATAATCATCAAAACCTAATGAATTGTAATTATAGGTTGCTGTATCCTGACATCCATATTGGTCAGTAACTTCTAAAACTGCACCGATCAATTGATTAAAATCAAATACTCTTTCCACTTCGTTTTCTATTGAATTTCCACCATCACTAAAATTCCATACAAAAGATAGGTCAGAATCGGATGTGTTTGTGAAATTAATGACTACCCCTTCACATCCTGCTAATTGAGAGGTGTCAAAACTTGCTATTGGATTAGGAACTTCAATAAGTATATCATCTTGGAAAGTACAACCCTGAGCATTAGTTGCAGTAACAGTATATAAAGTAGTAACTATAGGGCTTAACCATGGTTCAAAACTAGAACTATCCGAAACGCCAGTAGTTGGGCTCCAGTTAAATATTGTGGCTGGATCACCTCCAACATTTGCTTGCATTGAATCTCCAATACAAAATAATGTGTCGTTATCAATAAATATGGTAAATACTGTAATTCTCATTGTGTCAATATCCATACATCCATTTGAGTCGGTTACTTCAACTATAAAATCCATATCTTGATCTGGAAATGCTAATGGATTGTAAATAGTGTCATGATTCACATAATTTGAAGGTGACCAATTGTATAATTCACCACCAGAAGCATTTAATTGAACAGGTGTATTTGCACAAGAACTAATGTTAAATCCAGCATCTGCATTAGCTGGAGCAAATATATTTACCAAAACGGTATCTGTAGTTTGACAATTATTTGAGTCAGTGACTTGCACAATATATTCTGTACTGTTAGTTGGAGAAGCTATAGGGTTAGCAATTAGGAAATTGGTTAAATTTATATTAGTTATCCATTTATAACTAACTCCTCCAGTAGCGTTTAATGGAGTAGACTGACCCGGACAAATAGAAGTGTCATTTCCTGCAAAGGCATTAGGAAGAGGTAGAACAATAATGCTTACTGTATCACTGTTAGAACATCCTTGACCATCAGTTCCAAAAACAATATAATCAATATCCAAACTTGGGTCAGCAGTTGGGTAAGGAATAGATGGGTTAGAAAGGCTATCTGTTGGTGACCAAGTGTAGTTTAATGCTCCAGTGGCAATTAGTTGAGTTGTACTCCCAAAACATATAGTGTCATTATTTCCTGCAGAAACATTTGGTAATTGTAGAACTGATATATTTATTGAATCAGAATTTACACAACCATTAGTATCTGATACTACAACATTGTATGTAGTGTCAACTTGGGTAAATATTGTTGGATTAGCAATGTTTATTGAATCTATTGAATAATTAGGTGTCCATGAATACACATCTCCGTCACTTGCTTGAAGAGTTAGAGAATCAAATAAACATATTGAGGCATCAGGCCCTAAGTCAAAATTAGGTAAAGGGTTGACATTGATTTCAATAGAGTCTATACCAATACATCCATTAGTATCTGTTACTGTAACATGAAATAGGGTGGTGTCTAATGGAAATGCAGCAGGGTTGTTAATGGTGTCGTTTGACAATATACTATCGCCTAAATTATTTAATAAAGGTGTCCATAAATACTGGTCACCACCAGATGCTAAAAGAGAAATAGAGTCTCCAATGCATATTTGTTGATTTATTCCGGCATCAGCGTTTATTGTAGGGTATAAATTTATAAAAACAGAATCTATACCAGAGCAAGTATCGTTTGATGTTTCAACGATAAACCATGTTGGACTTATCGGACTTGCATCAGGATTTGGGTCCGTATCATTATTTACAAAAGCAGACGGACTCCAAGTGTAAATTGTTCCAGGAGGTGATGTGGGGTTTCCACCTAAGTTGATGCTCAAATTTTCACAAATGAAAAGTGTATCCCCACCAGCATCTGTCGGTACAGCTGCAAAAACTTCAACTAGTACAGAATCTATATTTAAGCAATTGTTAGAATCAGTGACTTGAACTTGATATAACTGGTTCCCGGTTGGTGTTGCAGTAGGATTTACTAAAGATGGGTCGTCTAGTGATGCAGTAGGAGACCATAAGTAATCCTCTCCACCTGAAGCATCAAGTTGAATACTTCCACCAGGACAAACCCAAAGATTCGGACCGGCTTCAGCATTTGGTAAAGGCAAAACGTTAATTTTAACAGAATCTGTATTAGAACATCCATTACCATCTGTACCAGTTAGAAAGTAAGTAGTTGTGTCAAATGGCCATACATTAGAAATAGGATCTGTCAAGGAGTTAATTTCAGTACTGAAATCCCATAAATAAGAGGTTCCACCTGATGCATTAAAGTTTGATGTATCTCCAAAACAAATGTCTTGGTCTGTTCCTGCTGAGATTGCAGGTAATTGATTTACAGTAATGTTAACGGTCGCAGTATCAAAGCAATTGTTTCCACCAGTAACAATAACATCATAAGAAGACGTTAGACTTGGCCAAATATTTGGATTA
The DNA here is from genome assembly GCA_002723085.1 of Crocinitomicaceae bacterium. Classification (GTDB taxonomy): domain Bacteria; phylum Bacteroidota; class Bacteroidia; order Flavobacteriales_D; family Parvicellaceae. The sequence continues at coordinate 22,400 of PBNK01000022.1, read as the reverse complement.
GAAATATTTATATTGCTAATGGAGTCTAGGTTTAACCATTCAAATTGAATCCCTCCAGAAGCAATAACATTAATAGTGTCTCCTAAGCAAATGGCTGTGTCATTGCTAATATTTAAAGAAGGAAGACTGTTAATTGTAACATCAATAGAATCAATATTCTTGCATCCAATAGTGTCTGTTCCTAATACGAAATATTGAGTATTTACATTGGGTGCAACAATTGGATTAGCAATTGTATTGTCTGTTATAAATGTGTTAGGAGTCCAAATGTAATTTGAACCACCAGATGCATTAAGCTGTAATGAATCTCCAATGCATATAGATTGGTTGTTTCCAGCATCAATATTTGGTAATGCCAATGAATTAATTATTACAGAATCTGAACTAATACATCCGTTTAAATCTGTACCTGTTAAAATATATTCCTGAGTTGAGCCAACCTGAAAAATTACCCCATCTAATATACTATTATTCCAAGAAAAAGAGGAAGCATTTCCTGACCCGTTAAGTGAAGTGCTGTCTCCAAAACAAATGTCTTGATCTAATCCAGCATCTACAATTGGTTTTGGATTTACATTAACAGTAACAGATGTAGTGTCAGCACACGTGTTTACATCGCTAACAAGAACAAAATAAGTGGTTGTTGATGTGGGCCAAACAGTTGGATTACTTACTGTTGTGTCAGAAATAGAATCTGTAGTTATCCAGTTGTAAACTGATCCTCCAAATGCATTAATCTGTACTGAATCTCCTTCGCATATTGTTGGGTTAATTCCAGTGCTTAGAGTTGGTAAGGGGTTTACAGAAATGACAATGCTATCTTGATTTATACATCCATTGGTATCTATTCCTACTAAGTTGTATTGGATGGTAGATGGTGGAGAAGCCCAAGGATTAAAAATCACATCATTGCTTAAATCATTTGGAGGTGTCCAAGCATATGAATCAGCACCTGTAGCATTGAGCTGAGTAGAATCTCCAATACATACTACAATGTCGTTTCCAGCATCAACATTAGGGAGAGCATTAACATTTACAGTTGTGGTATCTAAATTGACACATCCATTGGCATCTTCACCTGTTAAAATATAATCTTGAGTGGTTACTGGTGTAAATGAAACCCCATCAACAACTCCATTATTCCAGCTGTATGTAATGGCATTCCCACTTGAGTTAAGTGTGGCATCTAACCCAAAACATATATTTTGATCGTTACCTGCATTTACATTTGGTAATGGATTGACATTAATGTCAAAAGTATCTTTGTATATACATCCGTCTACGCTGATTCCTTCAAAGAAAAAAGTAGTTGTTGAATTTGGAAAGAATTCGGGTATATTTAATGTGTTATCATCAATAATTGTATTACCACTAATTCCAGTATTTGGACTCCAATTGTATGTGTTAGCATCAACAGGTGCATTTAGAATAAGAGAGTCGCCAGAACATATTTCTTGATCAATTAAAGCGTTGAAAAAAGTAGCACTATTAAATCTGAATCTATGATCATTTGAAGCACCGCCAGTAGAAGCAGTGAAGCCCCAATACACATTAGGATTTCCATTAAAAATAGAATTAATAATGTCAATGGTTTGAGAAATTAATGTTACACCATCAAATGAAACTTCAAAAAGCATTGTATTCGGATCCCATGTGAATTTAGCATTGTGCCAAAGTCCATCTTCAACATTCCCAGTAGCACCTAAAGCTATTGGTGGAGCAAGGTTGTTGGCAGAATTGTGATCCAAAATACCATTTGTTTGAATCGCAACGTGGTCAGCTGGAATATCACCATAATCTGTTGTTGATCCACAAGCGGTCGAGTTACAATATGTATCAAATTCAACATCAAATGATGGGTTAATGTTTCCATAACCAATAGTTCCACCTGTTGAAACTGCAGCTGTACTTGTTTGTTGAAGAACAAAAGCAATTCCATCAGCACCATTAAGGTCAATGTTTCCAAAATTTAAATCAACATCAATTTGAAAAGGTTGATTTAAATTTAAATAAGAATCATTCCAAGCTGATCCACCTTGTCCCCCAATGTTTTGAGTAATCTGATATTCATTGTTTCCAATTAAAGAACAGCTCCCATTTAGAATAAAATTGGCATTTGATGAAGGTGTTGGGTTTACAAATATATTTACGGTATCAGTCGTAAGGCATCCATATATAGAATTTGAAGATTCAATTATATATGTTGTTGTGTTGTTTGGCCAAGCATCAGTAATCGAACTGTTAGGTTGATTTAAACTATCATCTGGTATCCATGTGAAAGTGTTTCCATCTCCAATTGCCTCAAGTAAAACAGTATCTCCAGCACAAATGGTTTTATCATTACCAGCATCGATAGTATTATCTATTACTGCAACTTGAATGCTATCTATTCCAGAACAGCCACCACCAATATCAATTGTTAAATAATATGTGGTTGTGTCATTTGGAGAGGCGTCAGTTGATATGGAATTAGGAGTGTTTAAATTTAAATTAGGAGACCATGTAGCTGTATATCCAGGAGTGGCAGAAGTGGTTCCAATTAAAGAAAGAGTGTCTCCATCACAAATTGAGGTGTCAACACCAACATCTACAGAGGGAGCAGGGGTGATAGTGATTGTTTTAGTTATTGGTTGTGAAGAACATCCATATGCATTAACAGCATTTAGTATTACAGTTCCAGTACCAGCTGTTGTCCAATTAACTACTACGCTATCTCCAAAACTTTGAACAATATTCCCACCATTAAAGGACCAGTTAAAAGTTACTCCAGGAATGTCAGGGGTCCAATAAGAACCATTAGCATTTTGACAATATACTGCATCTCCAAATATATCTGTTGGAGGGTCTACAGGATTTACGGTAATTTCGTATACAGCATTAGTTGTTTTAGGAGGGCATCCACGGTCTTCAGCAGAAATTTGAAATTGATAAGGTAATGCTTGGCTTTGACCACAAGAAGTGGTCCAACAAAATGTAGTTGACATAGTGTCTATTCCAGGTGGGGAAACAATAGGGTTGGGGCTTATTGTTGCTGGTGGATTAATAATAGTAGGGTCAAATATCTGACCATTTGCTGTTAAAGTTAGACTGTCTCCATTTGGATCACTATATCCAAAATCAAAACAAAGTGTTTCTCCTTCTTCAAGACTGAAATTTTGATTTGTAGTACCAACAAGAGGATTTATTTCTGGAGGTGGGTTAGCAGGGCAACTTATAGCAAGTAATTGAATGTCTCTTCTTGAAACACCAACTAAAATATTATTTCGATATTCCTTTAATTCTACTGCAACAACATAATTTCCAGCCGCTGTGGTATAATATTTAGTTAAACCGTTGGATCCAACGATATTGCTTCCTCCAGTTGCTCCAAATGGTAGTGCAGTTGAATATCCAAATTGATAAGTAACATTATCGATTGGCCATTGAAGAAAATTACTAGGATTTGGTGCAGGGTTATTAGAACTTGATGTGTTTGCATCATATGGAGTTACAAAACTAAATTGAATTTCATCACCATCTGGATCAACTGCAGAGTTAAGTAAACTGACAGTATCACCTATGCAAAGAAATGGAACTGGATCATCTGTAAAAACAGGCGAATTATTTGTAACCAAATCAGGTGCTATGTAAGCATAAAATCCCATCGACATAAGTGGATCTAAATTGTCAATTACATTGTTTCTACAACAACGCTCATAGAAAACATGATAGCCAGTAAAACTTGGTGAAATTATTCCGGTTGTTGGGTCTAATGTTCCAAGATCCACTGTACCTTCATAAACTCCTTTAAATATACAAGTTGCTGATCCGGTTCCACATCCAGCTGGAAGATTAGGTTCAATTTTAAGTGAACTTGTTAAAGTCAATGGAACATCAGCAATTTTTGTTTTAGTTGATGCTCCGCCAGTTGGGTTATTTATAGCATCATGGGCGTATATACCAGCATCCTGAATATTGGCTTCAGGACCATTCCAATACTGGGGGTTAGCTGCATTAGGACCAGTTTGTTGACAATTTGTATAAGTAGTTAAAATTATTTTATAACGATAATATCCAGCTGCTGTTTGACCAATGTATTCGTAGCCTATACTTCCACCAATCAAATGGGTACCCCAAGAATTTTGGATAATCGCCAAAGAAAATATAAAAAATAAAATAATTTTTTTCATACTTATTTACTTCAGAATAATTCTTTGAGTATTAAAATTATTCATGAAATCTTCCATTTCAACGATATAAATACCTTTTTGTTCGCTCATCAACGATATTTGATAAATTTTGTCGTGAATGTAATTAAAATCTTGCTTATAAACTTCTTTTCCAAGCACATCATATACTTTAATAGTATTTAATGGGATTTTTGATTCAATTGTAAATTTACCATCAGATGGATTAGGGTAAAGAATTGGTTTGCTAGTTAAAAAATTATTAACATTTGTAAATGCATCAATAGGTCCAATCCACCCACTACTACTAAAATTGCAATTTGATCTTACATAGAAGTCGTAGTATTGTGAATTAGAAAGACCAGTTATTACCCATTGGTTATTTGAAATGTTGTTTATTAATGTATAAGCTGACTGGATATTAAAAGAAAAACCAGAGTTTCCATATGCAATGTCCCAATTGATTTCATTTCCGCCAGGCGTCCATTCAATTCCAATATAATTTGGACCTATATTATTTACAGCTAAATCAGTGGGGTTGTAACAAGAAGTATCGTTTATGGTAATGGTGTAATCTTCAACTTGACCACGATTCATGTCGTCACAAGAATTAAAATTATTACCAACTTCATCTGATGAAATTCTCATTCTCAATGGAGTTGAAGTAACTGCATTTGTAGGAATATAGATGCTAGCAACAGGATCATATGTATTGTATTTAGAAAGGACAAGTTCTGTTAAATCATCAAAATCACCATCGTTATTGAAATCTATCCAAGCTTTTGTATCTTGAGGATTACTTATCCCTGTAAATATTTTAAGCGGGTATATGCTACCCATATTTAAATCTGTTTGATCAGTGCATGAAAAATCTTCATAACCTTCGCTTGCATCATATGAAGCATTGTCAATAGTATTAAATTGAACTCTGGAAATCCCATAATCACAGCAATAGCTTAAAGTGGAAGGTTGACAACTAGAAGCAATTGGACTTATAGATGTATTGACTTCAATATATTGACTAATACTTGCAGTATCAGTACCAAATTGATTAGAGCTAATTAAGGTTATGTCGTATACGCCATCAGTCAAATATGTGTGAGTAGGATTTTGGGCTACTGAAAAATATCCGTCACCAAAATCCCAATACCAAGCAAATGGCGCATTTGAAGATAAATCAGTAAAATTTACAGTTCCATCGCAGCTGTATGTAATGTCAGCTTCAAATTCAGCAACAGGAGGGGATGTGTTTAATGCAACAAAAATTGTATAATCTTCAGCCTGTCCATATTGTGGGTTAGAGCACGGGTCAACAGGCCCGATTAAATCATAATCAGCAATAACACGCATTCTTAAAGGGGTGTTTTGAACTGCATTGTTTGGTATTTGAACTTGGGCAATTGTTGAGTCTGAACTTGTACTTGAAGCAATAAGCTCTAAAGTGGGGTCAAAAATACCATCATTATTAAAGTCTATCCAAGCGCTACAATTATGAAAAGTAGGACTGCTATGTACAGCTAAAAAGTTGTAGAAATCACCAATATAGACTAAAGTTGAATCACAAGTAAAATCTGCATATCCTTCAACAGCACTTAAAGATGTATTAGATAAATTTCCAAATTGAACTTGAGTTATCCCAAATCCTAAATTTCCGTTTTGAGTTGCAGGTGTACAACTGTTTGGAATAGGGTTAATTCCAGCAAGATTAACAGAAATAAAATTAGACTTTAACATAGAATTATTTCCATAAGGATTTGTAGCGGTCAACTGTACAGAGTAAGTGCCAGAAGTTGTGTATGTGTGTGATGGGTTTTGTTGAGTTGAAGTTGATCCATCTCCAAAATCCCAATACCAACTAGTTGGATTATTTGTAGTTTGATCAGTAAAGGTAATGCTTCCTCCACATGTACTAGTAGTGTTTACAGAAAAGTCAGCAGCAGGAGGGCTTTGAGGGTTTTGCCATTCAAAACGTATGTTTGGTCTTTCTGTTTCGTAGCCATTAATCCAATTTGATGTGCATGGTGTTGTGTTGTCTCTTCTTCTGTAAATAAGGGTGTTATAAGAATAGTTAGACATATTAAGAACTGCATTGCTACTCCATCCTGAATTGTAAAAACAAGTTTGAATTAAAATATTTGATACTCCATCCCAGTTGAATGGCGTGTGAAATTGGTGCTGGTTCCATCCTGATTGGTCAGTGTGGTTTATTGGGCCAAAATGAGTTGTTAAATTGTTATTGTCCCATCCATTATTAATGCTATTACTGGTAGTATGTTTCATTTCAATTTCAAGATCTTGAATTATAGCTCCAGATGGAGAAACAACATCAAAGCCTATGCTGTTTATATTTCCAGCAGACATTCCCGCAGCTGTAAGTTCACTTGCTCTAATAAGTATTTGATGCTTAGCACCTCTAAAATAATTTCCATAAATTGAGGGGTAGCTGCTTGGAGTATTTTGAACATTAGAAGCTCCAATAAAATGCATTGTTCCCTGAGAAAATAACGATACAGGAAAAACTGTAGCAATGATGAATAAGAAAATTAGAATTCTATTTTTCATGGTTTTGTATTAATTAAATACTAATAATTAATTATTAGTATGACGTAATAAAAACATATAGGTTGTCAAGTTACATCAAATTAAGTGAAATAACAGTTAAATTTGTGTTAAATAGGTTGTTTACATTTCACCTAATAATTCGTTAAATTTAACTATTTTGTTTAATATTTCAAATAAATAATTAAACAAAATGTGGTTTTGTGTTGTTATATAAACTCTATTACAGCAGTTTGATTGAATTTTTAAATGCTATTGAACTTTATTATTTAAAACTAAAAGCGGTTTTTTTTCAACTTTATGTTTTCCAATGAAAAAGCTTATTTCATAAACAATACCTTCTTTGGTAAGATTTAATTCTTGTTGTTTTATTTTGGAATGATTGATAAAAGGATCGTTGTCACCAAAGAAAAAATTAAGTTTAGGTAATTTTTTTTCACTCCAAGAATTAATTATATCATCGGGAAATAGACCTGACCATAATGTTATTGAGTGAAGATTTAAATTAGTATAGTTTGCCCATCTTGATATGGTAGCCGTTCCTTGAGAGAATCCTAAAGCATGATATTTAATATTATTATTAAGTTTTGGTTTGATTTCAGCAATTACATTTTCAATAAAATTGATATAATCATTAATTTCATTTTCTCTATCTTCTTTTGTCATCCATGATGATACTACTTTTCCATTAAACCCTTCCCAATAAAATTTGCTTAATCCTTCAGGTGCAATAACGATTGTATCTTCTGAAAAAATGGGGTTAAACCATTTTAAGAAACCAATAGATGTTTGTCCATATCCATGGCAAATAATCCATACATTTTTTATTTTATTTGAGGGCTTATTTGATAAAACGTATCTCGCAGTTTTAGTTGTTTGAATTGATTTAATCTTTATCATTAAATGTAGTTATTCGTTTTTTTTCGTCTAAAACATCTTGTAATAATTTATACAGTTCTGACTTTTCTAAGTTTAAATATTGTTCAAATGTTTTTGAAAATTTGAATATGTCATCTGATATTTCCAAAGGATGAAAAAACATATTTCCAGATCTTCGAATAAAATAATCAATAGGTTTACATACTCCTTCATTTTTTAAAGTGTAGATGATTTCTTGATTTTTAATTGAGTCATCTGATTTTGGATTATAATTTTCTATTATTTCAAGACAGTTGATCCCATAATTTTGAATTAAATAGTCGGAAATATTTGTATTTATTTTTTTTCTTAAAAGTTGAGATTTCACTTCTTTTTTAAAAAGATGGTAATTCTGAAATTCTGGTTTAAAACTTCCAGAAATTGAAATATTTTCAGTTAAGCATTTTTGATTATTAAAATCTTTAGCAATAATGTCTACAACTTTTTTTGCCATAAGTCTATAGCCGGTAAGTTTACCGCCCGCAATCGAAATCATCCCAGATTTAGAAATAAAAATTTCATCTTTTCTAGACAATTCGGTGCTTTTTTTTCCTTTTTGTTCAATTAATGGCCTAAGTCCAACCCATGATGAAATAACATCGCTTTTTAATAAATTTGATTTAAAATTTTCATTAGTGGATTTAATTAGGTATTCAACATCATGAATTGATGTTTTAGGATTGTCTGGATGATTATTGTAATCATTATCAGTAGTTCCAATATAAGTAACATTTTCTCTTGGAATTGCAAAACACATCCTTTTGTTTTTGGTGTCAAAATATACCGATTGTTTTAAGGGAAGTTTATTGTGGCCCACAACTATATGAACACCTTTGGATAATCTTATTTTTGACTTTATATTTTTATTTTCCTTAGCTCTTGTTAAATCTACCCATGGCCCACATGCATTAACTACTTTTTTAGCTTTAATTTTAATGCTTTTGTTATGTATATGATCGTGACAATCTAAAGAAAAATAGTTTTTTTTCTCAATTGATTTTGCTTCAAGATAATTTATTGATTTCCCTTTGAATTTTTCAGCTGTTTTAATGATTTCTATTGTTAACCTTGCATCATCAGTTCTGTATTCAGCATAATAACCAGCTCCTTTTAGGTTACTTGATTTGAGTTCAGGTTCAACATTTAATGTTTCTTCTTTACTTAAAATTTTTCTTTTATCATGTCTTTTAACTCTTGCAAGAAAATCATAAATAAACAAGGCTATAGATAATTGCCATTTTTTAAAAGCCCCATTTTTTGTTATCGGAATTAACATTTTTTCAGGGATAACTAAATGTGGTGCATTGTTATGAGAAATCATTCTTTCGCGGCCAACATTGCTCACCATTTTGAATTCTAAGTTATTTAGATACCTAAGTCCACCATGTATAAGCTTAGTTGATTTGCTTGATGTTCCTGAAGCATAGTCGTTTTTTTCGATTAATAAGGTTTTTAACCCTCTAGATGATGCGTCTAATAAAATTCCGGCTCCTGTTATTCCACCTCCAATAATGATTAAATCATATAGTTGATTGATTTCTACTTTTAAAAATTCTGATCTTTCGTTAATGCTAATCATACATTTTGATTAATGCTTCAATTGTTTTTTCCCACTTTTTAATAGAATGGTCTCTATTTAATGAATTCATTTTAGGTTTAAAGACTCTATCTATATTTTTATTTTTTTTAATGTTTTCAATATTAAAAAATCCTGTTTTTAAACCAGAAAAAAGTGCTGCACCCCATGCAGTAGATTCAATGACATTTGGTCTAACAACATTGGTGTTTAATATGTCAGATTGAAATTGCATTAAAAAATTATTTGCACAAGCCCCACCGTCTACAGCTAATTCTTCTAAAGATATATTCGCATCTTTTTCCATTGATTTTATCACATCTCTAGATTGAAATGCTAATGATTGTAGTGTGGCTTTGCATATGTCATTTATCCCAGTATCTCTAGTTATCCCAAAAATACCGCCTTTGACATTCATGTTCCAATATGGAGCTCCAAGACCAGAAAATGCAGGCACAAAAATTAATTCTTCATTGTTACTTATTTTTGCAAAGTTTTCACTTTCACTTGATTCTTTAATGATTTTTAAACTATCTCTGAGCCATTGTACTGCTGCACCAGCTATAAATACACTACCTTCAAGTGCGTAGTTAACCTTCCCATTTATTGACCATGCAACAGTTGTTAAAAGTCCATTTTGACTTTGCTTTGGGTTTTCTCCAGTATTCATTAGCATAAAACATCCTGTTCCATATGTGTTTTTTGCCATTCCTTTTTCAGTACATTTTTGTCCAAAAAGTGCTGCTTGTTGATCTCCTGCCACTCCACAAATAGGAATCTTAATGCCATTAAAATTCCATTCTCCAAAATCATCACTGCTTTCTTTTACTTCAGGAAGAATATTTGCAGGGATTTTGAAGATTTTTAACAAATCCTCGTCCCAAGATAAACTGTTAATGTTAAATAATTGCGTTCTTGATGCATTAGAAACATCAGTAAAATGATTTTTAGTTAGATTCCATATTAGCCATGTATCTATAGTGCCAAAAAGTAAATTCCCTTCTTTTAAGGTTTTTTTTGCTTCAATGCTATTGTCTATAATCCATTTTATTTTTGTAGATGAAAAATAAGAGTCTATAACCAAACCTGTTTTTTGTGAAATTTTTTCTGATAACCCTTCTTTTTTTAGTTTTTCACAAAAGTCACTAGTTCTATTATCTTGCCAAACAATTGCATTATAAATGGGTATACCTGTAAGTTTATTCCAAAGTACTGTGGTTTCTCTTTGGTTTGTTATTCCAATAGAGTCAATTTCTATTGGGTTAATGTTGTGATTACTTATTAAATTTTTTAAAGTATTAAGTTGAGTATTTAAAATTTCAATAGGATCATGTTCAACCCAACCAATTTTTGGAAAAATTTGTTTGAATTCTTGTTGTTCAATTCCTTTTATATTTCCTTTTTTATCAAATAATATTGATCTGCAACTTGTTGTACCTTGATCAATAGATATTACATATTTTTTTGATGTTTTAGTCACTTAAAATATTCCATTTTTTATTTGAAATACATGCTTTATAATTATCATTAATTTTAACATATGTATTTCTTGAGTTTTTAGTAATCCATTCAGACATTATTTCAATTTGTTTATTGTTAAGAGCAAAGTTTTGGATGATTTGATAATCGTCTTTTAAATTTGCTTGATGAGGATTAGTCCTTTCTTCAAGTTTTAGAATTCTATATCCAATATTTCCTTTAGAATCTTCATAATATTGAGGGGAACTGTATTCTCCAATTTCAATATTTTTTATTCCAATAAAAATATTTTTATCAATATTTTGCATATCCCAAAACATCTCTCCACTTGATTCATTATAAATAATTCCATTAGTATTTCTAGTGATTTCATCAGTTGAAAATTCTTTTATGGCATCAGCCCAATTCATGTTTTTATTATCTATGTCAGCTTTTATTGATATAATTTTCTCTTTGACTTTTACCAGTTCAGATTCACTAGTTTCATTGCAAAGTAATATGTGAGAACCATTATATTGTTCTCCTCTTCTCTTATCAATTTTAATAATATGATAGCCAAAAGGACTTTCAAAAACATGAGAAATTTCTCCAATTGGAATGCTAAATGCAACCGCATCAAATTCTGGAACAAAATCTCCCCTATCTACCCATCCAAAATTGCCATCATTTGATTTTGTTCCTGGATCGCATGAGTAAAATTCTGCTGCAGTACTAAAGCTAATGTCATTTGATAAAATTCTTGTTCTAATTTTATTCAGTTTTTCTTTTGTATTTTTCTTTTGTTCTTCACTTAATTCTGGTGCTATTACCAACTGAGATACTTTTACTTGACTGTTTATAAAAGGAATACTGTCTTCAGGAATTGACTTAAAGAATTCTTTTACTTCTTTAGGAGATACAATAATTGATGAAGTAATTTCTTGTTGCATTTTCTGGGCTTTCATTTTATCTTCAATTTGCTCAAAAAATTCTTCTTTTATTTCTTGAATAGATTTATCATAAAATTCTTCTAATTTATCAACCCCACCTATTTGTGCAGAAAAATATTGAATTCTTTGATCTAATTCTGCTTTCACCATATCCTCTGTAACTTCAATACTGTCAATCTCAGCTTGGTGAATTAACAATTGTTGCATCATAAGTTCATCTAATAAAAAACAATCTAAATCGTCTTCATTTGCCCCTCCTTGTTGAATTATTTGAATTTTTTGATTTTGAAGATCAGAATATAAAATCGGTTTTTCACCTACAACTGCGATAACTTTGTCAATTACTTCTTGAGCTATATATAAAGTTGAAATTGAGAAAAGGAGTATTGTTAAAGTTAATTTTTTCATTTAAAAATTTCTATAATATTATTTTGAATTCCGTCATTGTAAAGATTAGATTTAAGTTCTTTTCTTAATTCATTAGCTCTGTTATTTAACAAAATACTTTTGATTTTTTCTTTTTCTAAACTTAAAGGAGATTTTCCGTCTTTAATTCTGTAATCATATATGTTGACGAAATATATAAAATCACCTTTTTCAAAATATCTAATTTTTTCTTTTTTTATAAAATTGATTTTGTTGTTAACTTCAATAGGTATTTGCTTTAATAATTCATCAAAAAATATCCATTCCTCATTGTTATAGTAAAATAGTTCAATATTTTTTTGAGACAATTTGGTTAGATTATCAATATCATTATCATTTTTAAGTTGATAAATTTTTTTTAAATCTTTTAAAATTGGTGAATTTTTTGATGTTTTTAGATATAAACATTTGATGATGTAATCATTTAAAATAAAATCATCAGTATGTTTATTGTAATAATCCAAAATTTCATATGTAGTAATGTTTGTATCTAATCTTCTGCTTACATAGAATTGCTCAAATTCATATGAAATTAATGAACTTCTGTATTTTTCAATTTTTTTATCTACTTTAATTAGGTTATTTGGAATTAATTCTTCGGATTTTTTTACAATTAATTTATTTGTTAACCAATTTTGAATATAATTTTTAACATATATTATACTGTCTTCTCCTTTAATGTTAATTGGTATTTCATTTATTATGTCATCTAAATAAAGAAACTCATCATTAATTCTAGCTAATTTTTTTGATTCATTTTCTTTAAAATCACAGCTGTTTATGAGTATAATTCCTAATAAGGAAAATAGAATATTTAATTTAAAATTCAAATATTAAGGTTTTTCTTTAATGCTGTAAAGTACATCATAATTGATTTCAACTTTGTGTTTTGCTTGCAATTCATTAAGCCATTTTTCTTCAAGGAATTGTTGGTATTCAGAAACAATTAACCCTTCTGCTTCATTAAGTTTTTTTGGTGCAGGCTGAATAATTTCAGAAATAAAGATAAAACTATGTTTATTGTTTAAAAACTTAATATCGCTTATTCCAATTTTAGCTTCAAAATTTGATAATATTTCATTATTTTCAAACGATAAAATGTCTTTATGGTAAATAAGATCTAATGAAGAATTTACATTAGAAATTTTGACTATTGAATCGCTTGAAATTTTGTTTTCTTTTTTCATTTCATGAGCTTTCGAAGCAATTTCTTTATTTGATGTGCTATAAATTTCAACATTTGCCCTTAAAGGCCATGTCCATTTATTTAAATTTTCTTCATAAAATCTTTTTAATCCATTAGTGTCTTTTATGGCTTTACTCCAAATCATTTGGTCTGATATTTCAAATAATAATATCCCATCTCTATATTCTTTTACCAAAGCTTTAAATTCAGGATACTTATTCTTCAATTGACTTTTTTCATATTCAATGAGTTGGGAATTAATATAATTTTTAAGTGATTTATTAAGTGAATTTTTATTAATACTATTTTTTTGGTTTTCAAAAACCTTATTTAAGTAAATAGCAAAGTCTTTATTTGTAAATTCTTTATCACTAAATTTAAAAAGTGTTTTATTTGCTTTTTTTAAATTTGAAAATTCAATTGAGTCTTTATTTATATCATCAAAAAAGCTAATAAATAGGTCTTCCTTATACTTAAGTTTAAAATCATATTCATTTTTTAATTTATTAATAAATGAAGATTTAGTTTTAGCTGATCTTGAATCTTTTTGGATTTTGTTTTTTATTTCATATCTCATTGATTCTAAATCTCCTATAGGTTCATAAGATAGTCGTTTCACAACATGCCACCCACCAGGAGTTTGAAATGGTTCAGAAATATCATTATTATTTTCAAGTCCAAAAACAGCATCTTCAAATTCTTTATAATAGTTACCGCCAGATTTTATCCAACCTAATTCTCCTCCTTTTTTTGCTGAATTTCTATCACTTGAAAATTCTTGAGCTAGTTGAGAAAAGTCAGCTCCCTCAATTAGTTTTTTGTGTATTTCATTAATCTTTATTTGAGCAATGTTTTTTTGAGTTGGATCATTACTGTTAGCTATCATAATATGAGCTGCTTTTACCTTTCCTTTAGCAGCTCTAATATCATTTACTTTAATTAAATGATATCCAAACCTTGTCCTAATAGGATCAGAAATTTCGCCAACTTTTGTGTTATAAGCCATTTCTTCAAATGGATAAACCATTTTAAATGCTGTAAAATATCCTAAATTCCCATTATTGTTTTTAGCAGAAGGATCTTCAGAAATTTCTGAGGCTGTTTCTTCAAAAGATTGTTCATTTTTTATAAGAGATTCTTTAATTGAAATTATTTTATTATATGCTTTTAAAGTATCTGTTGGGGTTGGGTTTCCATTTAATTTCACCATTATGTGTGAAGCATTTAATTCATTTTTTATTCTGAAATATGCTTCTTTAATTAACTCTTCATTTATAGATGTGTCAATTAAATATGGTTTTTCTAATTGTAGGATGTAACCAGACAGTTCATTAATGAATTTTTTAGCTGTATCAAGTCCTCTGGCTTCAGCTGCTTTTACTTTTAGCTTGAAATTGGAAAACAATTTTATATATTCATCTAAATCTTCCTTAGTTGCAAATTTTTCTTTTTTATTCTTCCAATATATTTGTTCAAATTCAGATTTGTATATTGGCTTATCATCAATAGTTAATAAAACCTGTTTTTGAGCAGTAGTTTCTAAAGCAAAAATGCTTAGAAATAAAATCCATTTGAATTTCATATGTAATTTTTTAAAATTTATCTTAAATTATAGTTTGGAGCCTCTCTTGTAATGGCTACATCATGAGGATGACTTTCAATCATTCCAGAGTGAGTGATTTTTACAAATTTTGCACTTTTTAATGATTCTATGTTTTTTGCACCACAGTAACCCATACCAGCTCTCAATCCACCAATAAGTTGATGCATTAATTCTTTAAGTGTTCCTTTAAATGGAACTCTAGCTGAAATTCCTTCAGGAACTAATTTTTTTATGTCATCTTCTTCTTCTTGAAAATATCTGTCTTTGGATCCTTTTTGCATGGCTTCAAGAGATCCCATTCCTCTATATGATTTAAATTTCCTTCCTTCATAAATTATAGTTTCACCTGGAGATTCTTCAGTTCCAGCAAACATAGATCCCATCATCACACTGCTAGCACCTGCGGCTAATGCTTTAGGAATATCACCAGTAAACCGAATTCCTCCATCTGCTATAATTGGAATATTGGCATCTTGAAGAGCATCAGCAACATTTATAATTGCTGAAAGTTGAGGAAATCCTACTCCAGCAATAACTCTAGTAGTGCATATTGATCCAGGCCCAATTCCTACTTTAATTGCATCTGCTCCAGCATGAGCTAAATCTTTAGCAGCTTCTCCAGTTGCCACATTTCCAACAACAACATCTAAGTTTTTAAATTTTTGTTTAACTTTTTTAAGTAAATCTATTACCCCTTTTGTATGACCATGGGCTGTATCTATAACAATGGCGTCTGTTCCAGCTTCTACAAGTGCAGTAATTCTTTTAAAAGTATCTTTTGCAATTCCAACAGCAGCAGCTACGCGAAGTCTACCAAATTCATCTTTACAGCTATTAGGGTGCTGTTTGACTTTAATTATATCTTTAAAAGTAATTAAACCTATAAGGTGATTTTCATTGTCAATTACAGGAAGTTTTTCAATTTTATGTTTTTGAAGAATTGATTCAGCTTTATGAAGATTTACATCTTCATTGGCAGTAATTAGGTTTTTAGAAGTCATTACTTCAGTAACGTTTTTTGTAATGTTTTTTTCAAATCTCAAATCTCTATTTGTTACAATACCAACAAGCTTGTTTTTTGAATTAGTTACAGGAATTCCACCAATTTTATTTTCAGCCATTAGTTTTAAAGAGTCTGCAATAATGGCATCTTCACCTACTGTAATTGGATCAAGTATCATCCCACTTTCGGATCTTTTTACCTTTCTTACTTCATTTGCTTGAGAAGAAATAGACATGTTTTTATGTATTACTCCAATTCCTCCTTGTTGTGCAATTGAAATTGCTAAAGAATGTTCGGTTACTGTATCCATTGCAGCGGATATGATTGGGGTATTAATAGGAATATTTCTAGAAAATTTAGAGTTTAATTTTACCTGATTTGGCAGTATTTCTGAAAAGGCTGGAACAAGAAGTACATCATCATAAGTTAAGCCTTCACCAATGAATTTAGAGGATTTTTCGTTCATAATTTGTTGTTTTTCCCTTAAAATTCTCACAAATCTAATAAAATACATCGATATCAACATGTGTTAGCAATTCTTTTAAGAATTCTTTAACATTCTTTTATATAAAGCACTATTTTTGCGCTTAGATGTTGCAATTGAATAAAATTAAACTTTTGTGCCTAATGTTATCTACTATATTGGGCAGTTGCTTTTCTTTTAAAGCTCAATCTGATGCTTTATATAGTCAGTATATGTTTAATCAATTTACAATTAACCCTGCATATGCAGGGTCAAGAGATGCCTTAAGTGGAGTTCTATTATTTAGAACACAATGGGTTGGTTTTGAGGGTGCTCCAAATACTGTAAATCTTTCAGCTCATTCTCCATTTAGGGGAAACAATACGGCTTTGGGAGTTAACGTTGTTTTAGATGAAATAGGTCCAACTAAGTCTTCTGCTTTTCAAGGTACTTATGCATATCATGTTCAAACAAGATTTGGTGATTTATCTTTCGGTCTAAGAGGCGGGTTTTTGTCGACTAGATTAGAAAAAGGGTTGTTGAATTTTCAAGAATCAAATGATATTCATGATGATAAAATAACTCTTCAGGCAATTCAACCCAATTTTGATTTTGGAACTTATTTTTACAACGATTTTTTCTATGCGGGTTTTAGCTTTAGTCATTTACAAGGCAATAGTTTAGTTATCCAAGAATCATCTGTAACTAGTCTAGAACTAAATAGATACTTTAATTTTGCAACAGGAGGAGCTATTGAGCTAAAGAATAATTTAGTATTTAAGCCTTCAATAATGCTAAAGTATCTTCCTGGAATGCCACTGAACTATGATATAAATTCTAGTATACTTTTGAATAAGGTTTTGTGGATTGGAGGTTCTTACAGATCTACTAAAAATATAGTTTTCCTTTTAGAATATAATGTTAACGATCATTTAAGAATGGGCTATAGTTATGATTTTGATTTAAGTCCATTAAGAAACACTAATTCTGGTTCTCATGAAATCTTTTTAGGAACCGATATTAATATTAGAAAAAAATCACCTTTAGTTTCACCAAGATATCTGTAAATGAAAGACAAAACTTTTAAATACATATTATCCGTTTTTCTTGTATTTTGTTTTTGCAATATTAGAGCATCAATTCCAGGTGACTCTTTAAAAGTAAGAAAAGAAAGAATTTTTGAAGTTTTTAATACTTACGGATTAAATTCAAACTATTCTGAAATTTGCCCTGTTTTTTATAATTCAGAGTTAGTTTTTTGTTCCAACAGAGAGTGGAATAAAAACACCTTAGGTGAGTCAGATTGGAGTGAAACAAGCCATTACAATATTTTTAAATCTTCTATTACTTATAATGGAATTGATTCTGTCAATTTTGATAAAATTAAAGTTTTTAGCTATTTCCTTATGAGTCATTTAAATGTTGGACCTATTACATTTAATAATGATTATAGTGAAGCAGTTTATGTAGAAAATGAATATGTTTCAAAAAAGAAAAGAACTGATAAGTATAGACATGTGCAACTTTATTCTGTAAAAATTGATGATGGTAAATTAAGAGAAAAAGAAAAACTGTCTTTTTGTGAATCTCAGTATAATTATACTTGTCCAACAATGTCTCCAGATGGTAAGGTTCTTGTTTTTGCATCAAATTTACCTTGTAAAAATAAGGGTGTAAACCTTTTTGTATCAAAACGAACTAATGGTGAATGGTCGGATCCTATTCCCTTAGATAGCGTAAATAGTGATGCTAATGAATCTTTTACAACAATTCATAATGGTAAGCTTTATTTTTCTTCTGATGGATATGATTCAAATGGTAAACTTGATCTTTTTGTAGCGGAGACTATTGATACATTACCAGAAAATGTTATCAATTGGGGCAATGTAACTAATCTAGGAAAAGTTATCAATTCAACTGAAGATGATTTTGGAATTGTTTTTAATAACGATAAAAACACTGGATATTTTGTATCCAATAGACCAGACGAAAACGATACCACATTAAGTGTTTTAAATGATGATATATATTCTTTTGAAATTATAGATAAAGCAATTTTTGATAAAGATTTTAGTTCAATTTCTGGAAAGTTTGAATATTACAGGTTGAAAGGTAAACCTGACAATATGAAAGTAATGTTATTGGATGAAGATGGAAATGTTTTTGCTATAACAACTACTGATAATAATGGTCATTTTAATTTTAATTATTTACCCTCTGATAGAAAATATACTATTAAAGTTAATGATGAAGGTGAAGTTATTTTAACGCTTTTTCAAAATAATGATCAATCAATGTTGATGGCTAACGAACATGGTGAATTTGTTTTTAGAAAATTATCTTATAAAAATGCTGGAGTTTTATCATTAATTGATGAAGGGGATGTTAATCTAGATTTAGGAACATATGACTTTAAAGGTCAATTGGAGTATCAAACAATTTTATTAGATTCCAACAAATTAATAACTGTTTATTTAGTAGATGAGGAAGGAAATATATTTATGCAAACCCAAACAGACGAGTTTGGTAATTTCATTTTTGAAAACCTTCCATATGGTACAAATTATATTATAAAAGTAGATGAGACGGAAGATTTACTTTTAAAAGTGTATAATAATGTTGATCACCTTATGGCTACAATGACAAAAGATAATAATGGTAATTTTATTTATCGTCTTTTAGACTATGACAACACTACTAATATTCAATTGCTGAATGAAGAAGAGTCTTTACTTGTTTTCGCAAAAGAAAGAATGCTTGTAAAAGGTGTTTTTACACATATTGATGGCATTAATGATAAAATTGCATTTGAAATTCTTGACAAGGAAGGTAATTTACTTTCAATTGCCGAAACTAATAGTGATGGTTCATTTATTCTTGATAATTTACCATTACTTGAAGATCTTATTTTTAGGATTGATGAATCTTCCCCATACTTCAATCTAGATTTAAAAATTAATATTGTTAATCGTTCTAATAAAATATTGGTTACACTTGATAAAGATGATTTTGGAATGTATGAGTTTAAGAGAATGGTTTCTTCTAAATATACCATTACTGAAACAGAAGAATTAGAAAAAGAAGAATATGTTGAAGAAGTAAAGAAAAAAATCAGCATTGAAAATCATGTAATTTATTACCCTTCAAATGTTTATGAAATTGATAAATCATATTATCCTGTTTTAGATTCTATGATAAAATCACTAATTGATAATCCTAATGCTAAAATTCAGATATTTTCTCATGCAAGTGCAACTTCAACGGCTAAATACAACATGAAATTATCTCAAAAGCGAATGAACAAAGTAGTCAGCTATTTTAGTGAAAATGGTATTGAGTTGCTACGGATGAATTATAAGGCTTATGGTGAGTCTAAGTTATTAAATAGATGTGGAGACGATCAAGAATGTGAAGAGGCAATGCATCAAGTTAATAGAAGAACTGAGCTTAAGATTATTCAACAGAATTTAGATTAGTTTTTATAAACTTGTTCTCCTCCTATAAACGTTCTCAATACTTTTGTTTTAAGAACTTCATTTTCATTACATGTTGTAATATCATTATTTAGAACAATAAAATCAGCAAATTTTCCAATTTCTAAAGACCCTTTGTTCTTTTCTTCAAAATTTCCAAGTGTAGCCCAAAAAGTCATTCCTTTAATAGCGTCTATATTAGATAATGCCTCTTTAATTTGAAACCCTCCTATAGGTCTATTTTTTTTGTTTTTTCGATAAACAGCAGCATAAAATGTTTGCAATGGATTAATTCCTTCAACAGGAAAATCTGTTCCTAAAATAATAAGTTGATTTTGGTTAAATAATGTGTTGTATTGATAACAATTGTTAAGCCGTTCTTTTCCTATTCTTGTTAATGCCCATATAAAATCAGATGTTGCATGAGTTGGTTGAACGGATGGGATTATATTAAAGTCTCTAAAATAATGCAAATCAATAGGGTCAATACATTGAGCATGCTCATCCCTCCATCTTTTATCATTATGTCCTTTCAATATTTTTGAATATGCTTTTAAAATTTCTCTATTAGCAGAGTCGCCAATAGCATGGGTGCATGCTTGAAAACCATACTCATTTAAAGTATTTAGTTTTTTGATGTAATTATCCATATTTGTTAATATTTGCCCATAATGATTCTTATTTATGTCAGAATAGGGCTTTATTAAGCATGCTCCTCTAGAACCCAGTGATCCATCAGCAAAAAACTTAAAAGATCTTACTGTTAATTTAGGTTCTAAAATAGGCTCCCCAATGCTGTCTATGAAGTATGAAAAGTTTTCATTATTATCGCTAATCATGGCGTAAATTCTAATTTTCAATTCATTAGAATGATGAAGGTTTTGAATAAGTTCAATATCTTGATAATCTAGGCCTGCAATATCTAATGTTGTTAAACCAGCCGCTAAACAATCTTTTTGAGCTTTTAATAATGCCTTTTTTTTCTCATATTCATTTGGCTCAGGGATTTTATTGAATATTAAATCCATTGCATTGTCAATAAATATTCCAGTATAATCACCATTAATGTATTCAATTCTGCCTCCACTAATAATTGTATCCAAGGGTATTTTAGCTATGTCTATAGCTTTTTGATTTACCATTATGGCATGACCATCTATTCTAGAAAGAATTACTGGCTGATTTGGGAATAATTGATTTAGTTTTTTGTTGTTTAAGTAATTTGGGTAAGAGATTTTTTCCCATTCATTTTGATCCCATCCATATCCTTGAATCCAACTATTGCTATCCTTTTGGTTAAC
The DNA here is from genome assembly GCA_002723085.1 of Crocinitomicaceae bacterium. GTDB lineage: Bacteria > Bacteroidota > Bacteroidia > Flavobacteriales_D > Parvicellaceae. The sequence continues at coordinate 1,318 of PBNK01000022.1, read as the reverse complement.
TTTTTTTAAAATTGAAATAATTTCATCAAATGATTTGGCCTTTTCTAAATTAATTTTTTCTTTTTGAATTCCATATTGTAAAAAATGACAGTGTGAGTCAATAAAACCTGGAAAAACAAATTGTTTTTTTAAATCTATTTTAGTTTTTGAACTGTACTTATTTAGAATTTGATTTTCCTTTCCAATTGCAATTATTTTTCCATTTTTAATAGCCATAGATTCATAAATCATATTGTCTTGATTTAATGAGAAAATAGTTGCATTATGTATTATTGTGTCTACACTTTTGGGTCTAACACACGATAAATTAGATAAAATATGGAAAAATAAAACTATGTGATTAAAGCGTTTTGTTGTCATTTTCTAGTGATGTAAATTCTTTTTAAGCATAGTCCTAAGCAAATTATAATAAATATTAAAGCAGGGACTTTGTACCTTATTAGAGCCCCAAAAACAGGGGTTGTTATTCCAATTATGCAATATAAAAAACTAACAAAAACTAAAGTAGAATACATTAAGGCATAATTACCATGATCAATAAATTCTTTAAGTCTTTTAATTTTTAATAAAATATAACTTATGAATCCAAAAATTATTAAGTTTTCAAAAAAAGCAATTAAATGAATTTTTGAAGATATGTCATTTGGAAATGGCCTAAAAAAACTATTTAAAAACCCATGTGGAATAGCACTGATGAATGAAAAGAAACTATTTTGAATTTTATTTATCTCAAAGTAACTCCCCGCATTGTAAAATTCTCCTAATCTTATAAAATCAATTTGTTTTTTAGATATTATTTTAATGGGGTCGTAATTGTTGCTAAATAAGTGAAGTAAAATGAAAATAAAACTAATACTTAAAATGCATGATAAAAATAAAATATGAGGATTTTTATTAGAAAATTTAATAATTAAAAAAGTTAATACTGCAGGGGATAAACAACAAAAAACATAAAATTTTATTTTTAAAATAATCAACATACTAAAAATTAAAAATAGGATTGATAAAATGTTGATTTTTTTATTTTGAATTATCTTGTTAAGGAAATACGAACAAATTCCTAAACTTAAAATTAAAATGGGTTCTTTTAGTAATCCAGATGAAAAGATTAAAATACTTGGAAAAAGAATTAATGCCCAAAAAATAAACCTATGATTTTCTTTTGGGAAAATTAGATTTAATGTTTTTATGAAAAATGTTAAACCTATTAAACTAAAAAAAGAAAAAAATACTGCATGAACAAAATATATTTTATTTGAAACTATTCCAATTATTGCATTAATTATGATAATAAGTCTGGATTCATTAAAAATTGTTG
>PBNK01000021.1 GCA_002723085.1 Crocinitomicaceae bacterium | reverse complement strand
TATCTTTCATTAAATCCTGATATTCGTTATGCATGATAGCTGTTAAATCTCCACCATCATCTAACAACATGTTAGGCTTCCAATCCGGTTTTCCAATTATAGTTTGCTTAATACACCATAAATATTCCTCTTCAGTTTCGCCTTTCCAAGCATAAACAGGGATTCCAGCCTTTGCAATGGCAGCAGCTGCATGATCTTGAGTTGAAAAAATATTACATGAAGACCATGTTACTTCAGCACCAAGAGCAGTTAAAGTTTCAATTAAAATAGCTGTTTGTATAGTCATGTGAAGACATCCAGCAATTCTTGCACCTTTAAGCGGTTGAGAATCTTTGTATTCTTCTCTTAATGACATAAGGCCTGGCATTTCAGCTTCAGCAAGTATCATTTCTTTTCTTCCCCATTCAGCTAAAGATATGTCTTTAACCTTGTAGGGTAATTGTGTAGTTTCACTCATTTTTTAAAATTTTTTGCGAAAATATGATATACATATACAATATCCAACTTACAAAACTTAAATATCTGTTTTTGTTTAAAAGAAACTTGTAAAACCTATGTGAATTTTTCCTGACCGAAAAAGAAATGATTGCTCTTTTAATTTTCCCAATGAGTATATTAAAGTAAGTAAGCCATTTTGGGTTTGAAAACTTATTCCACTGCCAATTCCAAAACGCCAATTGTTTTCATAAAAATCAGTAATTTTTTTCTCGGACCATGCTACGTCTCCAAAAATAAAAACATTTGATTTTTCTTCTAGCAAGTAACGAAATTCTATTGTTGATATACTAAATGAACTTACCCATATGCTTTCTTCATCAAAACCTCTTAATGTTTTATAGCCACCAATACGATATAGTTCATTTTCAAATAAATTTTCATTTAATATAGATCCAAATTGATTAGATAGTTTAATTGTTTTTCGTTTGCCAATAGGTATAAATTTAGATACTTTTCCAAATAAATTATAATTCGGAGAGATTTCATCAGATTGATTAGAATTGGAGTTATATACTGTTTTTTTTAATCCAACTTTCCCTTCAATTTTTATTTCAAATCCTTTAAAGGGATTATATATGTTATTAGTTTTTGAAAAATCTATAGAAACTCCAAAATCATTTGTTTTAGTTGATAAATAATTACTATTTTCATTGAGATTTGTTGAAGAATTGGAAGCCCCAAAAACTCCTATTTTTTCAATTGGGTTTATTAGATAATCTAACCCTATTTTGCTTTCAAAATTAAAAAAAGAGGTGTCTTTTTTGAACATCTCAATAGATCCATTGAGGTTTAAATTCGAGGAGAATAAAAACGGCAATTCAATACTTGTTGATAAAAACTGTGAGGCATTAAACATTCTTCTCCAGTTTAAATGAAATTCCTCTCCCATTTTAATAGAATTGTATAGGTCCATATTAACATTTCCAGTTAATTTAATTTGACCATTATTATCTGGTTGAATACCAATAATTCCATTTATTAAATTGGTGTTTTTGATTTTGTTATATGTGAATAAATTTACTGATCCATTTACAAATTCATATTCACAAGGTTTAATCTCGTTTATGTAATTAACAGAATTAATGTTTTTTGAAATATCCTGAATTTTATTTTTATCAAAAGGATCTCCGTGTTTTAATCCAATAATTTTTAAAACTAGTGATCTGTCTTTTTCTTTAATTCCTGGGCAAAAAATAGAATCTATTTTAATAAATGGACCTTCACTAATGTTGAAATTTATAGAAATTGATGTGGTGTCAAGAAAACTGCTTGATAAGTTTATTCTTGCAAATGGGTATCCGTTTGAGTTAAGGTCAATTAACATGTCTTCAATTGTCCTCAATAATTTTGACAAATTCAATTTTTTTAATCGATTAAATTTGAAATCACCAAATTTAAATTGATTATTACTATTATAATTTAAATTGTAGTCTTTTAGATTAATTTGACTTCCTGATGAAATAAAGGTTCTTTTTGTTATTGAATCATTTTTAATGCTATCAATTGATGAGTTTAAATATCCTTTATCAATTAATTCTAGCCAAAATTTATTTGTCAATTCATTTTGGTCTAATAAAGAGCCGCTTTTAATCTTTTTATTTAATTCTCCATTAACAAATAAATGCATTTGATTTTGTGAAATACAAAAAAATGGTATTTGAAAAAAAAACAAAAAATGGTATTTCAATATCAATTTTATCATCAATTTATTTTCCAATTTATTTCTTTAATTTTTTTTTCTTTTAAAAATAAATTGGTTTTGCTAAAATGATTGCAGCCAAAAAAACCTCTGTAAGCAGATAATGGGGATGGATGAGGACCTTTTAAAATTAAATGATTGTTTTTATTGATTAATTTTTCTTTTTTAATAGCGTGATTTCCCCATAGAATAAAAACTAAATTTTGTTTCCTTATTGAAATTGATGATATAATTTTATTTGTGAATTTATTCCATCCAATTTTTGAGTGAGAACCAGGGCTGTTTTTTTCAACAGTCAATGATGTGTTAAGTAAAAGAACTCCTTGTTTGGCCCATTCTGTTAAGTCGCCATGAGTATATTTTGAAAAGCCAATATCATTGCAAATTTCTTTGTAAATATTTTTTAATGATGGAGGAATAAGACTTCCTTTTTTCACTGAAAAGCAAAGTCCATTTGCTTGATTTATTCCGTGATAAGGGTCTTGACCTATAATGATTACTTTAAGCTTATTTAAAGGAGTGACTTTAAACGCTTTAAAGATTTCCTGTTTTGAAGGGAATATAGTTTTCATTAAAAATTCTTCATTTAATTTATGCATAAGTTCAATGAAATAATTTTCTGAAAATTCTTCTTTAAATATTTCTTTCCAATCGTTACTTATAGAAAGTTCTATACTTTCTTTATTTATCATTTTTGCTTTTTATTAACAATACTAATGTATAAACAACAAAATAAAATTATTATTTTATGAATTTATTTTAGATATTTGAAACATAATACCTTAGTTTTAGGTTAAAATAATAAACAATATGAAAAAATTTTTTACTATTCTTATTCTTACAGTTGTTGTTTTTTCAATGAATTCTTGTTTCTTATTTAAACCTGTTCAGAAACAATGTCCTGCATATAGTTTTGATTCAGATGATGTAAAGAATGATTTTGATGAACAAGATCTTGCTAATATTGACATATAATTTCTTAATCATTTAATATTTTTCTTTTTTAATTCCTTATTTTTGATGTTGTGTTTAAAATGTCAACATTTAAATATTATTTAACCATAATAAGTTTTTTATTATTGTGTACTTTTTATGGTCAACTTCCTCAAGAACAAATTCTTATGGCAAGAATTACAAAAGAAGTTTGGGGTGGATTTAGTTTACATTCAAATGGTTTTGGCTTTAATTTAACTTCTGCAAAATTTAAAACCTATAAATCCAAAAGGTTATTAAATATAGATATAATTGGTATTAAGCATGAAAAGGAATATAAAATTTTCGGGTCATTGGATGAAAATGCTAAGAGGTATGTGTTTGGAAAACTAAATAATTTATATTCATTAAGAATAGGATATGGGTACAGAAAGGTTTTATATGAAAAATTTAGAGATAAGGGCATTCAAATTGCAAGAAATTGGTCTTTTGGCCCATCAATTGGTTGGACTAAACCTGTATATTTGGAAGTTTTTAAAATAGACCCATCTGGAAATGTAGTTGGAGTTGCAACTGAAAGATACAACCCCGAACTTCACAACATTTATAATATTTATGGAAGAGGTCCATGGACATCTGGGTTAACAGAGTCAAGATTACATGCTGGTTTGTATTTTAAAATGGGATTGGAATTTGAATATGGAACAGAAAGAGAAGTTATTAACGCTTTGGAGTTGGGATTTGCAGTTGATGCATTTCTGAATACAATTACAATTATGAATGATATTGAAAGCAAGCGTTTTTATCCAACATTATACATGAATTTTTCAATAGGTTCAAAATTTTTTTAATGGAAACAGTTAAAACAAAGAAGCCGAACTGGTTAAAAGTTAAACTACCTACTGGAGAAGAGTATAAAAAGGTAAGAGGTTTAGTTACAGAACATAAACTTCATACTATATGTGAAAGCGGCAATTGCCCCAATATGGGGGAATGTTGGACTGCTGGTACAGCAACATTTATGATTCTAGGTAATATATGTACTAGGTCTTGTGGTTTTTGTGCAGTAAATACTGGTAAGCCTGATGAGGTTGATTTGTTTGAACCAGCTAGAGTTGCGAATTCAGTCAAACTTATGGATGTTAAACATGCAGTAATAACATCTGTTGATAGAGATGATTTATCTGATGGAGGTGCGGATACTTGGGTTAGGACAGTTAAGTCAATCAGAAGAAAATCACCTGGGACAACATTAGAAACTTTGATTCCAGATTTTGGTGGAAAATGGAATAACCTTCAAAAATTAATTGATGTTGCACCTGAAATTGTTTCTCACAATATTGAAACGGTAAGAAGACTTACCAAAGCGATTAGAGTACAAGCTAAATACGATAGAAGTTTAGAACTGCTTTTAAGGCTCAAGCAAGGTGGGATGAAAACTAAATCTGGACTTATGCTTGGTTTGGGAGAAACAGAAGAAGAGGTTTTAGAAACCATGGAAGATTTAAGATCTGTAAAAGTTGATATTTTAACAATTGGACAATATTTGCAGCCTACACCTAAACATGCAATAATTTCTGAATTTGTTACGCCTGAAACATTTGCAAAATATGAAAGTATTGGTTTAGAAATGGGGTTTAGGTTTGTTGAAAGCGGCCCATTAGTAAGGTCAAGTTACCATGCTGAAAAACATTTGTTTTAAACATTCATAAATTTTAATTAATTTAGGTAAACAATTTCTTTCATAATTTATTATTTGTAAATTTGATAGATATATATGAACCTACTTCAAACACATATGAAAAGAAAAATACTTTTAACACTACTTTCAACAGCTTCAATTGCGATGGTTTTTACTCTTGTAAATTCCAATGAAATTGACAATTCAGAACTTAACAGAGAATACTTTTCTAAAGAACTTCCTTCATTTAAAGATGCAAAGTCTTGGAACGATGCTGCTGAATACTACAATTTAATTTACAGAGATGCAATAACAGGTAAGGTTGAAAAATCAAAATTAGCGTCTGCAAAACAGCAGGTTTTACAACTAATGGCAGCTAAGTCTTCTAATCTTAGTTTTGTTGAAGAGGGGCCTGATAATGTTGGAGGAAGAACAAGAGCTATTGCTATTGATCCAAATAATCCAAACACAATGTTTGCTGGAAGTGTTACTGGTGGTCTTTTTGTTTCTTACAATGCTGGTGCAAATTGGACACGAGTTCAAGAATTTGATGAGGCAGTATCATCAGCTGCAACTGGTGTAGGTTCTATTGGTATTTCATCAATTGCAGTTTCAAATAACGGTACTTTATATGTTGCTTCTGGGGGTAGTCAATTTGAGGGTGGATTAAGTTCAGAATATTCAGGTGTTTCTGATGCTGATGGAATTTGGTATAGCATGAATTTAAGTAATTTTAATTTTCAGCAAGTTTCACAAACTAATGGTGCAGACATTAATAAGTTACAGTTAGACATGACAGAAGACAACACTCTTTATTATGCAGGTGTTGGTTTTGGATTGAAAAAAATGGTTGATCTTGGAATACCAACGTCTGTTTCTGGGATTTCTTCTTCAGGTTCTGTTGGTGATGTGAAAGTTTCAAAAGATGGTCAAACCATTATTTTAGACATAACTCAAAGTGGTAAGAGAACCTTTATTTCTAATGATGGAGGAAATAGCTTCACTGACTTACATAGTACTGGTCAATTATCTGGTTTTGGAGTAGGAAGAGCTGAATATGCTATTTCTGACACATTAAATTCTGATGGCCACTACACATTATATGCATTGTTCTCTTCTACAAATGGTACACTTGCGGGTGTACACAGATCTATTGATGGTGGAACAAATTGGTGTCAAATTGGACCTGCTTCCACAACAGGATTTGCCCCATTAACATCGAGAAGCGGTCAAGGAAATTATGATCTTGTTATAATATCAACACCCTATGGTGATGCTTGTATTTTAGGTGGTATTGATTTGTGGCAATGGACTGCAACTAACAACACTGATTGTGATAATGGTCAATGGTATCCTGTTTCTAACTGGGCTTTGCCTCCAACAAATCCATATTATATTCATGCTGACAATCATAGATTACTATATGATAATCAATACAATTTAATTGTTGGTAATGATGGTGGAGTTCAAAAAAGAACTAATGGATTTGGTGCTGTTTTCAATAAGGGATATAATGTAACGCAATTTTATGCCATGGCTTATGGTGGTGATGGAGCTGTTATGGGTGGTTCTCAAGATAATGGTACACAATACAATGATAATTCAGTTGCTGGGAATTTAGAATTTCAAGAGGTTATGGGCGGTGATGGATTTGAATGTGAAATATCTTATTTAGATAATGAAGCAATGATTGCTTCTATCTACAGTGGAAGCGTTAGCAGATCAAATGATAAAGGCTTAAATTGGCAACAGGTTGCTGCGCCTTGTTCTGGTACTGTTGGATTAAATTGTGGTTCTTTTTACACTGCATTAAGGTTGTTTGAAGATCCTATGGATATGAATACTGGTGATTCTATTGAATTTATTCCAGACTCATCAATGTATGTTGGCCAAACTGTTCAATATTTTAGTGAATCTTTTGGTATTCCGCTTGAATATACACTAACACAAGACCTTGTAGTTTTGTTTGACTCAGTTATTCCTGCAACAGATTCTGTTCTTCCAAATTTTATTGATACCATTTTTGCTGGTGAAACTTATTATTACAATCCACAACCTCAGGATACAATTATGGTTCCTGACTATGTGCAATCTTTGTATGTTACACAGGGAGATGTTAGTACATATATAACTAGAGATATGATGAGGTTTACAACTTCACCCGAATGGTGGAAATTGTTTGTAAATTCATCTTTTAGTTCTGCTAACATGAAGAGTTTTGAATTTTCAAAAGATGGAAACTACGTTTGGTGTGGAAATGAAGCTGGAGCTTTAATGAGAGTTTCAGGTCTTGATAGTGCATATACTGCAGAGGCTGCAGATATATCTTACAAACCAACAAATAATCCTGCAGCTGGACAAGATCCAGATACTTTGATTCTTATTTCTAATGGTGATACTATAACTGGAGCTGCACTTAATAATATTAATTATGATGACGATAATCATCTATATTCATATTTAGATGGATCACCAGTTGAATACCAGCTTCATACAGTTAAAATTACCACTTCATTTGGTGGGAAATCTGTTACAGATATTTCTGTTGATCCTACAAATCCTGATAACGTATGTGTAGTTCTTGGTGGAACATCTGGGAATCATGTTTATTACTCAACTAATGGAACTTCAGCAAGTCCAACGTTTACTTCAATTGATGGAAATTTACCTGATATGCCTGTATTTGGATGTATAGTTGAAAGAGATCCGTCAACTGATATTATTGTTATTGGAACTGAGTATGGAGTTTTTACAACTGATAATCTAAACGGTACTTCAACTCAATGGACAGCGTGTAATGATCAAGTAGGAGTTGTTCCTGTATTTGATGTTCGCCAACAATGGAGAGATTGGGAAGATGGAAGAGTAAATAATCCTGGAGCTATTTATTTAGGAACTCATGCTAGAGGTATTTGGAGATCTGATAATCTTCTTTCTATTGATGATTTTGAAATTTCCAACGAGCCAGTTCAAGAAATCAAAGATTTAATGGTTTACCCTAACCCAGTTATTAATCAAGCTAAATTAACTTTTGATTTGAGTACTTCATCCGCTGTTAAGGCAACGGTTTATGATCTTAATGGTAGGGTAATTGAAGTGATTAAAAATGAAAATAGAAACGCAGGTACCCATTCAATAAACTTTAATGTTTCCAATTACAATGTTGGAACATATTTTGTGCTTCTTGAAACAAAAACATCAAGTAAAGTTGCTAAGTTTATTAAATATTAATCAAATTTTAAAACATAAAAAAAGCCTCTTCATTTTATGTAGGGGCTTTTTTTTAGGTAGATTTTTTTATTTAATTTTATGATGAATCAAATTATATTTCCAAAATTTGTTTTAAACGACACTTGTTGTTAAATTTACACTAATGCTGAATTAAAATTTTAGAAATGTCAAAAATAAGAGTAGCTATTAATGGTTTTGGAAGGATTGGAAGAGTTTTTACTAGAGCTGTTTTGAATAATTCATCCATTGAAATTGTTGCTGTTAATGATCTTGTTGAAACATCAATCTTATCACATTTATTAAAATATGATTCTGTACATGGAACACTAAATAAAAAAATTACTTATAGTGATTCTTCAATTTCTATTGATGAAACTAAAATTAAAGTATTTAATGAAAGAGATCCTGAAAATTTACCTTGGTCTGAATTAGAAATTGATGTTGTAATTGAATCAACAGGAATTTTTAGGTCTATGATTGGTGCTGAAAAACATATTTCTGCAGGCGCAAGAAAAGTAATAATATCAGCTCCATCTACAGATAAAGAAGTTAAAACTATTGTTATGGGAATTAACGATAGTTTAATAGATGGATATGAGAAAGTGATTAGTAATGCTTCATGTACTACCAATTGCGCTGCTCCCATGGTTAAAGTAATCAATGATCTTTATTCAATTGAAAATGGCTACATTACTACTACTCATGCATATACTAGTGATCAAAATATTCATGATGCTCCTCATAAGGACCTAAGGAGGTCCAGAGCTGCTGCAAACTCTATTATTCCTACTTCAACAGGTGCAGCTAAAGCTATTGGTAAAATATTTCCAGAATTAAATGGTAAACTTGAAGGTATAGGTATAAGAGTTCCAGTAATAAACGGATCAATGACTGATATTATTTGTAATGTTAATAAAACTCCAAACCTTGATCAGCTTAAAAGTGCATTTAAAGATGTATCAAATGGTAATATGAAATCAATTATGGAGTATACTGAGGACCCAATTGTTTCAACAGATATAATCGGAAATGTAAATTCCTGTATAATTGATGCTCAACTTATAAACGTTTCAAAAAATACGGTTAGAGTTATTGGTTGGTACGATAATGAAGCTGGATATTCAAATAGAATTATTGATTTGATTAACAAAATTGCTTAATTAGTTAAGCATCGAATTTTTTCAAATTCAAATCTATTCCATCAAATTCTGCATAAGTAAAGTTGTTTATCCAGTCACCTAGGTTTACATATTTTGAACCATTTTCAAAATTATATTCTATTGGAATATGACGATGTCCAAATATAAAAAAATCGAAATGTTTTTTATTCAAAACGTCTTTACAATATTGTATTAACCATTCTTTTTCAGGCCCTAAAAACTTGAGCTCGCCTTCTTTTTCTCTACTTCTATTTGACCATGCATTTGCAACGCTAATTCCTAAATTGGGATGTATTCGTTTAAATAGCCATTGACATAATTTATTAGAAAATATTTTTTTTATGATTTTATATGACTGATCACCAGGCCCTAGTCCATCTCCGTGTCCAATATGAAATTTTTTACCATTGATTTCCTTATTTATTGGCTCCCTAATTATTTGAATACCTAGTTCTTTTTCAAAGTAATCAAACATCCACATGTCGTGATTACCAGTGAAAATATGAACAGTAATTCCTTTATCAATAAGTTCAGCAATTTTTCCTATAAATCTAATATGACCTTTAGGAACAGTATTTTTATATTCAAACCAAAAATCAAATAAATCACCCACTAGATAAATCTCGTCAGCATCTTTAGCTATTTCATTTAACCAGTTAATTATTAAAACTTCACGCTTTCTACTTTTTTCGTATGTAGGAGAGCCTAAATGAAAGTCAGAAGCAAAATATGTTTTTTTTAAAGTCATTTAGGGTTTAATATTCTTTTTAATGGTAAACGGATTTATTTCATTTAAATTGAGTACAAATGTAATTTTTTGAAGCAATTTTAAATCTGAAAACTTTTCTTGATTTTGTGTAGCAACATATGAATTATTTATTGCATTGCTATAAATTAAAGGCAAGTAAATTCCTAAAAGTGGTTTTTCATTTATTTCAATATTTAAACATATTCCAGCATTATATAAAAAAAGAGTTTCTTCTTGTCTTGTAGTTAATCCAGTATTTACATTGTAAACATCATATTCATTGTAGTATGAAGCTAGGTCTAAAAACAATCCTAATGGTAATTTTGGCAATTCAAATAGAAAATTTGATGCAAGAAGCCATTTATCAGTTTCTTGTTTACAGTTGGTTTTAAATGCTCCTTGAGTTAAGGAGGTTTGTTGTGAAAAAGTTCCAGGAAAACTTCTATTTCTTGCAAGATATGTTCGGTCATATAAATAGTCATTGTATCCATCTTGACCTTTTATGAATAGATTATACCTTCCATTAAATGTATTAAAATTATAGCCCCCAAAAATCCTTACCTTAATTGCGTCTAAGTTTCTGTTGTAATTTAGGTGGTAATTTCCAGTTAATTGTAATGAGCTAACTAAGTTTCTTTTATTCTCATTATCATATCCATAAGTGTAGCTTAATTCCAATGATTTAGGTTTAAGTACTTGTTTACTTTCTAAAGAGTATTTAAATTGACCATAGTATGCTGTTTGAGTTGCTGATTGTAAAGGCAATATGGAATTGCCTGATATTCTATGATCATCAATTTTTAAAGCTCTAATTAATAGCCTTTGAGTAGGAGAGTACCTAACTTTTTTTTCTTTTATTCTAAATTCACTAAATAATTCATGTTTTATCCATCTGTCATTAGAGTATCTGCCTTCAAAGTGATTAGAAAAGCTTCTTATTTTATAACCCAATTCAATTTTAGGAAAAATGCTATTTGTATTTATGTTTCTACTTATTTCACCTATCCCAAAAACTCCTTTGTTTTCAAAACTATACATAGGAGCTATCAAAAATTCTGTTTTTTTAGTGAATACGCTTTTATTATAAAGCGATAGTCCTAGCATGGTTTTATCGTTGTAGTTGTAGCCCAAAATAGGCAGCCAATGAATAAAATTTTTAGTGGTGTTATTGTCATATGGAATGAGTTTTAATCCAATAGGTTTCAAAGTTTTAAATATCCCGTTTGTATTCAAAGTATTTTGTGAATGGTTAAAATCAGTAGTAGTTTGGTTAATATCCATCGCAAACTGATCTGGAGTCTCATTTGTGGAAAGTACAACGCTGGTGTCTTTTTTAAATCCATCGATCCAAAATTCTTCTAAGATTTCATTTGATTCATTGTTGTTTTTAATGGATTGTATTAAAACAGGGGATGAATACCCAGTTTTGTTTTTTATTTTAATTAGATAATCATTTTCATTAATTTTTTTTAAACTTTTAAAAGAATAGTCTGTTTTCAAAGAAGTATTTATATATCCATCAAAAAACCAATCTAAGTTTTTTTCTGATGTTTCTTCAAAAACTTTCTCTAAGTCAAGGGGTTTAGGGTGTTTGAATTTCCATTTATCAAAGTAGTTGTTCATGCATTTGTCAAAAAGTTCTTCACCTAAATATCCTTTTAGATAATGAAATCCAATTCCTGTTTTTGCGTATACCATTCCTCCATAATTAAATTCTGTAAAATCTTCAGAACCCATTTTTAAAGGTTGATCGTAATTTCTACTGGCATTAAATTGATAAGTAGCTTCTTGAATATTTTTATCTTTCAAATTCAGTACCGGAATATTCATGAATTGCCCATTGTATTTTTCTTCCATGTAACGGATTTCAATATAAGTGTTCATACCTTCATCCATCCAAGCATGTTCTCTTTCATTAGAACCTAAAATCCCATAAAACCAATTGTGCCCAACTTCGTGAATAATCACAGTTTCTAATGAGTGGGCATCATATGAGTTGCCAATAACCGTAATGTTTGGATATTCCATTCCCCCACCGGCACTTATTGTTCCATCTACAGCCGTTACGTGATTGTATGGGTATTCCCCAACCCATTTAGAAAAATATTTGGTAGCATCGTTTAAGTATTCAATAGATTTAGTCCAAAGATGTGCTTCTTGGTTGGTAAATAATGCCCATGTTTTGACTTTCCGATTAGATTTTGGCAATTCAACTTCACCTGAAAGAACATGATATCTTTTATCAGCAAACCAGGCAAAATCATGTACATTATTTTGTCTAAAATGAACAGTTTTAAATTTTTTACTACTTTTTGGAAAAGACATGTCTATTCTTCCAATGGAGTCTCTTTCAGGAAGAGTTTTTTGTTTAGTTGTTTTAACTTTATTATTTAAAAATTCTAATTCTTTTTCTCCATCAACTAAATCACCAGTTGCCATAATTACATAATTTTCTGGCAGTGAAATTTTTACATCATATGAACCAAATTCAGAAAAGAATTCTCCCTGGTCTAAGTAATAAAGGGGATGCCATCCGTTTTCATCATATACTGCTGGTTTAGGGAACCATTGTGTAATTTGATAAGATTGACCTATGTGGCCTAGTCTTGAAAAATCACCAGATGGTATTTTAACAAAAAAAGGAGTTTCGATGATTATTTTTTCATTAGGCTTTAATGATGAGTTAAGTTGTAACACAGCTATGTCAATATAATTCTTGTAAAAATTCCATTTCACGTTTTTACCATTAACTTTAAATTTTAGAGAATCTATATACCCTCTTTCGTCAATTGATGCAAATTTTATGACTGTTGATCCATTCTCATATTTTTGTTTTGCCAATTCAGTATCCACATTTTTATAGGCATTCGGCCAAAGGTGTATTATTATGGAGTCTAAATTTGAACTTGAATTGTTATGATAAGTGATTTTTTCATTTCCTTTTAATGTATGATTAATGTCATCTAGTTCAACAAATATTTCAGTATCAACTTTTTGTTGAAAATATTTGTTTTGACCCTTAATAAATTCATTTAAGAATAGAAAGGGCAGTATTAGAATTAACTTTTTCATAATTAGTTGTTTTCGAAAATTTTATAAATGCTTAACAGTGCTCTTTTTACAAAAGCCCCTTTTCTTCCTGTTGTGGATTTACCTTTTTTAAAAGTGTCAAAATAATATTTTGTATATAAAGCTGAAAACCCAGCGCATTTTCCGTGGCCATATTTTTTACCAGCAGAAACAGAAGTAATATTTTCAGCACCTAATGAAACCATATTTTTTTTTGTTAATATAGCATTTTCAAAAAGAACTTCTTCATCTGCTTCGCAATAGCACATTTGAATGGGAGCTGTTGGTTTCCAATTGCTTACGTCATTTTTTCTTAAAAGTTGGTGTAAAATAAAATTTGTATCAGATTTATATGTGTCAACAATTTCAGGTTTTATTATTTGTACCGGAATTTTAGGCAAAGCTTTATTAATAGCCTTGACTTTATGTTTTCCATCAAATAGTGTTGGAATTATTGAATCATAAGGTGGTCTGTAAATGTTATTAAATTCATTTTCTGGCCATATTTTATAGGCAACATTTAACCCATACAATAGATAGGGTAGGTAATGCGGTTGAGTATATTCATTAAAAATCACTTGACCTTGAATTCCTGAAATATTATATGGACCTGACATAGGTCCAGAAGCTGTAACTTTTAAGATGTTTTTATAATCTCTTTCAATGACTTTATGTAGAGACATTGCCGCATGTCCACCTTGCGAGTATCCAGATATAAATAATTGATCATTAGATTTAAGTTCAAGCTCTTTGTTTAATTCATCAATTGCTATTAAGAAATCAATCCCTGCAATTGCTTCACTTTCAACATTGCAATATAAGTGAGTTTTTTCACCTTCTCCCAAACCAATGTAATCAGGACTTAAAACACCATATCCATCTGAAGCAAAAATCATACATAGTATATTTTCACCTTTTAAAATTTTTGGCCTTCCTTTTTTTATCCTAGTGCCATGATTATAAACTAGTTTAGGAAAGTCTTTTACTTTTAATGGAACAAGGTACCTCCCTGATGCTTTTATTTTGCTTCCATCAATCCAGTGTGAATAATAATTTACATGATAAATGGCAATCCCATTTTTAATAGGAGCCATTAATTTAGGAATATTCCTGTTTTTCCATATTTTATTTAAAGAATCTTTAGAAAATTCTCCAATCAATTCGTAATCAATTAGTTGGGATTTAAGTTTATTGGGTTTTAAAATGAAAATAAAAATTAGTGTGTAGTAAAAAAAACGAAATGTCTTTTTTGAACGGTTGTTTAAAGATATATTAGACTTTATTTTCTTCAATTAAAGAAGTTCTTTCACCTTTTTTTCTAAATCAATTCCTCTTAAGTTTATTGCCGCTATATTTCCATTTCTGTCAATAAGAAACGTTTGAGGAATACTGTTTATGCCATATATTGCTCCTGCAGCTGATCTCCAGCCTAACAAATCGCTAACATGATTTGGCCATAATAATCCATCTTTGTTAATAGCATTAATCCATTGCTCTCTCTTTTGGTCAAGAGAGACACTATATACTGTAAACCCTTGGCTTTTAAATTTATTATATAATTCAACAACATGAGGATTTTCTGCTCTACATGGCCTACACCATGATGCCCAAAAATCTAGCAAAACAATTTTACCTTTTAAACTGCTAAGTTTTAAAGGTTGATTATTCAAATCTTTGAAATTAAGATCCGGAGCAGGTTGACCTATTACAATACCAAGTTCTTTAAGTTTTTGTTGTTTTTCTATTTCTCTTTGTTGTTGTTGATTTAAAATTGTGTTTTGTTGATTTACTTGTTGAATTTTTTTATTTATTTCAGATAGTAGCAATGGGTTGTCAAAATGTTTTTCAATAATATTTTTTATAATATATAATTCTTCTTTTTGATTTGCAGGATTAGTAATTTCAAATAGTCCCATAACAACAGCTTGAGAATTTTTATTGTTAAATATAAAGTCATGAAAATATTTTTCGTACTCTTTTTGAAGTGATGCTATTTTAGTGTTGTTTTCATTATTTTTTGGCAGTTGTACTAATTCTTGAAAATTTAGAATAGTCTGGTTTCTATGCTTAATATATTCTTGTAATAATTTATTGTCATCATCTCCATCAATTGAAATTTCAAGTGGTTTTTTGATGTCAGCAGTTATTTTAATATAAGAATTTGGCTTAGCAATTATTATGATGCTTGTGTTAGGAGATGTTCCTATTCCAATTAATTTAGATTTTTCAGTTTTAAAATTAAATTTAAAGTTGTTATTTTTTGACACAGATGAATCAATTTTTGACGGAGCTTGTGTCATAAGATCAAACAAATAAATTTTTTTAGTTTCTAGCCCTTGAATAGTAGCATCAATTTTAAAATAATTCGATGCCTCATTATCAATATTCTCGTTTGATAACGTTTCGTTAGTGCATGCTAGTAAGAATAATATTATTATAAATGGTAAAATTTTTTTCATTAAAATTCTTTTATTATTTGGTTAATAAGTTGTACAACAGTTTTAGGATTGGCTGTGCCTTTTGTGGCTTTCATGATTTGCCCCATAAAAAACCCAGTTAGTTTTTTTTCACCACTTTTAAAACGTTCGGTTTCAGATGGGTTTTTGATAAAAATATTTTTAATTATTTCTTCTAGTTCACCTTCATCTTCTTTTGAAATCCAATTGTTTTTTTTTGCAAGAGATAATGGGTCAATTGTTGGATGAGTCATCATTTCATCAAAAAGTTTTTGATTGGCTAATGAATGGCTAATCTTATTTTCATCAATCATTTTTATTAGCTCAGAAATGTGTTTGGCAGGAATTTGAAATTCATTAATTGAAATAGCTTGTTGATTTAATATTGATTTTATGCTTCCCATTATCCAATTAGTTGCTGATTTATAGTTTGTGGTGTGTTCAATTACTTTTTCAAAATAATTTGCTATTTCTTTATGTTCTGTTAAGTTATTTGCATCGTAATCAGAAAGTCCAAGTTTTGAAGTGTATTTTTTAAAAAGTTCATTTGGAAGTTCAGGCATTTTTGATTTCATTTTGTTAATGAATTCATTGCTTAAGCTTATTGGGTTTAAATCAGGTTCTGGAAAATATCTATAGTCATGTGCTGCTTCTTTTGTTCTCATTGCTTTAGTGGAACCTGATGGAGCATCAAAAGTTCTAGTTTCCGGGTCAATTTTTATATTTTTTTCAAGCAATTCAGCATGTCTAATGATTTCATAGTCAATAGATCTTTGGACATTTCTAATTGAATTTAGGTTTTTAATTTCAACTCTTTGACCAAATTCTTTCGACCCCTTTAACATGATAGAAATATTTACATCGCATCTCATACTTCCTTCTTCCATGTTTCCATCACAAATGTCTAAGTATCTTAATAATTTTCTGATTTCAGAAACATATTGATAAGCTTCTTCAGAGCTTTTAATAACCGGTTCGGTTACAATTTCTAAAAGTGGAACTCCAGCCCTATTTAAATCAATTAATGTGTTGAAAGGGTCTAAATCATGAATGCTTTTTCCAGAATCTTCCTCCATGTGTATTCTTGTAAGCTCTATAGATTTTTCTTCTCCATTTTTTAATTTGACATCAATATGTCCTCCTCTACAAATAGGAGTTTGGTCTTGGGTTATTTGATATCCTTTTGGAAGATCTGCGTAGAAGTAGTTTTTTCTGTCAAAATGCATCATTTTAGTAATGTTGCATTTACAAGCTATACCTAATTTTATTGCATGCTCCAATACTTTTTCATTAAACATAGGTAAAGTCCCTGGGTGACCTAATGAAATGGGAGAAATAAGAGTATTTGGAACTTGTCCAAATTCATTTTTATCTGAGCAGTATGCTTTTGATTCTGTATTTAGTTGTGCGTGAATTTCAATACCAACAACTAATTCATACTTATTAAGTACTTCTTTTAAATCCATGAAATATTAAATGCTTTGAAAGAATTTTTTGACTAAACCAGTTAGAATAACTTCTGCTTTAGAAGCCACTTTTTGAACATCTTCATGTGTTACTTCAACAATTTTTCCAGGCACACCCAGATCGGTAATTACTGAAACTCCAAAACAGGGTATTCCCATATGTCTTGCAGCAATAACTTCTGGAACTGTACTCATTCCAACTGCATCTGCACCTATATTTCTAACATATAAATATTCTGCTGGTGTTTCAAGAGTAGGTCCAGTTAAACCAGCATAAATACCTTTAACAATTCTTATATTCATTTCTTTTGCAAGGTTTTCAGCAATTTTAATATATTCTTTTGAATATGCCTCACTCATATCAGGAAATCTAGGTCCAAGTTCTTTTAAGTTTTTACCTATAAGTGGATTAGTTGGGAAAAGATTAATATGATCTGTAATAAGCATTATATCACCAATTTCAAATTCAGGATTTACACCTCCAGAAGCGTTGCTAACCATCATTTGCTCAACTCCAAGAAATTTCATTACTCTTACAGGAAATACAACTTCATTCATGCTGTATCCTTCATAAAAATGAAACCTTCCTTGCATAGCTACAACATTTTTGCCTCCAAGTTCTCCAAAAATTAATTTTCCACTATGTCCTTCAACAGTTG
Source organism: Crocinitomicaceae bacterium (assembly GCA_002723085.1). Classification (GTDB taxonomy): domain Bacteria; phylum Bacteroidota; class Bacteroidia; order Flavobacteriales_D; family Parvicellaceae. The sequence continues at coordinate 51,330 of PBNK01000021.1, read as the reverse complement.
ATACTGGAAAATCAGGAATATCTTCATAAGGAATGTCATGATGTATATTGATTTCCTTCACAAGTCCACCTAGTCCTGTGCCAAGAATGATGCCAATTTGAGGATTAAATTGAGTTTTATTTTTTAAAAATTCAGCAGTTGTTTTGATTGTGGATAACATAGTTAAGTATTTTTTTGTCAAATTTATTTTTATCCCATATAAAATCTATTTCTATATCAATACAATATAGTGGGTATTTTTTAAAAGATTTAAAAAGTTTTAACTTTTCAGCATCTTTTTGAGTTGTAAGTATGATTTTATCATCATTTGCGAATTTATCAAATATTTCAATAATTTCAGAAGCATCTTCCTCTTTATAATTATAGTGGTCTCTAAAATTTAGGTGCTTGATGTTTATGTCAAATGATTTTATGAATTTTAATAATGGATTTGGGTTAGCAATTCCAGTAACTAATACTAAATTTTTTATTGTTTTTATGTTGATGTTATTTTGACTGAATAAATGGGAAATTTCAACGTATTTAATGGTGCTAAAAAAAACATCTCCCTTAAATGAAATTTCCTTTTTTAGGATTTCTGCTTGATTTTTTGTTAAGTTTTCAGGGCACTTGGAGACAATTAAAATATCTGCTCTGCATGAATTATGTTTAGATTCTCTTAAATAACCAAGGGGGAAAATATAATCTTTATGAAATGGTTGACTGTAGTCAGAAAGTAAAATATTTAAGCCTGGTTTTATTTTTCTATGTTGATAAGCATCATCAAGAATTATTCCGTCTAATGCTGGAAATTCATCTAATATTGATAAAACGCCGTTTACTCTGTTGTGATCAACAGCAATTATAGTATCATTAAATTTATTTTTTATTTGAAGAGATTCATCTCCTACCTCAAAGGGTTTGTTTTTAGTTTCCACAAACATAAACTCTTTGGTGTTTCTTCCATATCCTTTTGATAGAACTGCTATTTTAAATTTTGATTGTAAAAGCCTAATTAAATATTCAGTATGCGGAGTTTTGCCTGTGCCGCCCATTGTTATGTTGCCAACATTAATAATGGGAATACTAAAAGAAGTGGGTTTTATTAATTTTTTATTAAAAATTGTGTTTCTTATTGATGTAATTAACCAAAAGATAAATGCAAAAGGAAATAATGGCCACTTCAACCACTTCATTTTTTATATTTGATTTTATTTAATAATCATAATGATAGTCAAAGATGTAACAAATTATTTAGAATCCATAGCTCCCTTGCAGTTACAGGAGAATTATGACAATGCAGGTTTAATAATTGGAGATAAATCTCAAAAAGTAAATGGAGCTTTAGTTTGTTTAGATGTTAATGAAAAAGTTATTGATGAAGCTATAAGTACTGATTGCAATCTAGTTATTGCCCATCATCCTCTTATTTTTTCTGGATTAAAAAAAATAAACCCTTCAAATTATGTAGGAAGATTAATTATAAAAGCCATTAAGAATAACATTTGTATTTATGCAATTCACACCAATTTAGATAACGTAATTTATGGTGTAAATGGGAGAATTTCAGATTTAATAGGATTGAAGAACAAATCAATACTTCTTGAAAAGAATAGTCTTTTTAAACTTTCTGTTTTTATCCCCGAAAAACATTATAAAAATGTTAGTGAATCTATTTTTAATGCTGGAGCAGGTGAATTAGGAAATTACACTAATTGTAGTTTTTCTTCAAATGGATTAGGAACTTTTATGCCAAATAAACATGCAAATCCTTATGTTGGTAATGAAGGGGTAATAGAACATCAAAAAGAAATAAAATTTGAAGTTGTTTTGCCTTCCTTTCTTAGAAATAAAGTCATTAATGCAATGATTAAGTCTCATCCTTATGAAGAGGTAGCTTATGATTTAATTTCATTAGAAAATAATTCAAATTTTGGCTCTGGAGTTGTGGGAGAGCTTGAAAAACCAATAAATGCAGAAGAATTTTTAAAACAAATCAAAAAAATATTTAAAGTAAAATCTTTACGTCATACTAGGCTTTTAAATAAGCCTATAAGTCGTGTAGCAGTTTGTGGTGGATCAGGAAGTTTTCTTCTAGAAAATGCCATCAAATCATCTGCAGATGTTTTTGTTACATCTGACTTTAAATACCATCAATTTTTTGATGCTGATGATAAAATTATTGTAGCAGATATAGGTCATTATGAGTCTGAACAATTTACAATTGATCTAATTGCTGATTTATTAATGAAAAATTTTACTAATTTTGCCATCCGTTTAACATCGGTTAACACTAATCCAATTAATTATTTGTAAAAATGGCAAGAAAAAAGTACACACCAGAAGAAACATTGAGAGCATTATTTAATCTTCAAATCATAGATTCAAGAATTGATCAAATGAGAGAGGTAAGAGGGGAACTGCCAATAGAAGTTCAAGATTTAGAAGATGAAATGGCTGGATTAACAAAAAAAGTTGAAAAAATAGAAGAAGAAATCAGCGAATTAAATAGTCTTATTCTCGATAAGAAAAATATTATTGAAGATTCTAAGGTTGCCATTAAAAAGTATCTGGAACAACAAAAAAATGTTAGAAACAATCGTGAATTTGATTCTTTAAATAAAGAGATTGAATATCAAGAACTAGAAGCTCAACTTGCTGAAAAAAGAATTAAAGAAAATGCAGCAAGAATCGAAGACAAGAACGAGATGTTAAATGAAATTAAAGAACAATATTCTTCTAAAGAGTCTGCTCTTGAAGCTAAACAAGCTGAATTAAAGGAAATTGTTGCAGAAACAGAAAAGGAAGAAGATATATTAATGGTTGAATCTGAAAAAGCATCTAAGTCAATTGAAGATAGATTGCTAAAGGCTTACAGAAGAATTAGAGGTGCATCAAAAAATGGTTTGGCTGTTGTTCCTGTTGAAAGAGGAGCTTCTGGAGGGTCTTTTATTAAAATACCACCACAAGTACAATTGGATATTGCATCTAGGAAAAAAATTATTGTAGATGAACACAGTGGAAGAATTTTAGTTGATTCAGAATTAGCTGAAGAACAAACTTCAAAAATGGATAAAAAGCTCAAAAGAGTAATAAAAGCTAATTCATAAATAATTTAACCTTTTCTTTTTTTATTTTTGGACCTGCACAATTATTGATAATTGTGCATTGAATTTTTGTTGCTTTTAATTTAGTTATTTAAAAAAATATAAATGTCTGGAAAAGGTTTAGTTAATAGGTCACAAGATTTTTCAAAATGGTATAATGAGCTAGTGGCTAAAGCTGATTTAGCTGAACATTCTGATGTTAGAGGGTGTATGATTATAAAACCATATGGTTTTGCTATATGGGAAAATATGAAAAAGGAATTAGATAGAATGTTTAAAGAGACAGGACATCAAAATGCATATTTCCCTTTATTTATTCCTAAATCTTATTTAAGTAAAGAAGCGGATCATGTAGAAGGATTTGCTAAAGAATGTGCCGTGGTTACGCATTATAGGCTTAAAAATGCTGATGATGGTAGTGGTGTTGTTGTAGATCCTGTTGCTAAATTAGATGAAGAGTTAATTGTAAGGCCAACATCTGAAACGATAATTTGGAATACCTATAAAAAATGGATTCAATCTTATAGAGATTTGCCTATTTTGATTAATCAATGGGCTAATGTTGTTCGTTGGGAAATGCGAACTCGTCTTTTCTTAAGAACATCTGAGTTTTTATGGCAAGAAGGACATACAGCTCATCAAACTAAAGAAGAAGCAGTTTTAGAAACGGAAAAAATGTTAGATGTATATGCTTCCTTTGCTGAAGAGTTTATGGCAATGCCAGTCTTGAAAGGGGTAAAAACAGAAAATGAACGTTTTGCTGGTGCGGAAGAAACCTATTGCATAGAAGCATTAATGCAGGATGGTAAAGCTTTACAAGCTGGAACTTCTCATTTTTTGGGTCAAAATTTTGCTAAAGCATTTGATGTTACGTTTGCTGATAAAACAGGAAAACAAAATCATGTATGGGCTACTTCTTGGGGAGTTTCTACGAGGTTAATGGGAGCTTTAATAATGTCTCATTCAGACGATAAAGGTTTAGTTTTACCTCCAAAATTAGCCCCGATTCAAGTAGCTATAGTCCCAATATATAAAGGAGAGGAGCAATTAAATCAAATCTCTGAATTTGCTTTTGATTTGGTGAATCAATTAAGAAAAAAAGGTATCTCAGTTAAATATGATAATGATGATGCAAAAAAACCTGGTTGGAAATTTGCTGAATATGAATTAAAAGGCGTTCCGTTAAGGATTGCTATAGGTCCTAGAGATTTAGAAAAAGGAACTGTTGAAATTGCAAGAAGGGATACTTTAACTAAACAATTTGTTAATCAAGATGAAGTTATTAATACAGTACAAAACCTTTTGGATGAAATTCAAAATGATTTGTTTAGCAACGCCATGTCTTTTAACAAGCAAAATTCACATGAAGCTAGCACTATTGAAGAAATGAATGAGATTTTAAATGAAAAAGGCGGTTTTGTTTATGCTTATTGGGATGGAAAGAAAGAATCAGAATTAAAAATTAAAGAATTAACTAAAGCTACTATCAGATGTATTCCTATTGGAGATAGTAGTAAAGGGGATTGCGTTTTAACTGGGTCTAAAAATGCAATAAAAGTAGTTTTTGCACGGGCCTACTAATATTTATAATTTATGACGTATCAAAAAAATCAAGATCTGCTTTTTGAATTAATAAAAGACAAGGGAATTTTAAAACAAGATGTTTTCAATAATATTATTTTAAATTTTAAGGTTTTAAAACAAGTTTTAAAAGAAATTGCAGATGATCTTAAAGATAGAATTTCAGAAGTTGATGATCGAATAATTATTGACTATAAAGATACTGGTGAATTTGAAGCTCAAGTTAGAGTTTCTGGAGATTTATTGGTTTTTCAAATGCATAGCAATGTGTTTAAATTTGATATGGCTAATAGTTTATGGAAATCAAAATATTTAGAAGAAAACCCCAATAGAGGTTTTTGTGGGGTTATTAATGTTTATAATTTTTTAAATGATTCTTTTAAATACAATCGAGTTCATGATTTAGGGTACTTAATTGGAAGAATTTTTATAAATCATGAAAATCACTTCATGGTTCAAGGAAAAAGACAACTTGGATTTTTATATAATGATTTTGTTAATTCAACTGTTGATAAAGAAAAATTAAAGTCAATTGTTCAGTCTGCTATAATTTATTCTTTAGATTTTGATTTGTTAGTTCCTGGATATGACCTTGTGAAAGAAGTTTCAGTAGGGCAAGTTAATCAGGTTAGTGATTCACTAAGGTTAAGAACTGGAAAGCGATTAGGTTTTGTTTTTAGCAACAATTCTGATGAGATTGAAGATGAGGTGTAGAAATTAAGTGTAATATTTTTTTGACTAACTAAAAAAAAAAACTAAATTTGCCAACCATTAATTATAATGGCCCGTTCGTCTAGGGGTTAGGACGCCAGGTTTTCATCCTGGAAACAGGGGTTCGATTCCCCTACGGGCTACTTAAAAAACAAAAAAATAAAGCTATGGCAACTCATAAGTCAGCAATTAAGAGAATTAGATCTAACGAAAAAAAAGCGGAGATTAATAAGTATCAGCACAAGACTACTCGTACTGCTATTCAAAAATTAAGAGAAACAACTAATAAAAAAGAGGCTTCTAAGTTGTTTTTATATGTTTCCTCTCTAATTGATAAGCTTTCAAAGAAAAATATTATTCATAAAAATAAAGCTGCAAATTTAAAATCTAAATTAAACAAGCACGTAAACACTTTATAATTATAAACACTTTATAATTTTATTAAAAGAGCTCTTTGAGCTCTTTTTTTTGCTTTATACTTTTTGACTGTTTTTAATTTTAGATATCGTAATTTCTTTATGTTCTTTCGTTGTAATATTAAAGAATGAATAATAAAAGGATTTGGGGTTCTTTAATGCCTAGAGAAAAATTAATACAATATGGTAAATCATCATTAACTGACGATGAATTAATTGGGGTTCTTTTATCAAGTGGAAGTTCAAAAAAACCTATTCAAAAATTAGCTAATGACGTTTTGTCTTTAGCAAATAATAAACTTAATACTTTGGCTCGTCTTGATGTAAATGAATTAACTCAAATTAATGGAATTGGACATGCGAAAGCTTGTCTTTTGGTTTGTGCATTAGAATTGTCTAAAAGAACTATATGTGATAATAATGATACTGAGAAAGTTAATTCTAGCTCTAAAGCTTTTCAGGTTATAGCTAAAAAATTGATGCATATAAATCATGAAGAATTTTGGTTGTTGGGTTTGAATAAATCTAATCAAATACTTGATTTAACTCAGATTTCTAAAGGGGGGTTGGATGCAACTTATGTTGATATAAGATTGATTTTTCATAAATTGATATTAAAAAAATGTTCTTCTTTTATAGTAGCTCATAATCATCCTTCAAGCAATATGAAGCCTAGTAAAGCAGATTTGTTGTTAACAAATAAAATTCTAAAAGCATCTAAATTTTTTGATATTCAATTACTAGATCATCTAATAATAGGAGATAATGGCTATTTTAGCTTTGCTGATTATAATTTATTAAAAACATGAAAATAATTACTATTGTTGGAGCAAGACCTCAAATTATTAAAGCTGCAGCATTTTCTAGGGCAATATCTTTGAAATTTCCTGAAATTGAAGAAGTTATTGTTCATACGGGGCAGCATTATGATGATAACATGTCAGAAGTATTTTTTAAAGAGTTAGGAATTCCTAACCCTGCAATTAATCTTCATGTTGGTTCTTCATCTCATGGAAATCAAACTGCATTAATGATTCAGAAAATTGAAGAAATTTTATTGAAAGAAAATCCTAATGCTGTTTTGGTATATGGCGATACTAATTCAACTCTTGCCACTGCAATTGCAGCATCAAAAATACATGTTCCAATTGTTCATGTAGAAGCTGGCCTTCGTTCATTTAATAAGAAAATGCCTGAAGAGATTAATAGGGTTTTATGTGATCATTCCTCGACTTTACTTTTTTCGCCTACCAAATCAGGATTTAAAAATTTAATTAAAGAAGGCTTTAAACCCGATATTCATTCAAAAGCTGATATGGATCACCCTAATATTTATCACTGTGGTGATGTAATGTATGATAACAGTATTTATTTTTCAGAGTTAAGTGATAAGAATTCAACAATTGTTGACGACCTTAATTTAAAAAAGAACAATTATATATTATCAACAGTACATAGAAATGATAATACAGATAATTCTATTAATCTAAATGCTATTTTCTCATCTTTTATAAAAATAACTGAACAGCATGAAATTAAATTAATATTGCCTCTTCATCCAAGAACATCTAAAATGATGGACCTTCTTCTTAAAGATGATTTGAAGCAAAAAATTAAAACATCTTCATTTATATCCATTGTTCCTCCAGCATCATTTTTAGATATTTTGGCATTAGAAAAAAATGCTAAAATTATTATTACTGATAGTGGAGGCCTTCAAAAGGAAGCTTATTTTTTTAAAAAACCTTGTATTATTTTAAGGCCGCAAACTGAATGGGTTGAAATTTTAGAAACTGGAAGTGCGATCATTTCAGATGCTAATGAGCAGGCTATTTTAGATGGTGTAAATTCATTTTTTTCTAAAAATAATTTAACATTCCCTCCTATATTTGGTGATGGTCATGCGGCAGAATTTATAGCTAAGGAAATATTAAAACAATTAAAATGATTACCATATACAGCAGTCACCTTTCTTCTAGATTACAATATGCTGTCGATGTTGTTTTTACACAAATTTTAGGATTGGAAGTTAAATTAACCAATCAGAAAGCAAACCTAAAAGAAATTGTCATTAATTACTCTGATGAAAAAATTAAAGCAAAATCTTTTCATATATCTCCTAACGGTTTGCTTTTTTCTGAAAAAATTCATTCAAATATTGATGATGTAGAAATCAATCAAAGAGATCGTATTAGAATTTTTTGTAGAGATGATGATTTTGGTTTCGATATTTTAAGTGCTGTTTTTTTTCTAATAACTAGAATGGAAGAATATAATAGCATAGATTTAGATTCTCATAAAAGATTTAAACATACAAACTCTATCCTTTTTAAGTATGACGTTTTAGATTTTCCAATAGTTGATCTATGGGCTTTAAATTTGTTAAGTTCTATAAATTCTTTTTTTAACCAAACCCTAATATCAAATAGACAGTTTGTTAATACTTCTACTATTGATATTGATAATGCTTATGCATATAAGCATAAAGGTTTCTTAAGAACTTTTGGCGCATCATTAAAGTCTTTGCTTAAGTTAGATTTCATTGTTTTTATGCAGCGATTTAGAGTACTGTTTTTAAAAGAAAAAGATCCTTATGATAATTATGAATACTTAAAGCAGTTTGTTGAAAAAGAGAAAATTAAATTGACTGTTTTTATTTTGCTAGCCGATTATAATAATTATGATAAAAATTTAAATTATAAAAATGAGTCTTTTATTAATTTGATTAAGCATCTTTCTAGTTTTTCGAATATTGGTATTCATCCTTCCTATAATTCTTATGATAATCTAAAAAATATAAGTGTTGAAATTAACAGATTAGAGAATATAAATTCTTTTAAGGTGAATGACTCCAGAAATCATTTTTTAAGATTTAAAATTCCAGAAACATTTCAAAAACTATTAGAATGTGGTGTTAAAAATGATCATAGCATGGGTTATGCTAATATTCCGGGTTTTAGAGCAGGTACATGCACTCCTTTTTATTTTTATGATTTAATAAAAGAACAAAAAACAGAATTATTAATCACACCTTTTGCTTATATGGATGGAGCTTTTAAGGATTATATGAATTATTCTATTGATGATGCAAAGAAATATATATCTAAATTGCTAAAGAATGTAAAATCAGTAAACGGTTCTTTTGTTTCAGTTTGGCATAATGAATCATTAAGTGGTCAAAAAAGATGGTTGGGTTGGAGAGAAGTTTATGAGCACACTTTTAAAAGTAGTTTTTAATTGGGGATTAAGTTAGTTTCATATAAAGATATTGATAAAGAAAAATGGGGAAATTTAGTCACAAAAACAAACCCTATAAAAGGTCAATATGCATCATATTGGTACATTTCAACTGTTACAAAACAATGGAGTGCATTTGTGCTTGATGACTACATAGCGGCATTCCCATTTGCTCATGTTAAAAAAAAGGGATTTGATTTAGTATATCAACCATTTTATTCAAGGAATTTCCCTTTTTTGGGAGAATCAAATGATGAATTTATATCTCATATATTTCAATATTTTAATAATAACTACAAGCATTTAGACTTCAATCTTTTTAGGCAGATTAATCTTCCTTTTCTCAATAAAAGCAAACGTGTTTTTCAACAATTATCTTTGAAAGATGATTATAAAATGATTCAGCTTTCATTTTCAAAAAATGCAATAAGAATCTTAAAAAAGAATAAAAACTTAAAAGTTAAAACATCTTCTAATTTAGATTCTTTTATAAATCTATTTAAAACTACTGTTGGTGATAAGCTTAATTATAACACTGAAAATTATAATGTTTTATCTTCTTTAATTAATAATGGATTAAAGGAGAATTGTATTGAATTTCTTAAGGTTGAATGTGATGGAGAAGTACATGCATATGGAGCTTTTTATTTTCATAAAAATGTAATTAACTTTTTAAAAGGTGCAGTAACTAAAGAGGGGAAAAAAACTGGGGCAATGTTTGTTTTAATTGATTATATGATTTCTAAAAATTGTAGTTCGGACAAAATATTTGATTTTGGAGGTTCTAATATTGAAAGCGTTTCAGAGTTTTATAAAAAGTTTGGATCAGAAGATGTTCTTTATTATAATTATTCATTTGATAATTTGCCTGTAGTTGTAAAAAAATTAAAAAATATTAGAACTAGATTTTTGAAGTAAAAATTTTAAATTAGAATAAAATTAAAAAATGGAAGTTTACAATTTTAGTGACTACAATTCTATTTATAATGATTTTTTATCTCAGCTTCGTGATGTTGATGTTCAAAAAGATAGAATGCGTTTTAGAAGAAATCTTGAACGTTTGGGAGAAATTTCTGCATATGAAATCAGCAAAAAACTAATTTCTCAAAAAAAAGACATCACAACTCCTTTAGGAATATCTTCTATGAATGTTCTAAATGAAGAATTGGTTTTAGCCACTATTTTAAGGGCTGGATTGCCTTTGCATCAGGGTTTGTTAAATTATTTTGATAAAGCTGAGAATTGCTTTATATCAGCATATAGAAAGCATACTAGTAATGAAGACTTTGAGGTTGAAATTGAATACATGTCAAGCCCTGATTTAAATGGGAAAACTATATTATTGAATGATCCAATGCTAGCTTCAGGAAGATCTATGGTGCTAGCTTATAAAGCGTTATTAAAAAGAGGTAATCCTGGAAAAATACATGTAGTTTCTGTAATTGCGAGTAATGAAGGAGTGGGGTTTGTTAAAAATAATTTACCAAAAGATACAGTAATTTGGGTGGGAGGTATAGATCCTGAAATGACTCCAGAATCTTATATTGTACCAGGACTAGGTGATGCTGGCGACTTGGCTTATGGATCAAAAAAAGATGAATGAATTGGTTGGCATTCCTATATGTATTTCTATTATCTCACGTTAAGTTTCTTTTTGCAGCAACCATAGCTTTGGCAACTTATCCTAAATTTTCAGTAGATGAAATTTTTATTTCTTCTGCCTTAGGAGCGATCTCTTGTTTTAATATATTTTACTTTATATCTCACAGGTTTTATTTTAAAAAAGTAAATAAAAAGCCTAAAGTTGTTAGGAATAAGAAAAACTTTAAAAAGAGAAATAGAATGATCATCAAAATGAAGCAATCCAAAATAGGTTTCATATTAGTCTGTACTTTAGCCCCTTTGTTTTTGTCTATTCCTATTGGAACAGTGATAGTGGTAAAGTTTTTTGGCCACAAAAAAATAACCTACTTATACGTTTCCATTGTATTGATAATTATGGCATTTTTATTAGCGTACCTAAATGAAAGTATTTTTCAGTTATTTTAAAATATGAAAATTGAGCATCTATTTTTTGATTTAGACAGAACACTTTGGGATTTTGAGAAGAATTCATATGAAGAATTGAGCTTTTTATATTCTAAATATAAACTTCATGAAAAAGGGATTTCACTGCCTAATGAATTCATTAAAATTTACAAAAATATAAATGAGAAATGTTGGGAAAGTTATAGGGAAAATCAATTAACTAAAGAAGATTTAAGAGTTAAAAGATTTCATGATACTTTGTTGTATTTTGGAATTGACGATAAATCTTTGGCTAAGCATTTCGGAGCTGATTATGTCATAAATTCACCTAAAAGAACTCATTTAATCAATGGGACAATTGATTTATTAAAAACATTAAAACCTCATTTCAGCATGCATATAATAACTAATGGTTTTGAGGAAGTTCAACATGTTAAATTAAAAAATTCAAAATTATCAGATTTTTTTCAAGCAGTTGTCACATCAGAAGCAGCTGGGGCCAAGAAACCAAGTCCTGTAGCTTTTAAATATTCTTTAGAAAAAACAGGAGCTAAATTAGGGAATTCAATAATGATTGGAGATGATTTAAAAACTGATATTCAAGGAGCAATTCAAATTGGAATGAAATGTATATACTTTAATCCCAATCGTAAAGACCACGAATACCCTGTATGGAAAGAAGTTAAAAACTTATCAGAAATAAAGAATATTCTGTTATAATTAAATTAGTTTAAATTTTATTATTCCTTATTTTGAAAGATTATTTATAACGTTTCTCGTTGTTTCTTCATAAATATTGAGTTCATATAGATTGATTCTTCAATCAATTTTTTTTAAATTCGCATAGTTGACGCTTTCAAATTTTGAAATTACCAACATCATCTGCAGATGAAATGCAACTAAATAAATTCCGTTTATATAGTTATAGCAAAATGAATAGGCGGTATAAATTAACTTTTCAATCTGTATTTAATAGGCTAAACAAATTTTGGACATGGGCATGTATTTAGATTATCTTAAAGAGATTGAAGAAAGAAAACATCAAGGATTAGATCCTATGCCCATTGACGGAGCTGAATTGCTTAATGAAATTATAGAACAAATTAAAGATTTAGGTCATTCTCAAAGGAAAGAATCTATTAATTTTTTCATCTATAATGTTTTGCCAGGAACTACTAGTGCTGCTGGAGTTAAAGCTAAGTTTTTAAAAGAAATTATACTTGAAAAATATAAAGTAGAAGAAATTAGTCCTGAATTTGCTTTTGAGTTGTTGTCTCATATGAAAGGAGGGCCTTCAATTGAATTTTTACTTGATTTGGCTTTAGGTAAAAATGAATTTATTGCCAATAAAGCAGCAGATGTACTTAAAACACAAGTTTTTTTATATGAAGCAGATACGGATAGATTGGAAGTTGCATTTAATGAAGGAAATGAAATAGCTAAGGCAATTATTCAAAGTTATTCAAAAGCTGAATTTTTTACTGATCTTCCTGAAGTTGAACAAGAAATTGATGTGGTAGCATTTGTAGCTGGTGTAGGTGACATTTCTACTGATTTACTTTCTCCAGGTTCTGATGCTCATTCTAGATCTGATAGACAATTACATGGTCAATGTTTATTTGAACATAACAAAGAGAAGCAAGAAGCTTTAAAAAGAGTTCAGGCCAATCATCCAAATAAAAGAGTAATGTTGACAGCTGAAAAAGGAACTATGGGGGTAGGTTCATCAAGAATGTCAGGTGTCAATAATGTGGCTTTGTGGATTGGAAGAAAAGCAAGCCCATATGTGCCATTTATAAATATTGCCCCTGTTGTTGCAGGAACAAATGGAATTTCTCCAATTTTTTTAACTACAGTTGGTGTAACAGGTGGAATTGGTTTAGATTTAAAAAACTGGGTTAAGAAAAAGGACGCTGAAGGCAATACAATACTTGATGATGATGGTGAACCAATTTTAGAAGAAACTTATGAAGTAAAAACAGGAGATGTTTTTACAATTAATACCAAAGAAAAGTTATTATATAAAGATGGAGTTCCGGTAAAAGATATTTCTGCAGCATTTACACCACAAAAAATGGAGTTTATGAAAGCTGGTGGTTCTTATGCTGTTGTTTTTGGAAAAAAGCTTCAAACTTTTGCTTGTAAAACATTAGGAATTGATATTCCAGAAGTATACGCAAAGTCAAAAGAAATTTCTCATAAAGGTCAAGGGTTAACAGCGGTCGAAAAAATATTTAATAAAAATGCAGTAGGAAATACACCCGGAAAAGTTTTACATGCTGGGTCTGATGTTAGAGTTGAGGTAAATATCGTAGGTTCTCAGGACACTACTGGATTAATGACTTCACAAGAACTAGAAATGATGGCTGCTACTATTATTTCACCAATTGTTGATGGGGCATATCAGTCAGGATGTCACACTGCTTCCGTTTGGGATAAAAAAGCACAAGAAAATATTCCAAAGTTGATGAACTTTATGAATAATTTTGGTTTAATCACTGCTCGTGATCCTAAAGGTGAATATCATGCTATGACTGATGTTATTCATAAAGTTTTGAATGATATTACTATCGATGATTGGGCGATTATTATCGGGGGAGATTCTCATACAAGAATGTCTAAAGGAGTAGCTTTTGGTGCTGATTCAGGAACTGTTGCGCTTGCTTTAGCTACTGGAGAAGCTAGTATGCCCATACCTGAATCAGTTAAAGTTACATTTAAAGGCGAAATGCTTGAGCATATGGATTTCAGAGATGTAGTTCATGCAACTCAATCTCAGATGTTAGATAAATTTGGCGGAGAAAATGTTTTTCAAGGTAGAATTATTGAGGTTCATATAGGTACACTTCTTGCTGATAAGGCATTTACTTTTACTGATTGGACAGCTGAAATGAAAGCAAAAGCCTCAATTTGTATTTCTGAAGATGATACTTTAATTGAATCTTTAGAGATTGCTAAAAGCAGAATACAGATTATGATTAATAAGGGAATGGACAACACTAAACAAGTTCTTCAAGGTCTTATTGATAAAGCTGATAAAAGAATTCTTGAAATTAGATCAGGTCTAAAACCACCATTATCTCCAGATTCAGATGCGAAATATTTTGCCGAGTTTGAAGTTGATTTAGATATAATTGCTCAACCAATGATTGCTGATCCAGATGTTCATAATGATGATGTTTCTAAAAGATATACTCATGATACAATAAGAGGTCTTTCTTATTATGGGGGTGAAAAAAAAGTGGATTTAGGATTTGTTGGTTCTTGTATGGTGCACAAAGGGGATCTTAAAATTCTTGCACAAATGCTTAGAAATCTTGAAAATATTCAAGGAAAAGTAGAATTTAATGCTCCTTTAATAGTTGCAGCCCCAACTTATAACATTATTGATGAACTCAAAGAAGAAGGGGATTGGGATGTTTTACAGAAATATTCTGGCTTTGAATTCAATGACGATTCTCCAAAGAATACAGCTCGTAAAGAATATGAAAATATGATGTATCTTGAAAGACCTGGTTGTAATCTTTGTATGGGGAACCAAGAAAAGGCTGCCAAAGGTGATACTGTTATGGCTACATCAACTCGTCTTTTTCAAGGTCGTGTTGTAGCTGATTCAGATAGAAAAAAAGGAGAGTCTTTATTGGCATCAACACCAGTTGTTGTTCTATCTGCTATTCTTGGAAGAACTCCAACTATGAAAGAATATCAAAATGCTGTAGTAGGAATTAATTTAACCAAATTCGCTCCTCCTAAAAAAACATTGTGTTCTAGTTGATGAGTGAATTAAATTTTACATTTTCCTCTAAATGAGATACTTTTTTATTTTAAAATCATCATTTTTATTATCATTAATATTTAGTTTTTTTTTAATTACCTCTCAAGTTAATACTTTAGATTCATCTTATGGGCCATTGTTTGTGAAATGGAATAAATCTTATAAAAACAAAAATCTAAATAATGTTCTTGGTTTGGTTTGTCCTAAAATTGATACAGTTAGAGTTGCTGTAATAGGTTTAGGTAACAGGGGTCAAATGGCTTTAGAAAGATTACCTCAAATTCCTAATGTAAAAATTGTTGCAATTGCTGATATTGACTCTAATAAAGTGAATAAGTCTTTAAATCAATTTTTTGAAAATAGAAATTTTGATTTACCATACCCATACTATAATTCTAAAGATTGGAAATTGATTTGTCAAAGAAACGATATTGATTTAGTATATGTATGTACTCATTGGGAGTTACATACACCAATTGCTATATATGCTATGGAAAATGACAAACATGTAGCTGTTGAGGTTCCAGCAGCCTTAACTGTTAAAGATTGTTGGAGATTAGTTAAAACGGCAGAAAAGTATAGAAAGCATTGTATTCAATTAGAGAATTGTATGTATGATTTTTATGAAATAACCGTACTTAATATGGTACAGCATGGCCTTTTAGGTGAAGTGGTGCATACTGAAGGTGCTTATATTCACGATTTAAGAGAATTAAATTTTAGCAACACCTACTATTGGAGCCATTGGCGTTTAAAAAGCTTACAGAACACAAATGGGAATACATATCCAACTCATGGTTTAGGCCCTTTAGCTCACTTATTAAACATTCATAGAGGCGATAAATTCACACATTTAGTATCTATGTCATCCGATCAGTTTGGCTTAACTAAATATTATAA
Organism: Crocinitomicaceae bacterium; assembly: GCA_002723085.1. Lineage (GTDB taxonomy): Bacteria > Bacteroidota > Bacteroidia > Flavobacteriales_D > Parvicellaceae. The sequence continues at coordinate 35,596 of PBNK01000021.1, read as the reverse complement.
TGAGAAATTGAATGAATCTCATAATTGGGAGGGAAATAGTTTTTCAAAAGGGGATATGAATACTACATTGATTAAAACAGCTAAAGGAAAAACTATATTATTACAACATGATGTAACTAGTCCACGACCTTATTCAAGACTTTATACTGTAAGTGGTACAGAGGGTTTTGTTCAGAAATATCCTGTTAAATCAATGGCTTTTGAACCTAATGCTCATACTTCTTTATCGTCAAATGCCATTAAAGACACATTGCTAAAATATGAACCTTATCCAATTAAATTAATTAAACAAAAGGCCCAAGAGGTTGGGGGACATGGAGGTATGGATTATATCATGGATTATAGATTAATGTATTGCTTAACCCATGGATTGCCACTAGATCAAGATGTATATGATGCTGCAGAATGGTCAGCTATTGTTGAATTATCAAAAATTTCAGTTAATAAGGGAAGTAAGCCTTTAGAAGTTCCAGATTTTACTAAAGGAAATTGGAATGTGTTAAATAAAGTAAATTATTTTCTTAAAAATTAACAATCAACTTCAATTAAATCCATAGATGATTTAGTTAGTTTTTCAAATTCTTCTCCAAGTTTTTGTATGTCTTCGTCATCAACTTCATACTTCCATTTAAATTTAATTTTTTCAGTTGGATATAATTCTTCTACAAGTTGCATGGCCTTTAAAATTTGAATGACACTTGATGAAGAAATATAATTCAGTTCAAATTCAAGTTCAAATTGATCTCTATTTTTAGATAACTCAGTTATCCAATTGTAAATAGGTTTAAAAAAAATTATGGAATTTTCAGGAAATAAGTTCCCACTCATTATTAAACTGCACGATTCAGTATTGCCTATAACTTTAGGAGTGCTTTTAGTATTTTCAATTGAAAGGTTTTCCATAGTAGTTATTTTTTATCAAGTTTTATTTCTAATGTTAGGAGAGAGAATTTATCATCAATTGGAAGGCTATTTAGTAAAATTTTGTTCTTGGATTTCATAGCCATAGTTATTATACCCAATCCTGCTCCGCCTTTTTTAGATATTTCGCCATTTGTTAGAGTTTCTAAATATATTTTTTTGACACCATCTGCATCAACATTGTTAAGCCTGTTTACCGCTTGATTTAAAGACAATATATTCTTATTAAGAATCAGATTAGAAAACTGAATGGAATAAGAATCTTTTATTGACGCTATATTGCAATAGGAAATTTGCTTCCCTTTTGGACTTTTTTCTCCATGGTTCTTAATGTTTTGTAAGCCTTCAATGATAATGTTAAAGAAACTTTTTACAATTTTTTTAGGTTCTTTTTTAGAAATTAAATATCCTTCTGTTTCTAAAGAAAATTCATTGATTTTTTTTGAATCAAATTCTCCAAAATGAGAAAAAATCAAATCATATTGCTTTTCATTGAAAAGCTGTTTTGACTCGTTAAATATATTTTCGCACTTAGAAAAAAAAGTCATTTAATTATTCATTATTTAATAAAAATAGAGGATGTTTAATAACAAAAAAAACAATTAGTTATATAATTTAATAATTCCCTGTAAGTCTTTCTTTATATTTTTAATTTCAGATTCTTTATAGCTATATATAAGATTAGTTAATATTCTTTTTGTTATTGCTTTGTTATTACATGGAGTAAAATATTTAACGTTATTTTCTAATTTAATCTCTACTAAAAAATCTTCTAAATCTACGTGTTGAAGAATAACTCCTTTGCTAAAAGCATTTATATAAAAAAGTACATCATTTTTATTGTATTCATTTTGCATTTTAAACTCATTAAATGATTGTTCTTTAACATACCCAACAATGAAATGATTTGGTAAGTTTATTCCTTTTATAGGTATGTTGAGTCGATTAGCTATTTCAATATATAGAAGTGAAATAGTCAAAGGATTTCCTTTTTTATTTTTTATTAAATTTCCAAAAGATGAATTTTCTGGCAAATGATAATTTTCTTTATCACCATAAATTTTATATTCATCAAAAAGTACATTATTTATAATCATTACTTTTTCAACTGGACTCATAGAGTTAGTCAATTGAATGGAAATATCGTCAACCATTTGATTTAACTCATGATTAATATAGTTCAATGTTGTGTTAGGAAAGAAATATTGATCAATCTGCATTAGTCCATCAAATAATGTTTCTGGTATTTTTACCCATTGTTTATGATTATCAAAAAACCTTTTGTAGCTTATTTCATGAATTAGAACTTTAGCTCGTTCGTTAAATAGTTTTCCCAATTCTTCTTCAAAAGAGGCCTTTTCCAATAGGGGAATACATTCCGGTCCAATTTCCATAAGTTTTTCCTTAATATGAAGATATATCTTTTCATCAGGGTCTTCTAATAAGTGAACTAAAGCGGTTATTTCTCTTTTTTCGGACATAATTAATTAACTATAACGTCAATAACTTAATTAGGTTGCTGAAAAACAATAAACTTTAAGAAGTAAGTCTATCTAAAGTGGTAATAATTAATTCATTTACAGTTTTCTTATAATCTTTTGAATATGCTTTTTTGAATCTATTAGCAATTATAGCACATACAGTACAGGCTTCATGACCTAACATTGAACTTAAACCATATAAAGCAGATGTTTCCATTTCAAAATTTGTTATTCTATAATCATTGAATGAAAATTCATTTAAGTATTCATTTAAATTTGGGACTTTTGCTTTTAATCTTAATGATCTGCCTTGAGGACCATAAAAACCGTTTGCTGTTGCAGTTATTCCATGAAACATTCCATCTCCTAATTTTTTCTCTAAATAAGAAGAACCTTTTACAAAATAAGGAAGATTGGCTTCTTTGGGCCATTTTACTTGATTTATAAATTCTTTTTGTAATTCAATTTCATCTTTTTCAAAATTTGTATTATAAAAACCCATTAAACCATCAAATCCTAAACCGTGTGATGAAATAACATAACTATCAACAGGTATATCCTCTTGTAATGACCCACTAGTACCTATTCTAATAAGATTCAATTTTTTAAATTCCTTTTTTGGCAATTTAGTGTTCAAATCAATATTAGCAAGGGCATCAAGTTCATTAACGACAATATCAATGTTGTCACAACCTATCCCGGTTGATAGTACGGTAATTCTTTTACCATTTTTTATTCCAGTATGGGTGTAAAATTCTCTTTTATTTACTTTTGTTTCAATAGAATCAAAATGTTGAGATACTAAAGGAACTCTTTCTTGATCTCCAACAACTATTATAGTCTCTGCAATATCTTCTGGTAATAGATCTAAATGATAAATTCTTCCCTCATTAGTTATTATTAGCTCTGAAGGTGGAATAGGTTGATTATGGGTAATTGTATTTTTTCTCACAACTTAAATGTAATCATTTAAATTAAGGGTCTAATGAACCAAAAACTTTTTTAAGAAGTTCTGAAGCCCTTGCAATAGGGTCTTTTCTGATTTTTTTTTCTTCATTTTCAATTAAAACAAACAATCCACTTATTGCACGTTGTGTTACGTATTTTTTTAGGTCAGTATTAATGGGTTCTGAACCAGTCAATCGTGTAGTTTTGTTATAGCTTTTAGCTAATGGGTCCCAATAGGAAGTTAATTTAACATTGTCAATAGCAGCTTCAACTTTAGGATAAAAAGCAGTGTATAATTGATTTGATGTTTGTTCTTTCAAGTAATTAGTAGCAGCATTATCACTTCCTTTAAGAATGCTAAATCCATCCTGAACACTCATGTTTTTGATTGCAGATAAAAAAATTGGAGCAGCTTCTTTTGCAGCTTCTTCTGCAGAGCGGTTTAAAACTTCTTCAAATTCTTTTACTTTATTATCTAATCCAAGTTTTAAAGCTTTTTCTTTTACTTTTTCAGCATCAGGAGGAAAGGGAAGTCTAATAATGTCATTTTTTAAAAACCCATCAAGTGAAGCAGCTTGATTTGCTCCTTTTTCAATACCTCTAGATAAAGCTTCTTTTAGTCCTTTTATTACTTCATCATTAGTAAGTGGGTTAGAAGTATTTTCAGTCTTAGTTTTGTCAATTTGGTCCTTAACTTTATCAGAAATTTTATTCAAATTAATTTGACTACTGCAATTGCAGATAAATAGGCAAAGAGTAAAGAAAAGAGATGTTTTTTTAAATGTTTTTTTCATGTTTTATAGATATAACATAAACATAACAAAAATTTTGCCAATGTTGACTATTCAATAAAAACTTAATTTATATTTTAGACAATTATGAATTGTGAAGTTATTTCAATAGGAGATGAATTATTGATTGGACAAACTGTAAATACAAATGCTTCTTGGATTGGATCCCAATTAAATTTAGAAGGTTTTGATGTTAATTATGGAGTTGTGATTTCTGATGAAAGTACAGACATAATAAAAGCATTAAAAGTTGCGGAAAGAAGGTCAGATTTAATCATAATTACTGGAGGTTTAGGTCCAACTAAAGATGATATCACAAAACATACACTTTGTGATTATTTTGAAACAGAATTAATTTTAAATAAAGAAATTGAAGATAAAATTATCACCTATTTTAAAGCAAGAGGGTTACCTATTTTACAAACCAATAGAGATCAAGCATTGTTGCCTAAAAACTGTAAAATTTTAAATAATTCTAAAGGAACAGCTAGTGGAATGTGGTTTGAAAAAGACAATAAAAATTTCATTTCACTACCTGGTGTACCTTATGAGATGAAAGCCATTATGTCAGAGGAGGTGATTCCTAAATTAAGGATTGAATATGGCAATGGATATCACTTAATCAATAAAACCATTAAAACCCATGGTATGGGAGAATCCTTTTTAGCAGAAGTTATTAAAGATTGGGAGGAAGGATTGAATTTAGATGAAATAAAATTGGCTTATTTGCCTTCACCAGGTATTGTTAAATTAAGACTTACCATTTTAGGTTTTGAAAAAGAAATATTAAATCAAAAATTAAATTATCAAATTGAAAAATTAAAAGAATTAATTCCTAATCAAATTTTTGGTTTTGAAAATGATACTATGGAATCAGTTGTTGGAAAGTTACTTAATCAGGTAAGTTCTACAGTTTCTACTGCTGAAAGTTGCACTGGAGGAACAGTTGCAAAATTATTAACCAGCATTAGTGGAAGTTCATCTTATTTTAACGGAAGTGTTGTCACTTATACTAATCAGTCTAAAGAAGAAATTTTGGAAGTTGATTCAAATGTTTTAAATACAGAAGGTGCTGTTAGTCAAACAACGGTTGAGAAAATGGCCAAAAAGGTTAGAAGTATATTCCATTCTGATTTTGGTTTAGCAACTTCTGGTATTGCAGGTCCATCAGGTGGAACAAATGATAAACCAGTAGGAACAGTTTGGATTGCTATTTCATCAAATGAGAGAACAATTTCTAAGAAATTAAATCTAGGTTATAACAGGGAAAGAAATATTCATGTTTCTGCCTTATCAGTTTTAAATCTATTAAGATTAGAGCTAGTTAAAATGAACTTAACAAAATCTTCATAATTGGAGATTATTTAAAATTTTCGTAAATTCTAATTTAAAATGGTTGTAAAATACCATGTTTTAAGTAAATTTTTATGTAAAATGTCAAGTTCAAGAACGTCCAAAATAGCGTTGAAATTATCAATAATAAATTCTGTGATTATTATTGTATTATTAATAATTTTATTTTTTATAAAACTATAATTAGTTCTGCCATTTTTTTATTTCTTCAATTGCAGATTTTCTATCTCCCCAAGAAAAAAATTTTACTTTATCTGGACCTTTATAATTGCAAAACCAAGTCCTTATAATTTCTTTAAATGATTCAGGAATCGAATCATTTAAGAAAATTAAATCACTTTTTTCAGGTATAGCAATTATTTTATGGTCTTCTTCTCCATGGTCTAAAAGTTTTAAAATAGCTAAAGGTTGAATTTTTATATTCCTGCCTTGAGGTATTGATTCAGAAATAATTAAAACATCAAGAGCATCGCCATCTCCACCAAGTTTAGGATCCATATAGGTGTTTTTTATGAAGCCATAATTCCCTGGATAGGGCAGGTAATTAACAATACGTTCCTTCCCATCAATTATTTCGCATTCAAATAATTTGTTATGGTGATTGTATTCAAATTTTTTATTTGTCCCTGCTGGGATTTCAACAACTCCAATATATGAATCATCTGAAAATCCTTTTTTATTTTCTTTTATTTTGGTCCTTTTGCAATGAAGACAAAAAAACACCAATACAAATAAAAAAATATAATTGACTTTTTTCACTTAAAAATTAAGCCTGATTGTAGAATATTGTAATTGAAGCAGTATCTCTAAGAAAATCAATTTTTTCAATTTTAACTGCGTGAATTGGTAGCCCTGTTCTTTCTTTTAAATCATTAATTAACTCATCTTCTTTTTCAGGGACGATTAAATGTATTTTTTCATAGGTAATTGACTTTTTTAACTCCAAAGATTGGAACCAAACACGATCAATTAGATAAGTAATTAAAGTAATGAAGCCATTGGTGAAAAGCAGTTCAACAATACTAATGGATTTATTTGACAATGCATTTACCATTGAAACACCTATGACAATAAACAAATAAGTCATTTGTCTAATTGGAATAGCTTCAGTTCGATATCTTAAAATTCCAAAAACAGCAAAAAGACCTAGGGCAAAGCCCATTTCCATGGGTACTTTTCTAAGTAGAAAACAGATGAAAAATGTAAGTATATTAAACATGAAAAAGGTAAATACATAATCTTTATCGTCTTTAACCCTATAGTAAACAAGCCTTACAATAATGAATAGAAAGAAGAAATTAATTCCAAATTTGAACATCAATTTTGCAAAACCCTCGCTATCAAAAAAATCCTTAAACAGCTCTATTCCAAATATTTCCATGGTGGTTTATTTTATTTATAAATAATAATTTCTTTTTGAAGTTATTGTATTTTAATTCAGGATTTAAAAGTACAGAACCTATTGCATATTTACTAAATCTTGTTGGCCTTATTCCTTTATTTTTTAGCAAAGACAATATTTCAGATTTTCTATTTCCTTTTTCTCTTTTAACCTCTATAATTCCTAATTCAGGCAATTCTTTAACTTCATTTTTGTTGTTGAATTTTAGATTTATATCAAAAGTTACTCTTTCTTTTGTAGATAAGTTAACTAAGGTAATTCTATCAAAACTATTTGATAATGTGATTTTAAGTTTTTTAGGATTATATGGTGTTTTTTTATTTATGAATTGATTGCATTTATCACTTCCACTTCTACTTTTGAATGGAACTTTAATTCTGCTTTTTTTAGTAACCCCTTTATTTGATTTGAATTTTATTTCCAAAAAAGTAATGCCAGATTGAATGTAATCTCTAAACCTTATTTTAAACCTATTTAATTTTCCATTTTGATGATTTCTATGAAGAATAGAATCACAATTGTCTAAATATTCGGTTTCATAATTAAATAGTCTTTCATTATTTATCTCTAAACATCTGTAAGTTTTGGATAAAAGGTTAAGCATATCAACAATATCGTTAATCTTTACTGTATATTTTTCATCGGTTCTTTCCATTAAAGAAACTGAATCCATTTCTTTTAAATCAATTGGATCATACAATTTTAAGATAGATAGTATATTATGCATTTGTAAACGTAACTTTCAAATAAATTATACTTTTATTTTACGGTAGCTTTACCATAAATGTTCCCATAAAGATAATCTATTACATTGTATTCAAACTCATTAATTATACTATCATTCAAACTTAATTCAGATTTGAACTCTATTAAATGAGTTTTTTTACAATTTGATTCAATGTTATTAGTAGAAACAATTGAACCAGGTCCAAATTCGCCTTTTTTTTGGAAAGCACAATAAGCAATTTCACAATTTGAGATAGATGAATTTGAGGCATTAACTTTTGATAAATCTTTTGAAATAATTCCTAATGAAGATTTTTCTATTGTACAATTATTTACATGCATTATGCTTTCTTCTCCAGCACTTATTGCTTTATCTTTAACCACAGAAAAATGACTATAATTTAAGTCTAATTCCCCACCAGAAATGTCAACAGCATCATTGCCACAGTTAATAAATGAACAGTTGTTAATAGATCCAAAACTAAAATCTGCGTCAAAAGCATCAGAAAAAGTATTTTCGATGGTTGAATTACTGAAAGAATATTTATTTCTGAATGTGTTTATTGCATCCTCACTATATAAATCTCTAAATTCACTATTGTTAATTGTAACTTCACCTCCATAGAAGGTTAAAGCACTTGGGAGTAACCAACTGCTTACTTTTGTTCTTTTTGAAAATGAATTTTGATTGCTAAACACCAAATGATCTATTATCGAGGATTCATTTTTTTGAAGAATATGAATTCCTTGACCAGTTGAATCGCTTGAAAAAATATGAATTTTATTATCTACAGTTCCTTTACACTCTATTGGACTAAATGATATTACAGATGCGTAATTAATAATATCAATTTGTTGACCTGCATTAATTTTAATTACATAACCATCAGGAATAGTTAATTTGCTTTCTATTACTGAAATATCATTTTTTAGAAATAAAAAGTTATTGTTTTGATCTTTATTAAAATAGGTTAAGAAATTTGAATCACTTTGGCATTCCTCAACTATGATGTTTTTGGATTTATTGATTTTAAAATTGGTTAATCCGGCCAAAATGGGTTCTGCTTTATTTGTAATAGGATTTAAATAAAAATAGTTTGGATTTACATTGCCCAAGTGTTTTTTTATGATAGAAATAAATTTAATAGTACTTATTTTGTCAATGTAGCATTCATTTAAAATGTTTTGATTAATAAAATTTTGAATAGACAGGTCTATACTTGATGAAAAAGCTTCTCTTTTGGTACTCTCAATAAAAATATATGAATCTTTATTTTGGATTTTTAAAATTATGCCTTCTCTTCTTTGATTAGATTCAATTATTCTTTTACCAATTTCTTCTTGAAAAAGGTAAGATTCATTGTTAAGATTAACTATTTTACTAAAAACTCCAATTAATTTATTTTCTTTCAACTCATTATTTACATGAATTATAAGTTCAGCTTTTTTTATTGATTCATTATTTTTTAAAGGATATAATCTGAATTTTTTCTTTCTATAAATTCTTTTTCCGTTTTTACATTTAAAGCTGTAAAATTCTTCATTTTTATCAGCTTGAGTGATGATAGTGTCATTATCAAAAAAGAATTTAAATTCTTGAGTTGTGTTGATTTCAGAAATTAGCTTATTACAAGACAATTTTTCTTTCTGAATGGTTGGCTGATTACAACTCGTAATGAATAAAATAGTTGTAAGAAAAATTATAAGATTTAAAAGAAATGAAACTCGCATATCTTAAATATGATTGCGAATATAAAAATTTCTTTAAAACTTCCTAAGCCAAGAAATAGTTGGTACAGGAAATGAGGTAACTTCACCACTTTTGTAAGTACTACTTCCATCGCTATTGTATATACGTCTATTGTATCTTTTATTTGTAAAGAACACACCAGCTAATGAAATTTGAAAAGCTTTATCATAAGATGAATAAAATCTCATTCCTGGCATTAAAATTAATGTAGTATTTGTTATTGTCGGCTCTGTAGTGTTTCTCCATGGATTATTTGTGTTCTGCGGATCATAACTGCGGTTGTCCCTTGTGTTTGAAATGAACATTCCATCTAAAATAAAACTGGCTTTTTTACCAACTGGGCTAATTCCTCCAAAACCTAAGAAAAGTGCATCGTGAAAAGAGTCTCCAAAATTCGTAATTGTATTAGATTTGTCGCTGAAGTAACCATAACCAGCAGAAAAACTAACGTTACGCATACGATCACCAATTGTTAAGGTCCCCCAATGTAGCCCTACTAATACTCTCCCCTGAGCTAGATAGCCTGAATTTCCAATTATGTTTCCAACTGAAAGATGTACCTTTTTTTCAGAAATAATTGATAATTTACTTACTAAGGTAATAGGGCTTCCAATCCAAGAAGAGATTAATCCAAAATTTAGGTTGTCAGTTACTGCAAAATGAACTTCGGGTCCAAATAAATTAATAAATGCATAGTTCTCACCTTTTTTTATTGGAAGAGCATTATTTGTAAAATAGTATCTTGTGGTAAACGGTCCTTCAGTTCTAAACTCTGCAATTTCAGCTTCATCATTTGATAATTTTTTTGTTTCATTGGTTTGAGTAATTAGTGCAATATTCTCTTTTATAATATAAACTTTACCAATGCTTTTAGTCATTATCAAGACTTCTCTGCCGTCATCTGAGATGATTTCTCCAATAAATTCACCTCCATCAGTTTTTTTAATCAAATATAATTTACTTGTGTCTGTAGTCGATTCTTGAGCTGTAAAAAGGATTGGCAGTATAAGTACAGATAATAATATTAGAGTTTTAGATAAAATTTTCATTTACGTGAGTTTTATTTGTCAATACTAAGTAATATTAATTGACAAAAAAAATAAGTAATAAACTAAAAAGGACGTGTTAATTATTTATTTTCATACATAACTAACTGACTATAAGTTAATTATATTTAATTTAGAGTATTTAAAATTTTCTTAACCAAGAAACCATTGGAAAGGGAAAAGAAGTTGCGTCTCCATTAGAATCAAAATTGATTACACCTGCAAGGGACAATTGAAAAGCTTTTGAATAAGAACTGTTTATTCTCATTGCAGGCATAAATAAAATAGTTGTAGAATTAAAATTTGAATTTACTACCTCGCCTTTTCCGACAGTTACATTGAAAGGGGTGTTAACAGGGTTCCCATTATTATCATATCGATCATAAGTGCCATTCACTTCATAATCATTGTAAACCACAGACTTTTCATCTTTAATTAAAATCATTGAATCAAAAATAAAACTTGCCTTTTTTCCAACTGGAGAAATTCCAGAAACTCCTATTATAATTGCGCCTTGTTTATCTTTGGTTAAGTATCTTTCTGAATTGTTCCAATAATAAAAGTTATCTCCATATAATTCTTGGTTTAAAGCATATTCAATTTCATAATCAGGAATGAAATAAGGATGTTGAGTATCATAGAAACTGAATGAATATTTGTCGCCAATTGTTCTTTGATTAATCATGAAATTTGATGATTGAGAATTTGACCAATTAATATAGCCATACCCACCTGAAAAACTAAAGTTTGATGCTCTGTCACCAATTGTCATGGTTAACCAATGTAAGCCACCAAAAGACCTGCCTTGATTTATATATCCTGAAGACCCCATAATTGTTCCTAATGAAAGGTGAAGTTTGTTATTAGAGTAAATATTTCCCTTTGCAACTAAACCTATTGGGCTGGCTATCCAAGTTGCCATAACCCCAAGTGATACTTTGTCGTTTAATGAAAAGTGAACTTCGGGCCCGAATAAATGAATCATAGCATAATCTTCCCCTTTTTTAACAGGTAAAGCATTATTGGTAAAATAATATCTAGTTGTAAATGGTCCAGATGTTCTAAATTCAGTATAGGTATCTGATTTGATATCTTCGAGACTTAGCGTTTTTTTTGTGTCAATTATTTCTTTGATATCTGCTTTATTTATATATACCTTACCAATAGTTTTTGTGTCAAGAAGTATTTCTCTTCCATCGTCACTTATTATAAAACCATACAGCTCATTACCGTCAGTTTTTCTAACTAAATAAAGTGATTTTTCTTCTGAAGCATAATCTTGTTTTTCTTGAGAAATTCCAATTTGAGGTAAAATAATTATACTTATGAAAATAGTTATTTTAAAAATTAGCTTATTCATATTACAAATTGATTAAAAAGATCATTTGTTTAAAATTAAGAATAGATTTTTATTTAAACTTGAAAGAAGAAATATCAATTTCATAAATGTCAGCATCACCTAAATTATTAATATCATAATAGGCTGAAACATATGCTTTTTTCTTGTCTAATGAAACATTGATTGTTTTCTCTTCTAAAAAACTGTTAATTGGAGAACCCATATTAACAGGTTTACTCCAATTTTCATGGCCACCAGTACAATAATATATATCGTAACTTCCAATGCTTTCTTTTCGGCCATTCGAAGTAAAAAATAGGGTGTTGCCATCTGGGTGAATAAAAACACATTTTTCGTCAAGACCAGTGTTGATATTAGCTCCTATATTAACTGGTTCAGTATATGTTTTCCCTTGTTTTTTAACATAATATATATCTGCTTGACCTTCACCTCCAGGTCGGTCAGAAACAAAATATATGTATTCTCCATCTGAAGTAATACTTGCAGAACTTTCAAAATAGCTAGAGTTTATTTTGTTGGATATTTTTTTGTCTTTGTGAGCAATAGGTTTTGGAGTAGCCCATTTTTCAGATTTACTTTGATGTGATATATATATATCTCCAACCTTAGTAACACCAAAAATGTTTCTATAAATTAAAATAGAATTTTCAGCTGTGAAACCAAGCGAAGCATCATAATATTCAGTGTTTATTTTTCCAAGATAATTTGAAGGCTCATCCCAGTTTTTGGTTGATTCGTTCCATTTAGATAGATAAATATCAGAGAAATACTGATAATCAAAATTTCGATCTACTTCACCACCTTTAGTGTCTGATCTTCTGGAAGTAAATATGAAATATTTTCCATCATGAGATATAGAAGGTGCATATTCTGGCCCAGAACTATTTATTTTCTCTCCCATATTTTTTATTATAACAGATGTATTTCCTTTAAGGATAGCTTTTTTTGAATATTCAATTTGTTCTAAAATTAAATCAACATCATAATCTTCTAATTTTGATTTTGATTTTGTAACTTCTTTAAAGGATTGAATGTGTTTTTTGGCAAGATTTAATTCCCCTTTTCTAAAATAAATTTCACCAAGTAAAAAATTTAGATCTTCATTTACTTCAGCATTTAAATTTTTGGCTTTTTTGGCATGATTTAAAGCTTCTTCAAATTTATGCAATTTGAAATAGCATTGTGCTAATCCAAATTCTGCTTTAGCATTTTTTGGATCCATCGCCAAAGCTTCTTTGTAGTTTAGAAGTGCTGTTTTAACATTGTGAGAGTAAAAATTATTTCTTCCTTCGTTTATTTTGTGTTGAACCTTGGTTTTTTCAATAAAGTTATTGTCCTGACCAAAGTTTAAAAATGAAATTTTTAAAAATAAAATAAGAAATAATAATTGAATATTGATTTTCATATATGCTAATTTCAGTTAATGAAAATAAGTGTTTTTTTTTGGTTTTATGAATTATTTAATCAATTTCTTTGTTGGCATACTTATTATTTTCTAAACCTTCAATTTCATTAAGAGCAATAGTAGATGCAATCATTGACCAAACCGGAACAATAGAACTAATCAGGGCTATAGCAAAAATGGTAAGATAAAAAACGTAATCATTTTGAAAATAATCTTTAGGATTTAAAAGTTCTTGAGAATAATGAAAAATTATAGTAAAAATAACTCCTATTGAAATGGCTAAACCTCTTTTTTTTCTAACATATATTATGCTTTCTTCAACACTTAATCTCATTCTTTCTAGTGTATAATCTAAAAATGCAAATCCATAGTAATAAAATGCAATAATCATTATTATGCCTTTTTTAATAAATGAGATCATGTCTTTTTCTGCAGATATAAAAAGACTAATAAACCAAAATAAAACAGTGATTAAAAGAATAAGTGAAAATTCATAGATTATATTTCTAAAAGCCAAATTAATAGCCCTAATAATATCTTTTTTAAGTTGTTTAAAATCAAACTTATAAGTGTTTCCTGTAAGAATTTTTTCAGTTCTTTGAGAAATGATGGCTAGTACTGGAGAAATAAGTATAATGACAATATATCTAGTAAAGTTTGTTAAAGAAAGAAATAGAAGGAGTAATATTCCATAATAAAAATAATAAAGCATTTTTTTTACATCCTCAAAGTCATCAAAATTATCAGGAGAATTATTTTCTTCAAGACCTTTTAGATAAAAACCTAGTGCATAAATTCCTATAAAAACAAAAAATGGGACTAAACTATACCACCAAAATTTATGTTTTACTAAAAACCTAAATGCTTTAACGTGGCATCTAATTCCTAAAATAAAGTTTTTCAAAGTTCTTTTTGACTTAAAAATATGAATTGTATCTTATTAAATGCATAACATTTATTATTTTTTTGCTTGAATGCTAGACAGATTGCTAAATTTGTTCCTTTAAATTAAATAATGAGATTAACAGAACTTTCGGCAATAAGCCCAGTAGATGGAAGATACCGAAGTAAAACCGATTCTTTAGCCGCTTATTTTTCAGAAGAATCTTTAATTAAATATAGAGTTAAAGTTGAAATAGAGTATTTTATAGCTTTATGCGAACTTCCTTTGCCACAGCTTATTGATTTTGATAAAAATTTATTTAAAATATTGAGATCTTGGTATGAAAATTTTTCTCACGAAGATGCTTTAGAAATTAAGAAAATTGAAAGAGTAACTAATCATGATGTTAAAGCTGTTGAGTATTTCATAAAAGATAAAATGGATTCAGTTGAAATTGGATCACATAAAGAATTTGTTCATTTTGGGTTAACTTCTCAAGATATAAACAACACTTCTGTTCCAATGTCTTTAAAAGATGGAATAGAAAATGATTTCATTCCAAATTTTGAAAAACTTATTAATAAGCTTGACAAACTTTCTGTAGAATGGAAAAATGTATCTATGTTAGCAAGAACACATGGACAACCAGCTTCTCCAACAAGATTAGGTAAGGAAATTTTTGTTTTTGTTGAAAGATTACAAATTCAGCTTGATCAACTTCAGAAAATCACTTATGCGGGTAAATTTGGTGGTGCAACTGGAAACTTTAATGCTCATCATGTAGCATACCCTGATATAAATTGGGTTGATTTTGCTAATAATTTTCTAGAACAAAAATTAAAAATTAATCGTTCTCAAACTACTACTCAAATTGAACATTATGATCATTTGGCATCTTTATTTGATGTATTAAAGAGAATAAATACAATTATTATAGATTTAAATAGAGATTTATGGACATACATCTCTATGGATTATTTTAAACAAAAAATCAAAGAAGGGGAGGTGGGGTCTTCTGCTATGCCTCATAAGGTTAATCCAATTGATTTTGAAAACTCTGAAGGTAATCTTGGAATTGCAAATTCTTTATATGAACATTTGAGTTCCAAATTGCCTATTAGTAGAATGCAAAGAGATTTAACAGACAGTACTGTTTTAAGAAATGTTGGTATGCCTATAGCTCATAGCATAATTGGATTGGGATCAACAATGAAAGGATTGGATAAATTATTATTAAATGAATCTGCTTTTAAAAATGATTTAGAAAACAACTGGGCGGTTGTAGCTGAAGCCATACAAACTGTATTGAGACGAGAAGGTGTTGAAAACCCATATGAAATGCTTAAAGATTTAACTAGAAAAAACGAGAAAATCACGGCTAATTCAATGAAAGATTTTATAAATGGGTTATCTGTTGAAGAAAATGTTAAGTTAGAATTGCTTCAAATTTCTCCTCAAAATTATACAGGTATTTAATTTACCATTTTTATGGTATTGACTTAAGTTATTGCTTTTAGGTTATTTGTTTAAAATAATTTATTGTGATAAGAAAAACTTGGTTTTATATATTGATTATTTCGTTCATAATTGTTTTTGCAATTTGCCTTCCATAGACTAAAGCTTTTATTAACTAAGTTTTAATAAGGCAATTGATGTAATACAAGCTGTTTCTGTTCGAAGTCTATTATTTCCTAAATTTACCGGAGTAAATTTATTTTTTTCAGCCATTTTAATTTCTTTTTCAGTGAAATCTCCTTCCGGACCAATTAAAATTAATTGAGGTTCATAAGCATTGCTAAGTTTATGAATGGATTCTTTTTTTGAACTCTTACAATGAGCAATAAACTTGTTATGGGGATGATTAATTGTTAAAAAAGATTCAATGTTCATAGGTTCATGAATTTTAGTCAACCAAAACCTGCCAGATTGTTTCATTGCAGAAATAGCAATTTTATCCATTCTTTCTTTATTCCACTTTCTTCTTTCAGAATTTTGACTGAATATTGGATAACATTCTGTCATGCCTATTTCTACGCCTTTTTCAATTACCCATTCATTTCTGTCGTTATTTTTAGTAGGTGAAAACGCAAGAATTAAAGGAATTTCCTTTTTATAAGATTCTTTTTTTAAAATAGATAATTCAGTTTTTTTTGGATGAGGATCTAAAATTTTTGAATAAAATAAATCTCCTTTTCCATTTACAACTTTAATATGATCTCCTTTTTTTAGTCGCAATGATTTAATGGCATGTCTAGAATTTATTTCATTAAGAAAGACAATATCTTTTGGTACTTGATTTATGTAAAATGTTGTCAATTCAATATTATTTATAAAATTTTATCATTTACATAATAAAATTTGATGTAATTTAGTGAATATCTCATTGAATCTAAATAATATTAAAAATAACGTTATGAAATACATAAGCATTTTATTTTTCTCATTTTCACTATTCTTTTTTAACTCTTCAAAAGCGCAAATATTCACGAAGATTGAAGGGGTTAATTTTCCTTCAAAAAACATTATTAATAACAACACTGTTGTTTTAAATGGTGGTGGTTTAAGGGAAAAATATGGTTTTGTAGATTTATATGTTGGGGGATTATATCTTAAATCAAAAACAAGTGATGCTGATAAAATCATTATGGCCGATGAAGAAATGGGCATAAGAATAGTAATTGTTTCTTCATTAGTTTCTAGAGAAAAATTCATAGAAGCACTTGAAGAAGGTTTTGAAAATACAACTGCTGGTGAACATACTAAAGAACAAATTGAAAAATTTAAAAAATGCTTCACAGATCCTTTTGTGAAAAATGATAAGGTAGTTTTAAATTATGTACCTGGCGAAGGTGTTCATTTATTGATGAATGGTACGAAAAAAGGTACAATTCAAGGATTACCTTTCAAACAAGCATTATTTGGAATTTGGCTTGGTGGTGTTCCAGCATCTGAAGATTTAAAAAGTGGAATGTTAGGTCTTTAATTGCTTTTTCTTTGTTTTATTTCTCCTTCTTTTGTGTATAATTCAAAACCTATAATTAACACATAACTTACCGTATTAATCCATAACAATCCAATAAGTAGAGATCCAATGGATCCGTAAATTTTATTATAACTATTGAAGTGACTAAAATAAAAAGAAAGTACCCATGATGCTAAAAGAATAATAATTGTAGCAAATGATGAACCTGCATTAATAAACTTAAATTTTTTAATATTTGGGTTTCCTGCATAATATAAAATGGAAATACTTAATGATACTAGAGCTAATACCAAAATTAAATCTAGAATATAAAACAATGTTATGCTCATATGAATTAATGCTTCAATATTTAAGAAATTAAATATCTTTTCACTGAAAATTGACAGACACACAGCCGCTAAAAATAAAGTTATTATCACTAGGAATAATCCGAGTGAAACTAATCTTTGTTTTATAGGGTTTCTTTTTAATTCTACTTGATAGGATTGATTAAAAGCTATTAATAGTGTGTTTATTCCTTTTGAGGCATAATAAATAGATAAGAAAAACCCAATGCTAAGTACAACACTATGTCTTCTAATAAAAAGTTCTTTAAATGTGTTTTCAAAATGATGAAATATATCTTTTGGTAAAATCATTTTCATTTGAAGAAAAATATTTTCCTGTAAATTTTCTATTGGCAAGTAGGGTATAAGGGAAACTAAAAAAATTAAAGCAGGAAATATACCTACAAAAAAATGAAAAGAAACAGCTGCACTTCTAATGGCAAAATTACCTTTTGAAAACACTTCTTTTAAGAATTTAAGTAAATCAAAAATTGAAATGCCTTTGAAGCCTGGTAGAGGAATAAGATCAGTAAAGTTTTTTAATTTATCTATGAAAATGCTCATTTAATGGCTTTTAGACTTAAATCCATGTTTGATACAGAATGGGTTAGTGCACCTACAGAAACATAGTCTACACCACATTCAGCGTATTTTCTAACGGTTTTAAGGTTAATACCACCTGAAGCCTCTGTTTCGTATTTTCCATCAATTAAATGAACGGCTTTTTTCATATCATCATAGTTAAAGTTATCAAACATTATTCTATCGATTTGACCAACTTTTAATACTTCTTTAACTTCATCTAAATTTCTAGTTTCCACTTCAATTTTTAGATTCAGTTTATTGTCTTTTAAGTATTGGACAGTTTTATTGATTGATTTCTCAATTCCACCAGCAAAATCATTGTGATTATCTTTCAGCATTATCATGTCGTATAATCCATATCGGTGATTAAAACCACCACCAATTCGAACAGCTTCTTTTTCAAGGAATCGAATTAATGGTGTTGTTTTTCTGGTGTCTAATACTTTAGTAGATAATCCTTTAATAGCTTGAACATATTTATTAGTTAAAGTAGCAATTGCACTCATACGTTGCATAACATTCAATACCAATCTTTCTGCACTTAAAAGTGCAATGGATGGACCGCTTACTATAAATGCGATATCTCCAACTTTAACTTTATCACCATCTTTTAGAATTGATTCAATTTCAAATGAATTATCAAATTCTTTAAAAATTTGAACAGCAAGGTCAATCCCAGCTATGATTCCATCTTCTTTCACTAATAATTTAGCTTTCCCTTTGGCTTGCTTTGGGATACAAGCTGAAGCCGAGTGGTCACCATCTTTAATATCTTCTTTAATGGCTAATTTTACAAATTGTTTTATGGTCATTTTACAAAGCTATATTAATGTTTTATAAATGGTATACATTTGAATAATGAAAATTAAGTTAATTGTTGTCGGTAAAACACAAGCAAAATACCTTATTCAAGGTGAAAATGATTATTCAAAAAGAATTTCACACTACACTAAATTTGAGGAAATAATTATTTCAGAGGTTAAGAATGGCAGCAGGTATTCGAAGAAAGAACTAAAAATAAAAGAAGGGGATTTAATTTTATCAAAATTAGAAAATGGAGATAAGGTAATTCTTTTAGACGATAAGGGTAAACAATTTTCTTCTTTAGGTTTTTCAAATTTCATTTCAAATAAAATTATGAATAGAACAAAAGCTTTAGTTTTTATTGTTGGAGGTGCCTATGGATTTAGTGATGAGGTTTACAATAGAGCAAATTCAAGTCTAAGCTTATCAAAAATGACATTTTCCCATCAAATGGTTCGTTTAATTTTTAAGGAGCAATTGTATAGGACTTTTACTATTTTAAAAGGGGAGAAGTATCATCATGAGTGATTTTGCCCTCCAAAATGCTTTGATAGACTTCTTTGTATTTTCTAACACCTTTTTCTAGAGAATAATAATTATGAGAAGTTTCTATGATTCTTTTTTCATTGGGTTTATAATCATTAATTATCAAATCAATAATTCTTTGGTATTCGTTTTTGGTAAATTCTTTTATTAAAAGCTCAGGCATACATTCATTCATTATTTCATCAACATCTCCAACACCTTCATTGCAGATAATAGGAATTCCTAAATTCATTATTTCTCCCATTTTAGTAGGAGAGGAAGCTTTTTTTGAAAACACAGGAAGAATAAAAAAGATAGAAAAATCACTTAATCCTATGTAAGAGGGCATCATTTCCCTTAATGAGGGTTGTATTTTTAGACTATTAACATCAATATTCTTTGCAAGAGCTTTTTCTAAAATTAATTGAGGATTATCTTTGGTAATAAATAGAAATTTTGCGTTTGGTTTATTTTTTCGAACCTCTTTGAAAAAATCTAACATTTCATCAAGCATGTACCAAGTGCCTATGGAGCCTACATAGGAAATTACAAAATCATCTTCATCAAAACCTATGTCCTTTCTAACATTTTTTATATTTTCTTTTTTGAATAAATTATCATCAGTACAACAAGGTATTACAGAAATCGGAGACTGATTTGGTAGTTTCCATGATTCTATTTCTTTTTTACCATTTGATGTTAGCGAAATGTTATATTCCGCTTTTTCTAAAAACTCTTTCTCTTTCTTCTTAAAGAAGCTATAAATTTTATTAAAAGGTAATTTATTTTTATCCCAAATTTCACCATCTACTCTCTCATCAGCATAAAACCCTCTCATGTCAAAAATGAATGGGATGTTGTGTTTTCTCTTAATTTTTAAAGCAACTAATGAAGTGATATAGCTTCTGCAATGAATAAGGTTGACACCACTTTTTATTAACTTATTTACAGTTTTATTCAATTTATAAATGTCCCAAATTGTTGAAATAATAGGTGGTCTTTTTGAATATTTTAAAGGAACCCAATCAATTTGATTTTCCTTAAGTTTATTTGATATAAATTGATAGCTTTTATTAATATTCTCAGACTTTTCAAAACTTAAGATTGTTATTTTATAATTTTTTGATAATCCAAATAGATATGGAAGGATTTGGGATTGGCCAAGCGGATCTGCTAAGCCGTCATAGCTTAAATAAAGAGTATTAATCATTTCTTTATTGAGTGTTTTTAATATGTAATGTGTAAATGTATTTGCAATTATACAAATTACATTAAATATATATCTATATTAGTATAAATTAAAAGTACTTTGAAATGCAAAGCGTATCAAATATTATTTCCTACCCTGATTTATTAATAGCATTAATATACTTTTTAGCTATTATTTTAGTAGCTAATTTTGTGAAATCAAGAAATATAAATAAATATCCAGAGTACAAATATTTAACAAAAGCGTTGATTGCTAAATTAATTGGTGCTACTATATTTTGTTTGGTTTATGTTTTTTATTATAATGGTGGTGATACTACGAATTATTTTTTAGGTTCAAAAGCATTAGTTGGTGTTTTATTTCAAGATATTGAAAAGGGAATTGCTTTAATTTTTAATACTGATTCTTATTTTAATTCTTGGAAATCTTTTAATGCTGGTTCTGGTTACCCTCCAACATATATGTGGAGAGATACCCAAACATTTGCGGTGTCAAGGTTTTCATCTTTATTTTATATTCTTGGTTCTGGTTCTTTTATAGTTACTAGTTTTTTTACAGCTGTTTTTTCTTTTATTGGTATTTGGAAACTTTATAGGTTGTTTAATATGCTTTATCCTGGTTATTCTAAAGGGTTATTTTATATTATGTTAGTTCTTCCAACTTTAATTTTTTGGGGAAGTGGAATAATGAAGGACAGTTATGTTTTAGGATCAACATGTTGGCTAACTTTTAATTTTTATAGAATTTTTATTGAAAGAAAACATTTACTATGGAATATAATATTTTTGCAATTAAACCTTTTAATTCTTTTAAATACAAAAGCTTATGTTCTAATTTCACTATTTCCTGGAATTATTTTGTGGATCAATAGTGCATATCTTAAAACTTCAAAATCATTTGTTTCTAAAACATTAAAACTCCCTTTATTTATATTAATTTTTGGTTTTGGAGGGTATATAGTTCTTTCTAATATTAGCTCTTTAATGGGTGTTTATGGAGATGTTGACTCTGCTTTAGAGCAAGCTCAAGTTATTCAACAAGATTTGTTAAGGGAGGAAGCTTATGGTTCAAATAATTATAATATTGGTAAAATTGATGGGTCAATTGGAGGTGTTTTTTCTTTAGCCCCTGTTGCGGTTTTTACAGCTATTTATAGACCATTATTTTGGGAAATTGGGAGTCCAATAATGGTGATTTCCGTAATAGAGAACACAATACTACTCTTTTTTTCTCTTTACTTATTTATCAACGTTGGCCCTTTAAGATTGGCAAGAGTTTTATTTTCTGAGCCAATTTTATTGTATGCATTTGTTTTTTCTATAATATTTGCTTTTGGAGTAGGAATTGCTAGTACAAATTTTGGTGCATTGGTTAGGTATAGAGTCCCACTTATACCATTTTATTTTCCAATGTTATTTTTAGTTTTTAAAATTTCAAATAAAAAAAAGTTATCCAAAGTTTAAAATGAATTTATTTAATATGATTAATGACCAAAGCCTATTGTATAAGTATGTTTCTCCATTCTTAAACCTAACTTTAATTTTTTCTATTTCTTTATAATTTAGAATTCCTTGATTCATTATTATATCTTTATTAAGATATTTTTCAATTAAAAAATAAAGTTCATTTTGAAGCCATTTGTCAAGTGGAATTGAAAAGCCCCATTTAGGTCTATCCATTAATTCCTTGGGCAAATAGTCGTATAATATCTCTTTTAAAATATATTTTTGAGTCCCTTTGTGAATTTTGAATCTTTTATTCAAATTAATGGCAAATTCAATAATATTATGATCTAATAAAGGTACCCTCGCTTCTAAAGACGTATACATTGATGCTCTATCTACTTTAACTAATAAATCGTCTATTAGATAATTATTTAAATCAAAAAAAGCTTGGTTTTCTATTGAATTTAATTTTCTGCTTAGAATGTAAGGTTGATTAAGTTCATTAATTAATGAATTTGACCTTTTAATTAATAATTTATTAAGTTCACGTTCAGAAAAAACATATTGTTCTTGAGAGAATATATGACTTTTTAAATTTTTTTTTGGAGCATTTAATACTAATCCAGCTCTTTTATATTTATTAGTCGCTGATTTATCTAAAATAGATGATATAGGTTTTTTCAATGACCAAATTATTGGGTTAGAGAGCCTTTTTGCCCAATTATAAGCTCCGTAACCCATAAATAATTCATCTCCTCCGTCTCCGCTTAAACAAACTGTAACACTTCTTTTAGCCATCTTTGAAACTAATAATGTTGGTAAAGCTGAAGGATCTAAAAATGGTTCATCAAAGTGTTCCATAATAGACTCCAATTCATTTAAAGCGTCTTTTTCTTTTAAAATAAATTCATTATGGTTAGTACCTAAACGCTTAGCTACCTTTTTTGCATGAAAGCTTTCATTGTGCTTTGCATCTTCAAAACCAATTGAGAAAGTATTTATTGTGGATTCACTAACTTCTTGAGCTATAGCTGAGACTAGAGACGAATCAGTTCCCCCACTTAAAAATGTTCCGATAGGTACATCACTTATCAATCTGCTTTTTATAGAATTCTGTAATAATAGTTTTAGCTTTTTTTTGCTAGAACTAAAGTTGTCAAAAGTGTTATTGGTGATTTTATTTTCAGGCGTCCAATATATTGTTTCATTTAGTTCGTTATTTCTATACTCAATGTAAGAACCAGGTTTAACTTTTAAAATATTTTTATAAATAGTTTTATTTGTAGGTATATAACCTAAATGGAGATATGCATAAATAGATTCATTACAAATGGGTTTGTTTTTTATTATTTCGTCTATTGCTTTTAATTCGCTTGCAAAAATGAATTGATCATCTGAAATAGAATAAAATAATGGTTTTATACCCATTCTGTCTCTGAACAAAAATAATTTATTTTCTTTTTTGTCATAAATAGCAATAGAAAACATGCCATTTAATTTGGTTACAAAGTTTGGCCCCCATTTACAAAAAGCCTCTAATATAACTTCAGAGTCTGATGAGGTTTTCCAATTAATTTTGCTTATTTCTTTTGAAATATTTTTATAGTTATACACCTCTCCATTGTAAACCATAACATATCTGTTACAGCTAGATGTCATTGGTTGGTTGGCAGAGTCAGAAAGATCAAGTATACTAAGTCTACTATGACCAAGACCGATGTGTTTATCTATATTAAAATAATTTCCTATAGCATCTGGACCTCGATGACGTAGTCTATTAGTCATTAAAATTAGTTCATCTTTCTTTAGATTTTTAGAATAAAAGCCTGTGATGCCACACATTTAATGTAATTTTTTAAATTTTAATAAACCAACCTTTTAAACTATTTCCTTTTCCCATTAATGATAAGAAAAAATTTACGATTGTTTTAAATACTTGTAAGATGAAATTTTTTTCAATTTTATTTCTCAATATCTCGTCATCTGATTTTTCAGAAATGAATGCTTGATTACTTAACCCTTTGCTTGTTTTAATTCTAGTTATACTAATTCCAGTAGTTTCAATTTTTAAAGTTTTAAAATTTAATTTTTTGAAAAGATATTTAATTGTTTTTGGTGTGTAATAACTTAAATGTTCTGGGTAAGTGATAACATTATAATTAGATTTTAAATAATATCTAGAAATACTATTGAAATTTGGAGTGGTTAAATATACTAATCCTCCTTTTCTCAAAATTTTATAAAAATTTGAAAGCTCTTCAATTGGATTATTAATGTGCTCTAAAACCTCAAAAGAGGTTATTATATCAAATTCTTCAAGATTATAGTTATTAGGATTTAATTTACCTTGTTGCATTGTTATACCTTTTCTTTTGCATATTTTTATTGCTTCGTCAGTATATTCAGTTCCATAAACTTCCCATCCTCTTTTTTTTGCCTCTTCAAGAAAATAACCAATACCGCATCCTACATCAATTATTTTTCCATTTTTTCTAAATTTTTCAAATTCATCAAGAAGTTCATTATATCTTTTTATTGTAATAGGTGATAGATAATCATTTCTACCATATCCATCGTAATGGTCAATTAGCTCTTGTTGAGATGGTATTTTTTTTGAAAACACAAAATTACATTTTTTACATTTTGTTAAATGAGCAGCCTTAAAAGTTACTAAATCATTTAAAATAGAACTTTTACATATTAGGCATGAATTGTGATTTTTTTCCATAATTAAATTTAATATATGCTTATCAGTTTATTTTATTTATTATTGACACATATTTTTTAGTTAAATTCTTTCTTGAGTATTTTTCTATATCACTAGTATTACAAGGAACTATTTTATGTTTAATCCATAAGCCATAAGATTTTTTTAATGTTAAAAAAACTTCTTGTTCATTTTTACAAACGTATCCAGATTTACAGTCCAAAATAATTTTTTCTAAAACTGAAAAATCATTTTTAAAAAGTAAAATTGGTCTTTTAGCGATTAAATAATCAAATGTTTTCCCAGCAAGTGTTATAAAATTAGGAGTTGTTAACAATAGTAAAATAGATGATTTCCTTAAATTATTTAAAAGATCAACTTTTGGTAATCTATCATGTTTTATGATTTTGATTTTACTAGATATTTTAATTTTTTCAACTCTTTCCCAATTCTCAGGATAAAATCCAGTTCCATAAAAACTGAATATTATTTCAATATTT
This sequence comes from Crocinitomicaceae bacterium, assembly GCA_002723085.1. Taxonomy (GTDB): domain Bacteria; phylum Bacteroidota; class Bacteroidia; order Flavobacteriales_D; family Parvicellaceae. The sequence goes on along the minus strand of PBNK01000021.1, from coordinate 10,445 downwards.
AATTTTTCAACAAAAGAATTAAGTACTGAAAAAAAAGATTCTATTGGTTGAAAACTATAAAGAGTTCCAACATACGAAATTTCAAAATATGGATTAATTATTGGATCATTTTTAAAATTAATGCTATCATCATATCCATTTGTGATTGTAGTTACTTTTTTTCCAAGATTTTTTTCAAGATTTTTTGAATAATTAGGAGAAGCTGAAATAATTTTATCACAATTAGATAAAAGTTGTTTTTCAAGAATTTTATAAAAAGGCTTTAGAATAATGCTATTGTTTCTTTTAATCCATTCATCTCTATAGTCAGCAATCCAAGGGATTGAATATTTCTTGGATAGTTTTGAAGCATATTTAAATAGAATAAAAGGTTCGCCTGTTGCGATTATACAATTAATTTTGTTCTGTTTAATATATTTTTCAGCTTCATAATAGATTGAAATTTTGGAATCAAATTTTTTAAATTTGAATTCAAAAAATGAATAAAAAATAGTCAAGAATTTTCTTAAAAGTATTTTTTTGTCTTTGCCGTATTTAATGAGTATTTTATCTCTTAGATTAGGATTATGTGGGATTCTTATTATTGTTCCATTTTCATCCTTTATATTTTCAATATTTTGATTGATTGTTGATTTTATACACTCAATTTCTGAATTGATGTTATTATGCCAATGTCTAGTGATAATTATTGGGTACAATTGGTTTTTAATAAAATGTTGATACCAAGAATATGGTCTTTGACTGCCAATTGAATTATTCGGGGGGAAGTGATATGCTAATATTAAAACTTTCTTCATTTTAGGTTTTTCATATATGAAGTGAAATTGGCGTAATTTTTTTTGGCATTATAATTTTCTAACCAGAATTTATAAGCATTTTCTCTGTATTGAATAATTTTTGTTTCTTTTAATTTGGAATAATTATATATTTTAGTGGAAAGTTCTTCTGTCCTAAAATCTGAATCTATAATGCTGCCATTTTTGTTGTTTATAATTTCATTATTTCCTCCAACATTTGTTGCAATAACAGGAATGCCTGCAGATAATGACTCCATAATACTAACTGGAATTCCTTCCGAACTACTTACGTTTAGGAATAAATCAACATAATTTTCAGAATAGAAATTTAGTATCTTTTCATTAGAAATATTACCGGTGAAATTATAATTAACATTGGCCAATTTATTTTTAGCTAATTCTTCCAAATCTTTTCTAAGTTCTCCATCTCCAAAATGTATCCATTCTAAATTAAGGTTTTTTATAATACTTAAAGTTTCAATAATAAGATGAACTCTTTTTACCTCCTTTAATGTAGAACAACTACAAATCCTAAATACCGAGTTATCTACTTTTTTAATAAAAGGATTTCTGTTATTAAATTTTCCAAGTTTAGAAAGCATTAGTTTGTTGTTTTCTAGTTTAGGAAATTTGTTTTTCCAATAACTAATTCCATCTTCTGAAATTGAGATAGATTTATTCAAATTTTCTAATATGAAATATTTGAAAGGCAGATACTCAGGGCTATTTGCATAAAAATAAATATCCCATCTATGCGCTCTTGATATACATTTAAATTCAGGAAATTTATATTTTATTCTTGCTAATGTTAAAGCTTTGTAGTCATGCCAATATGAATAAAAAACAGTTTCATTTAAGTTTAGATTTTTTTCTTTAATTAATGTATTTATTTCTTTTTTAAGCTTGGATGATTTTATAATATCATTTAGAATGATTTTAATTATTAAATATGAGATTTTTATTTTGTATGTATTTTTTATTGCTTTTAATTCTTCTATAAATAATTTAGAAAAGATATGTCTAATTGATTTTATTTTTTCATATACATTAAAATGATCCTTATATATTTTTATTTCTAATTTATTGGGAACATATCGATTTAATCTTAACCCTGATTGATTTCTTTTAATAATATAAATATTTTTAAAATATTTTTCAAGAACTTTCATTTCATCATCTATGAAAAATTCACCAGATGAAGTTGGATAGTCATCATTTAATAATACTAGGTTCTTATTCATCCCTAATCCAGAAATTTTTTAGTTTATTAAATCTAAATTCAATTCTATACATAAATTTTACAAATAAATAATTTATTGAAGAAAGATTATTTTCCCATTTTTGTTTATAATTTAAAAATAAAGGTTCATTAGTAAGCTTGTATAGTATTTCTAATTATGGAACATGGACGTTTTTCTGATAATAATATCTAACTAATTCTTTCTTTAATAAATCATACCTTGACCAAAATCCAGCATCATATTTATGAATATTATTTTTTAATGTATTTATACATAAGTCAATATTTTTTTTTACACTTTTATTATTAGTTATTCGAAATAAATCATACAATCCAAAAATTGTGTATATAAACCCATTTAGTACATATGAAGATGGTTTTGATGGATATTCTTCATACCATAGATATCCGTTTTCATCAATTTTTTTCACACCTCCTTCTTCAACATCTAGCTCTAAAAATTTATAAGCTTTTTTTGCTGTATCTAAATAGCTTTCATTTTCAAATAATTGATAGGCTCTTAGGTATAAGGATATTAACTCTCCTTGTGCCATTGCTGATGGCCAGGGTGGTTTAATGTTATATCTATAATTATATTGTTTGTGCAACCAAACACAATAGTTATCCTTTGTTGTTTTTAATTCTTCAAGTTTATTTACACAACTTTTTAAAGTTATTAATGTTTTTTCACATTTGTTTTTTAAATAATGAGCATGAAGAATAAATCCATATTGTGCGATATTAATGGGGAAGTAAAATATTGTTCCATCTATTGATTTATCCATTGGAACACCATTTTCATCAAATCCACCTCCGTATAAATTACTTTTATAATGGATAATTGCTGGAGACATATCAATGTAATAGATTCCTAACTCTTTATTAAGAGATACATCGCCAAGTTCAAGTTTAATATTTTTACTTTCCTCTTTCATGAATTTCATTATACCATTTAATAAGTTGATCTGTGTAGTTTTCTATTGAAAATTTTTTAGAAAAAGTTGAAGCGTTTTCTGAAAATTTCTCGTAAAGTTCTTTGCTGTTTACAATTGACAAAATTTTTTCTGTAAAAAGATTTACTGTTGGATTATTTAAAATAAATCCATTGAAGTTGTTTGTTATAAGATCCGAATTACCTTTACCATTAATTGTTACAATTGGTAAGCCTGCTGCCATTGCTTCAATTAAAACTAATCCAAATGGTTCATATAATGCAGAATGAACATATAAATCAGATTTAAAAAGTTCTTCTTCTACATTTTTAACATTTCCTAAAATTTTAATAGAACTCTCTAAGTTTAAATTTTTTACTTGATTTATAATGTTTTCTTTTTCTGGCCCATCTCCAAGTAACTTTAATTCAACATCTATGTTTTTTGATTTTAATTTTGAAACTACTTGTAATAAGAATTGTTGGTTTTTTTTTGGCCAAAAGCTACCAATGTTGATTAGTTTAAGTTTTGAGTTATTTAATTTATATGATCGTTTAGATTTTATTTGAAATTTTTGTAATCTAATTGCATTTGGAATCAACTTTGATTTACTTACTAAACTATTAGGTAAAACATTTTCAAAATAATTTTGTGTATGTTTTGAAATTGTTAAAAAATAATTATTGCAATTGGAGTATTTATTAAGTATCCATTTTTTTTCAAAAAACCTTACTAATTTAAGTTTGTTAAACATTGTTGAAAATGAAATATTATTTAATTCAACCATATTGTCATGGCAATGAGTAACATAAGTTATTTCATTCTTTGAATACTCTCTTGATAACAATTCAGACCAAAAAAGATGACTATGCACAATGTTAGGCTTAAAATCATCAATTACTTTTTTATAATCATCAATTTCAATAATGCTTTTTTTAAAAATTTTTGGAAAAACTTTTGAATTAATGATTTTAAAAGGAATCTTTTTGGTTAATTCTTCATATTCATTAATATCACTCATTGAAATCAAAAGAACTTGAATGTCTTTTCTTGTATTAAGTTCATTGCAAATGTCTAAACAAATTCTTTCAGCACCTGATCTATGAAGCGATCTAATAATATGTAAAACTCTTAATGACATTTATATTATCAATTTTTCAATTTTGTTTTTTCTTAATAGAATGGAAAATGCAATATTTATTTTGAAAGTAAACTTATCAAAAGGGTTCATGAATAAAGATAGAAAGACATATTTAAAACCATTAAAAAAAGATTTTTTGAGACAGTAATAATAGCAAGCTCTTAAATATACTTCAGACCACTTTCTTCTTTTTAATCTCCAATTAACTTTTGAAGCGGGATGATTTTTGTTAAACATTAATTTAAAAGTATCAATTTGTTTGATATTTGATTTATTTAAATAATTAACAGATCTATTTTCATGTTCTATTTCGTAAATAGTTGGAGAACCATCTATATAATAAATAGGAAATTCTTCTGAAATTCTAAAAAGAACTTCCATATCTTCGCCCACTACAATATTAGGATTAAAATTATATTTTTTTGCAATTTTAATTGACATACAAAGCTGTGGTACACCAATTATAATTGAAAAGAGTTCATTAGGTTTGATAGGAAACTCTAGTTTTTTCCCCTTTCTAATATAATTATTTTTTTTATGAGGAAATATAAAACCAATATCATAGTGATATACACCTTCAGCACATTTGTTTTTATTAATTCCTCTATATATTTTTTCTAAATGATATGAATCTAGTTGTTCATCACTATCAACAAAACAAATAAAATCACCACTAGCATTTTTTATTCCATTATTTCTAGCAATACTTCTTTCACTATTTTTTTGAAATATGTATTTAATACGATCATCTTTTAAAAAAGAATTTATTTTTTTTTTTGAATCATCTGTACTACCATCATCAATTATCAATAGTTCCCAATTGACATAGGTTTGTAAAATAATAGATTGAATTGTGTTAGCAATAAATTCCTCTCTATTATAGATCGGTATTATTATCGAAAATTTCATTTATAAAAACCTAACTTTGATTTGATAAACCTAATTGGCTTCAGTAATGCATTACCTAATTTATAACTACTAGAAGCATCAACATATCTTCTAAGGCCTTCTTCAGAAAATATAAACTTAGGAAGGATTTCTTCAATTGAAATATTTCTTCTTTTACAAGCTTCAATTTTCGCTAAAATATTCCATGCAAAAGCTTTTTCTTTATTTTCATTTAATGAAATGCTATTTTCATGGTTTCTGTAATTATATAAATGCTCATTAATAAATAGAAGTTTTCCAACTTCTTCAAGTTTTAAATATAAATCTTGATCTACAGCTCTAATGAATTCAGGATTTATACCACATGTTTTATTGTAAAAACTTATTTTAAAAGTTGCAAAATGTGATATTCTTCCAGATTTACTTTTTAAATATGATGATTTACTATCAATTTGTTTAGGAAAATTAGATTTAGATAAAAAGTTCAAATTTTTGTCACAAAAATTTAATGAACTATAAATCAAGCTATGACCTTTATATTTCAAATGATGTTCAATCATGATTTCAATAGCATTAGATTCCAAAGTATCGTCTGGGTCTAAAAAGCCTAGTATTTCACCATTTGATAGATTTATACATTTGTTTTTAGTAAATCCACAACCTTTGTTAACTTTATTAGAATAAATTTTAATTTTTGAATTAGATTTATGTTTTTCAATTATGTCAATTGAATTATCTGTTGAAGCATCATCTACAATAATAATTTCCCAATTTTTATATGTTTGATTTATTATGCTAGTTATTGCTTCTTCAATAAAATCTCTATTATTGAAATTAGCAATTAAAATAGAAAATAAAGGTGATTCCATTTTGTTATTAAATTATTGATTTTGCTTTGATTAGATAATTGTAACATTCGTTGGGTATTATTTCATTAACGATTTGTGGTTTTTGATTTTTTTTAAGTCTGTAAATGTCAAATATAGAGTTATCAAAACTTTTGTTTAGGGTCTCAGCTATTTTAGCTGTTAAAACCTCAATAATAATCGTTGGTTTTATCTTATTTAAATACTTGCCTAATCCCTCAATAACTTCTGGTTCATGAAGTTCAACATCAATTTTTATCAAGTCTGGAATAATGTTATTCTCTTCTATGAATTTATCTAATCGTATAGTGCTAATTTTGTATTCTCTAATCTGACCTTTAAAAGAATCAAAGTTTTTTAGTTTATCTGGGCTTAAAGATGCAGAAGTCTGATGTAAATCATCAACATCATAAAATATTCTATCTCCTGTTAAATTTGAAACACCTTTTTCAACAATTTTAATATCAAAATTATTATCGTAAATATTTTTTTTAAGTTTATGAAGTACTAAATCTGAAGGTTCAAATGCAATGACTTCATTATCTTTATTTATAGATTTTGCAATTAATGAGTAGATACCTGTATTTGCACCAATATCAAAAATGACCTTAGATTTTTTACATAAATCTATCCAAAGATTAACAGTTTCTGGTTCCCAGGTTTGGCCTAAACCATTCCAAAATATCTCATTTTCTATTGTACTTTCCCAACAATTTAATTTAAACCTGTAATTTGTATTTGGTATTTTCACTGTACTTTCTCCTTTAAACTTTAAATCAACATGTAATTTATTTTTTGAAAAGAAATTAATGTTTCTTAAGACCAAACAAATTTGTTTTTTTAAGGGTAAAAGATTGTAAAATTTAATAATAAATTGATAAGTTAAGCTACTGAATTTCATCGTATGCAAGTTATTTAGATATGTTTATTTTCGTGATAACTAGTTAATATTTTTTTCATATTTTTTCTAATGAACATATATAATTCAAAGTTTGAACTAAAGGAGCGAAACTTTAAAAAATCTTTTAAAGTACATTTTAAGTAATATTTTTTGAAATATTTAAACTTTTTTAAAATTTCGTTTTTAGGTATAATGACATTAGCCAACTCTATTTTTAAATTTCTTTTTATGTCTTTATCCTCATTTTTTATATCTCTATCTTCTCTATCGTGAAAAAATTTTGCATCTGGAACAAATACAATTTTTAAATTATGGTAGTTTACTCTATGACAGTAATTTACATCTTCACCATAATGGTAAAATAACTTATCAAAGAAACCTACTTTTTTAAAGGTGTTTTTTGGTAATAACCATGCTGCTGCATTGATAAATGGAACTTGATAAAATTCTTTTACTTGTTTGACCGTTAAATCGGAAAAATAATAATGATCTAAATGATGAATTGATGGTGCTATGCAATGAGAAAAAAGCTTATCAAGACCTGTCCCACCACCGTTTAAATGTAATGGACTTATTATGCCAAAACTTTTATCAATTTCTGAAACTTTAAGTAATTTACTTAATGTGTTTTTTTCAATCCAAGCATCTTGGTTTAATAAAAAAATATAATCTGCACCTTGTTCAAGTGCTAGCTTAATCCCTAAATTATTTGCTTTTCCAAAACCTAAGTTTTCTTCTGACTGAATAAATTGAACTGCTTTAAAACTTTTAACAATATCCTGTGTTCCATCTACTGATCCATTATCTATAATTATAATTTTAGTTTTAGTTGAACTGTCAATTAATGCTTGAATATTTTTTTCAATCCATTTATCACCATTGTATGTGATAATTATTGTGTAAATTTTCATAATTATAAATATTTAATCAATGTAAAGTTAGTTTTTAGAACCAATATTATTTTGTTCAGTTATTATTTTTAGTCGTGAATTTTCTTGTACCATCAATATTTATATGATATGAATTTGTAAAAAATGTATTTATTTTTAAATTACTTATTTAAAATTGATAACCTTATTAAATAAAAATTATATTGTCTGATAACTTGTTAGTTTGTACAAATTTTTCAATTAGATAAATTTTCTCATCTTTTATCTTATTTTTTTTGTAATAATTGCTGAAACAATGAACTTTTGCTCCAAATAATATACCATAAACAAGAGAAGCACTCTTAAGTCCATAAAGATTTATATTTGGCTGATATTTTAAATAACCCTCAATAAAAAAATTTTCCTCTAAAATTATAGCGTTTAAATTTTCAGCTTTGCATAATTGCTCAAAAGTATGTTTAGTTTCTGGAGAATACTTTAGGTTTGGGTGTAATTTAATGTAAACATTACTATTTTTTGCTTTTTTTAGTTTTTTTAAAATGGCAGCAAAACATTCGAAATATATTTTTTCTGAACATGGGAGGCCTTTTATATGATCAATTACAAATAAATGTGAGTTTCTTGGCAACAGATTTATTTCTTTTTTATTTTTTGGAAATGAATTTTTTAATATAATTTTTTTGTTTGAAGTTGAAAATGAAGTTTTAAAATTTCCAAAAGCAAATAGGAATTTGTCAGAATCTTGATTCATTGTTTTTATAAATCTAGGAATAAACTCCCTATTTATTAGTAGGTTTAATATCCTCTCAATGAAATATCTTTTTACTAAGTTATAAGGAGATATAATATCCATGTATGCTGGCAATCCTTCTTCTACATAGCAATACCCTTTACATCTTCTATTAAATACAATTGTTTGTTCTCTATAATTAATAAGGTGAGGTAAAAAAACAATATAATTAGTTCCTTTTAGTTCTCTCTTTAAAATTTTATAATTATAATAAAAGTTCTTAATTAAATTAATTAGTGATTTAAAACTTAGAATACTTAAAGATTCAATATTTTTAAATTCAATTACTGATGATTTAGAAGGTATTATTTTATAATTAATGTGTTTTCTTGGGGAATAAAAAATACAATTATTCCCAGGAATATTATATTTTTTTATGATTTCAAGTGAATTGTAAAATGAAATTAGATTAGAAGCGTAAAAAATATATTTACAGTTTTCTGTTTGAAACATTTTTTTACATAAATTGATTTAAAGAAACGATAGAATTTTCAGCGACATCAAATAATAATTTTTTATTTAAAATCATTTGAAAATCAAGATTTTTATCATCGGATTCATGTCTTTTCATGATAATGTCATTTTCTGTCACTAGATCCCCTTTTTTCATTTTTTTATTGAACACCCATTTTTTCTTTACTGTTTTTCTATAATTGATTTCTTCTTTTGAGTAAATATTACTTTTACCAATTGACTTTTCAGCAATTCGAAAATTTGAAACAAAGTCATGAAAATCATTGCAATCCATTGATGAGTAATAATCTACACCTTTTTTGCTTCTATTAACTGTCACGTGTTTTTCAACACAAGAAATCCCATATGGTATAGCCATCATTGGCAATATTGAGCTAAATATACTATCTCCAGATACATGATCAGAAATGCCTGTTTCAATATTCTTAAATAATTCTTTGAATTTTTTGAGCCTATCAAGATTAGTATCTTCAATAAAAGTAGGATAGGCTTGAAATCCATGTAATAAAATTATTTTAAATTTTTTTGTTCTGTTTTTTTTAATAGTTTCTATTGCAAAAGAAATTTCTTCTAATGTGCCCCCACCACTACCAATTAATATGGTTTTTCCTATTGAAGATATCTTCTTCAGAAGGGGAATGTTTAATAGATCAGAAAAATGAATTTTAAACCCATCAATATTTAAATTTTTCGCAATTTCTAAAGATTCATTTCCGAAAATATCAGCATAAATCTTAATATTATTTGAGTTAATATTTTTGAAGATATATTCCCATTGTTTTTTTGAAAAACTTTGTTTTTTAAAGTGGCTGTATCTTGAATGGCTTGGAGTTAATAAATCATCCGCAGTGTAGATTTGGAATTTGATAATATCACAATTTGCATCAATTGCTTTGTTCGCAATTTCTATTGCAATATCAGCATCTCCTTGATGGGCATTAGCTATTTCAGCAATTATTTCAATTTTTTTCATTTGTATTAATTGTACAAGCTTTAAAAATTTTATTTAATAAATCTTTTTCTTGAAATTTTTGTTTGAATTTAGAATTTATTTTTACTAGTTCTGGGTTAGATTTCATTTCTTCTAGGACGTTTTGATGGTTAATTTCTTTATGTTTAGTTAAAACATTTTTAATTAATTTTTCAAGCATTAAATAATCTTCATATACATCAAGAGTTAACCTATACCTTTCTGATTGATAAATTATTGGGGCATCAAGAAGTTTGACATTAAAAAATGAAGTATTTCTTGTGAAAAAGTAGGTTAAATATTCACTGTATGAAAAATTTAAATTATGATTAAGTAATCTCGAAAAGGCATTTTGGTTAATCACCTCTGATAAAACACCAATTGCAATTTTGTCTCTATTTAAAGATGTGAAATCATTATTGTTTTTAATGTGATCTTCAATTAAAAAGTCTAGCAATTCAAAACTATTCAACGGGTGGTCTCCAACGATTCTAACAATATGATCTGCGCCAAAAGCTTTTCCAGATTCATATAACCTACTTGCAACATTTTCTAT
>PBNK01000020.1 GCA_002723085.1 Crocinitomicaceae bacterium | reverse complement strand
GTTGAAGGTTCATTAAGATCTGAAGTTCAATTAAACATTAAGCGTTTAATGGATATTGGTTCACAAAGAGGAATTAGACATCGTTTAGGCTTACCACTTAGGGGGCAAAGAACTAAAAACAATTCTAGAACTAGAAAAGGCAAAAGAAAAACTGTTGCTAATAAAAAGAAGGCAACTAAATAATCATAAAGAATAATTTTATGGCTAAGCAAACAAAAAAGAAAAAGAACGTACAAATTAATCCGGTTGGTGAAGCTCATGTTCAAGCAAGTTTCAATAACATAATTATTTCATTATGTAATGAAAATGGTCAAGTCATCTCTTGGTCATCTGCAGGAAAAATGGGTTTCAGAGGTTCAAAGAAAAACACACCTTATGCAGCTCAAGTAGCAGCAGAAGATTGTGCAAAAGAAGCTTTTGAATTCGGGTTAAGAAAAGTAAAAGTATTTGTTAAGGGCCCTGGAGCTGGAAGAGAATCAGCTATCAGAAGTCTTCATAATAGTGGGATTGAGGTTACTGAAATAGTCGATGTAACTCCAATGCCTCATAATGGATGTAGACCACCAAAACGAAGAAGAGTATAAATAAATTGTATAATCGGAAAAGATTTTCATCGAAGGATTACGACCTTAATTCATGATTCTTTTCCCCAAATAAAAATAAAATGGCAAGATACAAGGGTCCAAAATCAAAAATCGCAAGAAAATTCAGAGAGCCTATTTTCGGCCCTGATAAAGCGTTAGAAAAGAAAAATTATCCTCCAGGAATGCATGGTCCTAATAAGAGGAGAATGAAGCGTTCAGAATATGCTGTTCAGCTTGCAGAAAAGCAAAAAGCTAAGTATACTTATGGAATCTTAGAAAAGCAGTTCTCTAACATGTTTAAGAAAGCTTCTTCTAAATCTGGTATAACAGGTGAGATTTTACTTCAATTGTGTGAAACAAGATTAGATAATGTTGTTTTTAGATTGGGAATTTCACCAACTAGAAGAGGTGCAAGACAATTGGTTACGCATAGACATATAACTGTAAATAATGAATTAGTTAATATACCATCTTATTCTCTTAAAGTTGGAGATGTTATTGGTGTACGCGAAAAGTCAAAATCACTTGTTATTGTTACTAGTTCTTTAAATAGAGATAATCAAGTTAGCGAATGGTTATTATGGGATAATACATCCTTTTCAGGAGAAGTTAAATCTATTCCAACTAGAGAACAAATTTCAGAAAATATTAAAGAACAACTAATTGTAGAACTTTACTCTAAATAATAGAGTAACAAAAAAATAAAAGAATATGGCAATTTTAGATTTCCAAAAACCAGACAAAGTAATTATGTTAGAATCATCTGACTTTAAAGGTCAGTTTGAATTTAGACCTCTTGAGCCAGGTTATGGCATTACTGTAGGTAATGCTTTGAGAAGAATACTTTTAAATTCAATTGAAGGATTTGCAATCGCATCTGTTAAAATTGAAGGCGTTGATCATGAATTTTCGACAATAAAAGGTGTTGTAGAAGATGTTACTGAATTAGTTCTAAATTTAAAACAAGTTAGATTTAAGAGACAAATTGAAGATTCAGATATTGAAGAGTTAACTGTTTCTCTTTCAGGGCAAGAAACTTTTACAGCCGGAGATATAGGAAAATTCACTTCTTCTTTTCAAGTATTGAATCCTGATCATGTGATTTGTCATATGGAAAAGTCAGTTAAATTAAATTTACAAATTACTATAGTAAAAGGGAGAGGCTATGTTCCATCGGAAGAAAATAAAGTAGAAAATTCACCAGTTGGAACTATCTTTATAGATTCAATCTTCACACCTGTTAGAAATGTTCAATATACTATTGAAAATTATAGAGTTGAACAAAAAACAGATTATGAAAAATTGATTTTTAATATTGATACTGACGGTTCAATTCACCCAAAAGAAGCATTAAAAGAGGCTGCAAAGATTTTAATTCACCACTTTATGTTATTCTCTGATGAGAAAATCACATTAGATGATGATGATAGATCTGAAACGGAAGAGTTTGATGAAACCTCTCTTCATATGCGTCAATTGCTTAAAACTAAGTTGGTTGATATGGATCTATCTGTTAGAGCATTAAACTGTCTTAAAGCAGCTGATGTTGAAACATTAGGAGAGTTAGTTGCTTACAATAAAAATGATTTATTGAAGTTTAGAAACTTTGGAAAAAAATCTCTTACGGAACTTGACGATTTAGTTGAGTCTAAAGGTTTATCTTTTGGAATGGATGTTTCAAGATATAAATTAGATAGAGATTAATTATTTCACCAAATTAATAGGTAGAAAAAATGAGACACGGTAAGAAGATAAACCATTTGAGCAGGACTGCATCACATAGAAAAGCGATGTTATCAAACATGGCCTGCTCATTAATAGAACATAAAAGAATCAACACAACTTTAGCAAAAGCAAAAGCTTTAAGAAAGTATGTTGAGCCTTTAATCACTAAATCTAAAGATGATACCACTCATAACCGAAGAGTTGTGTTTAGTTATTTACAAAATAAAGATGCTTCGTCTATCCTTTTTAGAGAAGTTGCACCAAAAGTAGCTGACAGACCAGGTGGTTATACTCGAATTATAAAATTAAATAACCGTTTAGGTGATAATGCCCAAATGGCTATGATTGAGTTGGTTGATTTTAATGAGTTATTGTTAGACAATAAGCCGGCTAAGAAAAAATCTAGAAGAAGAGGTGGAGGTAAAAAATCTAAGCCTTCTGCTCCTAAATCTGATGTTTCAGCAGTTGAAGCTAACGACACTATTGAAGATGCTGTTGTTGTAGAAGAAACTCCAGCTCAGGCTAAGGAGGAAGTTTCTAACAAGAAAGCTGAAGCTTCAAATGAAGACAATTCGAAAGAAGAAATTTCTAACAAGAAAGAGGAAGCTTCAAATGAAGATGCTTCTAAAGAAGAAACTAAAGATGATGAAAAGAAAGATTAAAGGAACCCTACAATTTTTTTGTAGTTGATCTTTTTTATTTAGGGTAGTCTTTTTAAGACTATCCTTTTTTTTTGTTAAAAAATAATATTCAAGTATTTGAAACTAAAAATTAATTTTACGTAATGAATTCTAAAAATACAGCAATTATAGTTCTTGCAGATGGAACTGTTTTTCATGGGAAGTCTTGTGGTGTAGTTGGTACCACTACTGGTGAAATAGCATTTAATACTGGAATGACAGGATATCAAGAAATTTTCAGTGATCCTTCATACTATGGACAAATAATAACTATGGCAAATGCTCATATAGGAAATTATGGAACAAATTCTGAAGAAATTGAATCGGATCAATGTAAAATTAGAGGTTTGGTGGTTAAAAAGTTTGCTCATCATTTTTCTCGTTATTCTGAAACAGAATCTTTACAAGATTACCTTGTTAAAGGAAATGTAGTGGGTATTAAGGATGTTGATACCAGAGCTTTAATAAGTTACATTAGAGAAAATGGTGCACAAAACGCAATTATTTCTTCTGAGGAGACCGATGTTGAAAAATTAAAAAGTAAATTAAAAGATGTTCCATCAATGAAAGGCATGGAATTAGCATCTAAAGTGTCAACAAAAAAATCTTATGAAATTGGAGATGGTGAACATAGAGTAGCCTTGATAGATTATGGAGTTAAAAAAAATATTATTAGGTGTTTAGAAAATAGAAATTGTAAGATTAAAGTTTTTCCTTTTGATGTTTCATTCGATGAAATTACGAACTGGGATCCGGATGGAATTATGTTGTCAAATGGCCCAGGAGATCCAGAACCTTTAAAAAAATCAATTGATACTGTTTCAAAACTAGTAGAGACTGGAATTCCAATTTTTGGAATTTGTTTAGGGCATCAAATATTATGTATTTCTCAAGGATTATCAACTGAAAAAATGCATAATGGACACAGAGGAATAAATCATCCAGTTAAGAATTTGATAACAAATAGATGTGAAGTTACTTCCCAAAATCATGGGTTTGTGGTTAGAAAAAGTGACCTTGAAAACAACAATAAAGTTGATCTTACTCATCTACATTTAAATGACGATACTGTTGCAGGAGTTTCACTAAAGAATAAAAAAGCATTTTCAGTTCAATATCATCCGGAGTCTTCACCTGGTCCGAACGATTCTAGATATTTATTTGATCAGTTTGTTGAAAATATTGCAAGTCATAAATTAGAAATTGTAAAAAGTTAAATTAATGGGATTAATAGAATTTATTCATTCAAGACAAATTTTAGATTCAAGGGGTAATCCGACTGTCGAGGTAGATGTTTATACTTCTAATGGAGGGTTTGGAAGAGCTGCTGTTCCTTCAGGGGCATCAACGGGTATTCATGAAGCTGTTGAGTTAAGAGATGGGGATAAGGGAACATATCTTGGTAAAGGAGTTGCTAAAGCAATTTCAAATGTTAATACTACTATCAATAATGAGTTGAATGGAATGTCCATTTTTGATCAATCTGAAATAGATCAAAAGATGATAAAATTAGATGGTACATCAAATAAATCTAATTTAGGAGCTAATGCTATTTTGGGAGTTTCGTTAGCCTGTGCTAAAGCAGCTGCTGATGAACTGGGACAACCTTTGTTTCGTTATATAGGCGGAGTTAATGCAAATACACTACCTGTTCCTATGATGAATATTCTCAATGGAGGTTCTCATGCAGATAATAAAATTGATATTCAAGAATTTATGGTTATGCCTTTTGGTGCTAAGTCTTTTAGTGAGGCATTACAGATGGGAACAGAAGTTTTCCATCATTTAAAAAAGGTTCTTAAGGATAAAGGTCTTTCAACAAATGTTGGCGATGAAGGAGGTTTTGCTCCAAATATTGGATCAAATGAAGAAGCTATTCAGGTTGTTTTACAAGCTATTGAAGCTGCAGGTTATAAGCCTGGAAAAGACATTTGGATTGCACTTGATGCGGCTGCTTCAGAGTTTTATAATGAAGAAAAGAAAGCTTATGTTTTTGAGTCAACAGGTCAAGAAATGTCATCAAGTCAATTTGTGGAATTTTGGAAAGAATGGGTGAATAAGTATCCTATTGTTTCTATTGAAGATGGACTTGCTGAAGACGATTGGGCTGGTTGGGAAGAATTGACTCAAGCTGTTGGAGATAAATGTCAATTGGTTGGCGATGATTTATTTGTAACCAATACCAAGCGTCTATCAAAAGGGATTAATGAAAACATTGCAAATTCAATATTAATCAAGGTTAATCAAATAGGGACCTTAACAGAAACTATTGAAGCTGTTTCATTAGCCACTAAAAATTCTTATTCATCTGTGATGAGCCATAGAAGTGGAGAAACTGAAGATTATACCATCGCTGATTTAGCTGTTGCACTTTCAACAGGTCAAATTAAAACGGGTTCTGCTTCAAGATCTGATAGAATGTCTAAATACAATCAACTGTTAAGAATTGAAGAGCAATTGGGTTCAGCTGCTTTATTCCCTGGAAAAGATTTTAAGTTTTTAAAATAAAATTAGATGGCGAGAAAATCGCAAAAAAGTAACATTTATAAAAGACTTTTTTTCTGCTTAATATTTATTAATTTATTATTTATTGGATATTTTATTTTTCAAAAAACGGAGTGGTTTTCATATTTAGAAAATAAATTTCATCAAACTTTTATTCGTTCATCAATTCCAGAAGGAGATTATATATATGGAATTGATGTTTCACAATATCAGGGCATTATTGATTGGAATAAATTAAGTTCAAAAAAAAATAATTATCTAGTTGATTTTGCCTTAATACGAGCTACGGCAGGTAAAAATCATAGAGATATATATTATACATATAACTGGAAGGAGTCAAAAAAAAATGATATTATTAGAGGTGCTTACCATTACTATAGGCCTAATGAAAATTCTACTGAACAGGCTGAAAATTTCATTGCAAATGTTAAATTAGAACCTAAGGATTTTCCTCCAATCTTAGATATTGAACAATTGAGTAAAATACAAAGTGTGGAAAGTTTAAAAGAAGGCATTAAAAATTGGTTAAATCTTATTGAAGCCCATTACGGAATTAAACCTATTCTTTATTCAGGAACATATTTTTATCGTGATTATCTTAGTGACTTTAAGGATTATAAAATATGGGTAGCCAACTATAATAGTGTATTAGATCCGTTACCTGAAAAAAAATGGATAATGTGGCAGTTTTCAGATAATGGATTAGTTGAAGGAATTGAAGGGCCTGTAGATCAGGATTTGTTTAGAGGGAATAAAAAAGATTTAAATTTATACTTACTCAAATAGCTTAATTGTTATCACAGTAACCTCAAATTTTTATATTTGTTATCCATTTTAGGAAAGACAATAAATAGCAATAATTATGCAAGAAAACAATATAATATTTTATACTAAAACAGATGAAGCTCCTGCTTTAGCAACTCAATCATTTTTACCCATTATAAAAGCATTTACTTCAAGTGCAGGAATTAAAGTTGATTTAAAGGATATTTCTTTGGCGGGTAGAATTTTAGCTGTTTTTCCTGAATTTCTTTCTGATAATCAAAAAATTTCAGACGATTTGTCTTTTTTAGGTGACTTAGCTAAAGAGCCTCATGCTAATATCATTAAGCTCCCAAATATAAGTGCTTCAATTCCACAATTGGTTGCTGCAATTAAAGAATTACAAGCTAAAGGGTATAATGTTCCTGACTATCCTGAAAGTCCAGTTTCAGATGCAGAGAGAACTATTAAGTCTACTTATGATAAAATAAAAGGAAGTGCTGTTAATCCAGTTTTGAGAGAGGGTAATTCAGATAGAAGAGCACCTAAAGCAGTGAAAAACTATGCGAAAAAGAATCCTCATTCCATGGGAGCTTGGAATAGCAATTCAAAAACTCATGTGTCTAGTATGAGCAATGGTGATTTTTATGGTTCTGAAAAGTCAACAACTATAGATTCTTCTAAAGAAGTTAATATTGTTTTTTCAGATAAAAATGGAAATTCAACTGTTCTTAAGTCTAATATTTTACTTTTTGATGGTGAAATAATTGATGTTTCAGTCATGAATATGAAAGCTTTAAAAGCTTTTATTAAACAGGAAATAATTGATGCTAAAGAAAATAATGTACTGTTTTCATTACATATGAAAGCTACCATGATGAAAGTATCAGACCCTATAATTTTTGGGGCATGTGTTGAAGTATTCTTTAAGAATGTTTTTGATAAATATGGCGCCCTTTTAGATGAAATTGGTGTTGATGTTAAAAATGGTTTTGGTGATGTGCTATCAAAAATAAAGAACCTTTCAAATGAGCAACAAAGTGCCATTAATAAAGAAATTGACTTAGCTTTTCAAGAAGGTCCTTCTTTAGCGATGGTTGATTCTGATAAAGGAATTACTAATTTACATGTTCCTAGTGATGTTATAATTGATGCGTCTATGCCTGCTATGATAAGAACATCTGGACAAATGTGGAACAGCGAAGGAAAGCAACAAGATGCTAAAGCAGTGATACCAGATAGATCTTATTCTGGAGTATATGAAGCAACCATTAATTTCTGTAAAGAACATGGAGCATTCGATCCTACTTCAATGGGTAGTGTTCCTAATGTAGGACTAATGGCTCAAAAGGCAGAAGAATACGGTTCTCATGATAAAACATTTCAATTAGATGACGATGGAGAAGTAAATGTTGTTGATCAAAATAATAATGTTCTGCTTACTCAAAAAGTTAATAAAGGAGATATTTTTAGAATGTGTCAAGTTAAAGATGCACCTATTCAAGATTGGGTGAAATTAGCTGTTACAAGATCTAAAAAATCTAATACTCCAGCTGTGTTTTGGTTGGATAAAGAAAGAGCTCATGATGCAGAATTAATAAAAAAAGTGAAGAAGTACTTGCAAAATCACGATACAAATGATTTAGATATTCATATTATGTCACCTGTTAGTGCAACTACTTTTTCTTTAAATAGAATTAAAGAAGGTTTAGATACTATTTCTGTTACAGGTAATGTTTTGAGAGATTATTTAACCGATTTATTTCCAATTTTAGAATTGGGGACAAGTGCTAAAATGTTATCAATTGTTCCTCTTATGAATGGTGGAGGGCTTTTTGAAACTGGAGCTGGTGGATCAGCACCTAAACACGTACAGCAATTTAATAAAGAAGGATATTTAAGATGGGATTCTTTGGGTGAGTTTTTAGCTTTGGCTGTTTCTTTAGAGCATTTTTCAAATGTTCATAATAACCCAAAAGCTAAAATTCTTGCTGATTCATTAGATAATGCAACTGAAAAGTTATTAGAAAATAAAAAATCACCAGCTAGAAGGTTAGGGCAAATTGATAACCGAGGAAGTCATTTTTATATTGCACTATATTGGGCAAATGAGTTAGCTTCTCAAGATAATGACCAGAATTTAAAATCTATATTCTCTAAATTATCTAAAGAGTTGATATCAAATGAAGATATTATTAATCAAGAAATGTTGTCATCACAAGGAAAGCCTGAAGATATAAACGGTTATTATTTTCCTAATGATAATCTTGCTGCAAACTCAATGCGGCCAAGTAAGACATTAAATGGTATTTTAAGTTCTATAAATTAGAATTGAAATCTTAATTGGGCTCTAAATTCTGATTTGGATGGACCATTTATTTCGTTTAATCCAGAACCAATTGTTTCTCTATTGTAATAAGTCCAATTTGAGTATCTAACCCATAAATCAATACCTTTTTTAAATTGATACCTAAGGGTTAAGTAGCTTCTAGCTCCCTTGTTATAATATGAAGGTATTCTGAAGTAATACAATACATCACTTTCATAACTATATATTCTAGAATTATATGAATCGGTGTCAAATAATGCAAACCTTGCATTAAATGATAGTTTGGCTTCTTTTGGTTTATAAATAATATCTTGTATCAAAAGAACTCCATTTTCCATGAGGTTTCCACCCCTTTGATAAGTCATGTATTCAATTCTATTTCTTAGGTGAATAGCTTCTGTTAAATGCATGTTAAAATTTATTCTATAATTCCATTGATCAGTATTAGATAGATCCCTTATTTCTCTATTGTCTTGATTGATTTCATTGTATGGTTTATTTCTATGTCTAACTCTTCCATAAATATCTAATTTTTTAGTTGGGTGATAGGTGATTTGAAAAAATCCATCATGACCTATTGTATTAGGTGCTTCAACTTGATATTTTAACCAGGGAAATTGAAACTGATCAAAATATGTTGAAACCTCCCAATATTTATTAAGTTTTAATTTTAGTCCTGTAAATAACCCTTTTTCATTTACTGCTCTACTGTTTTCAGCAAATGCATTTGAATAAACGCTTTGAAAATTCCTATCAAAATCTCTATATAGAACTGAAAGAGCCAGTTTTGGATGTAAAGACATAAGAAGACCATGTAGATGAGCTGAGCCTTCTCCATAAGTTTTACTTGACTCCCCAAAAATGTTAAAATTTCTATGAATTAAACTGTAATGAATTCCATTTACCCAATTTGTATTGGAGTTAAATTGAAATTGATTATGAATAGATAAATTTCTGTTTACTTCCCCGTTATAATTTGTTAAAGTACTTATAAGTCCAACTCTTAAAATATCATTTTCATAAGAAATTTCTGCTCCACCAATGCTTTCTTCTATGGCATCTTTATCTTCAATTGTTCCAATAGTGTTGTGAATTCCAGAAGCTTGAAAACTACTTACTACAATATCACCATCTGTGTTTGATGAATCAATTTGAATATTAGCATCTATCATTTTTTTTGAGCCAAAAGCAAGAAAAGAAAACTTTTTCCAATCCATAGCCACACCAGCGCCTCTCATAAAAAGATTTTCATCTAATGAACTGTAAGGTTTTAACCCAAGTGCATTTCTTTTTGTAGCCATAACATCTGAAGATTTTCCAGTTGCAAGTCCTGACCAAAATGTAAGTCCTTGACCTAACTGAACATGAAAATCTCCAAGCGCAAGAGCTTTAATTTTCCCTACTTCTCTTAAAAAAAAATGTGCAGAATAGTAGTCAAACCCAAGTTGTGTTGTGTTTTCTCCAAACAGATTATTTACTCTTTTGTTTGGCACCATTGTCTCACCTACATCTTTTTCAGCTGTAATGCCAATGCTTAAATGATTTTGATACTTAAATCGATAACGCATGTAAAAATTATTCGGAGAACCAAGTTGTTTAGAATTAGGGCTATTTAGCCATGTTGAATCATCTAATTCTTGTTCACCGTTTGTTTCTTGAATTGTTCTAGAAAACCTAATAAACAAATCATTTTTCCCTTGTTTTATCATGTCAGAAAAAGAGAGATGAGTAGCATCAAAATTTGTTGAAACTTCAACAAATGGGAGAATTTTTCTTATGTCACTTATTTCAAATTGATTAATTCTTTGCAATTCATAAATAGTGGTAAGTTTTCCATGATTTTTAATATGGCTGATAATTGCATTAATTTGAAAATCATCTAATAATCGAAGTTGTTTAAGATCATGAGAAATATCCTTTTTATTCAAATTAATAGGGTGTTCATAGTATAAGCTTAGTTGGTCAAATAATGTAGTATAATCAATATCTTCATCTTCGTTATTTTCAGCTATGTTTTCAATTCTTTGCTCAAGAATAAACTGTTTTTTAACATCTCTTGCTGTTGCGTGTGTATTATACTTCACATGGTATTGTGATGCTTTAGTTGTGTCTTGTGAATAGCTATAATGAATAGTAATTAAGCATAAAATAGTATATGAAATAAATTTCTTTTTCAATTACTTAAATGAATATGTTAAAGATATCTCTGGACTGAATCCTAAAATTTGATGATATTGAGCAGCTATATCTATATCAATTTTTTTGAAACTAGTTCCTATTCCAAAAGTTGCTAGAGATGGATTAGTTCCAACTCCTCCTCTAAAAACAATTGCATTGTTTGGTTTGTATTCAATAGCAGCAAGAAATGATGGAGAATAAATTATGTCTTTGTTTACTGCAAAATGAGCAGAAACTTCCTTAGAAAGATTATACCCTATAGCTATTTGCATAACAGTTGGAATTCGTTCATCATCAAAATTATCAAGCTTAGATAAAGTGGGATTAATGACTTGAACGCCTATTTGAAGTTCTTCATTTAATTGTGCAGAAATTCCAAAATCTGCAGACACGGCAGATTTTTGAAAATATGTATTACCAGCATTTATATAATGGTAATTAATTTTGATTCCACCAGAAAATTGCTCATTTAGAGACATGGAGTAACCAAGCCCTGCAGAATGAAATTGTAAAAATTCATTTCCATAATTTGAATAACTTATTCCAAAGCTTCCATTTTTTGAAAGAATTCCAACAGCAAGGTTAGAGGTGTTAAAATCCGAAATTAGAAAGGGTTGAAAAATACTTCCACTTATTGTGGTGTACTCTAAATTTACTAATTGTCCAATGTTATTATTTACACTCCAGACATTAGCAGTTGTTGCGTTTAACCCTGCCATTGATGTGCTAACCGCTCCATGGTTAAAAATCATTTGAGATTTTAAAACTAAAGGACTAATTATAAAAAATAAAAAAGTGATGATAATATTTTTCATATTTTGAATTTAATCAAAATATGTATAAGGTTAAAATGACAAGGACTTTAAACGTTATGAATGCCTGAAAAACAAACGTATTTTATTTTTTTTCCATCATTTATCCAAATAGATTCATAGAAAGTTTTTATACTTAATATATCTTGAGTTTTTTGAGATAAATTGTTTTTTATAAACCCATGAACATCATTACAATGATTTATTATTTCGTAATTTTTAGATGAAATTTCATCTAAAGTATATTCATAAAGTAAATCACTGTCGGTTTTTAAATGTATAACTCCCTCTTTTTTTAGAATTTTTTTATATCTATCGATAAAAAGTGGAGAGGTTAATCTTTTTCTAGGTTTTTTAGGTTGAGGATCAGAGAATGTTAACCAAATTTCACTTACTTCATTTTTGTCAAAAAAATGATTTATAAAATCCACCTTTGATCTTAAAAAGAAAACATTCTGAATGTTTTCTTCTATACAAGTTTTAGCACCTCTCCATATTCTTGACCCTTTAATATCAATTCCTATAAAATTAATATTTGGAAACTTTTTTGCAAGCCCAACGGTATATTCCCCTTTACCACACCCAAGTTCTAATATGATTGGGTTTGAATTTCCAAATTTTATATGCCAAAATCCCTTTGTTTCATGATTAGAATCTAAGTTTTTAATGTCTGGTTGAATAACATTATTAAATGTTTCAACTTCAGCAAAACGTTTTAATTTATCCTTTCCCATCAGGGTCAAATTTTCCAGTTTTAGGAATAACACCAGTTTTTTCCCCAAAAAATTCAGCAAAATCTCTCATAGCTAATGCAATTTGATCTTCACTTGTAGCTCGTTCATAGGTGTTTGCTATTGTCATTATCATTTGAAACATCATTTTATTCATTTCTTCAACAGACATTTCTTTAGTCCATAAATCAAGGTTAAATGTTTCATTTTGTGTTTTATTCCAAAAATAAATTAATGCAGCAGCTGCGCTTTCTTCAGAACTGTTTTGTTCATCACTTGATTTCCAATTTATTTCTTCAGGAATCATGTTTTCATCCATAGATACATCAACAATAAGTCTATGTTTTAGTTTTTCTTTATTTTGGGTCATAAGTCGATAATAGTGTTTGTACGTTTTTTTCTTCTAAAATTTCATTAATGCTTTTATTTGTAGAGTTTGCATAATCTTTTATTATTTGAAACCCTATCCATTTTCCAACATATGCAGGAGAATCAGGCCCAAGTTGTTTTGTTGATGGTCCCAATAAAATAAAATCGTTTATCATTCTTTTATCTTTTGAATAAATCAATTGTTTGTTAATCATTAATTTCCAGACATTATTTTGATTGTTAATACACCAATTTAGTTCGTCTTTATCATATAACATTATTATGTTTTCAGGCAATTCGGGCAATATTAATTTTAAAAGATAATATATTTTACCTTCAGCGATAATACTGCTAATAAGGTCGTCACCTAATGGTGTGTAAAATCTATTGTAAAGAAATCCATATAACGTTCTTGAACTTAGGAATTTCTTTTCCATTTTATCAATTAAATATTGATGAAATATGTTTTTTGGTAAACGTTTAATTAATGGGTTTTCTTTTCCTAAAAACAATTCAATTCCAATAGCTAATCCATATTTAGTGTCTAAAACTTGATATTCAAAATTGGAATAAAAAGTGGTTACTTTTGGGACAGCAGAATCTGGAAAATAATATTTATAATGTTTAAATGCTTTCGTTAATTCATTTTCAAAAGGATGAAAATTATTGAATTCTTTTTTTAGTTCATTATAAAATAAATTTACTGTTGAATCTTTAATAAAGTCATCTAATCTTTTTGAAGATGTTGGTCCATCAGGGTCACCTGCACCAATTATGTATGCAAAATAATATTTATAAAAATCACCATATTTATTTAATAGAAATTGATGTTTTTTAGTTGCTTCTTTTGAACGATCAAAAACATCTTGCTCCATTCTTTCTAAATTAATATCAACATTGTAATTATTTAATTCTTCTTCAGGAATCTTAAACTTATTTTTTTCATTATAACAGCAATTTAAAGTAAAGAGTATTATAAAAAATATATAAATCTTATGAAGCATATTTTTTTTCATTTTGGTGTTTAAAATTATGACAAAAATAAAATTTGTTGTTTAACAGTATCAAGATAATGTGTTTTATTAAAAAACATTGTTGAAGCTTTTTTTAAAAACTAAAATTTGTTCCTGAAAAAAATTTTATGTTTGTATATCTAATAAAAAATATTATGAAAAATTATATAGTTGGTTTGTTTTCAATTTTGTTAACCCTAAATGTTTCAGCTCAAGATGACGAAACCTCAAATTTTAGATTTGGAATTTTAGGATTAGGGTCTGTTGATTGGTTAGTTCCCGATAATGATAAAAAGTTTACTTCTGGTGGTGTTGGTTTAGGTTATGGCTGGGGGCTTCAAACAGAATTTAAATTAAATGCTAAAACTTCATTAAGAACTGGAATTTCTATGATGACTTCATCAGGGTCTTTAAATTATGCTGACAATAATATCTCTTTTGATTCGGCATGTTACGTCTTAAATGTTGATGAAGAGTTTGTTGAATGGGATGATGCTTTTGATCAGAATAATGATTTGTCAGCTGGAAATCAAATGTATTTATTAAAGAGCCGGTCAATGAAAATGAGCTATGTAAATATTCCTTTAGCACTAAAAATGAAAACAAATGAAATAGGTTATTTAACATGGTTTGCTGAATTTGGAGCTAACTTTGGTTTTAACACAAAAACAAGAACAAACGACATTTGTGATTATGTTGATTATGATCCTGTTACAAGTGAGTTTTCTTTAACTTCTGCACCTGGAGGTTTGTCTTCAGATGTTACAAAGGAAAATTTAAATCTTGATAGAGGAACACAACCAGTTAAAACGGGAATACTTATTGGTATTGGAGGAGAATTTAATTTTTCAGGTTCAACTTCTTTATTTTTTGCTGGTCATTTTAATTATGATATTTCAAATGCTATTACTACTGAAAAAAGAGAGGATTTTTTAAGAACTAGAAATATTTACTCTGATAATTTTGAAAATGTAGGTGCAAAATCTACTTTTAGAAATATTAGACTAACGGTTGGGATTATTTTTTAATAATACTTTCATTTCTAACTTTATTTTGTGAATTACAATCGAATTCAAAATTATATAGTTAATTGGCTAAAAGAGTATTGTGAATCAGCTTCTCAAAATGGGTTTGTTGTTGGAGTTTCTGGTGGTGTTGACTCTGCAGTAACTTCTACTTTATGTGCTTTGACAGGTTTGCCAACTTTAGTTTTAAACATGCCAATTTTACAGCAATCTAATCAATTTTATAGAAGCAAAGATCATATTTCTTGGTTAGGCAATAATTTTGAAAATATTAAGTGTAATGAAGTGGATTTAACAAATACATTTAACTCTTTTGAGGATATTTTACCTGACAATATTCAGGACCACTTAACTATGGCTAATTTAAGATCTAGGATGAGAATGACAACTCTTTATGCTTTTGCTAGCCATAATAAATTCTTGGTTGCAGGTACAGGAAATAAGGTAGAAGATTTTGGAGTTGGTTTTTATACAAAGTATGGTGATGGAGGTGTTGATCTTTCACCAATTGCTGATCTAATGAAATCAGAAGTTTTTGGTTTGGCGAGTCATATGGGTATTATATCTTCTATTTTAAATGCTGCTCCAACTGACGGTTTATGGGATGATGACAGAAGTGATGAAGACCAAATAGGAGCTACTTATGATGAATTAGAATGGGCTATGGAGTTTTCAGGATCTGCTGAAAAATTAAATAAAAGACAATTGGAGGTAATAAAAATTTATAATAAAATGCATTTAGCTAATCTTCATAAGATGAATTCTATTCCTGTTTGTAAAATTCCAATTGATTTAAAATAAATTACCAATCGTCATCATGATTGTCATCATTAAATGGAGCTAATTCTATTTTAAGGCCATTAATCTCTTTAGAAATGGGGATTTGACAAGCTAATCGACTATTGTCTTGAACATGCCATGCTTCATCCAACATCGCTTGTTCATCTTCTGATTTTTCTAAAGAAACTACATCGTTTAGTACATAAATTTGACAAGAAGCACACATTGCCATACCTCCGCAAGTTCCATCAACAGGAAGTTCATGAAGTTTAATTAACTCCATTAAATTTAAATTAACATCAGTTGGTCCGATAAGATTATGCAAAGCACCTTCACGGTCAATTAATTCTATATTAATTTCATTCTCCAAACCCAGAAATACCAGTTACAGTAGTATATTTTAAAATGTTTTTTTTGTTTGGATGAATTCGTTTAAAGGCGGATTGAACCATGATTGCTGATTCATGAAATCCACATAAAATTAATTTTAACTTTCCTTTATATGTATTTACGTCACCAACAGCGTATATTCCAGGTATATTAGTTGAGTAATCATCTGAGTTATTAACTTTTATAGCATTCTTTTCAATTTCTAATCCCCAGTTTGCTATTGGCCCTAATTTTGGAGTTAAACCAAAAAGAGGTAGCCAATAATCACAATTAATTTTTGTTAATTCTTTAGAAGCTTTTGATTTTATTTTTACAGACTCTAGTGAACCGTTTCCTTCAATGGCTGAGACCTCTGAGTCTAATATTAGGTTAATTTTTCCATTGCTAGCCATATCCATTGCTTTTTGAACAGAATCATTATGAGCTCTAAATTGCTGACTTCGATGAACTAACGTTACCTTTTTTGAAAAATCATTCGCAAAATAAAGCGCCCAATCTAATGCACTGTCTCCTCCACCTGAAATCACAATGTCTTTTTCTTTAAATAATTCAGGATCTTTGATAATATAGTTTACACCTTTGTTTTCAAATTCTTTAAGATTCGAAATTGGAGGCCTTCTTGGCGTGAAAACTCCTAACCCTCCAGCAATGGCAACAACAGGAGCTTTGTGTTGTGTACCCTGTTTTGTAGTGACAATAAATTGCTCATCAACATCTTTTTTAATGTCAACAGCAGGTTCACCTAGTGTGAAACCAGGGTTAAAGGGCCTTATTTGTTCCATTAAGTTTTCTACTAATTCATAACCCAGAATACTTGGGTATCCAGGAATATCGTATATAGGTTTTTTTGGATAAATTTCTATACACTGACCTCCCGGTTCAGGAAGGGCATCAATTAGATGGCATTTTAACTTAAGTAATCCAGCTTCAAATACAGTAAATAAACCTACTGGACCAGCTCCAATGATTATGATATCAGTTTTAATCATGTTTTATAAAATACTTTTTTGGAATAATAAATTAGTCTAATCCTTCATTAGATTGAATGACTTTCTTTTTAAGATTTTCTTTGTATTTCTCTATTTTTTCAGAAATAGAAATTTCACTAGCACCAAGAATTTGAGCCGCTAGAATTCCTGCATTTTGAGCGCCATTTAAAGCAACTGTAGCAACAGGGACACCATTAGGCATTTGTAGTATAGATAATATAGAGTCCCAACCATCAATTGAGTTTCTAGACTTTATAGGGACACCAATTACTGGAAGATTTGTGATAGAGGCAACCATACCAGGAAGATGCGCAGCACCTCCAGCACCAGCAATAATAACTTTAATCCCACTTTTTTGTGCATTTTCAGCAAATTCAAACATCCTGCTTGGTGTTCTATGAGCTGAAACAATTTTAACTTCGGTTTCTATACCAAAATCTTTTAATATATCAATAGCTTCTTGCATTATTGGCAAATCGCTTTTACTTCCCATTATAATTCCAACTTGTTTCATGTTGTTACTTTAATTAAGTTTTTAATTTTTTTTCCAATTTTTATGGCTTCTTCTATTTCATTATTTACAATTGTGATATGCCCCATTTTTCTATTTAGTCTTGACTTTTTCTTTCCATATAGATGAGTAGAAACCCCTGGTGTGTTAAATACTTTTTCAATATTGTTATACTTAACATCACCTTCAGTTTTGTTTTCTCCAACCAAATTTACCATTATCCCTGGAATTTTTATTTCAGTACTCCCAAGCGGCAAATTCAAGACGCTTCTAATGTGTTGGTCAAATTGAGAGGTCATACAGCATTCAATAGTATGATGGCCTGAATTATGAGGTCTTGGCGCAACTTCATTGATGATAATTTCATTCTCATTAGTTAGAAATAATTCAACAGCTAAAAGTCCAATACTGTCAAATTTCTGAGCAGTTTTTAAAGCAATTTCGTATGCTTTTTCTTCCAAATCATTGGAAATTTTTGCTGGACACATGATGTATTCAACTAAGTTAGAATCTGGATTAAACTCCATTTCTACCACAGGGAAACACCTTTCTTCTTTATTTGGATTTCTAACTACAATTACAGAAAGTTCTTTTTTTATGTTAACTTTTTCTTCAATAAGACATTGAACATTAGGTAAACTTTTAATGTCATTAAAGTTTTTGATGATTTTAACACCTTTCCCATCATATCCAAACTTTGCACTTTTCCAAACAGAAGGGAGTTGAATGTTCCCAATATTATAATCATCAATTATATCCTTTATTCCATTATAGCTTTTATAGTTAGATGTTGGTAAATTATGCTGTTTGTAAAAGTATTTTTGTTTTGATTTGTTTTGTATAATTTTTAATGTGGATGAAGATGGAAAAACTTTCTTGCCTTTTTTTTCTAAAAACTCTAAAGCATCTGTGTTAATGTTTTCTATTTCGATAGTTAATACATCAACGTTTTTTCCAAAATTTATAACATCTTCATAGTTTGTTAAATCGCCAATTACAAATTCGTCCGCAAGTTTACTAGCTGGAGCGTTTTTATTAGGGTCCATTACTTTAGTAAAAACGTCATATCTTTTGCAGTCGTATAAAAGCATTTTACCCAGTTGTCCTCCACCTAATATTCCTAGTTTAAAGTTTGAGCTAAAAAATTGCATAAAGACTCATTTAAAAATGTAAATGCAAAGGTAATTGACGAAATTAAAGAAACAATTATTTTTCCGTTAAATGAATTGATTACATTTGACCATTAAACAAGATGAAAAAAGTTTCTTTAAAAGATAAAAACTTTAAACTTTTTATTGAATCTGCTAAAATTCGAGAGGCTATTGATGCAATTTCAGTAAAAATAAATACTGACTATGCCAAAAGCAATCCTGTTTTTATATGCATTTTAAATGGTTCTTTTATGTTTGCATCCGATTTAATGAAAAGGTTTAATCATAATTGTGAAGTTACTTTTTTAAAAGTTGCTTCATATGAAGGAACACAATCTACTGGAAAAATAAAAGAACTTATTGGTATTAACGAATCCATTTCAAATAAAGATGTTATTATTGTTGAAGATATTGTTGACACAGGTGCTACCATTGATGCGGTAATAAATAAGCTTAAGTCATATAATCCTAAATCAATTAAAGTTTCAACTTTGCTTTACAAACCTTTAGCCTATAAAGGAGTTTTCCCGATTGATTATGCAGCCATAGAGGTTGGGAATGAATTCCTAGTAGGATTCGGTTTAGATTATAATGGTTTAGGAAGAAATCTTGATGAAATATATATAATTGAAGAATAATTAAACTATGATGAATATTGTTTTATTCGGCCCTCCTGGTGCTGGAAAAGGAACACAAGCAGAAAGGATAATGAATCAATTTAATTTAACTCATTTATCCACAGGTGATATATTTAGACAAAATATTAAAAATGAAACTACTTTAGGTTTAGCAGCTAAAACTTATATCGATAAAGGAGAATTAGTTCCTGATGAGGTAACCATTAAAATGCTTGAATCTGAAGTGAAAAGCCATCCAGAGTCTGATGGTTTTATATTTGATGGTTTTCCTAGAACTGTTCAACAAGCTTCGGCTTTAGATGGTTTTTTGTCATCAATAGGGTCCTCAATAACTAAAATGATTGCTCTTGATGTTCCTAAAGAAGAACTAATAAAACGACTTCTAGCTAGAGGGAAATACAGTGGAAGAGCTGATGATTTAGATGAAGATATTATTGATAATCGAATTCAGGTATATCTTCAAAAAACAGCAATTCTTGCTGATTACTATAACAAACAAGGCAAACATTTTTCAGTAAATGGATTAGGGTCGATTGATGAAATTACTGTAAGAGTTTTTAAAGAATTAGAAAAGTAATTAATTTATAATGTCTTCTTCAAATTTTGTAGATTATGTGAAAATTTGTTGTCGTTCTGGAAAAGGCGGTTCAGGTTCAACACATTTCCACCGTGATAGAACTACAGCTAAAGGTGGACCTGATGGTGGTGATGGAGGCAGAGGTGGGCATATTATTTTGAAAGGAAATAGTCAAATTTGGACTCTATTAAGTTTAAAATATAGAAAGCATGTAATAGCAAAGCCTGGTGAATCTGGAGGTTCTGCATTAAAACATGGTAAAGATGGTAAAGATGAATTGATTGAAGTTCCTTTAGGAACTGTTGCAAAGGATGCTGAAACTGGGGAAGTTCTTTTTGAAATTACTGAAGATGGAGAAGAATTTATATTAGTTGAAGGAGGTAGAGGTGGATTAGGTAACGATCATTTTAAATCTTCTACTAATCAATCTCCTAGATATGCTCAGCCGGGTGAAGATGGAAAGGATGAATGGAAGATTTTAGAGTTAAAAGTTTTGGCTGATGTTGGTTTAGTAGGGTTTCCAAATGCTGGCAAATCAACTTTACTTTCTGTAGTTAGTGCTGCAAAACCTGAAATAGCTAATTACCCATTTACAACTCTTGTCCCAAATCTTGGTATTGTTGAATATAGAGACCATAAATCTTTTGTTATGGCAGATATTCCTGGGATTATTGAAGGAGCTCATTTAGGTAAGGGATTAGGACATCGTTTTTTAAGGCATATAGAAAGAAATGCAGTTTTGTTATTTATGATCCCTGCTGATACTGATCACATTGCTAAAGAATATCATGTTTTACTTAATGAGCTTAAGCAATATAATCAAGAACTTCTAGATAAAGAAAGGGTTTTAGCTATAACAAAGTGTGATATGCTTGATGATGAATTATTAAAAGAGTTATCGGAAGAATTCCCTAAAAATATTAAAATAGTTTGTATTTCATCTGTGGCTCAAAAAGGCATTGTTGAGCTTAAGGATGAGCTTTGGAAAAAAATAAATGAGTGAGTGATTTTATTTCTATAATTGAGTCTTTTGATCATAAAGTTTTATTATTTATTAACTCTTTAAATAGCCCTTTTCTTGATGAAATTATGTGGATAGTAAGTTCAGTTTGGTTTGGCTTACCTTTTTATGTTGTGTTTATAGTGTTGTTGACTAAGACATATAATTTAAAACAAGCAGTTTTAATGATTATTGTTTTATTAGTAGTAGTTTCATTATGTGATTTGAGCGCTAAATATTTTTTTAAAGAAGTTTTTGAAAGATATAGACCCTCTCATAACTTATTATTAAAAGATAAATTGCATTTGGTAAATAATTATACTGGTGGGGTATATGGGTTTGTATCCAGTCATGCTGCAAACATGGCTGGGATATCATCTATGGTTTACTTTATTTTAAAACATAGATTTGTCAAAATAGGTTATTTGTTAGTTCCTTTTGTATTACTTGTTTCATATAGTAGGGTATATTTAGGAGTGCATTATGTTTCTGATGTAATCGGTGGAATGCTTTTAGGTTTTTTAATTTCATTTTCTCTTTATAAATTCATAGTAAAAATTAAAATTCTGTAAATATGACTGCATTTTATGTTTTTATTGGAGGTGGCTTAGGAGCTGTATTAAGGTTTTTAATTGGAAAGACAAGTACTTTAATTTTCAATTATAATTTACCTATTGGAACATTCATTGCTAATTTATTTTCTTGTATAATAGTTGGTATTTGTATATGTGGAATTGGCGAAGGTAAGTGGTTGGGCTTCAATTTAAAACCTCTACTAATTATTGGGTTTTGTGGAGGATTAAGTACTTTTTCAACATTTAGTTTCGAAACATTGGAACTAATAAAATCTGGTCATATTATGTGGGCAGTTTTTAATGTAGTTTTTAGCGTCTTAATTTGTTTATTGGTGCTTTATTTTTTCTCAAGATTAAAACTTAACTAGGGCATTAATTGCATTCTATAAAGATTTCAGCAAATTTTTCTTCTTGTTTAATGGCATCATCATAACATTCAAAATTTGTTATTAATTTCTCTAATGAACATTCGCAAAACTCTTTGTCAAATTTAGATTCTTCACATTCTGTTAAATAACTTTTTTTACTGCTTTCATTCCAAGAACAACAAGAGCTTAGAAAAAGAAACGAAAAGATATGTATTAAAATAAATTGTTTTTTCATCTTGTTATTTCTGGTTTAATTAATTCATTTAGCTTATTTGATAAAGATTTTAATGTGGCATGACCTAGTTTTTCAGGATTATTTCTAAAATAAATAAAAATTGAATCTCTTAATCTTTTATTGATTATAATTTTGTTATTTGGATTATAATCATAAAATGGACATTGCTTTAATATATTAATTATTTCTGAATTATTTAAGGTTTTTATGTCAGTTTCATCTTCATGAGGAAGCATTTTATAGGTTTCTTCTAAGTCTTTTTTTATAGCATTTAGTAGGCTGTCTAGAAGTTTTGGATGTCTTGAAAAAAAATCTAGAGTGTTTGATAACTCTTCTTGAGATGTATTGTGTTTTTTTAATATTGAAAGTGTAATTTCATTAATGCTATCGTAAGGAAATAAAGAATAGTTTTGGTTGTTTCTTTTATGAGCATCAATTAACCAAGTCTCTTTTAGAATTTCTTTTGAAGTCTCAAAACTTAATACATTTTCAGGATTGTTTTCGTCATCTAAATTACTAATGCAACTAAAAATTGAGAAAAATAAAAAAAAGAATAAAAGTTTTTTCATCTTTGAAATGTTAGGGCCATACCCATGTGGTTTTCAATAAATTGATTATTGTTATAAACCATGTTCCCATTTACAAATGTACTTTGTATAGTTGAATTAAATCGATCACCCTCAAAAGGAGACCAACCGCATTTATAATTTATATTTTTCTTGTCAACCGTATGGGATTTATTTGGATCAATTAGAACTAAATCAGCAAAATACCCTTCTTTTAAAAATCCTCTTTTTTCTATATTAAAACAGTCTGAAACTGCATGGCTGGTTTTTTCAACCATTTTTTCAATAGAAATTTCCCCTCTTGCAACAAGTTCCATTAAAGCCAAAAGAGCGTGTTGAACTAATGGGCCTCCAGATGGGGCTTTGGTATAATTTTGTTTTTTTTCATCAAATGTGTGTGGAGCATGGTCGGTAGCAATAACATCAATAGTGTTGTCTTTTAGTGCCTTTACAATAGCAACCCTATCGCTTTCTTTTTTGACTGCGGGATTCCATTTAATAAAACTTCCTTTTTTAGCATAATGACTATCATTAAACCACATATGGTGAATGCAGCATTCTGCTGTTATAAGTTTATCTTTTAGAGATAAATTACTTTTAAATAATGCTAATTCTTTTTCTGTTGAAATATGAAGGATATGAAGACGAGTATCGTATTTTTTTGCTAAATCAATTGCTTTAGAAGATGATAAAAAACAAGCTTCTTCACTTCTAATAATTGGGTGCAATTCAAATGGAATATCATTTCCATATTTTTCAATATGTTTAGCGGTGTTTATCCTAATTGTAGCTTCATCTTCACAATGGGTAGCAATTAAAATAGGACTATTCTTAAATATTTGACTTAATGTGTCACTATTGTCAACAAGCATATTTCCTGTTGAAGAACCCATGAAAATTTTTATTCCACATGTGTTTTTAGGGTCAGTTTTTAAGACCTCTTTCAGGTTGTCATTAGTTGCCCCCATGTAGAAGGAGTAATTTGCCAATGAATCTTTTGATGCAATATCAAATTTATTTTTTAACTCTTTTTGAGTTGTTGTATTTGGAATGGTATTTGGCATTTCCATAAAAGAGGTGATTCCTCCTGAAATAGCAGCTCTAGATTCTGTGTAAATTGTTGCTTTTTGAGTTAAGCCTGGCTCTCTAAAATGTACTTGGTCATCAATCATTCCAGGAATTAGTATACGTCCTGTAGCATCAATTTCCTTGTCAAAAGTTCCATTGATTGAACCTTGTTTTACATTTGAAATGAAATTATTTTCAATAGATAAATCACCAATAAACTTTTGGCCTTCATTTACAATAGTTGCATTTCTTATAACTGTAGAATAACTCATTTAAATGATTTTGTCTTAAGTTTTATAACTCCCCAAAAAGCTTCTTTGAAAATTCCCATATTCATTTTTGAATCTCCAAGAACTCTATCCTTAAAGGTAATAGGTATTTCTTTTACTTTAAATCCTAATTTAATTGCTGAATATTTCATTTCAATTTGAAATGCGTAGCCAATAAACCATATTTTATCTAAGTTGATGGTTTCTAAAACTTTTCTTTTGTAGC
The DNA here is from genome assembly GCA_002723085.1 of Crocinitomicaceae bacterium. Lineage (GTDB taxonomy): Bacteria > Bacteroidota > Bacteroidia > Flavobacteriales_D > Parvicellaceae. The sequence goes on along the minus strand of PBNK01000020.1, from coordinate 44,788 downwards.
ATTTAAAACCAGCTGTTGTGTCTTTGATACCAATCATTAGTATTAAACGAACATAAATGGAAGCGTAATATGAAATTAACCATCTTGATTTTGGCCAATTTTCAACTTTTCCGCCTTTAATATACCTTGATCCAACACAAACATCACAATCTTCTTCTTGACATCTTTTTAATAATCTTGGAAGGTCGTGTGGGTCATGAGAAAAGTCTGCATCCATCTCAAAAATATAGTCATATTTTTTATTTATTGCCCACTTAAAGCCATGAATATAAGCTGTGCCAAGGCCAGATTTTTCAGTTCTTTCTTCAATAAAAAGACGTTCATTATGGTTTATTAATTCTTTCACTTTGTCAGCCGTTCCATCCGGAGATTGATCGTCAACAATTAGTATGTGAAACCCATCTTTTAATGCAAGTACAGTTTTGATAATATTTTCAATATTTTCAATTTCATTGTAAGTGGGGATTATAACTAGGCTCTTCATTTTCTAACAATTAAACGAAGATAATAGTTTACCTAATAAAATTTTAAATTAAAATGATATAAAACATATGAATTTTAAAGTTTAACTTTAATTAACTTTGTTTTATATATGAAGTCATTATTTTTTCTGTCATTATTTTTAGTAAATACCTTTATTTATTCACAAAATGACAACGTTTTTTTATTGGATAAGTGGACTAAATCAGGGTTGCCTTCCTGCTCAAGTGATGGTGAAAATGTTTTCAATGAAGTTTGGGGAGTGGAAATTAATAATCTTCGTTTTGCAGTTTTAGGCTCAACAATGGGAACTCATTTTATTGAAATTGCTGCTGATAACTCCTTGAGTGAGGTCGATTTTGTTCAAGGGAAACATTTTGGTAATGTTATTTGGAGAGATTTTCATGATTACAATGGCTACTTATATGCGGTTTGTGATCAGCCTGGTTATGTTAGTTCTTTGCAGATTATGGATATGCGTTTTCTCCCAGATAGTGTCTCAGTGGTTTACGACAGTTCAGAGTTAATTATCAGGGCTCATAATATTTTTATTGATACTTCAACTGCAAGATTATATGCTTGTTCTGTATTAACGCCAAATGGATCTTTTCCTCTTGCTGTATATGACTTGTCGAATCCAATATCGCCATCATTAATAGGAACTTATGAAGGGGTTGATGTTGTTCATGATGCGTATGTTATCAATGATACGGCTTATTTAAATTGTGGATATGAGGGGTTAAAAGTGGTTAAGTTTAACGATATTGGAATCCCAGTTCAGCTTGGCGAATTAGATATATATATTGATAAAGGCTATAACCATTCAGGTTGGTTATCTGGCGATGGTTTGAGTTATGTAATGTGTGATGAGACACCATCTATGGATATTAAAGTTTTGGACGTTTCTGATCTTGATGATATACATGTTGAATCAACATTCTCTTCAAATTTTTATGACGAAACCCTTCCTCACAATGTAATTGTTAGAAATCAAACCGCCTATGTTAGTTATTATAATGATGGACTACAAATTTTTGATATCTCTAATACTTCAAATCCTAAAAGGCTAGGGTTTTATGATTCTTACTCGGGAAGCAATGATTTACAGTATAGAGGAGCATGGGGCGTCTATCCATTTGGGAATGGTGAAAAAGTTTTGTTATCTGATAGAAAAAGTGGACTATTTCTTCTTGGGTTTAATCCTCCACCAATATTAAGTGAAAATCCATTTTCAATTTTTCCAAACCCTGCTTCAGATTTTATTTATTTTTACAGAAATCACCCAGGAGAAGCTGACTATGACTTGTTAATTTATAATTCACTTGGCCAATTAGTTGATAGCTTTGTTTCAAATAACGATTATTATTTAATTGATTTAAGAGGGTATAATACGGGCATGTATTATTATCAATATATTTCAGGTTTTGATAGTCAAATGCTTTCTGGGAAATTTTTTATTGATTAAACTTTATACTAATGAAAATATATGAATGATTTTTATGATAGTGTAAAGGAAGTTGTGAAGCTAATACCAGAAGGAAGAGTATGTACTTATGGAGCAATAGCTTGTTTCTTAGGTGCTTCTAAAAGCTCAAGGATGGTGGGTTGGGTTCTCAATAAGTCTTTAAATCATGTTGAAATTCCTGCTCATAGAGTGGTGAATAGGTTTGGTTATTTAACAGGTAAAAAATATTTCCAAACTTTACAACATATGCAGAATCAGTTAGCTAATGAAGGGGTTTTGGTTCAAAACGACAAGGTGATTAATTTTGATAAATTATTTTGGGACCCTTCAAAAGAATTGAATTGGTGATTTTATTATCTAAAACAATAAAAATTTATAGTTTAAACTTTCTATTTTTGCAAAAGTTATGGGAGAATTAAAAGAAGAAGATGTTTTAAAAGCTTTGTCCACAGTAATGGAGCCAGATATGGGCAAAGATATTGTTTCTTTAGACCTTGTAAGTGATATAATTATCAATGATAAAATTATTTCATTTGTAGTTTCAACAAAAAATGCTGCTATGCATTCCAGAAAAAGAATGCAAGAAGCTTGTCAATTCGCAATTGAGCGAAATCTTGGGTCCGATTTTAATACAGAAGTTGAAGTGAAGGGGTTGAAAAAAGCTCAATCTGCTCAAAAAGTTCTGCCCAATATTAAAAATATCATTGCTGTTGTTTCTGGTAAAGGTGGGGTAGGTAAATCTACAGTAGCTTCCAATATAGCTATAGGACTTAATAAAAAAGGATTAAAAGTAGGTGTAGTTGATGCTGATATATACGGTCCTTCAATGCCCATTATGTTTGATTGTCAACATTATCGACCAATGTCAAAGCAAATTGACAACAAACAATATATTGTTCCTGCTGAAAATTATGGAATTAAGTTGCTTTCAATAGGATTCTTTGCAGAATTAGATGAAGCAGTAGTTTGGAGAGGTCCAATGGCTGCTAAGGCTTTGCATCAGCTTTTTTTTGATGCAGACTGGGGAGAGCTTGATTATTTAATCATTGATACGCCACCAGGAACTGGAGATGTTCATTTGTCAATAGTTCAAACACTTCCATTAACAGGTGTGGTTGTGGTAACAACTCCTCAAAATGTAGCTATAGCTGATGCTAAAAAATCAATTAGCATGTTCAACATAGAAACTATAAAAGTTCCTGTTTTAGGAATAGTTGAAAACATGTCATGGTTTACTCCAAAAGAGTTGCCAGATAATAAGTATTATATTTTTGGAGATAGTGGAGGTAAAAATTTATCTGATTCTTTAAATATTCCTTTATTGGGACAAATTCCTTTAGTTCAGAGCGTTAGAGAAAGTGGGGATGCTGGAAGACCAGCAATAATGCAACATGAAACTGTAGTTCAAAAATATTACTTAGATTTATGCGATAAGATAATAAAAAGAGTCGATTGGAGGAATGATGAATTGTCTGATACTAAAGTAGTTGAAGTTGATTATGGATCTCCTAAATGCTCTTCATAGTTATGGATAAAATGAAAAATATTGTACTAAAAGCTATTGATGATTTAAGACCCTATCTTAAAAATGATGGTGGAGATATGGAGTTTGTTGAAATAACTAATGATAAAAAGGTTATTGTAAGATTGTTGGGGGCGTGTAAAACATGCACAGCAAGTAAAATGACTATAAAAGCTGGTTTAGAAGAATCTATAAAAACTCAATTGCCTGAAATCAAAGGAGTGGAATCAGTTAATGAATAAATTTTTCAAAATTCAAATTGAAGTCCAATTGATGGTAGAACTGTTCCAGCAACATTGTTAATGTATTTTAACTGATATCTAGATGGATCGTTGGAGTCAATTAAAATATTTCCTTGATTATCTGTAACAGCAATTAAGCTTCTGGGAGTTTCAGCTTGAAAATTATAAAGGTTTTGTATATCAAAATACAAGTTCAAAGCTACTTTTTTCCAGTACCATTTTTTATCTATTCTTAAATCTAAACCATGATTAGATTTGAGTCTTTCACTATTTAAATTGCTGTAATCAAATACTCCAAAAGAATTCACGTCCCAAACTTGCCTTATTGAAGAAGTATTGTAATCATAAGGAGTATAAGGGGATCCACCTGAAAACCTAAATTTCATTCCTATTTCCCAGTCGTTTTTCAATTTTATACCTCCAGTTAGGCTTACAATATGTCCATTGTCCCATGCTGAGGGAATGTAATTATTATTCATGTCAATGAATTCGCTTCTTACCCATGTATAAGCTAAAATTCCATAAAAAGATTTACTTAGTTTTCTTTGAGCTAAAAACTCAATTCCGTAAGATCTGCCTGAAGAAGTGCTGGTAACAGGTTCATTGCCAATTACCCCAAAATCACCACCGAGATTTGCTAATGAAATGCTGTCTCTAATCAAAAAAGGATAATTATCATATTTCTTATAAAAACCTTCAATTGTAATTTTAGTGTATTTTTCAGGATTAAACTCAATTCCTGCTACTAGATGCTTGTTGTTTATGTAGCTAAGATTATTTTCTTTGTTTTCAAGAACTCCATTTTCATTTTTGTAACCCATTACTGTGTAAGCGGGCAATTGAAAATATTTTCCAACATTAAAATTAAAGCTGATTTTATCATTTATTGCATAAGCTAAGCTGAATCTTGGAGATAATTGATCAATATGGTTTTTCATTTCATCTGAATATGAATTTTGATCTGTCCTTAATCCAAATGATCCAATTAATTTATCATTAAAAAACTTCTTACTTATTTGTCCAAATAAGCTTGATTTTAAAAGATTAAGTTCTGATTCAAAATCAATTGTTGAAGAGTCTCCTTGAAATTCTATTTTTTGATAAGTTGAATTAGTATATGTTACATGTTGAATTCCTACCCCAAAATTCATCTTCCAACCGTTTTTTCGAAAGGTGTTTTCAAATCTAAATTTATTTTCAATTTCTTGAGATAAATAATCTTGCAGTAAATTTGAAGGAGTTTCTATGTTGTCTTTATACTTGATGGATCTATTGTTTAAATGATTTCTTGAAAAGACAATATTTTGAAAACTATTTTCTTTAAAGTGAGTCCAGTTTGTTCCAATGGTATAGTTCCACTGAGTAGTTACAGGAATATATCCTAAAATATAGTTATTCCTTTCAATTGTTTCTTGATCAGTAATGTTGTTATTGATGGTCGTGTTAAGTACAAAGTCATCAATTGCGCCTAAACCAACAACTGTTATTTGATTTTTGTCATCAATTTTAGTTTTAGTTTTGAATTGAAAGTCGTTGTAAGTGGGTAAAAAAGGCAGTCCTATTAATTTAAATAAAAACTGGAGGTATGATCTTCTGGCAGATAAAACAAATGTTGTTTTTTCCCCAATTGGACCATCAAATGTCATTCCAATATCACTTGACCCTATAGTGAAAGTAGTGGCTAAACGATCGGGGTTTCCATCTACCTGTTTAAATTCTAATACAGAACTTAATGTATTTCCTCTATTTGCTGGAAAAGCACCAGAATATAAATCTACTTCCCTTATGAAATTTACGTTAATCATTCCAACAGGTCCGCCAGATGAACCTTGAGTGGCAAAATGATTAATATTGGGCACTTCAATTCCGTCTAAATAAAATCTATTTTCGTTAGGTGCGCCACCTCTTATAATAATATCATTTCTGAAAGAAACTGTTGATGCAACACCTGGTAATGATTGAATTACTTTTGATATATCTCTATTCCCTCCAGGATTTCTGTAAATTTCAGTTGCGTTGATGTTTCTTTTGCTTACAGGACTTTCTTCAGACTTTTGAAATGGGGAAGCTGTAATTTCAACCTCTTCAAGATTGGTTGAGGATTCAATAAGTTTAATCGTTAAATTGGTTGGTTTGTTGGATGATACTATAACTTCTGAAAAACTTTTTGGTTTGTATCCAATATAACTACAAGTTATGTTGTATAGTCCTGGTTTTAAGTTTTCTATTATGTAATTACCATCCAAATCACTTGTTACACCAGATTTTGTGTTCTCAATAAAAATATTTGCAAATGGTATGGTTTCATTGCTTGTTTCGTCAACAACTGTTCCTTTAATAACTCCGCTTTGAGATAAATAGCAATTGCTAATTAATAAAAATCCGATCAATAAAAAATTAAAGTTATGCATAAGAAGATTCTTAATTAGTTTATTTATTATCAAATTTCTTTTCATTTATTTTGTTTAACAATTTAATTTCAAATTTAAACAAAAGTTGCTAAAAACATTGTTTTTGACAAATTGTTTAAGTAATTTAGCTTAAAATTAAACAAAATGCATAATTATTCAATAGCAGATTTAGAAAAGCTCTCAGGTATTAAATCGCACACTATTCGTATATGGGAAAAAAGATACAGTTTGGTTAACCCTAATCGTACTGACACTAATATCAGATCTTACAATGATGATCAACTTAAAAAAATATTAAATGTCTCATTGTTGATTAAAAATGGCCACAAAATCAGTAAGGTTGCTTCATTATCTCCTGATGAAATAAGTGATTCTGTTTCAAAGTTAACAAAGTCGTATGATGGTTTCGACCCGTATATAAATTCGTTAATAATAAGTTCTGTTCAATTTGATGAGCCTTTATTTGATAAAACTTATAATGAATTGAAGGAAAAACATGATTTATGTTTTATTTATGAAAATGTTTTTATTCCCACCTTGAGAAGGATAGGTACACTATGGTCTTCAGGTGAACTTTTTCCAGCCCAAGAACATTTTTTGTCAAATTTAATTAAGCAAAAATTTCATTATGCTATAGAGTCTGTTCCTAAGGCATCTAGAATAAATAAAAAAGCTTTTTTGTTTTTGCCACCATGGGAAGATCATGACTTTGCATTATTGTATGCCAATCTTGTTTTAAAAAAGTTTGGTTTTGATGTGGTTAACATAGGTAAAACTATTTCTTATGAAAGTATAGTTATGAGCATTAAGAAAATTAATCCGGATATTTTGTTTTCAACTTTTATTGTGGGGCAAAAAATAACTGCAATTCAAAAATTTTGCGATGATGTAAAAGCGAATTCTAATTGCAAACTATTTTACGCAGGGAACCCTGATCTATTAAGATTAGTTAGAACACAAGGTAAAGTTTTTTATTCTCTTAATGAATTTGATTCTTATTTTAGAAAATTATCTTTAGGGATTTAAAATCTTTAGAAATTTGAAAAAAGTTGCTGTTATTGGTTCAGGTTTTGCAGGATTAACTTCTGCAATAGAATTAGCATCTAAAGGATATGATGTTACTGTTTTTGAAAAAAATAGCTCCCTTGGTGGTAGAGCAAGACAATTAAAAAAAGATGGGTTTACTTTTGATATGGGCCCAAGTTGGTATTGGATGCCTGATGTGTTTGATCGCTTTTTTGAAAGACATGGAAAAAAAACATCAGATTATTTTGTTTTAAACAAACTTGATCCTGGCTTTTCAATAGTTTTTGATAAAAATGATGAGTTAGTTGTTCCATCTTCCTTTGATAGCTTAGTAGCTACTTTTGAAAAAATTGAAAAAGGAAGTGGTAAAAAACTGATTAAGTTCATGGAAAAGGCTGAGAAGAAGTATCAAATAGGCATGTCTGAATTGGTTTATAAACCATCAAATTCTATTTTTGAGTTTATTAATATTTCGGTTTTAAAAGGTCTTTTTCATTTGAGTATTTTCACATCTTTTAGAAAATATGTTAGAAGGTATTTTAAGGATTCTAGGTTAATCAAACTTATGGAGTTTCCTGTTCTCTTTCTTGGAGCAACTCCAGAAAATACTCCCGCACTTTATTCATTAATGAATTATACTGGTCTTAAGGTGGGGACTTATTATCCTGAAGGTGGGTTTTACTCTGTAGTTAAATCACTTGTAGATTTAGCTCTGGAAAAAAATGTAAAAATAGAGTGTAATGCTGAAGTAAGTAGAATAAATATCGAAAATGCAAGGGTAAAATCTTTAACAGTTAATAAAGAAATTATCAATTTTGATGCAGTCATTGCTGGAGCGGATTACCACCATGTTGAACAAAAACTTTTAGATAAAAAGTATCGAAATTATTCAGAATCTTATTGGGATAAAAGAGAATTAGCCCCTTCAAGTTTACTTTTTTATGTAGGAGTAAACAAAAAGCTTTCCAATTTAAAACATCACACACTTTTTTTTGATGAAGACTTTGATAATCATGCTAAAGAAATTTATGATGAGCCAGCTTGGCCAAAAAAACCTTTGTTTTATATGAGCTGTGCCTCATTAACAGATAAAAACGTTTCACCGGAAGGTATGGAGAATTTAGTTTTTTTAATTCCTCTTGCACCTGGTTTACATGACTCAGAGGAAATGAGAGAGAAATACTTTGAAATGATTTTAAAAAGATTAAATCAATTAACTGGAAATGATATTGCTGAAGATATTGTCGTTAAGGAATCATATTGTGTAAAAGACTTTGAACAAGATTATAATGCTTTTAAAGGAAATGCTTATGGATTGGCAAATACCTTACGTCAAACGGCAATATTAAAACCAAGGATGAGAAATAAGAAAATAAAAAATCTTTTTTATACGGGTCAGTTGACTGTTCCTGGTCCAGGTGTGCCACCTTCAATAATATCAGGTCAAATTGTTGCTGAAGAATTAGATAAAAAATTATATTAGCATTATGAAAAGCTTATATGATTCTATTTCTTATAAATCAAGTAAAATAATAACAAAGAAATACAGCACTAGTTTTTCTCTTGGGATTTATTTATTAGATAAATCGATTCATGAAGCAATTTATTCAATCTATGGTTTTGTTAGAGTTGCCGATGAAATTGTTGATACTTTTCATGATTATCCAAAAAAAGAAATTCTTGATGATTTTATTTCTGAAACTTATCTTTCGCTTAAAAGAGGAATAAGCTCTAACCCTATTATTAATTCTTTTGTTTTAACTGTTAAGCAGTATAATATTGATAAAGAAATGATTGATTTGTTTCTTAAAAGCATGGAGCAAGATTTACATGATGTAGTGTATTCTGACGATTCTTATAATGAATATATTGTTGGTTCAGCAGAAGTAGTTGGTTTGATGTGTTTAAAAGTTTTTGTAAATGGAGACCAACAGATGTATGAAGAATTAGAAAGTCCTGCAAGACGACTTGGTGCTGCTTTTCAAAAAGTAAATTTTTTGAGAGATGTAAAATCGGACTTTGAAAATTTAGGTAGAACTTATTTTCCAGATGTTGATTTGCATAAGTTTACAGAGACTGATAAAATAAATATTGAAAAAGATATTAACTGTGATTTTGCAGCTGCATTAAAAGGGATTCAAAAGTTGCCCAAATCATCTAGGTTAGGGGTTTATGTAGCTTATAGATATTACGTTTCGTTATTCAATAAAATAAAGTCAATTCCCCCTCAAGAAATAATGAAAACTAGGGTCAGAATTCCAAATTCAAAAAAAGTGTATTTAACCTTTAAATCAGCTCTTAAGAATCAGCTTAATATGATATAATAATGGAAAAGTATTTATATCTTATAATTGAATTTTTTTCTATTATTATTCCATTGATTTATACTTTTCATTCAAGATTAAACTTTCATAAAAATTTCCCATCCTTTTTACTAGGGTTTCTATTAATGTTTTTTGTTTTTATTCCGTGGGACATTTGGTTTACAGATATTGGCATTTGGGGATTCAACGAAAGGTACTTATCAGGCTTATTTCTTTTCGGATTACCAATTGAAGAATACATGTTCTTTTTTATAATCCCATATGCATGTATTTTCACATATCACGTAGTTTATACCCTTTCAAAACCAACATCTTTTAATTCTAATATCATTGTTTACGTTTTGAGTGGTTTGCTTTTAGTAATAGGGGTTTTGTATTTAGAAAAGAGTTACACGTCAATAACATTTATTTCATTGTCATTTTTGTTAGTTATTAGTAAAAGATTTGTTAATATGAACTTGTTTTTTAAAACCTTCCTATTTATTTTAATTCCTTTTATTGTTGTAAACGGATTATTGACAGGTTCTTTTATTGAAGAGCAGGTAGTATGGTATAATGATGATTATAATTTAGGAATTAGGTTAGGAACTATTCCAATTGAAGACGTTTTTTATGGAATGGAAATGTTGTTGTTGGTTTCTCTATTTTACCAATCTAATTTAAGATTGAAATCTTTTAATGCGTCTGAATAAAACGGTTGCTAAAGATGCGCCTAAAAGCGGTGCAATGATGTAAACTGTTAACCACCCAAGCCCATTTTGTTTAAAAGCAAATTCTTCCCAACCTGTAAAATAACTAACTATTCTAGGTCCAATATCTCTAGCTGGGTTCATACAACATTGGGTAATAGGGGCGTAAAAACAAATTAAAACACCTACTAGAATGCCAATCAATATGGCTGAGTAATTTTTGAGTTTCTTGATGTTGATAATTATTAGAATTATAAAAATCAATAGAAAGGTAGCAGATAATTCAGCAAAAAAAGCTTGTTTAGTACTTGTAATAATTTCTGGGTTTGATGGGTTTGGGAAATATTCTCCAAAAACACTAGCTGTTTCTAAACTGTAGGAGCTTATTTTATGCCTTGTTATCAAATACAATGATATTGCCGCGCAAATAGCGCCAATTAATTGGGCAGAAATGTAGGTCAAAAACTGAATGAAATTAATTTCTTTATTTATTAGTGTTGCTATTGAAAAACAAGGATTAATATGAGCGCCAGAAAGTTTTTTTGAAGCATAAATTCCAATGGTTACACCTGCAGTCCAGAATAAAGCAACTTGATAAAGACTGTCAAGAATTTCAAAGTTTATAGCCAGTGAAATTGATCCACAACCGAACATGATTAATATGAAGGTCCCAATGATTTCGCCAATTAAAATTTGAGTATTGGTCATTATGAAAAGTTGTTAATTAGATATTTTTCACAATAAATTTTTATTTCATTTCTTGTTTTTCTAAAAGCATTTTCAATTTCCTTTTCACTTCCTTTTAGTTTTGATGGGTCACTAAAGTTAAAATGAGTAATTGAAGTTTTTTCTGGGAAAATTGGACAATTTTGATTGGCGTGATCACATACCGTTAGTACATGGGTGATGTTTTCCCCAATAAATTCTTCAATAAGATTAGAAGTGTGGGCTGAAATATTTATTCCATCTTCAAGCATTATATCACGAGCATTAGGGTTAATTCCATGAGCTTCTATTCCTGCGCTATACACTTCAATGTTAAGCTGCATTTTATTAGAAAAATACTTCAAATAGCCTTCTGCCATTTGGCTTCTGCAGCTATTTCCAGTACATATAACTATTATTTTAAAATTTTTCATCTTTATTAATTTTGCTAAGTTTAAAATTTACTTTGACATGTGGTATGTTATTTCTTGTTATTTTTGCAATATTAAAAGATGTTCAAGGTAAAAACACCAAATCAATTTGCTTTAATATTCTCAATTATCTCTACGTTAATTGTGATTTTGGTCTTGAAAATAGTTTTAAGTTTTCTTGATATAGAATTATCTATAAAGTATCTTTCTTTAATAGGGTTATTTCTTTTAGTTGCATCTTACGGTTTAGTTTATTTTCTTTTAGAAATTTTTATAAACCGAAAAATAAGGTTGTTATATAGAATGATTCATGAGTTTCAAACTTCCAAGGCTGATTACGAAATTGATATGAATGAAGATGTATTATCTGCAAGCGAAACAGATGTTATAGATTGGGCAAATAAAAGTCGTGAAGAACTAGTTAAATTAAAGGAGCAGGAAGAGTTTAGAAGAGAGTTTATTGGGAATCTAGCTCATGAATTAAAAACACCTATTTTTAGTATTCAAGGTTATATTCTAACTTTATTAGAGGGTGGTCTTGAAGATAAGTCGATTAATGAAAAGTTTTTAAAAAGAGCTCTAAAAGGGGTGGATCGCATGAACTTGATTGTTGGAGATTTAGATATGATTGCAAAATTCGAGTCTCAAAGAACTGAAATGGTTTTTAAGCCTTCTGATATCGTTCAAATTTCAAGAGATGTTATGGATAGTTTAGAGTTAAAAGCCAATGAGAAGTCAATTAAATTAAAGTTTGCAAATGATTATGATGATCAAATAATGGTTTCTTGCGACTCTGGAAAAATTGGTCAGGTACTTCAAAATTTGATTAGCAATGCCATTCAATACAGCAATCAAGATGGTGAAATTATTATTAGGTTTTTATCAACAGATGAATCTATAATGATTGAAGTAGAAGACAATGGAATTGGCATCAATGAAGAACATTTTCCAAGACTTTTTGAACGGTTTTACAGGGTCGACAAAAGCAGGTCTAGACATGAAGGAGGAACTGGTTTAGGATTAGCTATTGCTAAGCATATTGTAGATGCGCATGGTCATACAATTAGCATAAGAAGTACTATTGGTCGTGGCTCAACATTTTTCTTTACTTTGTCAAAAGTCTAATTTTATTTTAACTTTACATAAAAACTTTATACTATGAAAAAATCAATTTCCACTTTATTTACCATTTCATGTTTGATGTTATTCCTTACTAATTGTAGTAAAAAAGGGTGTACAGACCCTATGAGTTTAGCATATGATGCTGAAGCAAAAAAAGATGATGGTACTTGTACATACCCTGTCAATGAACAAAAAGCATTGGTTTTTAAAGCTACAGGAACATGGTGTCCTTACTGTGGAAGTTGGGGGCAAGAGTTTTCAGATGATTTAGCAACAGATTTTCCAGGTTATGCTGAGGTTGTTGCTCTTCATGCAGGTGATGAATTCTCGGCTGATATTAATAATAACTTGTTAGATTACTTGGACCCTAGTGGTTACCCACATTTCTTTGTAGGAGCTACCGATATTCCTAATAGTTATAGCTCTTTATCAAGTGCAGTACAATCAGAAATTGTCTCTGCAACAGAAGTTTCAATGGCTTTAAGTTATAGCGTGTCGGATGGATCTATGAATGTTAAAGTACAGACTCAAGTTGAAAATTCTTTTTCAGGAGAAAATTGCTATTTAGCAATATATGTTATGGAAGATGGTCAAGTAGCTGAACAGCAAATTGCTGGTTCTCCATCAAATCCTAACTTTGTACATAATCATATTTTAAGAACTGAAGCTACTGGACAAACTTTTGGTCAAGCAATTACATTTGAGGATGGTAAAAATTTAACAGAAGTTAATGCTACTTTAGCACCGTCAATTTTGTGGAATCATGATAATTGTTACGCTTTAGCTGTGATGTGGCAACAAAATGGATCTGATTATGAAGTTTTAAACTTTGCTAAATAATTCATAATCCACATTTATTTAATGATTCAATCATTAGTTTCTTGTTGTTTATTTTTATAATTGGAAAGTGATTTTTTTCTTCTTTAAGAGAAAATTTATTTTGACTTAAGGTTTCTATTTTTGAAATTTTGTTATGGTATTTCCCTAAGTATTCTTGTTCTGTTTGTCCAGGTGTAGGTACCAATATGGCTTGTTTTTGTAATATGCTTAAATCCATAATGCTGCTGTATCCAGAGCGACAAATAATGGTTTCAGATTTTTCAATTGTTTTTAAAAAGTCAGAAGTTTTTAAATGAGGAAAAATATCAATTTTATTTAGTTGTTTATTTTTTTTATTAGGAGTGCCTTGAATAATGGCGCATTTTGTGTCAAGCCTATTAAACTCTTTAATGATTTTTTTCTCAAGAATACTTCTTTGAGGTTCTGGTCCTGAAAGTATTCCAAGATATTTATAGGTCCAGTTTGATTTTTCTTTGCATGGTCTTTCAAATCTAGATAGTGTTCCAATATATTGACAGTTTTTTAATTTGGTAGTGGATAGTTTTCCAGCAAGTTTTTCTTTGTTTTCTACATCCGGGATCCAGCAGTGATTGAATTTTTTAATATATCCATAATTTATGGCATGCATAATTTGTTTTATTAATGGGGGGGCTTGAATGTTGATTTGATGAGAAATAAAAATATTAGTTGTGAGTTTTGATCTAAAACCAAATCTGTTGTCTGAAATGATATAATCTAATTTTAACTTTTTTGCTATTTTATTAGCAAATTCTTCTTCTTGTTTAATTAATTTAAAAAACTTAGGTGATTGTTTAATCATGGCAACACCTTGGTTGTTGCCTTTACTGTATTTGGGGTTGTAGCCTTTAAATTCTAAATGTTCTAAGTTTTTAAATTCTTCTTCATATATAGTTTTAGCATCAGTATTTCCGCAAGTTATTACTTTGTGTCCGCGATTAATTAAGTTTTTTATTATGGGAATGGTTCTAGATACATGTCCTAGTCCCCAATCCATTGGTGCGATTAATATTGTTTTTTTTGAATTCAGGGCTAAAAAAGTTGGTTTGTTTGATCAATAAAGGAAAGAAGTTCTTTGGTGCCGGTTTTTTCAATTGAAGAGGTAATAAAATGCATTGGTGTTTCTTCCCAGTTTTTTAAAAGAGTTTCTTCATATATTCTTATGTTTTTCTCTAATTCTTTAGGTTTGAGTTTGTCAGTTTTTGTAAAGCAGACAACAAAGGGTATTTCCTTAGTGCTGCAATATTCCATAAAGTCAAGGTCTATTTTTTGAGGAGAATGTCTGCTGTCAATTAATAAAAAGAGACACATTAAGTTCGGTCTTAATTGTAGGTATTTCATTGAAAAATCTTTAAATTTTTCTCTATCTTTTTTAGATACTTTTGCATAACCATAACCAGGTAAGTCTGCGAAAAAAAAATCGTGGTTAATTAAAAAATGATTAATTAACTGTGTTTTTCCCGGTTTTCCTGATGTTTTAGCAAGAGATTTATGGTTGGTTATAGAGTTGATTAATGATGATTTCCCAACATTAGATCGTCCTATAAAAGCATATTCTGGTTTATCTGGTTTTGGACATTTTTCCCATTCAGTATTGCTGCAAATGAATTCTGCATTTTTAATTTCCATTTCCCACTTTTTTATAGGTTGTGATGTGTCTTTCTTTTTTGTTTGGGTATATGTCTTCAATAGAAATTAATATTCCTGTTTCTTCAACATCTCCAAACTTTTGATTTAAAGCTGTGCCAAAAGACTTCATTGATGCTGAAAGATTCATATAGGCTCCAATCAAAGGTGGGACATTTGCTCCCAATTCTTTATTTTTTTGGGATAAAAGTCTGTAAGCGTCTTTAAATTCAAGATCTGATATTTCGTTAATAAATTCATTAATATTATAGTGTAAATCTAAAGCTTTTATAGGTGTGACAAGTTTTTCTTTATCTGAAAAAAAATGTTTAAAAAACCCAAGAATGTAGTCTCTACCTAATTTGTGAAAATCTAAGTACATGGTTACCTTTCCAAAGAAATGTTTCACTTCTGGGTTGTCTACAACAAGGGCGCCTAATCCATCCCATAAGTTGTCTAAAGAAAAAATAGCTTTTTTATTTCCTGATGAAGGTTGGTAATTAGGCTGTACGAAAGATCTGCCTAGTTCTATAGTATATGGAAGGTATTCATCTATGAACTTTTGATTAAAATTAAAAAGTCCATTAGTAGCTAAATCATTGTGTTTAGGCGATTTTAAAATTTCATTTCCTTTAATAAATCTATAACCTCCAATTATTTCTTCTTTTTCAGGGTCCCAAACTATAAGTTGCTCATAGTATGCTTCGTCTCTTGTGTCAAAGTTGTCTAGATCTAAAGGTTTGCCAGTGCCACCGCCAGATTCTCTAAAGGTGATTTCTCTCAATCTTCCAATCTCTTTTACAGTATTTGGACTGTTAAGGTGATTTAGAATGTAAATTTCATGATTAGCGTAATTGGTTGACCTTATAAATCTATTGTTATTAAGTTCTTTTTTTATAATAGATTTTGATATTGGTGATATTATTGGTTCCATAGTTACTATATTCTAAAATCAAAGTTAGGATTGTTTTCTAACTCATATACATGATTTTTAATCTTTTGTGCCCATTCTAAATCAGATATTTTATTGTGAAAAATTTCTGGGGAGATTGGTTTTCCAAATGAAAATGTAATGGTAGATCCATTTTTTTTAAACATTTCATCAACTAAAAATAACATTTCTATATTTAGTTTTATTCCGAATTTTTTTCTCCAATATGAAAGATTATAAAATTTTATTGAGTTTATTCCATTAACATGTACTGGGATAATAGTTTTGTTGTGTTTTTTTGCTTTTGTAATAAAACTTTTTTTCCATTCTAAATCTTTTATTTTTTTATTTTCTTGCCTTCTTGAAACAAGACCAGCTGGGAATAAAACAATACAAGACTCAGATTTATATAGCTCATCTATTTTTAGGAGATTTTTTCTAGAGTTTTTCCCATGTTTGTTTATAGGTATAAAATAAGGTTTTAATTTATTTATTTGAGTCAGAATATCATTAACTAAAAAATTAACATCATTTCTTACTTTGCTTATTTGTTGTATCATAGCAATGCCGTCTAGTCCACCTAATGGGTGGTTTGCAACAAGGATTACACCACTTTTTTTAGGTATGTTTTCAATGCTAATGGCTTGAGATTTAACGTTCAATTTTTTCAACCCCTTATTTATGAAATCTATTTCAAAATCGTTTTCTAATTCTCTAAGAATTTGATTGATTTCTTTTTCATGAAGTATTTTTTTAAGCCAGTTAATAAAAAACTTAGGTAGAAACCTGTGTAGTTTAGGGCTTTTTTCTAGTAAAATATTCTCAACATTTATTTGCTGTATTTGACTCATTTTTTTTGATTCGAACCTCAATTTAAAAATTAATATTGATGGATGTGGTTTGTTCTAAATAATTTTCACGTATTACCCACATTTTCCCACTAATATAGTAATGTTATTTTATATCTGTAAAATCCATCTTTTTTTATATTTATTTGAAACAAAAATTAACCTAAAGCGTAAAAAGTTATTCACAATTTGTTAAATGTGGGAAAATGTGGGTAAATATTTATTAGTTTTACGATTAAAGTTTAAAGCTCATGACTGGATTTATTGGAGAATATCACTGTAAGCTAGATGTCAAAGGTAGGATGTTAATCCCTTCTGATATGAGAAAGCAGTTATCTCCACAGGATCAGGGGCAATTCGTTATTTCTAGGGGTGTTGATGATTGTTTGTCAATGTATACATCTTCAGAGTGGGGGGTTGTTATGAGTAAGCTAAGGAAGCTCAATCGTTTCAAAGCTAAGGATAGGAAATTTGCTAGAATGTTTCAGAAAGGAGCTACTAAAGTTATGGCTGATGGTAGTGGTAGAGTTCTTCTTCCAAAAGGTTTGCTTGGTTGGGCTGGTATCAAAAAAGACGTAGTCGTTGTTGCTAATGTTGATTTGTGGGAGATTTGGGATAAGGATTGTTATGAAAAAATCATGAATAATGACTGGAATGAGTTTGATGCCCTAGCTGCAGATGTTATGGGAGATTCTTCGGATGAAGAATAACGAATATCATATACCAGTTCTTTTACATGCTGCTACAGATGCATTGGTTTTAAATCCTAATGGTTTTTATGTTGATGTGACATTTGGTGGTGGAGGTCATTCTAAACAAATTTTAGATAAACTTGATAAAGGAAGATTAATTGCGTTTGATCAAGATGCTGATGCTTCAAAAAATGTTATTGATGATTCAAGGTTTACGTTGGTACAACAAAACTTTAGGCATTTCCAGAATGTGTTGAATGTTAATGGTTTTGATTGTGTCGATGGTGTTTTGGCTGACTTAGGAGTTTCTTCTCATCAGTTTAATGTGGGCGAAAGAGGATTTTCATTTAACCACGATGGCTTGTTGGATATGAGAATGAACCAGGCTGGAGAGTTAAATGCTTTCCATGTGGTTAATAATTATGATGAGGCTGATATGATTGACCTTTTTATTCAATTTGGAGAATTTAACAAGGGTTTGGCTTCAAAGATTGTAAATAAAATTATTTCCCTAAGAAATGAAGAGTTAATTAACAGTACTCAAAAATTAGCCTATGCTGTTGGAGGGTTAACGTCATTTAAGACAAGAAATAAGTTTTTAGCAAGGGTCTTCCAAGCGATAAGAATTGAAGTTAATCAAGAGATGCAATCGCTTTCTGAGATGTTGGAACAAATTCCTAATTGTTTAAACCCAAAAGGTCGTTTGGTGGTTATTACTTATCATTCATTAGAAGATAGAATGGTTAAAAATTTCATTAGATCTGGAAATGTTAAGGGAGTTTTAGATAAGGACTTTTATGGGAATGTAAATCGAACTTTGGAAGAGGTCGTTAGAAAACCTATAGTCCCAGATGAAGAGGAAATCAAGGTTAATTCAAGAGCACGTAGCGCAAAACTGAGAATTGCAAGTAAAAAAGATTAATAAATGACAATTATTAAAACCATATTTTCTGGTGAAATGTTTAAAAAAGGTATTGTGTTGAACAATATTCCTTTTTTGGTGTTTATCACTTTTTTAATGCTTTTGTATGTGGCTTATGGATATCATATTGATAATACTGTTCGTGAAATTTCAAATGAAACTAAAAAAGGAGACCAGCTTTATTCAGAATTACAGTCTGCTCTTGAAATGTATGATACTAAAAGTTTACAAAGTAAAATAGCAAATGAAGTAGCTCATTGGGGTTTGTATGAATCTATAGATCCTCCATTAATAATTAAGGAAAATAAAATTGATAATTAATGGATAGTAAAGAATCAATAACAAGAGTTTATATAGTCTATTTTTTAGTGTTGGTTGTTAGTGTGTTTGTTATTGTACAAATCTTTTATCTACAATTTTATAAAGGGTCAGAATTAGTTTTTCAAGCTGAAAAGCAAGTTTTTGAACTACGGGAAATCAAAGCTCCAAGAGGAAATATTTTTGCTGAAAATGAACAAAAGACATCTCTTTCTTTGTCTGTTCCAAGATATAAAGTTCATGTTGATTTTAAAGTAATTGATTCAGTCTTGTTTTATAAAAATATAGATGCACTTTCTGATTCATTAAGTTCTTTGCTTTCTCATAAATCTAGAAAAGAGTGGAAAGAATTATTGGTTTATCAAAAGAATCGTGGAAACCAATATTTTTTTATAGCTGATCGATTAAAAAGTCATCAAATTTCTCGATTGAAAAAATTTCCAATTTTTAAATTAGGACAATATAAGGGAGGGTGTATAATTGAAAGAAATCATGAAAGAGTTAGGCCTTACGGGTCACTGGCTAAAAGAACTATAGGTTATGTTAGAGAAGGAAAAGTTCCTATTGTAGGTCTAGAAGGAGCTTTTAATCAAGATTTAAAAGGTCAAGATGGTCGTATGCTCATGGAAAAAATCCGTGGAGGAAACTGGAAGCCAATACAAAATGAACTTAGTGTTGAGCCCATACCTGGTAGTGATATATATACTTCAATAGATATTAATATTCAAGATGTTGCAAATGCTGCTTTGCTTCATCAATTGAAAGAGCAAAAAGCTCAAAAAGGTTGTGTGGTTTTAATGGATGTGAAAACTGGTTTTGTTAAGGCGATTGTGAATCTAACTATAGATACGGCTAATGAAACTTATTCAGAACAATTAAATCATGCAGTTGGGTTAGCTTCTGAACCTGGGTCAACATTTAAACTTGCTTCTCTGCTTGTTGCCTTGGAAGATGATAAACTGAAAATTTCTGACTCTATAAATATGACAGGTAGGTATCGTTTTTATGATCAAACATTAACTGATGGGGGTAAAATATTTGGTAAGAATACGGTACAGTACGCGTTTGAAAAATCGTCAAATGTGATAAGCAAGTTAATATATGATAACTATAAAGATAATCCACAACAATTTGTTGATGGTTTAAAGAAAATAGGGATACAGAATAAGCTAGGTTTAAAAATCAATGGAGAAGGTTCTCCATTAATTAGGGATGCTAATGATCCTTTGTTTTCTGGAGTATCCTTGCCATGGATGTCTATTGGTTATGAAGTGGAAATAACTCCACTACAAACATTAGCCTTTTATAATGCTGTTGCAAATGATGGGGTTTTGGTTAGGCCTCAGTTTGTTAAGTCTATAAGAAGAGGTGAAAAAACTTTAAAAGTATTTGATAGTTATGTGTTAAATCCTAGTATTTGTTCAAAAGAAACGCTTGATGATTTAACAATAATGTTAAAAGGTGTTGTTCACCATGGAACGGCTAAAAATATTCGTGCCAGAGGATTTGAGATTGCAGGCAAAACAGGTACTTCAAAAATAGCACAAGGTTCAAAAGGATATGGAGATAAATATCAAGCCTCTTTTTGTGGGTTTTTCCCAGCAGATGATCCATTATATAGCTGTATAGTTGTTATTCAAGGGCCGACAAAAGATATATATGGAGCAAAAGTTTCAGGTACTGTTTTTAAAGAAATAGCTGATAAGGTTTATGCACAAGAGTTTGAGAAAAAACAAAATGAAATTGAAGTTGATCAATTCAATTATCCACCATCAAAAGATGGAAGTAAAGAAGATTTTTTGATTGTTTCAAAAGAAATGGGGATTACTCAAATTGAACGTGATTCTGAAAATTTAGGCGATTGTATTAAAATAAAATCTGGTCAAAAGTCTGTTAAAATTAGCGCTATAAATTATGAGAAGAATTTAGTGCCTAATGTTTATGGTATGGGGCTTAATGATGCATTGTATTTACTTGAAGATATGCATATGGTAGTTAAGTTTGAAGGCAGTGGTTCTGTGATAAGTCAATCCTTAAAAGCTGGAAGTAAATACACTCCAGATCAAACTATTATAAAGTTGAAACTTGGATGAAATTATTAAAAGAAATAATATATGGAGTCGGCATTCAAGAGATTAAAGGCTTAACTAATGTTGCTGTTGAGCATATAACTTTTGATTCAAGAAAAGTCATTAAACTGACTGCATTTGTTGCAACAAGAGGAACCCAGTCAGATGGGCATAATTATATTCAACAAGCAATTGAAAATGGAGCATGTTGTATTGTTTGTGAAAAATTTCCTGATCATTTTAATCCAAATGTAACTTACGTTAAGGTTTCTGATAGTTCAAACGCTTTGGGGTTAATCGCCTCTAATTTTTTTGATAATCCATCAGAAAAATTGAAGCTTGTTGGAATCACAGGAACTAATGGTAAAACGACATCAGCAACTTTACTATATGATTTATTTAGATTATTAGGTTATAAAACAGGTTTAATATCCACCGTTTCAATAAAAATTCTTCATCATACATTTGAAGCAACCCATACTACTCCAGATGCTATAGCAATTAATAGGACCCTTAATAAAATGGTTCAAAAAGGTTGTACACACGTTTTTATGGAAGTTAGTTCTCATGCTGTAGATCAACAACGTATATCAGGTTTAGACTTTAAAGTAGGTGTGTTTACAAACATATCAAGAGATCATTTAGATTACCATTCCACTTTTGATAATTACATACAAGCAAAGAAAAAGTTTTTTGATGGCCTTTCAGATGAAGCTTTTGCATTGTTGAATTATGATGATAATCAAGGAGAAACTATGGGAATGCATAGTCATGCAAAAATCAAATCTTATGGTTTACATGGAGAATTAGATTTTAAAGGAAAAGTTTTAGAAAACCATTTTAGTGGATTATCTCTAATTATTAACGGAAAAGAAATGGTTTCAAGATTAATAGGAAACTTTAATGCTTATAATTTATTGGTTGCTTTTGGAGTCGCATCTTGTTTAGGAGAAGATGAAATGTCTGTATTAACTACTTTAAGCAGTTTAAAGGCCCCAGAGGGAAGGTTCGAATATTTTACTTCAGAATCAAATATAATTATAGTTGTTGATTATGCTCATACGCCTGATGCGCTTGAAAATGTTTTAAAAACAATCCATGCAATTAAAAAAGGTGGAGAATCAATTATTTCCGTTTTTGGATGTGGGGGAGATAGGGACAAAGGAAAAAGACCGTTAATGGGTAAAATAGCATCTGATTATAGTAATAGAGTTATTATAACTTCAGATAATCCTAGATCAGAAAATCCGGAAATAATTCTTGAGGATATCAATAATGGTATTGATTTTGAAAAACAATCTAATGCTTTGTCTATTTCAAACAGAAAGGAAGCTATTAAAACCGCATGCAGCATGGCAAGAAGTGGGGATATAGTTCTTATAGCAGGAAAAGGCCATGAAAAATATCAAATCATAGGTGATAATACTAGTCACTTCGATGATATGGAAACTACAATAGAAATATTAACCCAAATGAAAAAATAATGTTATATCACTTATTCGAATATTTAAATACTAATTATGATTTCCCTGGATCAGGTTTGTTTTCATTTATTTCTTTTAGAGCTGGTCTTGCGATTATTTTCTCCCTTGTCATTTCTTTACTTTTCGGAAAAAAACTTATTCAATTATTACAAAAAAAACAAGTAGGAGAAAGTATAAGAGATCTTGGTTTAGAGGGCCAGATGGAGAAAAAAGGAACACCAACTATGGGTGGTTTAATCATTTTATCAGCCATTTTAATTCCAACATTACTTTTTGCAAAATTAGATAATATATATACCATTATTATGCTTATAACTACTGTTTGGTTGGGAGTAATAGGGTTTTTGGATGATTATATAAAAGTATTTAAAAAAAATAAAAAGGGTCTTGCTGGTAAATTCAAAATAATTGGTCAAATAGGCATTGGGGTTATAGTCGCATGTTTATTGTTTTTCAACGATAATGTCACAGTTAAAGAAAAAGTAGAAGCCGAGAATTTAAAGGGTTTTAAAGAAAAAATTGGAGAAAACTTTGTTAGTCAAAAACCAATTGAAGAAAATAATGGAACTGTTGAATATTATTGGGTTGAACATTATTCCACTAAAACTACTTTGCCTTTAATAAAAAATAATGAATTTGATTACAAATGGTTATTAGGTTTTTTAGGAAATGAGGCTTCAAAATGGGCGTGGATAGTTTTTATTCCCATTATAATCTTAATAGTTACTGCAGTATCAAATGGTGCCAATTTAACAGATGGAATTGATGGTTTGGCCACTGGGACTTCTGCAATTATTGGTTTTACCTTATTGGTTTTTGCTTATGTGTCAGGCAATATTTTCTTTTCAGATTATTTAAACATAATGTATTTGCCAAATACAGCTGAGTTGGTTGTTTTTATGAGTGCATTTGTAGGTGCATGTATTGGATTCTTGTGGTATAATTCTTATCCCGCTCAGGTTTTTATGGGAGATACGGGGAGTCTTGCTATTGGAGGGATAATTGCAGTCTTTGCAATTGCCATTAAAAAAGAGCTTTTAATTCCTATCATTTGTGGAGTCTTTTTAATAGAAAACTTATCTGTTATGATTCAAGTCTCTTGGTTCAAGTATACCAAGAAAAAATATGGAGAAGGCAGAAGAGTATTTTTAATGTCTCCTTTACATCATCATTATCAAAAAAAGGGAATTCATGAAGCAAAAATAGTTTCAAGAATGTGGATTGTAGGAATCCTGCTCGCAGTATTATCAATTATCACGCTAAAACTAAGATAAATAGTGAAAGAACAACTTGTTATAATGGGTGCTGGTAAAAGTGGATTCGGAGCTGCTCTTTTAGGTAAAAAAGAGGGGTATGACGTGTTGGTTTCTGATAATAAAAGTATAGGTAAAAGAAATAAAGAAGCACTTGATAAAATAGGAGTTGAATGGGAAGAAAATGGACATAATAAAGAAAGAATTTCTTCATGTGATTTAGTGGTTAAAAGTCCCGGAATTTCTGATGATTTGCCATTGATAAAATTATTAGATAATAAAAATATACCTGTTATAAGTGAAATAGAATTTGCAGGTAGGTATTGTAAAGGAACTAAAATTTGTGTTACTGGAAGTAATGGGA
Organism: Crocinitomicaceae bacterium; assembly: GCA_002723085.1. Lineage (GTDB taxonomy): Bacteria > Bacteroidota > Bacteroidia > Flavobacteriales_D > Parvicellaceae. The sequence goes on along the minus strand of PBNK01000020.1, from coordinate 21,006 downwards.
AAACTACAACAACACTAATGATTCAACATATATTATCTAAGGCTGGTTTGAAAGTAACTGCAGTAGGAAATGTTGGCTATAGCTATGCACAAGCAGTAGCAGAAAATCCTAAAGATTATTATGTAATAGAGTTAAGTAGCTTTCAATTAGATAGGATGTATGAATTTAAAGCAGATGTTAGCTTGCTGCTAAACATTACACCTGATCATTTAGATCGATACGACAACGATTTTAATAAATATACTCAAAGTAAATTCAGAATCCTTCAGAATTTAACTCAATCTGATCACTTCATTTACAACCGGGATGATGAAGTGATTACTAAACATTTAATAAATACAAATTCAACTTGTAAAAAGCACCCAGTTTCTATTTTAAAAACACTTAAAAAAGGGGCTTGGGTAGAAAACGACAATATTCAAATCAATATAAACCAACAAAAACAATCAATTATGTCAATACATCAATTGGCCCAGCAGGGCAAACACAATATGTTTAACTCAATGGCGTCTGGAATAGCAGCTAGAGTTTTAGATATTAGAAAAGAAATAATTCGAGAAAGTTTGTCTGACTTTCAAAATGTTGAACACCGTCTAGAACATGTAGCAAAAATACATGGAATTGACTTTATTAATGATTCAAAAGCAACAAACGTTAATTCAACATGGTATGCATTAGAAAGCATGCAAAAGCCAACCATTTGGATTGTTGGAGGAGTTGACAAAGGAAATGACTATTCTATGTTAGAAGGTTTAGTTAAGCAAAAAGTTCTTGGAATTATATGTTTAGGAACTAAAAATAATAAAATAATAAAGTCGTTTAAAAATATTGTTGACCCTATTTATGAAGCAAAATCAGCTTCTGAAGCTGTAAGGTTAAGCTATAGGATAGCTAAAAAAGGCTATAATGTATTGTTGTCTCCAGCATGCGCTAGTTTTGATTTGTTTGAAGATTTTGAAGATCGAGGTCATAAGTTTAAAAAAGCAGTTAGATCACTATAAAAATTATTTAAGATGAATAAAACAATTAAAAAAGTAGAGGTCAATCCAATACTTAAAAATCGGCAAAAGGCATTAAGTGAATTTAATTCAATTGCTCATAGACTGGAATTTGTTTGTTCAATAAATAAGAAAAACTGGATAAATGATTCTAAATCAACAGATTTAGGGGCAGCTAGTTTTTCTATTGAAAAATTAGATGGGCCCATCATTTGGTTAGTTGGTTCTGATGGAAGTCATAGAGATTTGGATTTAGTTAAAGATGTTGTTTTGAAAAAGGTTAAAAAAATAATTTGTTTTGGAGACTTTGAAACTGATTTGAAATATGCATTTGGTGGGAAAATAAAATATGCTTTAAAAAACAATTTAATTGATGCTGTTCAACTTGCTTATGATTGTGCAATTGATAATGCTAATGTTTTGTTTTCGCCAGCTTGTTCAAGTTTTAATAATTATAAGGATTTTAGAGATAGAGGAAATCATTTTATTTCATTAGTAAAAGCATTATAAAGAGTGCAAAATTTTGTTGACAAATACATTAAAGGTGATAAAATAATTTGGACCATTATTATCATTTTGTCATTGTATTCTATAATTATGGCTTATAGCTCAAGTTCAAATTTAGCTTATAGAATTGCAGGGGGAAATGTAACTCCATATTTAATGAAGCATGTATTAATTATGGTTCTTGGTATTTTGTTAATTATTTATTTACAATTTTTCAATTTTCGTTATTTTTCAAAACTTTCTCAAATTGGTTTATATGTCTCCATTGTTTTATTGTTAGTAACATTAATTTTTGGAGTTAATAAAGGGAATGCATCTAGGTGGATAATGGGTTTTCAGCCTTCAGATTTGGCTAAAATTATTTTGATACTATATGTTTCTAGAATGTTGGTATTTAAACAAGTTGTTATTAAAGATTTTAAACAAGGGTTAATTCCTGTGTTATGGCCAATTGCTATAGTTTGTGCATTAATTTTACCTGCAGACTTTTCAACAGCTGCAATATTGTTTGTGGTTTGTTTTTTAATGATGTATGTTGGAAGAGCTCGTATAAAACATTTAATTTCTATTGTTGGGTGTGCTTTATGTTTGTTTTTATTTTTGATTTTAATAAATCTTGCATTTCCTGGTTTTTTACCTAGAGTTGATACTTGGCAAAAAAGATTAACTAGTTTTGAGTCAGGTACAAAAACAGAAAATTATCAAGCTGAAATGGCGAAAAGAGCTGTAGCTACAGGTTTTTTATTTGGAAAAGGCCCTGGAAATGGCAATGTGAAAAATGATTTGTATTCAGCGCAATCTGACTTTATTTTCGCTTCTTCAATTGAAGAATTTGGTTCTATTTTTGGTGGCATAGGTTTAGTAGTTCTATACTTAATTTTATTTTTTAGAGCTATCAAGATTATGAATAACACAGATAGTAAATTCGGAGCATATACAGTTTTTGGCTTAAGTTTTCTATTGGTTTTTCAAGCTATTATAAATATGGGTGTAGGAGTTAATTTATTTCCTGTAACAGGACAACCATTGCCTTTAATAAGTATGGGGGGGACATCCGTACTATTTACTTGTATTTCTTTAGGTATTATTTTAAACATTAGTAGAACTGTTTATAAAGACGATTAAAAATGAAAAACCCAAAAGTTATAATTAGTGGAGGAGGAACAGGTGGGCATATTTTCCCAGCATTAGCTATTGCTAATGAATTAAAAAACAGGTTTTCTAATGTTGACATTTTATTTGTTGGTGCCAATGGTCGTATGGAAATGAAAAAGATTCCTGAAGCAGGTTTTAATATAGTTGGGTTAGATATAGTTGGTTTACAAAGAAGAATAACATATAAAAATTTATTTTTCCCATTTAAACTTTTCAAAAGTTTAAGAAAAGCAAAGTCTATTGTAAAATCATTCAATCCAAATGTGGTGATTGGTGTTGGCGGATATGCAAGTGGCCCAACTTTAAAAATGGCTTCTAAACTTGGTTACCCAACTTTAATTCAAGAGCAAAATTCTTATGCAGGATTAACAAATAAGCTTTTAAGTAAAAAGGCAATATCTATTTGTGTTGCTTATGAAAACATGTCTAAATTCTTCCCAGCCGAAAAAATAAGGTTAACTGGAAACCCTGTTCGAAATGACATTATAAATCTTAATAATAAAAAAGAAGAGGCTTTAATTCATTTTAAGATTGAGGGCAATAAAAAGGTAGTGTTGCTTTTAGGTGGAAGTCTTGGAGCCAAAACTATTAATGATGGTTTGTTAAATAACATTGATAAAATTCATAATGAAAATTTAATAATACTTTGGCAAGCAGGTTCTAGGTATATTGATGATGTTATAAATAAATTAAATAAAGATAAATACCCAAATATTTTTCCATTAGCATTTATTAAAAGAATGGATTTAGCTTATGCTGCAGCAGATTTAATTGTTTCAAGAGCTGGGGCTTTATCAATAAGTGAAATAGCTATTGTTGGTAAACCAGCTATTTTAATTCCATCACCAAATGTTGCTGAAGACCACCAAACAAAAAATGCCATGTCCTTGGTTAATAATAATTCAGCAGTAATGGTTAAAGATGAAGATGCAAATAGTAAGCTTATTACTATGATATTAAAATTATTAGACGATACAGATTATTGTAATGAGTTAAAGTTTAATTTATTAAAAATGTCAAAACCTAATGCTTCAGAACATATTGTAGACGAGGTAGTCGAAATTGGAAAATTATCATGAAACTTTCTGAAATAAATAGAGCTCATTTTATTGGTATTGGCGGAATAGGAATGAGTGCCTTGGCTAGGTTTTTTCTATTCCATAAAAAAAATGTTTCTGGTTATGATAGAGTTTCAACAGTTTTGACAAAAGAACTTGAGGAAGAAGGAGCAAATATTCATTATAAAGATAAAGTAGAGGTTATAAAAGAAATAGAAAACATTGATTTGGTAGTTTACACACCAGCTATTCCATCAGACTCTGAACAATTGAATTTTTTTAACACGAATAAATTCCCAATTTATAAAAGAGCCGAACTTTTGGGAGAAATAACAAAATCATATTTTACAATTGCTATTGCTGGAACTCACGGCAAAACAACTACAAGTTCAATAATTGCTCATGTGTTGCAGGAATCAAATTATGGAGGTATAGCCTTTTTGGGTGGAATTGCTACTAATTATTCTTCAAATGTAATACTTAATTCAAATAATAATGTTGCAGTTGTTGAGGCAGATGAATTCGACAGATCATTCATGCATCTTTCTCCAGATATTATTGTATTAACATCAATGGATGCTGATCATTTGGATATTTATGGAAATAAAGAGGTTTTAAAAGAAAATTTTATTTCGTTCACGAAAATCTTAAAAAATGAAAAGTCATTAATTGTTCATGAAGAAATTTCTAATTATTTTAAAGATGCAGGTGTTTATGGATTAAGAAATAATAATTTAAGTTTAAAAAACATTAAGATTATTAACGGTTCTTATCATTTTGATGTTAAATATAATGGGGAATTACTTACTGGGTTTATTCTGAATTATCCTGGTAAACACAATTTATTAAATGCATCTGCAGCTGTTTTTGTTGCTTTAAAAATGGATGTTCCAGTTCCGTTAATAAAAAAAGCTATTGCTTCATTTAAAGGGGTAAAGAGAAGGTTTGAAATACATGTCAACAATTCAAATCATATCTATATTGACGATTATGCACATCATCCAAAAGAAATCGATTCTCTAATTTCTTCAGTAAGAGAATTGTTCCCTGATAAAGAAATTACAGGTGTGTTTCAGCCTCATTTATTTACACGAACAAGAGATTTTTTGGATGAGTTTTGTGAAAGTTTATCAAGGCTTGATCATTTAATATTAATGGATATTTATCCCGCCAGAGAAAGTCCAATATCTGGAATTAACTCAAGAGTTATGTTGGACAAAATTAATTGTAAAACAAAAAAACATTTAAAAAGAGGCTTCAGTTTGACAGACCAAATCGATTTAAAAAAAGCACAAGTAATTTTAACAATAGGAGCTGGTGATATTGATTTAGAAGTAAAAAACATAAACCAACATTTGATAAATAATTAATCTTGATTAAAAAAATTTTAAAAATATTAGTTTGGGTTTTATCATTTAGTGGTTCTCTTTTTTTATTAAGCTTCGTAAGTAAAAATCATAACTTAATTGTACTTAAAAAAATTAGTGTAGATTTTAAAAATGAACATCCTTATAAGTTTATCACAAAAAAAGAAGTTTTAGAACGCTTATCTGATATTGGTTTGAAAATTTCCATATCCAGAAAAAAAGAAATTGATTTAGCTAGAATTGAAGATTTAATGTTTCAATTTTCAGGTGTTAAGAGTGCAGAAGTATATTTTAGTAATAATGGGCATTTAAAAATTGAAATTGAAAAAAGAATTCCTATTGGTAGGGTTGTTAGTTCAAAAATAGAAGAGAACTATTACTTTGATGAAAACGGAGAAAAAATGCAATTGTGCAGCACTTTTGTAGCAAAGTTGCCTTTATTTACTGGAGCAATAAAACATGATTCTTTTTTAAAAAACAATGAAATTGATACTGTTTTTTGTGGACAATCAAGTGATGTTTTATGCTCAATAAGCAAGTTAATTAACAATGACTCGTTCTTAAAATCTCAAATCTTACAAATTCACATTAATAATAATGGCTACTTTGAACTCATTCCCAGAATTGGAAACCATAGAATCTTGTTTGGGAATGCTGAAAATATGGAAGAAAAATTAAATAAAATACGACTTTTTTATACTAAAGGGCCACATCCTAAAGAGTTGAATATGTATGATACTTTAAATGTGATGTACTCAAATCAAATAATTTGTTCAAAAAGAAATAATTAATATGGATGCACCAGAAATTGTAGTTGGATTAGATATAGGAACAACAAAAATCGCTTGTTTAGTTGGACGAAAAACTGAGCATGGTAAAATAGAAATTTTGGGCGTTGGAAAAGCTCCAAGTTTAGGAGTATCTAGAGGTGTTGTGTCAAATATTGAAAAAACAGTTCAATCAATAAGAACTGCTGTTGAAGAAGCTGAGGCTAAATCGGGAGTTGAAATAAAAGTTGTAAATGTTGGAATAGCGGGTCAGCACATTAAGAGCTTACAACATCGAGGAATGATTACTCGAAATAGTATTGAAGAAGAAATATCTCAAAAAGACATTGATGAGTTGATTGAAGATATGTATAAGCTTGTAATGATGCCTGGAGAAGAAATTATTCATGTTCTTCCTCAGGAATATATTGTTGATAGGCAGCCAGGAGTGAAAGATCCCATAGGAATGTCTGGAGTTCAATTAGAAGCAAATTTTCATATAATTACAGGTCAAATAGCAGCAGCAAAAAACATTTTCAAATGTGTAAAAAAAGCAGGTTTAGAAGTGGCTGAATTAATATTAGAGCCTTTAGCTTCTTCATCTGCAGTAATTAGTGATGAAGAAAAAGAAGCTGGAGTAGCTTTAGTTGATATTGGTGGTGGCACAACAGATATAGCAATATTTCAGGACGGAATTATTCGCCATACTGCTGTTATTCCTTTTGGGGGGAATGTAATTACAGAAGACATTAAAGAAGGTTGTACTATAATGCAAAGACAAGCAGAATTGTTAAAAACTAAGTTTGGTGCTGCTTTAACACAGTCTAGTCAAGAAAATGAAATTGTTTGTATTCCGGGTTTGAGAGGAAGAGATCCTAAGGAAATTTCTGTAAAAAATCTATCTAACATTATTAGCGCTAGAATGGCTGAAATTATTGAACATATATATTATGAGATTAAAAATTCGGGATTTGAAAAAAAATTAATAGGTGGCATAGTTGTAACAGGTGGAGGCTCTCAATTGAAACATATCAATCAGTTATTTGAATATACAACTGGGATGGACTCAAGAATAGGTTATCCAAATGAGCATTTAAGTTCTAACACTAACATTAATATTACTTCTCCCTTATTTGCAACTGGAGTAGGTTTGGTTGCAAAAGGATTTGAACAATTTGAATTATTAAAAGCAAGAAATGAAACGATTAGCACAAGAACTCATTCTGATAAAAACAGAGAAAGTTTTTTTGATAAGATTAAGACATTTTTTGATGAAAAAGTAGATTAACAATTAAACAATAAGTTATGATGAAATTTGATATGCCTAAAGAACAATCTTCAATTATTAAAGTAATTGGTGTTGGAGGAGGAGGAAGCAACGCGGTTAACCATATGTACCGACAAGGAATAAAGGGAGTAGATTTTATTGTTTGTAATACAGATCATCAAGCTCTTGATATTAGCCCTGTGCCAATTAAAATACCACTGGGTCAAAGTTTAACTAAAGGAAGAGGTGCGGGTTCAATACCGGATGTAGGTATGAATGCAGCTATTGAAAATTTAGATGAGATAAAAGCTATTTTAGAAAAAAATACTAAAATGATTTTTGTTACTGCAGGAATGGGAGGAGGAACTGGTACTGGTGCTGCTCCAGTAATAGCAAGCGCAGCAAAAGAATTAGGGATTTTAACAGTAGGTATTATTACTGTTCCTTTCAAGTTTGAAGGTAAAAAAAGACGAACCCAAGCTGAGGATGGTATCGAGAAAATGAGAGAGGCGGTAGATACTTTGTTAGTGATTAATAATGACAAACTAAGAGAAATGTTTGGTAATTTATCTTTAGTAAATGCTTTTGAACAAGCAGATGATGTATTAGCAATAGCAGCTAAAGGAATTGCAGAAGTGATTTCAGTTACTGGACAAATTAATGTTGATTTTAATGATGTTAATACAGTTATGAAGGATAGTGGAGTAGCTATTATGGGATCAGCTGAAGCCGAAGGAGAAGATAGAGCTCAAAAATGTGTTGAGAATGCTTTATTATCACCACTCTTAAATGACAATAATATTGAAGGAGCAACATATGTATTGCTTAATATTACCTATGGAAGTAAAGAAGTTTTAATGGATGAAATTTCAGAAATAACTGATCATATTCAAGACGAAGCAGGAAGTACAGCTGATGTAATTTGGGGACATGGTTATGATGAATCCTTAGGCGATAAATTATGTGTAACTATAATTGCTACTGGTTTTAACACATCGCCATACACTGGTATTCCAATGAAACAGCCAGAAAAAATTAAAATATCTTTAGAAGATGAAAGGCCAACTATTATTACACAAGAAATTGAAAATCCTGTACAGGAAAATATTGTAAAACCACAAGTTGAAGAAGAATCTCCTTTAGCAAGTGAGGTTAAAAGATATATTTTAGAGGAAGAGCCTGTTGATCAGGTTAAGGATTTAAGTTCTGAAGTTGAGGTTGTAGCTGAAAAAACAGAAAAAGAATTAAATGATGGTAAAATAAGATTCATGCTTGAAGAAGATGATGAAGAACAAAACTTTTTTAATGAGCCTCAACCAGAAATTAAATCAGATATTGTAACTGAATCAATGAATGAAGAAGTTTCTGAAGAAGAAAGATCAGTTGAGTCAAAGGAAATGACAGAAGAAAGAATTAATAGAATAAAATTGGCTACTCAAAAATTAAGATCTCCTTTAGGTTTAAATGAAATGGAAAATGAACCAGCATTTAAAAGAAGAAATATTGAGTTAGATGATGTTAAAAAATCAACTGATTCAAATATATCTAGATTTACATTGTGGGAAAATGAAGATGAAAATGGTGATAAAAATACTGGGTTAAGTGATTCAAATAGTTTTCTTCATGACAATGTAGATTAAATGAGTGTTTCTGACAAATTAAATGCTGACATCAAAGCCTCAATGTTGGCAAAAAATAAATTGCGTTTATCAGCCTTAAGAGCAATTAAATCTGCTTTTTTAATTGAATCATCAAAAGGTTCTTCCAAAGACATTTCTGATGAAATTGCCCAAAATATTGTTGTTAAATTACATAAACAACGAATGGAGGCTCATAAAATTTATTTGGAACAAAAACGAGAAGACTTGGCTAAAGAAGAATTTGCCCAAGCAAAGGTGCTAGAAGATTATCTTCCTACTAGACTTTCCGAATCTGAAGTCCAAAATATTTTGAAATCAATCATAGAAAAAATTGGAGCAACTGGCCCTTCAGATATGGGAAAAGTTATGGGTCCAGCAATGGGGCAATTGAAGGGGAAAGCCGATGGACAATTAATTTCTTCCATGGTTAAGAAGCTTCTCAACTAAACAATGGATTTTATAGACAGTGAAATAGAAAAATATGCTCTTTCTTATTCGTCAAAAGAAAGCGATTTGTTGTACGAGTTAAATCGACAAACTCACATAAAAATTTTACAACCAAGAATGCTTTCTGGACACTTACAAGGAAGGTTTTTGAGTATGATTTCAAAGGCTTTGGCACCAGTTTCAATTTTAGAAATTGGCACATACACTGGTTATAGTGCTCTATGTTTAGCTGAGGGTCTTTCTTCAAAAGGGTGTTTAACTACTATTGATAAAAATGAAGAGTTAGAAGCTTTTGCTAAAACTTATTTTGAAAAATCAACTTTTAAATCACAAATCAAAATGCATGTTGGTAATGCATTAGACATAATCCCCACTTTACATGAAAAATGGGATTTGGTATTTATAGATGCTGATAAAGAAAATTATTCTAATTATTTTGATCTTGTAGTTGATAATGTTCGCCAGGGTGGCTGGATAATTGCAGATAATGTGTTATGGAGCGGAAAGGTATTAAGTGAAGTAAAGTCCAATGATTTAGAAACCGAATCACTTAAATTATTTAATGCTAAAGTTCATGAAGATAATAGGGTCACTAATTTGTTGCTTCCAATACGTGATGGTTTAATGATTCTTATCAAAAACTAGGAAATCTTTTTCTAGCTGTATTTTGTTATCTATTTTATTTTATTTTTGGCATGCTTTTAGCATAATCAAATAACTAAAAAATATAAAATGAAAATTATCTCAAAATTATTCCTGTCGCTGTTTTTACTGTTAAATGTAATTATTTCTAAAGCCAACGAGGGCATGTGGTTGCCTATGCTATTAGGTGATGCTACTTACAAAAATATGGTTCAATGCGGCGTTAGATTAACACCTGAGCAGATTTACAGTGCTAATAATTCCAGTTTAAAGGATGCTATTGTTGCTCTAGGTGGAGGTTTTTGCACTGGAGAAATAATTTCTGATCAAGGTTTAATGCTTACGAATCATCATTGTGGGTTTGGAACTATTCAAGCTAATAGCAATACAGATCACGATTATTTGACCGATGGTTTTTGGGCTATGAATAAATCTGAAGAAATTCCAGCAGATTTTGGAGTTTGGTTTTTAGATAAAATTGTTGATGTAACTGATAAAGTATTAGATGGGGTAACTGATGGTATGAGTGAAGATGAAAGAAATAAACTTATTGGGAAAAACATGGCATTTATAAAAAAGAAATATTCTGAAGGGGCTGGAGACGATTTTAAAGTTCAGGTTAAGTCTTTTTATTATGGAAATTTATATTATTTATTTACATATAATGTGTTCAACGATGTTAGATTGGTTGGAGCACCGCCCAGTTCTATAGGTAAATTTGGTGGAGATACGGACAATTGGATGTGGCCTCGTCACACTGGTGATTTCACCATGTTTAGAATTTATGCTAATAAGGATAATAAGCCAGCTGAATATGCTGAAGATAATATTCCTTATTCTCCAAAACACTCTTTGCCTGTCTCTATTGCGGGGATTGAAGAAGGCGATTATGCTATGATTATGGGTTATCCAGGTAGTACAGATCGTTATCTTACATCATGGGGTGTTCAAAAAGCTGTTGATATTGAACAACCAGCACGTGTTAAAATTCGAAGGATTAAGTTGGATATAATGGAGGCTGAAATGGAAAAGAGCCAAAAAGTTCGTATTCAATATGCTTCTAAACATGCTAGTGTAAGTAATTACTGGAAATACTTTTTAGGTCAAAGTCAACAATTGGTTAAAAATAATGTTGTGCAGAAAAAGCAAAAAATAGAAAATGATTTTTCTAATTGGTATAAGTCTAATAAACTAGAAAGCACTTACGGTCAGGCCCTTGAATTAGTAAAAGAATCAGAAAAGAATACTGAAAAGTATACACTTCCGGGTGTTTATTTTCAAGAAGCAATTTTTGGATCTGAAGTGCTGGCTTTTGTTGTAAGAAATTTAAGTGAACGTTCAAAAATTTATCAAGCATTATCGTCAGGATCAGAAGATGATATAAAACAAGCAAAAGCATCTTTATTAGCTTCTGCTAAAGACTATTATAAAGATTATAACGCTGTTGTTGATGAAAATACTCTTGCTGCAGTACTTGATTTGTATTATAATGATGTTCCAAAAGAATTTCATCCTGAAGCATTAAGTAATTTAGGAGGTAAGTACAAAGGAGATTTTAAAGCATTTTCAACAAAGTATTTTAGTAAAACACCTTTTAGTTCTTATGAGTCTTTTGAGGCTTGGGTAGAAAAAGGAATTTCTAAAAAATACCTTGATAAAGATCCAGTTTTTCAATTGCAAAAAGATTTTATTACTCTTTATAGAAATAAAATAATGATGCCACAATCAGCAATGGAATCCGATTTTAATAGGGGGATGAGGTTATTTGTTGATGGGTTGCAGAAAATGGGAATGAACAAAGCATCTGATGCCAATTCAACAATGAGATTTACCTATGGAAATATATTGTCTTATTCACCTGCTAATGCAATACATTACGATTACATAACAACTTTAAAAGGGGTAATGGAAAAAGAAGTAAATACAGAAGATAAAAATCATGAATTTTATGTTCCGCAACGTTTAAAAGACTTGTATGAAGCTGAAGACTTTGGTCCATATGCTAGAAAATCAGATGGGCAGCTACCTGTTGGGTTTTTGTCAAATAATGACATTACAGGTGGAAATTCAGGAAGTCCTGTGATTAATGCTCATGGTGAATTAATCGGAACTGCTTTTGATGGTAACTGGGAAGCTATGAGTGGCGATATTTATTTTGAACCAAATATTCAACGAACAATATCAGTTGATATAAGATATACGCTTTTTATTATTGATAAATATGCTGGAGCAAAGCATTTGATTGATGAAATGAATCTTGTTACAGAAAGACATGATGATAAATCTTCTCCAAATCTTATGCGTGCCATTCCTCCAGCTATTGGTAAAGAAAAGAATTCAAATAATGATGAACAAAAGTAAAGCACCAAAAACTTGTTCCAGTAGAGAGGAATTAAAATAAATTATTCAAAGCTTCTTTGAAAATCTATTTTGATTTTTCTTAACGCTTTTTCTGTTGGTGTTTTATCCTTTTTTGCCATTAATTCAAAAATTTTAGAGCTTAAGTCAACGGTTGTTCCGTCTTCAGCTATTGAGTTCATCGCCATATTTATACATTGAACTGTTTCTTCTTTAGCTTTTTTTAACTCATCCCAACTTTTAAGAGATATATATATCTGTTGAGACATGTTATGTGTGTATTCATCTCTTATAGTTTTTATTAATTCGCCATGAAGTGTTTTTGATGTCATTCCGTTTTTATGAACTCTTATAACTAAATTGTTTGGGTCTATTCTTTCCAAAAACAAAATGGCTCTTTCATAAGCTTGCATTTTTAAAGGTAGATACTCTTTGTTTTTTAAAGTTACTATGCTTTTATTTTTTTCAGCAATTTCTTTATCCAAATAATGTTTTAATATTAGGTAACAAATAACTAACATTCCAATTATTGGAATCGCTACAATCAAAATATCTTTCATCTTATTTTATTGAAAATTGGTATTTATTACGAATAAAAGGAATACTTGTTACAAAAGTGAATAAAGTGTACATTAATTTAAAAAAAATTAAATAATAAAACATACAAATAATTACTTTTGCGACATGAAAATTTTAGACACTCAAAAAGTTTCTGATAGGATAAATTCACTTTCAGAATCTGCCTCAATAGCCATGGCAAGAAAAAGTAGAGAATTAAAATCTCAAGGTATAGATGTAATTAGTTTAAGTCTTGGTGAACCAGATTTTAATACACCAGATTTTATTAAAAAGGCTGCTATTGAAGGAATTAATCAAAACTATTCTAAATACATGCCTGTAAATGGTTATCAAGATTTAAGAGAATCCATTTCAGCTAAATTTAAAAGAGATAATAACATTAATTATTCTGCAAATCAAATTGTTGTTTCTACTGGAGCTAAACAATCTATTGCCAATGTAATAATGAGTGTGGTAAATCCTGGAGATGAAGTAATTATTCCTGCACCATATTGGGTGAGTTATGAAGAAATGGTGAAGCTTGGTGAAGGAAAGTCAGTGGTTATTGATGCTAAACTTGAAAATGATTTTAAAATAACTCCGAAACAACTAGACAATGCTATTACTGAAAGAACTAAAATGATTATTTATAGTTCTCCGTGTAATCCTTCGGGTAGTGTTTATTTAAATGAGGAGTTGAAAGCTTTAGCAGATGTTATTGCAAAGCATCCTCAAATTGTTGTTATTAGTGATGAAATTTATGAACACATTAATTTCATTGGTTCTCATTCTTCTTTAGCCTCATTTGATAATATATATGACCAAGTGGTTACTGTTAATGGTGTTTCTAAAGCTTTTGCTATGACTGGTTGGAGATTGGGGTATATTGGTGCCCCACAATGGATTGCTGATGCATGTACGAAAATTCAAGGTCAATTTACATCAGGAGCATCTAGTATCGCTCAACGAGCTGCTAAAGCTGCTGTTGAGGCTAATCCAAGTGTGATTCATGAAATGAGAGATGCTTTTTTAAATAGAAGAGATTTTATATTAGGAAGACTTTCTTCAATTGATGGATTAGAGCTTAACAAGCCTGAAGGAGCATTCTATGTTTTTCCAGATGTAAGTAAATTTTTTAATACTTCTTTTGGAGATAGATTGATTCAAAATGCAGATGATTTATGTTTGTTTCTTTTAGATGAAGCAAAAGTGGCATTAGTTACTGGAAATGCTTTTGGCTCACCTGAATGTGTTCGAATTTCATATGCAGCTTCTATGGAAGAATTAACTTTAGCTATGGATCGTATTAAAGAGGCATTATCTAAATTATCATAATTATATTTCGGTTTGAATTGCCTTTACTGGCGAAATTTTTGTAGTTAAAAAGCTTGGTAAAACAAGGGCAAAAAAACAAACTGCAAATGATATCAGGTTAATATATACTATGTTTTTAATAGGAAAATGCATAGGAACAACATTTAAGAAATAATTTTCTTGAGGAAGAGTAAGTATTTCAAAATGGTTTTGAAGAAAAATAATAATAAAGGCAAGTAAATTGCCAAAAAAGAAACCTGTTCCAATTAAAAATCCTCCATGAAAAATAAATATTTTTCTAATTCCCCAGTTTTTCATTCCTATAGATTTTAAAATTCCTATCATTTTGGTTCTTTCAATAATGAGGACAAGTAAAGCTGCGGTCATGTTTATTATTGATACTACAATCATTAAAACTATGATGATATATACATTTTGATAGATTAATTCTAACCATTTAAATATTTCATTATGCCTTTCTTTTATAGTAGTTATACTAAATTCAGCATTAAAAAAAGGTTTTATGTTTTCTTTTATAAATGTACTGTTACAATCCTTAAAATTTTTTAGTACTATCTCATATCCTCCAGTATAATTTAGATTGCTTTCTTTTTTTGAAAATGGCCATTTATTTAAAGCTGATAATTTATTTAATCCAATAAAGCCAAATTTCTCATCAATATTTTGAAGTCCAGTTTCATAGATGCCTCCTAAAATGAAATTCCTTTGTTTAGGCTTGTTATCAATTATAAAAAAAGCACTTATTTTTTCATTTATATTTGTTCTTAATTTTTTAGCAGTAATGTTTGATAAAATCACAGTGTCGTTATCGATACTTTTAAATTTGGGCATCTTCCCATGAATTAAATATTTTTTTAAGAAATTTTTATTGTAGTTTTCTTCTAAACCTTTAAATACAATTCCCTCTACCTCTCTAATGGTAATGCCATCTTTGTTTTTTAGTGAATTGTTTTTTGTTTGAATAATTGCTGGTTTATATGCAAATTTATGAATGGAACGAATTTTGTTATTTTTAATAATAGAATCGATTGGAAAATCAATTGTTGATATTGGTGAACTTTCATAATTGCTGTTTTTATACAATCTTTCAATTTGAATATGATTTCCAAAACTTAATAGTTTTTGTTTAATTTCTGATTGAAAACCTGTAGCAATTGAAATGGTAATGATCATTACAGCTAACCCTAAAGAAATTCCAGCAATTGATATCCATACAATTGGTTTTGAAATTTTTTTTGAATGCTTTTCTTTTTTTAGCATTCTTTTTGCTATAAATAATTCAGTATTCAATATTTAAGTTAATTTGTAAGTTATATGAAATCAAAAATACAATCCTTTTTATTATGCAATGGTTTATTAAAAGTAACCTTTTGCTTTTTTATGATGATGTTTTTTTGCAACAATATTATCCCTGCTCAATTTTCTGATCATAAAATTCTTGTCGGGGCATCACAGTTTCAAAAATATTTACCATTAATAAAAGATAAGAAAGTTGGAATTGTTGCAAATCAAACCACTGTGGTTAATCGAACTCACTTGGTGGATTCTTTATTGTCAATTGGAATAGAAGTTGAATTGGTTTTTTCACCTGAACATGGTTTTAGAGGAAAAGCAGATGCAGGAGAGAAAATTAATGATGAAATTGATGAATCAACAGGACTTTCAATCGTTTCCTTACATGGGAAAAGCAGAAGAAAACCTTCTTCTCAAATTTTAGCAGAAATTGATGTAATGATTTTCGATCTGCAAGATGTTGGAGTTAGGTTTTATACTTATATAAGTACCATGCACTATGTTATGGAGGCATGTGCTGAAAATAATATTCCTTTAATAGTTTTAGATAGGCCAAATCCCAATGGTTTTTATGTAGATGGTCCAATTCTTAGAAAAAAATATAAATCGTTTATTGGTATGCATCCAGTGCCAATAGTTCATGGGATGACTGTTGGAGAATATGCTCAAATGATAAATGGAGAGAAATGGTTAAAAGATTCTGTACAGTGTAATTTAAAAGTTATAGAATGTGTAAACTATGATCATTCAATGAAATACAAACTTCCTATTCCTCCATCTCCAAACCTTCCTAATATGATGAGTGTATACCTTTACCCATCTTTATGTTTTTTTGAAGGGACAACAGTTAGTATTGGTAGAGGAACACCTTTTCCTTTTCAAGTTTATGGGGCTCCATATATAAAAACCACGACTTTTGACTTTACACCTAAGCCATCTTTTGGCGCTAAAAATCCAAAACAAAATGGTGTTAAATGTTTTGGTGAAGATTTAAGAATGTTTGACACAACATTTTTTTTTAATGATCCAATGTTAAATTTCGATTGGTTAATATCTGCTTTCTCATCATCAAAAAATGAACCTTATTTTTTCTTAAAAAATGGATTTTTTAATTTATTAACAGGAACTTTTACTATAAGAAAAATGATTGAGCAGGGAAGATCAGAAAATGAATTAAGGTTATCTTATAGAGATGAGTTAGAAGAATTTTATGAAATAAGAAATAAATATCTTCTATATAAAGATTTTAAATAATGAATAATAATTAAATTAATACTATGAAAGGTAAGATGGTTGTTGGTGTTGTTGGAGCTGGTTCAATGGGAGCAGGAATTGCTCAAGTTGCAGCAACTGCTGGATGTGAAGTGCTTTTGTATGATATGTCGATTGATGTTACTGAAAAAGCTCTAATAAGATTAAATAAAATTTTAGATAGGCTTGTCGAAAAAGGAAGAATAAATCGCGAGAAATCAAATACTATAATTTCAAATATTAGTTTGATTAATGAAATTGAAAAATTTAAAGATGCTAATCTAGTTATTGAGGCTATTGTTGAAAATTTAGAAATTAAGAAAGAGGTTTTTAGTCATATTGAAAAGGTTGTTCCTAAAGATTGTGTAATTGCAACAAATACCTCTTCATTGTCTGTCACCAATTTAGCATCTTCTTGCAAGAGTCCAAATAGGTTTATAGGAATTCATTTTTTCAATCCAGCTCCACTAATGCCATTGGTTGAGATTATTCCAGCTTTACAGACTGAAAAAAAAATTATTCAGGAAGTACAATTATTGATTAAAGATTGGGGCAAAACAACTGTTTTGACAAAAGATACACCAGGATTTATTGTAAATAGAATAGCGCGTCCTTATTATGGAGAAGCTTTAAGAATCTATGATGAAGGACTGGCAAATTTTAATGATATTGATGTTGCTATGAAAGAAATAGGTGGCTTTAGAATGGGACCATTTGAGTTGATGGATTTTATTGGGAATGATGTAAATTATGCTGTAACAGAAACAGTTTTTAAATCTTTTTTTTACGATCCAAGGTACAAACCTTCTTTTACTCAAAAACAACATGCAGAGGCTGGTTGGTTAGGAAAAAAATCTGGCAAAGGATATTATAATTATAATGATGGAAAGATAGCTAGTTCACCTTCAAATTTAGATGAACCCCATTTAAATAAAATTTTCACAAGAATTTTAGTGATGTTAATCAATGAAGCTGCTGATGCACTTTATTTGAATATAGCTTCAAAAGATGATATTGAGTTAGCTATGAAGAAAGGAGTGAATTACCCTAAGGGTCTTTTGGCTTGGGCAGATAAATTTGGAATAGAAAATTGTGTTGCAGAATTGGATAAACTTTATGATTTGTATCATGAAGATAGATATAGAGCTTCAGTATTGTTAAGAAAAATGGCTAAATCAAAAAGTAGATTCTTTTAGTTCTTTTTCGTATAACAAGAACTCTTAGCTTTACTACAGCAAGAAGATTTTACAGATGTAGCATCAGTAGAAGGTTTTTCAGAGCATTCACTGTTTTTCTTCTTTTTTTTCTTTTTTTTCTTTTTTTCTTTTTTTTCATCCCCATCTTGATATTCAACTGAATCGTTAGGTGGAATAGTTATGCTAGTAGCAGTTATGCCGAGACCAAAGGCAGCAATTAAAGAAAAGGCTAGTAATAATTTTTTCATAATTTATAAATAGCTTGTACTACAAAATTAATTCAATTTTTTAAATAATACGAATTTTATTCGGTAACTATGTTTTTATAACAGATAAAATACGATTCTAAAATAAAATAGTTTCAGTTTACAATGAAATTTAGTTTAAATGCGCTAAAATGGTTTTGCAACCTATAATAGTATCTCCAATTTTTACATTTATTTTGGAATCTTTAGGCACAAACACATCTACCCTTGACCCAAACTTGATAAAGCCAGCTTCTTTACTTTGGTTAACTTCTGTGTTTTCTTTGGCGTAATTACAAATTCTTCTTGCAACAGCTCCAGCAATTTGTCGATAGAGAATTCTAGTGTTATTTTTACCATCTATTACAATTGTAGTTCGTTCATTTTCAGTACTTGATTTTGGGTGCCATGCGACTAAATATTTTCCTGGGTGATATTTAGAATACGATACAGTTCCATTTATTGGATACCATTGCTTGTGAACGTTTAGTGGAGACATAAAGATGCTTAGTTGAATGCAATTGGTTTTAAGTATTTCACTTTCGTACACTTCTTCGATTACAACTAATTTACCATCACTAGGGGCAATTACATGGTTGTCATTTATACTTGCATTTCTAATAGGGTTTCTAAAGAAGTTTAAAATAAAAAGAAAAAACCCAAATGAAGCTAAACCTAAAAATAGGTGAAGGTATTTATTTGTATTTATGTAGTATAAACCTATATTAACTAAAAGTAGAAATATCAGTACTAGTACAAGTGAAGCATATCCTTCTCTATGGATTTTCATTTAAACAATATTAATTATTATATAAAGAACGGGAATGCTAATCATAAAAGCATCCATTCTGTCTAAAATACCTCCATGACCAGGGATTAAATTTCCTGAATCTTTTACCTCCGCTTGTCTTTTATAGTATGATTCTATAAAATCTCCCAAGGTTGCGGTAAAGGGTAGGGCTAAACTAAATATAATTATGCTTTCAATTTCTATTTGAAAGAATTCGTTAAAAAAGTAATTTGATAATAAACCTACAATAAAACAAAAAACTAACCCCCCAATAAAGCCTTCCCAGGATTTTTTTGGCGATATTAAAGGGAAGATTTTGTTTTTCCCAAATTTAACACCGAAAAGGTAAGCGAATGTGTCAAATGTCCAAGTAAGTATAAAAAGTAACAATATTATTTTAGAATCAAATTGCTTAAAAGAAAAGCAGGTTTCAGAATATGGAATCAGCTGAATCAAACAAAAAGGAAGAATTACAAATAAAAAAGCTATGGTCTTACTTTTTCCTTTTCTTAGTTTCCACATTTCATAAAATGATAAAATTCCAAGAATAGAAAATAAAATTGTAAAAGAAGTGGCTGAAAAGCTAGTGCATGTCCATAATACTATAACATAAATTGAACCGAAAATCGCTCTTTTTATTGTTTCGTTCATTTATGTTGTGATGTAAAATTGAAATTATATATTAGTTAAATTATAATTATGCCGTTTTTTTTGAAGAATCATCAGTTTTAGGTTTCTGAGTTGATTTGGATTTTTTTGACGCATCCTTTTTTTCTTCATTTACTTCTTTATCAAATGGCCTTTTACCAAAAAGTTCTTCTAAATCTTCTTTAAAAATCACTTCGGTTTCTAATAGTTTATTAGCTAACTTGTGTAGTTTATCTTCATGTTTTTTAAGAATAGCTTTTGCTCTATTGTATTGATTGTCGGTAATGATTTTAATTTCCTGATCGATAATTTTAGCTGTTTCTTCAGAATATGGTTTTGTAAATCCGTAACCTTGATTTCCTGAGTCATAATAAGAAATGTTGCCAATTTTCTCATCTAATCCATAAATTGTAACCATGGCCATTGCCTGTTTAGTAACCTTTTCTAAATCGCTTAAAGCGCCAGTAGATATTTTATTAAAAATTATGGATTCTGCTGCTCTTCCGCCAAGAGCTGCACACATTTCATCTAATATTTGATCTGTGGTGTTTATAGATCTTTCTTCGGGTAAATACCAGGCTGCACCTAAACTCCTTCCTCTAGGAACAATAGTGACTTTTACTAATGGGTTGGCGTGTTCCAACATCCAGCTAACAGTAGCATGCCCAGCTTCATGATAAGCAATGGTTTTCTTTTCTTCAGCGGTTATTATTTTATTCTTTTTTTCTAGTCCACCAATTATTCTGTCAACAGCATCTAAAAAGTCCTGTTTTTGAACACTTTTCTTCTTTTTTCTTGCAGCTATAAGGGCAGCTTCATTACAAATATTTGCTATATCAGCACCGCTAAATCCAGGTGTTTGTCTTGCAAGAAAGTCACGGTCAATTTTTTTATCTAATTTCAATGGTTTTAAATGAACTTCAAAGATTTCTTTACGTTCATTTAAATCTGGCATGTCAACATATATTTGTCTGTCAAACCTTCCAGCTCTCATTAGTGCTCTATCTAAAATATCTGCTCTGTTTGTTGCAGCTAAAATTATAACACCCGAATTGGTCCCAAATCCATCCATTTCAGTTAAAAGTTGATTTAAAGTGTTTTCTCTTTCATCATTGGAACCCATATTAGGGTTTTTACCTCTTGCTCTTCCAATAGCATCAATTTCATCAATAAAAATGATACATGGAGATTTTTCTTTTGCTTGTTTAAATAGATCTCTAACCCTAGAAGCTCCAACTCCTACAAACATTTCAACAAAATCTGATCCTGATAAAGAGAAAAAAGGAACATTTGCTTCTCCAGCTATAGCTCTAGCTAACAAAGTTTTACCTGTGCCAGGTGGACCTACAAGAAGTGCACCTCTTGGGATTTTTCCACCGAGCCTACTAAATTTTTTGGGGTCTTTTAAAAATTCTACAATCTCTTCAACTTCTTCCTTTGCTTCCTCAACTCCAGCAACATCATTAAAAGTGACTTTACCTTTT
>PBNK01000019.1 GCA_002723085.1 Crocinitomicaceae bacterium | reverse complement strand
TTTGAATCAAGCATTGATGGATGGCACATTATTCTTAATTCATCGGTTGCAAGTTCTGTTGCAAATACTGAAAATACTAATTTCAATTCTGTTATAGATACTACTGGAACCAATTGGAAATGGGATGTTCCAAATGGAAATTTAGACAGTACAGCTATTGGAGATTACAGAAACAACAATGAAGTATACATTATTAATCGTGGATATGACATCAACGGAAATCTAATAGGATTTAAAAAAATTACGTTTGACAACATTTCAGGAAATGAATATGAAATTCATTATGCTGATTTAGATGGAAACAATGAAAACTCAATAATAATACCAAAAGATTCATCTGTCAATTTCATAGGGTTCTCTTTTACAACAAACAGTATAGTTGATATTGAACCAAATAAAGAAAATTGGGACCTTTTATTCACACAATACACTCACATTTTTCAAAACCCTTTAATGCCTTACCTAGTTACTGGAGTTATTATCAACAGAAACAATACTTCAATTTCCAGTGATAATGTTAACGTTTATGATGAAATAAACTCATCTAATATAGATTCTTATGTATTTAATAATGAAATTGATTTTATTGGTTATGATTGGAAAACATATGATTTTAACTCAGGAAATTATGTTGTTGATCAGAACTCCAATTACATCATAAAAACAAATGTTGGATTTTATTATAAACTACATTTTATAGACTTTTATGATGATGCAGGTCTAAAAGGCTCTCCAAAATTTGAATATCAAAAACTTTAAACATGAATTTCAAACATCTCCTATTATTAATTTTTTTAATTGTTTGTAACATTTTAATTTCTCAAGATGAAAATGTATTTCTTGACAGAGATTATTGGAAAAAAAACCCAAGTATTGAAACAATAGAAAAAGACATAAAAGAAAATAATGATATTACGGAGCTCAATAAATATGGTTTCGATCCTATTACTTGGGCTATTCTTGAAAAAGTTTCTAATGAAACTATTCAATATTTAATTAGTAAAGACGGAAATGATGTTAATAAAATCACCCATGACAAAAGAACATATATTTTTTGGGCGGCATATAAGGATAATTTAGAATTGATGAAATTTTTGATTGAAAAAGATGCTAAAATGGACTTAATCGATGAACACGGCTATAGTCTTATAAATTTTGCAGCAACTACTGGGCAAACGAACCTTAAAATATACGAGATATGCTTAAAAGAAGGTGCTAATTTAAATGAACAAATAAATAACGATGGTGCAAATCCTTTACTATTACTAGCTCCTTATATTAAAGATTTAAAAACATTAGAATTTTTCACTGAAAGGGGACTTGATATAATTGAAGTTGATAATAATGGAAACAATTTATTTACCTATGCTGCAAAAGGTGGAAATTATTTTCTAATGAATCATGCACTAGCTAAAAAATTAGATCCCAATGTAAATAATGGCATGGCAATGATTTTTGCTAGCAGAGGAACAAGGAAATATAAGAACGACATTAACGTTTATAAATACCTTGATAGTGTTGGAGTTTCATTTAATGGTAAAACAAAGTCTAATCAAGGTTTATTGCATTTTGAAGCAAAAAGGCAGAAAGACACTGCATTAATTAATTATTTAATATCCAAAGATTTAGATTTAAATCATGAAGATGATAATGGGAATTCTCCCATAACAAATTCAATTAAATATAACTCTGCAGAAATGGTTGAATTCCTAATTAATAAATCAAAAATTGAAAATTATATAGACAAAAATGGAAATACTTTATTCCATCATGCAGTTGAAAGAAATGACACTGATATTTTCAATTTAATATCTAAAACAAAAAACAACATTAACCATAAAAATAAAGACGGAAATACTGTTTTACATTTAGCAGCTATGAAAGCAAAAAATAATCAATTATTAAAATACTTAATTGAACTTGGTGCTAAAAAAAATATACTTACCCCTTTTGGCGAATCAGCTTATGATTTAGCTAAAGAAAACGAACTATTATCTAAACAGAATTTAAATTTTTTGAAATAAAATATGAAAAAGACATTATATATTTTTTTAGTATTCTTTGCAATTTTTATGCTAAGTTCATTTAATAATTTTGATACTAAGAACTACAAATGTCTTATGCAAATGTCAAACTACAATGGTGAAGGAGCCTATGTAGTTGTTTCATTAATAAGCCCTGACGGAAAATATGAAAATACTGTTTATATTCAAGGAGATGATGATAAATGGTACTATGAAATTACCTCATGGTGGTCATATTATGGAAAAAACAAATATAATGTTGATGGGATTAGCGGAAGTACTGTAAGTGCAGGCGAAAGGTCTTTAAATATTTTTAAAATTGATGAATCAAAAATCGGAAGCGGTTATAAATTAAGATTTGAAACGGCAGTTGAAGATGAAAATTATTTTGAGAAAGACATTGAATTTGAACTAAACGAAGCTAATTTATTAAAGAAACATTCTGGAAATGGATTTATAAGATATGTCAGGTTTATATCACAATAATAAAATATAAATGACTCTTTCAATTTGGAGATTTAGTCACTTATTTTTAGCATCAATCGCCTCTTTATTTCTAATTGTCGCGGCTATTACAGGTTTTGTTCTGTCATTTTCTCCTATTCAAAATGAAATGAGTAAGTATCATGTAGATAAACCCTCTGAAATTTCAATATCCAGCATAATAAAATTAGTTCAAGAAAATAATATAGAAGTTCTTGAAATTAAAATTGATGAAAATGAATTTATACAATCAGCTGTTATAAATAATGAAGGAGATTATGAAAAATTTTATACTGATGCTTACACTGGAAAAAAAATTGGGGAAATAATTCCTGAAAATTATATATATACATTTTCCAGAAATCTACATCGTTCTCTTTTCCTAAAAACAACTGGAAGAATATTAATAGGGATAATAACTTTTATATTGTTTCTCATAGCTATTTCTGGAAGTATTTTAATAATAAAGAAACAACTGAAATTAAAAAAATTCTTTTCAAAAATAATTTATGACAATTTTTATCAATATTGGCATACTGTAATAACTAGATATACCTTACTTATTATTATTGTAATTTCCTTATCAGGAACTTATTTATCTCTAAAAAGGTTTGAAATAATACCTAAAAAAGAAACCACTGAATTTATAATTAATAATAAGGAAACTGTAATTGATGGGATACCATTTTACGAATTTCCAGTATTTAAAAATAATTCTTTATCGGAACTAGAATCAATTGAATTCCCATTTACTAGAGAACCAGAAGATTATTTTACACTGAAACTAAAAAATAAAGAATTAATAATAAATCAATTTAATGGAGAAATTATTAGTGAATATGATTATGGAATTTTTAATGATTTATATAATTTAAGTTATAATCTTCACACAGGAAAAGGCAGTGTATTGTGGTCTATCATTCTTTGTTTAGCTTCACTATCTATTTTGTTTTTTATTTTCTCTGGCTTCAAAATCACTTTTAAAAGAATTTTCAGTAAGAGTAAAAATATAATTCCGATTGAAGAAAGTAACATTTTAATATTGGTTGGAAGTGAAAATGGAAGTACAATGCATTTTGCTAAACAATTTTATAATGAATTAATTAACTACAAAAGAAAAGTTCACATAGAAATACTAAATAATTACAAATCCAGTTTAAAAGCTAAAAAAATTATAATAATGACTTCTACATATGGCAATGGTGAAGCCCCTGCGAATGCATCAAAATTTATTAAAAAATTTAAAAAAAGACCAATTAAAGGGGACTTTGAATATTCTGTAATTGGTTTTGGATCAACATTCTATCCAAATTTCTGTCAATACGCAAAAGATGTAAATAAGTTTTTAAATTCCTTCCCCTTTGCTGAATGCACCACTCCAATTCATTTGGTTAATAATAGGTCTCAAACTGAATTTAATGAATGGTTAGATAAATGGAAAATTGATAATAATTTTAAAATTAAAAAAAGTGTATAAAATGATTAATTAAAAAATTAATTCACGATATAAGATTCTATTGCTTTTTTAATTTTCTTATCAGATGATTTAATGTCCATACTAAATAAAACATCATACAATCTTTTTCCTTCAACCTTGTCAGCTAATTCAAGATTACTATTTAAAGAATAAATGTCATTCCAAATGTTTCTTACTTTTTGCCAATAGTCTTTGTTTTCACCCCACCATTTCTGAGCAGCAACACATTTTGAATCATCAACTCTTGTATAAACATTATATCCTTTTTCCTCAGCAATAACCAAATCATCTTCACCATCAACTCTTACAATTTTCTTATTATCTTGATCGTGAATCCAGCCTTGGTTCACAATTTCATGGCGATTAGATCTTAGGGTAACATTATAATCGCTTCTTGTTGTATACTCTCTTCTTGGAAGTGGAGCATCAGTTGCATTTTCCCAATAATTTTTTCCATCTACGTGAACCCAACTTCCAGAGCCTTCATATCTAGGACTATCGTCAACTTGATATACCTTTTGTGTCCATTGACCTTTGACGTCATTAGTTGAAGACTCAATAAAATTCCATTTTCTGTCGTGATTAAACATGTAAAAACTGGTATTTTGATAAATCCAATCTTGTCTCCAATGTTTGATAATCATAGGATTAGACTCACTTCCAACAATAAGTAAGTGTTGAATAACAACTTTATTATCTTCTTCTTCGACCAATTGAGCCCATTCAAGTGCTCCAGCAATTTTATCTTTAGATGGCTGATATAAGGAATCATCTGAATATGAAAATGTTTCTGAAAAATTGAATTTCACATCAAAGCAACCACACATTTTTTTTATTGATTGTTTATCAATTTCAACATTGTTACTTTGAGAAAAAGAAAAAATAAATAAAGATTTAAATAAAAGAAGGTAAAAATATTTCATAAGTCTCATTTTTTGCAAACATAATCTTCAAAAAATAAAATTATGTATTAAAAATAAAAAAATGTAAAGATTGAATTTTAAAATACCATTAAGTTGGTATCAACAAGTATTAAATAAATAATAATTTTACCAGTAAATGTCATTATTTATAATTATTAAAAATACCATAAATATGGTATTGCTGAAAGGTTAACTCTAACTTAAATTTGCACAAAATTTTATTTAACTATAATAATTAAAAAATGAATAAACCAAATTACCTATTAATGCTTCCTGTACTTGTGATGTTATTCGCAGTAGGATGTAAGAAAAAAGGATGTACAGATCCTGCAGCTAGTAACTATGACAGTACTGCTGAAAAAGATGATGAATCATGTGAATATGATACTGTAGCTGCTTACACAGTTCCTGCTACATACACATTTACTGATGCTGACGGAAACAATACTGTTTCTTACGGTGGTCAAACTGCTAGAATGGACATGCTTTCTGAAATGGTGACTTACTTAAAGTCAGCTAACGGAAGTAATGCTACACCTGCAACTCTTGATGCTGCTACTTTAATTTCAATGTATGATAACTCGTATACTGGATGGACTGATGCTTCTTTAGTTGGAAATGGAAAGCAACTTAAAAGCAAAACTGCTTTAGGAGATGCTGGAATTCAAACTATGTTTGAAGATTGGATGACTGCTGCTGCTGCTGGTAGCCCAGGTGATACAAGTGTATCTTACTTACAATCTGCAACTGGTTTAGAATGGACTCAAATGATCGAAAAAGGTCTAATGGGTGCTTGTTTTGCTAGTCAAATGACTTCAAACTACCTTGCTGGTATTGAATCTGATGACAATACGGTTGCTGTTGATGTTGCTGCTGGTAAATACTACACAGAAATGGAGCATCACTGGGATGAAGCTTACGGATACTTTACTGACGCTGTTGATTACCCAACAAATGGTACTGACAGATTCTGGGGGAAATATGCTAACAAATCATACTTAGAAGACAACTTAGGTTCTGCTACTGATATCTCTACTGCATTCAGAACTGGTAGAGCTGCTCTTAGCGCAGGTAATACTGCTGATGCATTAGCACAAAGAGACATCATCATTGCTGAAGTTAAGCAAATGCAAGCAGGTATGGCTATTCACTACCTAAATGATGTGAAATCTAAAATTGGTACTGCTTCTCAAGACGCTATCAACCATAGCATGTCTGAAGCTTTAGCTTTCATAATGGGAATTCAATTCATTAGTGATACACCTGACATGTCATCTGCAGATGTTATGGCTCTTGTTAACCAAATTGAACCAGCTGTTGCAGGATTTACAATGAGTGTTGTTTCAATCAACACTGTTATTGATCAAATTGCAGCTGCTACAGGTTTAGAAGCTTATAAAGATGTACTTTAATATTGTAATCAATATAAAACTTCAATAATTTAATTTAGAAAACACCTATTGGTATCAATAGGTGTTTTCTTATTTTTAATAAATATAACTTTAGAAAATATGTCCTTAAAAAAATCAAAATTATTATTGGTATTAATAGTATCTATATTAATTTCTAGCTGTCAGCAAAAAGGTTGTACTGACCCAAGTGCTTTAAATTATGATGCTAACGCTAAAAAAGATGACAACAGTTGCGAATACGAAGATTTTGATAAACAGGGACTTTTATCCAATATAGCTAACAACTATATCATTCCTTCAATGGATAATTACAAAGCCAATGTAATCACATTGGACAGCTTAGTTGAATCATTTACTCAAACCCCTTCAGAACAAGCACTAGTTGATGTAAGAAATGCATGGGTAAATACATTGCTTAGCTGGCAAGACATCTCATTTCTAGACTTTGGCCCAGCCAACTACATAATATTAAAAGAACAAACAAATTTATTTCCTGCCGATACTGTACTTATAGATAGCAATATTTCAACTGGTACTTGGAACTTAGATTACAATTCAAATTACGATGCAAAAGGGTTTCAAGCACTTGATTATTTATTAAACAAAAGAGGATATACAGATGCTGAATTGGTTACAAACTTGACTGGTACTGAAAACTCCAAAAACTATTTAAACGACATTACTGACGATCTTCTTTCAAACATTAATTACGTTAGTAGTGAATGGGAAACATACAAAGACAATTTCATAAATGATTATGCTAATAACTCTCAAGGAAGTGCAGTTAGCAACATGATTAACGCTTTGTGCTTGCATTATGAATTTTATGTAAGAAGAGGGAAAGTAGGTTTACCATTAGGAGTATTTAACGGGTTTTCTCAACAAGAAATGCCTGAACTTGTAGAATGTTATCACTACGGACAATCCCTTCCTTTTTGCAAAAGAGCTGTTACATCCCTGAAAAACTATATTAATGGAGTGAGTTATTCATCAGAAGAAAATGGACTTGGCTTTGACGATTACATGAACTTTGTTAATGCTCAATATAACAATGAACAATTATCTGCAGTAATTAATAATCAGTTTGATGAAATATTAACTGGCCTTAATTCAATTAACGATCCATTAAGCAATGAAGTAATAGCAAATAAAGCAGATGTTCAGGCTGTTTATCAAAAAATGCAGCAACTTGTACCTTTCATTAAAGTGGATATGACATCATCACTTGGTGTCTTGATTACTTATCAAGATAACGATGGCGATTAGTCTATGGCTCAATAACCTAACTAATAAGAAAGTACATATTGCTCCATTAGTAATCTTCAGGATTATTTTTGGATCTATGATGGCGTTTAGCACCCTTAGGTTCATCTTAAAGGGTTGGGTCGAGGATTTGTACATCACCCCTACTTATTATTTCACTTATTACAGTTTTGACTGGGTGAAACCTTTTGATGGACCAACCATGCACCTGTTGTTTTGGGTCATGTTTATATGTGCTATTTTAATAATGGTGGGGCTATTTTATAGAATAAATATTGTTCTATATTTCTTAATTTTTACCTATATAGAGTTAATTGACAAAACCAATTACTTGAATCATTATTACTTTATAAGTATAATAAGTTTCATACTAATATTTCTTCCTTCTCATAGGTCCTTTTCTTTAGATTGTTTTTTTGGCATCTGTAAGAAAAAAACATTCACCAAATCGTGGACCATTAATGCTATTAAACTTCAAATTGGCATTGTCTATTTTTTTGCTGGAATTGCTAAGCTAAATTACAATTGGCTATTTGAAGCTCAACCATTAGTTAACTGGTTAAAACATCAATCAGATTTTCCAATTATCGGAAATTTATTGCTTTATGATGTAACAGCATACCTTTTTAGTTGGTTTGGAGCTATTTTTGATCTTTCTATTTTCTTTATTCTAATAAATAATCGAATAAGAATATATGGGTACATAGTAGTTGTAATTTTTCATATAATGACCATTATGATGTTTCCAATTGGTGTTTTCCCATTGGTTATGATTGGAAGTACATTAATCTTTTTTTCAGAAAATTTTCACAAAATAATTATCCAAATAATTTGCAAATGTTTATTCATAAAAAGTTATGAAATCAATAATGATACATACAAAGGGTATAAATCTTTTAAAATTTTCTTTTATGGATTCTTTATTTTACAGTTTTTAATCCCCTTCAGATATCTACTATATCCAGGGAATTTATTTTGGACAGAACAAGGTTATAGATTTAGCTGGAGAGTAATGCTAATAGAAAAAGCAGGATATGCCCAATTTTACGTTCATGAACCAAAAAAAAATCGTAAAATGTTAATCGATAACCGTAATTATTTGACTCCCCAACAAGAAAAAATGATGGCTACCCAACCAGATATGATTTTGCAATATGCTCATTTTTTGAGCGAGGAGTTTTCAGATTCTCTTATAGTTGAACCTAATGGAGAGAAAATTCAATTGAATAAGCCCAAAATAACAGCTGATGTTGTTGTAAGTTTGTTTAATGAAGGAAGTAAAGTTTTTATTGATCCCACAATAGATCTATCAAAAGAAAAAAGAGGGTTTAAACATAAACATTGGATTACTAAATATGAAAACTAAGTTACTTTTAATATTTATTTTGTCGACTTTTTTATCAATAGGTCAATCAGGACAAATTTCTGGAATTGTAACTGATGAAGATGGTAAATTACTTCCTTTTACAACTATTTATATAAAAAACATAGATAAAGTAATTTACACTAATAATCGTGGCTATTTTAATACTCCAAAATTACCTTACGACAATTACACTTTAAGATTTTACAGTCTTGGTTTTCAACAAATTATTGACTCAATAGATGTCGATCAACCTGAAATTATAACCAATACGGTTGTTATGAAAAAATTGACTTACAATTTAAATGAATTTGAAGTAAATGAAGCTGAAAACAATGGTTTTAACATAAGAAAAATGAGAGCCATTGAAGGGGTAATGATTACACAAGGTAAAAAATCAGAATCCATTGACATCAAAAAAATTGATGCAAATAAAGCCACAAATTTAAGTCGTCAAATATATGCTAAGATTCCTGGTCTTAACATATGGGAAAGTGACGGTGCAGGAATTCAAATAGGATTAGGTGGTAGAGGATTAAACCCAAGTAGAAATTCTAACTTCAATACCAGACAAAACGGATATGACATTAGTGCTGATGCTTTAGGTTATCCAGAAAGTTATTACAGTCCCCCATCAGAAGCAATTGATGAAATTCAAATGATAAGAGGAGCTGCATCACTACAATTCGGCCCACAATTTGGAGGTTTAATAAATTTTAAGTTAAAAGAAGCCAATACAAAGAAAAGGCTTGAAACTACAGTAAGACAAACTGTTGGATCTTTTGGTTTAAGCAATACATTCATAAGCCTAGGAGGGAAAAATAAAAACTGGGAATATTATGCTTATGGAAACTTTAAATTTGGGAAAGATTGGAGACCAAATTCATCATTTGATGTAAGGCAAGGATATATTAATATTAAAAGAAGATTTAACGAAAAAGCAGTATTAGGACTAGAATTTACAAAAATGTATTACCTAGCTCAACAACCTGGCGGACTCACCGATTTTCAATTTGAATCAAATCCAGACACATCATTTAGGAGTAGAAATTGGTTTAGCGTTGACTGGAATTTAGCAGCAGCCATTTTTAATTATGAAATTAATTCTAATACAAAAATTAATTCAAGAACATTTGGTCTTATCGCTTCAAGAAATTCTATTGGATACTTAGATCAAATAAATAGAATTGATCCAATGCAAGAACGAAATTTAATTTCTGGAGAATTTCAAAACATAGGGAATGAAACTAGGCTTGTACATTTATATGAAAAAAATAAATTGCCTTGGGCATTTGTTGTTGGGGCAAGAATTTACAAAGGTTACAGCAATAGTGTACAAGGAGAAGCTAATGATTCGAGTGGACCAGATTTTTATTTTGCAAACAACACCTCAAGCATTTCATCTGATAATATTGAAAGCAATTATGCCTTCCCAAGTTTTAATTTTTCTTTATTTGCTGAACACATATTTAACTTAACTGAAAAACTAAGCATTACACCTGGTTTTAGATATGAAAACATAGCAACTTCTGCTAATGGAGACTACAGAACAACATATAATGATCTTGCTGGGAATTTAATTTTTGATACCGTTTTAAATGTTGAAAGACAGAACAATAGAGCTTTTGTTATTGGTGGGGTTGGATTAAACTATAAACTTAGCGAAGACATTGAAGCTTATGCTAATTATTCTCAAAACTACAGAAGCGTAAACTTCACTGATATGCAGATTAGAAACCCTAATTTTAGAATTGACCCAATTTTAAAGGATGAAAGAGGGTTCAATAGCGACATTGGAATAAGAGGAAATATTGAAAATAAGTTTTATATTGATGCATCTATCTTTTATCTATTCTATAACGATAGAATTGGAACCACTATTGAAGTTGACTCAAGCTTATTCAACACTTATCAGTACAGAACAAATATTTCTGAGTCAAGAACAATTGGATTAGAAACCATGATTGAAGCTGACTGGTATAAAATCATTTCAAATAAAAACACTACAAACAAATTTTCTTCTTTTTTGAATTTCGCATACAATGATGCAAAATATATTAACTCTGATCAAACTGCATTCAATGGTAAATTAGTTGAATTGGTTCCACCAATTGTATTAAAAACAGGTTTATCAATAGGAAATGATAAATTTTCTTTAAGCTATCAATACAGTTTCACAAAAGAACATTATACTGATGCTACAAATTCTTCTTACCAAACCAATGCAGTTGTAGGGATAATTCCAAATTATAAAACAATGGATGTTTCTGGAAAATTTAATCTTAAAAATATTCAACTTGAATTTGGAATTAATAATTTAACCAATGAGATATATTTTACTAGAAGAGCTGTTGCCTACCCTGGCCCAGGAATAATACCCTCACAACCTAGAAACTTTTATTTAGGATTACAAATAGTCTTGTAAATACCATTTTAATGGTATTGATTTTAGTGCATTTATTTAATTCATTTGTTAGTAGAATTGTTTAGTATGATTACTGAAAATAGCACTCCTTTAGAAATAATTAAACTCAATAGAAATACCGAACATCTTTTCAATAGATACGGGATTGAGAAATCTAATAAACCAATATATCAACACTCAATTTCTAAGAATCTAAACAACAATCTTTTAATTGATTTATTAGAATGCTATGAAGATATCGACAAAATAAAAATTGATAAATTTTCAAAATATAGGCTACCTCTTCTTATTGACTACCTTAAAAAATCTCATGATTATTACATTTCAAAAAGAATTCCTGAAATAGAGCAATCTATATCTATTTTGAATTTTGAAAATGAAACACCTCAAGTAACTAAAGTTGTTAAACTTTTTTTTAGAGAATATAAAAAAGACCTTATTACACATTTTAAAACTGAAGAAAACATTGTTTTCCCTTTTGCACTTAACCTATACAACGAAGTTTATTTCAATAAAAAAATAGATTCTGACAAATTTGAAATTAACAAAAAAAAGGCCCTTAATTTTCTTGATAACCATACTACAGATGATTCAGAGCTAGGTAAACTTCATACTGCACTTCTAAATTTTAAATTGCCAAGCAATTATCTATCTTATTTTCACATACTTTTAAACCAACTGAAAAATTTTCATCAAGACCTTCATATCCATGATTCTATTGAAGATGTTGTTTTAACAGAAAAAATCAAATTTTTACTTGCAAAAATTGAATCAAATGATTGAAGATCATCACAACAATACCGATTTACTATTACATGAAAATAAACATGGGTTTATTTTTGAATGTGAAGAATGTTATGAACTTCTTATTTCCTTTGGAAATATTTTAGTAAATATGGAAAAAAAACAATTTTTCAGGTTAAAATCAATAATTAATAACATCTCTAAAAATAAAGAAGAACACCTTTCTGACATACCAAATCAAAAAAACAAAAAAATAATCATCAATACTATTGATGAAAAGTTGAATTTTAGTTTTGAAATTGATGAGTTCAAACACCTTCATGACCTTATTAATCAAGCGTCACATATGCTTGAAATTAAAAAGCTTTTTCAAGAATAAATTAGTAAGTTAAAATTTTTAAAGTTGGAGTATTGATATCTGACGTTTCTAATAGCTTATCAAAGTAATCATCCTTACTGTTTAAAAACGGAACTATAAAGTTTTCTACTCTTTCTTTTAAAACGCCATTATTAATCAACTTAGATTGAATTTTCTGGATTTTATTTATCTTATTTTGATTTTTTGTTTTAAAAGCTTTTAAAATCTTGTTTTCAATTCTAATTAACTCTTTTTCCATGTTTTTTAATGAAGCGTTAGCAGATTTTTCAAATGAAGAATCTATAGACTTGCTTTTATCATTTATGGAAATAGATAATTGATTAAACATTTCTTTTTCTTTATCAAAATGGAAAATATCATTAGCTTTTGCATCTTTCCTTATCAAACTATCAAAAGATTGAAAAAGGTCATCAATCGAAAATCCTTGATCTTTCCACCAAGAAATGCTTTTTGAATCTATCCAGCTAAAATGATCTCTTAAAATTAACAATGGATATTCTAGATTAACACATTCAAAACATTGTTTTAATTGTAACCAATAGGTTAATTCTGATGGACCCCCTATATAAGCAACATTTGGCAATATAAACTCTTGAAAAACAGGTCTCATTAGTACATTTGGGCTAAATAATTCAGGGTTATTATCAATGGCTTTTTCTAATTCCTTTAAAGAATACTTTTTGTTCCCAATTGTAAAATCATCATTTGAAAATATTATCCTATCTCTTGAATCTTTATTTAAATAAAATAAATTTAATTCTCTTGGATTAATTGTTGGTTTATAGCCTTTTTCTAATATTTTAGAATTTGAATCAATAACAGAATTATAGATAAATTGATTATCTATTTCTTTTTTCATTATTGATGCAAAAGAATCCTTTAAAATTTTATCATTTGCATCCAATACAACTAAACCATACTTTCCAAAAAGTTGATGCAAATAAAATCTTGTTGCATTAGACCAAGAACTTTGGTTAAATGAATCTGAAAACAACTTTATTAATTCATTTGATTTAGGTTCATTCTTTAAAAGCTCTTTAAGTTCATTCAAAACTGGAGAAAAAACTTTAGGATTTAACTCCCCTACTGGTTTGTTAAATGAATCGTTAACTTTCAATTCTTTACCAAATAACTTAATAGAACTAATCTCCTCAAAATCATGATCTTCTGATGCCATCCAAAAAAGAGGAACAAAATGACAATTTGGATACTTTTTATTTAGCTCTAAAGAAGATTTAATTATGGATATAATTTTATGAATAAAATATTGAGGTCCACTAAAAAGACATAATTGATGTCCTGTAGTTATTGTATAGGTTCCTTTTTTTGATAGTCGAATTACATTATCTGGAACTGATAATTTAGTACTATCATACTGATTTGAAATAACTTCAACTAAAAGCTTCCTTTTTTCAGTGCTAATTTCCTTGTTTAACAGAAAGTTTTCATTTAAGCTCTCAAAACTATTCCCATTATGAAAAGAAGATATTTCTTCTTTATTTTTCAAAAAATCAACAAGTAATTTATTCTTGTAAACATGATTTATTAACGAAATTTTATACATGTTTTTCTTATTATTAGTAAAAATAAAAAGTTATTATGAACAACACATAATGTTACCAATTAGTTCATGTTTTGTTTTTAAACTAAAGTCTTAATTTAGAGCAAAAATAATAGAATGGTTAAGAACAAGAAAAACCTTTTGAAAGCAGTTGGACCTGGAATTCTATTTGCCAGTACTGCAATTGGTGTTTCTCATCTGGTTCAATCCACTAGGGCTGGTGCAAAATTCGGTTTCGGATTAGTAATTATTGTCATTCTTGCTAATCTATTTAAGTATCCCTTTTTTGAATTTGGTTCTCGCTATGCTAATGCTACTGGCAAAAGTATTATTGATGGATATAAAAAAATAGGTTCATGGATGATATGGACTTATTTAATAATTACTCTTGGATCTATGTTTTTTGTTTCAGCAGCTGTTGGAGCAGTTACTTCCGGTTTTATGGATAATTTATTTGGATTATCTAAAATGGGCTTAGACCCATTATTAGTCACTATATCAATTTTTTTCATCTGTGCTTTAATTCTTTTTATAGGCAAATTTTCAGTGTTAGATAAATTAATAAAAATTATTGCCTGTGTTTTGTTAATTTCTACTTTATTGGCTTTCATTTTAACCCTATTTAAGGGACCAGCTGTTTCAAACATTACTATGTTTCCAGAAGGAATTTGGTCAAATGACAAAAACATCTTTTTTGTAATTGCCCTTATTGGGTGGATGCCAACTGCTGTGGATTTATCAACTTGGAATTCATTATGGACAGTAGAAAGAATTAAAGAAACCGGATATAAACCTACTTTAAAAGAAACCTTATTTGATTTTAACTTTGGATATATAACTTCAGCTTTATTGGCTTTTTGTTTTATAACACTAGGAGCATATATGATGTATGGAACAGAGAATGTAATGCCTGAAAGTTCTGCTTTATTTGCCAATAAAGTTGTACAAATGTATACTTTATCAATTGGAGAATGGAGCTATCTTTTAATTGCTTCATCTGCATTTAGCATTATGTTTGGTACAGCTGTAGCTGTTTTTGATGGCTACGCAAGATCATTGGCAAGAACTTTACAATTAATTAAGAATAATAATCAATTAACAAAGGATAAATATCAAGAAAAAAAGAATGATTCAGCTTACAAACTAACCTTACTGGCATTAGTTATAGGTTCATTTATAATAGTTTGGCAATTTGGTGGCAGTTTAAAATCTTTGGTAGACTTGGCCATGACTATCTCCTTTTTAATAGCTCCTCTAATTGCAGTAGTTAATTTACGTCTTGTGAGCGGTAGTTATATAAAAGATGAATATAAACCCAAAAAATGGTTAAGAATACTCTCATATATGGGAATATTGTTTCTATTTAGCTTTTCTGTTTTTTATTTTATACAACTGTTTTAAATTTTATATATTAATTTTATAGAAAATAATAATGCCTTGAAAAAAAACGCTCTTTTACTATTTCTAATTTTCAGTTTGTTTGTATGTTATGGTCAAAAAATAACTCATTTTAAATCACAACAACATTCAAAAATAAACTTAAACGATTATGAAGATAACTGGATGATTAATCTTCAAAGCACAGAAATGCCTAAACCTGGTGGAGAGGGATACAGATCTTTTTTAGAAGATCAAAAGCTTAAATCTAGTAGTCTATATCCTAGAAAAAAAGGGAAAGTTATTAAATCAAAATCTAATTCAGATAAACCAGAAATCACAATTGAAAACGGATTTGAAGGAAACTTATATAATAATAGAATTCCTAATGACAACACATTGTGCATTTCTAATGATGGAATATTAGTTGCAGGGATTAATTCTATGTTCATTTTTTATGATACAAAAAATGATTCACTAATAAGGCGGGGAACACTAAATACATTTGCAGCTTCTTTTATGTCTCTTTTATCTGTAAGTAAATACGATCCAAAATTTATATATGATCCCATAGAAGATAAGTTTATTGTTACTTTCCTTATAGGTACATCTCCTGTTACGAGTCATGTTTTTGTAGCTTTTTCTACAACAAACGACCCTATGGATGATTGGAATGCTTATATATTAAAAGGAGATGCATTAAATACAGGTCACTGGACGGACTACCCTGCTATTTCTATTACTGAAAATGAACTTTTTATAACAGGCAACTTGCTTCTTAGTGGTGTAAGCTGGCAATTAGGCTTTAATCAATCTCTAATATGGCAAATAGATAAACAAAGTGGTTACAATGGATTAGATTCATTGAATTATGCCATTTGGAGCGATATAAAGGACGATAGCATTATGGTTAGAAATATTCACCCTGTTAAAGGAGCTAGAAATTTACAACCTAAAGAACAATACTTTTTAAGCAATAAGAATTTTTCTATTGAAAGTGATACAATTTATTTAATGAAAATTTCAAACACATTAGCAAGCGATTCAGCGGAATTTTCAATTCAAAGATTTAGTTTACCAGACCATTACTTCTTAAGCCCCAATGGAAGACAATCTATTCCTAAAGAATTAGCTACTAATGACTCAAGAGTTTTAGGAGCTATTATTGATGAAAATTGGATTCAATATGTTCATCATTCAATGGATACAACATATGGGAATTCTGGAATATATCATGGTTTTATAGAAAACTACAATAATGAACCAACAATTAGAGGAAGAATACTTTCTGATAGTATTAAAGATTTTGGATATCCAAACATAGCCTCAACTGGAATAAATTTAAATGAAAAAGAAGGGGTTATAGGGTTTAACTACACCTCACCTGTTGACACAAATGGAACAGCTTGTTTTTATATGAACAATAATGAAATATATAGCGAATTCACTCATTTAAAAAGAGGAGAAGCTCCAATAAATAAAGCAAATAGTGCAACTATTGATAGATGGGGCGACTATTTTGGAATTCAAAGAAAATATGATGAACCTTGTCGTACATGGATGTCTGGAATGTATGGTAAAATAAATAAAAATGGAAGTTGGGTTAGCAGTGTTTCCGTTTCAGATACATGTAGACAACCTATACCCTCTCTTAATCTTAGTCCAGAATTTGTTGATGGAATTCTATTTCCAAATCCAGTTATCGAATGGTTTAATTATGATTTCAGCCTAGAAAACGAAGGAACGGTTACAATAAAATTATTTGATATACAAGGGAAATTAATTCGTATTCTTTACGAAGACTATGTTCATGAAGGTGGAAATAGAATATCATTTAACATTGGCCATTTAACTTCTGGAACCTATATACTTTCTGTAGAAAAAGATGAATTAAGGTTATTTAGCAAAAAAATATTTAAATACTAATTATTAGTCTCAGTATCCCAAATGTACTCTGAAATAAGAGCACCATTTTTAAAATGATTTACAGAATGTCTTGAAGTTACTTTTTTATATTCATCTTTTTTATCTCCTATTTCAACAATTCTAATTATAGTAACCTCAAAGACAACCCCCCTAGCATTTTTTCTTTCAAATATTTTCTCACTAATTTCTTTTCCATCATAATTTTCAGTTTTAGTTGAGTTCTTTAATTTCTCTATTTCATTAGCATTTGCAAATAAGTCTTTATTTTTTTCATAAGCATTTTCAGATGCATTAGTTAAACTTTCTTCTTTATAAGCAGAAAATTCAGCTGTATTAATAGATCTAAGAATGTCTTGATCAACAGTCTTCGACTCAACTTCATTATTAATCATTTCATTAATAACATTTACATTTTGAATTTTATCAGTATTCAATTCATTCCAAACATTTAATTTGTAAGATTCGCTTTCAATAAAGTTTTTGAATTTCATAGAATTTGTATCTCGTTTTAGATCATCAATTCTAGCTAAATCACTTAATCTATTGTTATATGATTCTTTTGAAACATATTCTGAATAATTTTTAATTAATTGATTTTTTTGTTGTAAGACTTTTTTAGATGAGTTAGTTTCTTCGTAATAACCAAAATATGGAATAATTTCATCCTGTCTTTTAAGATCAAAATTTGAAGACAGCTGTGAAATTCTACTTACAAATGCATCTTTACTATTATAATTATTGTAAGAAATTAGATTATAATGTTTTATAACTTTTTCATTCTCAAGAGATAAATTTTCTTGAAAAAAATTAATCTTTTGTGAGTTCATATTTCTGTTATTTTCTGTAAGAAAAACTACATCAGATACGTTATCTAAAAACCTTTGATTCGAAATGGTATTTTCATATGATCTTAATATAAATTTTTGATTTTGTTCAAACTCAATACTATTTTTTTGATTTAAAAACAAGGATACAGATTCATTACGTGATGCTCTATAAACATCTTCTTTTAATGAAATTGTACTGTAGATGTCTTTCATTCTATTTTTTGATTGTAAATTATTAAACAACTGTTCATTATTCTGCCTAATTTTAATATCCATAAGGGAATAATTCTGTAGTTTATATCTATTAAACTGATTAATTAAATTTAACCTTGGTTCATTAAATTTTCTGTTTTTTTCATAAAGAGAAATTGCGAGTAAATCAAAATTCTTTGTTTGTTTATTGTTTAAATCAATTTGGAAATCTGATGTTTTTTTTGTCTGATCAAATAGATATTCTTTTCGATCTTTCATCTGTTGTTGATAAAAATAATCATCATCAAGTCGCACCTTATTTATTAATTGATTTATTTGATCTTCGCTATATTTTCCAGTTACTTCATCTCCATATAAAGTTTGATAATCTGTAACATTATTTTTAGATAGATCACCAGAATTATCACTCGATTTATTATCAAGAATATTGTTAATTGCCTTAATTTGTTCAATAGGGTATTTAGCTTCAGGTTTTAACTTAAGAGCAGATTGATATTTCTTTAAGGCTGATCTATAATTTTTAGACTGAAAAGACCTTTTAGCAGATGAAATGTAATTAGAATAAAGTTTTTCATCTTTTTCTTTGTTCAATGATAACATCTTTTCTTTTTCAAGTTTTCTAATCTGTTCTGGAGGATATGAATCAGACGGACGAATAGTTTGAGCTCTTCTATAATATTCTATTGCCCTGTTGTAGTTTTTATCTTTATAAAAGTTATCAGCTTGAGCTATAATTTTATCATACTGCTTCTGAATATCATCAAGGGCAGACTGCTTCATTTTTATATTAATATCATCAATTTGTTGTTGAGGGTATGATTCACTTGGCAATACATTAGCAGCTTTTTTAAATAATTCTTTAGCTTTTAACCATTGTTTGCTGGCCTTTGCAGCATCAGCTTGAGATATTAATTGATTGTATTTCTCCTGGTTGGCTTTAAATCTAAGTTCATCCTGTTTATTTTTTTCTATGTCTTTTAAAATTCTATCAATTTGATTCAATTTAGAATTTGGATATAAATCTTTGGGATTCATTGCCTTAGCTCTTTTGTAAAGTTCTATTGCTTTGTCATAATTTTTTTGGTTAAATTGATTATCAGCAGCAGTAATAAGTTTATCATATTGAAGTTTGAACTCTTTCTCTGTTTCTTCTTTCATTTTGCCATTTATAAAATCAATTTGTTCCTTAGGATAGTTTGGAATTGAATTTATAGAATTTGCCTCTAAATAAAGTTTTTTCGCTTCATCCCATTGTTTTTGATCTCTTAAGGCATCAGCATCAGAAATTAGTTTGTTGTATTTATCATTTAATTCTGAAGAAAGATTATTTGATTGGAGCTTTAAATTGATTTCAGATATCTTTTGTTTAGGGTAAATTTCTTTTTCAAAAATATTTAGTGCTTCTTCATATTTAGATTTAGCATCTTCTAAATTTTTACTCTTATATAAATTATCTGCTTCAATAATTAATTTATCGTAATTTAATCTTTTCTGTGTCAATTCTTCATTTTGTGTCTTTAATGCCTTTAATTTCTCTTTTATTTCAATAATTTTTTTATTTGGATATTCACGATCAAATAATGCTAAAGCTGATTCATAATTAATTAAAGCAAATTCCCACTTTTGAGATTCAAACTCATTATCAGCAGTATTTATAAAGATTTTATATTTATTTTCTTTAGCTTCATTTTCATATAATATCCTTCTTATATCTCTAATTTTATCAACCGGATAAATTTCACTAGGTATTATTAACTTAGCTTTATTGTAAAAATCAATAGCTTCTTCATATGATTTTTTATCAAAAGCATCATCTGCTTTTACAATGAGATCATCATAACTTTTCTTTGCAGCATTAATTTGCTCATCATTAATCTTTGAGTTAATAAAATCTATTTGAGACTTAGGATAAGTTTCAACAGGTTTTATATTAATAGCTTCATAATATTTTTCTTTAGATTCTTTCCAACTTTTGGAATCTCTAAGCTGATCAGCTTTTAAAATAGTAGCATTATAAGTGCTATCAATAGAATTTTTAAATTGCTGGTCTTTAATTAATTTTTCTAGGTTGCTTAATTTCTGGTCAACGATAATTTTATCCGGAAATAATTTTTTTGCAGCTAGATATTTTTCTTTTGCTGTTGAATAAGTCAGCGATTTAACATTTTTATCACCCTCAGAAATTAACGATTCAAACTCTTTAAGTTTAATCAAATTGTTTTGCTGTTCTTTTTCTGCATCAGCAATTTTTTGATCAATTAAGATAATTTGATCTTTGGGGTATGTTTTATCTGAAAAAATAGCTAAAGCATCGTTATAGTATTTTTTAGACTCTTCCCAATTATCACTTTTAAAGTATGCATCAGCATTTGAAATTAAAGCATCATATCTTTTTTGTTTTTCAGCATCCTCTGCAGCAATTCTCTGCAAAATAATATTTATTTCATCTATTTTTTGTTGAGGGTAAACTTCATTAGGTTTAATTTTTTTAGCTTCTTCATAGGCTAACTTTGCATCATCCCATTTCTTTTCATTAAAAATTTTATCAGCTTGCAATATTGATTGTTCATATAATTTTTGATTTTCCAAGTCTTTTGCAACCTGATCAGCTATTTCTTTTAATTTTTTATCAATTATTGAAATCTGATCATTTGGGTATTTTTCATCTGGTTTTAATGCTAAAGCTTCTTGATAAGAAGATTTAGCCAATTCGTATGATAATTTTTTAAATAAATCATCAGAACGAGTAATGATATTATTGTATTTCTGATTTAATTTTGAAGCAGCTTCTGCTGCAAGTTTCATTTCATTAGCTTTTTTAATCTGTTCTTTAGGGTAAGATTCATTTGGTTTAATTGCTAATGCATCTTGAAAAGCTTTAATGGATTTATCAAAATCTTTTTCTAGTAAGTTTTGATCACCTTGTGATATAAATGTTTTGTAATTTTCTTCATCCCTTTTCATTTTAGCAAGCAAATTGTCAATTTCATTTATCCTATCTTTTGGAGCTCTTTCATTTGGTTTTACTTGAGAAGCTTCATTGTAATAGGATTTTGCTTGATCCCAATCCTTATTATCAAATGCTTTTTTTGCTTTTTGCATTTTTTCCTGATAATTTTTATCTATTTCTGCATTAGCTAAATCCTCCTTCATTTGGTTTGCAGCTCTTATTTTGTCATATGCAATTTGAACACCAGGCAATAAATCTTTAGCTTCATTATAACTTAATATAGCATCATCAAAACTATTGGAATTCAATAAGTTATCTCCTTTTAAAATTAAAGCATCATATTGTTTCCTATTTTCTTTTTGATCGGCTTGAAGAGAGAGATTTTTTTGAGCATCAAGGATTTTTTGTTCTAAAGATGAATCATCTTTAATTTTTAAGGCCTCTTTATATTTTAAAATAGCAATTTCATAATCTTCTTTATTATAAGCTAAATCACCTTCTGAAACCATTTTATTAAAAAGCTCTTCCTGTTGTCTTGCTTTTTGAGCCACCTGCTTTAAATACCTAGATATTTCATTTTTACGTTGATTTATATACACTTCGTTGTAAGCCATTTTACCTGTGGAAGGATCAATCCTAGCTTTACCAACTGGCTTATTCTCAACAATTGAATAATCAACATTTTTTTGAGCTTTAAATAGACTTGTC
Organism: Crocinitomicaceae bacterium; assembly: GCA_002723085.1. Classification (GTDB taxonomy): domain Bacteria; phylum Bacteroidota; class Bacteroidia; order Flavobacteriales_D; family Parvicellaceae. The sequence continues at coordinate 1,937 of PBNK01000019.1, read as the reverse complement.
TCTGCCTTCATATATGTCTCTGGCTCAGTATCGTCCTCATAATACCCTTTTTTAGCATCAATTTGAACAACTTTAGAAACGTAACCTTCCATTTTAAAAGTAATTTCATAAATATGTCCAAAAGGAGCCTCAATATCTTGATACTTTCCGTTTGAAGAAGACTTTGATTGTTTAAAAGGTTGACCATCTTTTTTAACAATAATTTGAACACCATCTAATTTCTTTCCAGAAACATCCGATATTTTACCTTGAAAAATTAAAATTGGTCCATCGTATTGAGCATTTAATGATGACAATAGGCAACTTAAAAAAAGTATTGATATTAAATTTAAAAACTTCAAATTGTAATATTTAGGTACAAATATGAGGAATATGATTTAAACTACTAAAATAATGCCAAAATAGTTTGAACGATGAATTGTAGATAGCTTCCCAAAAAACAAGCATATTAGAGACATTTTAAATGAATTAATTAAAATAGTGGGGAAAGGTAACCCTGTAATTTATTGTTTTTTCAAAACATAATTATCTGAAGGAGGTATGAATGGAAGATTTAATTCTTTATATAAAATTTTAAGCTTGTTATCTAAAGCTTCCAACGCCATCTTTTGTTGAATTAGCTCAGATTTTAAAACTCCTAAATCATATTCTTTTTCATTTAGCTGAAGCACTAACTCTTGAATAGAACCAACAAGCAATGGAACCAAATGACTATACTGTATAGATTTATAACCCTGATCATCAGTATCAACTAATTCAGGAATGATTTTTTCAACTTCTTGAGCAATGAATCCAATTTGTGTTTTATCAAAATTTTTATGAATTTGGGGTTCCTTCCATTTATATGACACAGCTCTTAATTGCATCACCTTAGCTAAAGCTAATTCTAAAGATTTGATGTCTTTTTTTAACCTTTCATCTGAAGACTCTGTAATTCCTGAAGTTTTTATTCTACCATAAACATGTAATTTATAGGATGGGGTGGTTGTTCCAATACCAACATTACCGGTAGAATCTATTGTTAATCTATGTGAGCCTACCACATCTTGATATATGGTAAACAAGTTGTTATCCTTTTCCAAAATACTCCATGCACTAGTTGCATTTGTATTTTCAATTTTTAAACCAACATAAGAAGCGGCATCTTGTATTTCTAAATTTCTAGATGGTAAATGAGTTCCGATGCCAACATCACCATCTTCTTGAATGAAAAACAAAGAATTGGCATCTGATCCAGCTTGATCAGCCACAGCATTTCTTCCAATGGAAAATCCATTTCCAGTATAAGGAACACCAGAAAACCAAGCATCGTCATTTCCTGTTGAATAAACCACACCTCTCCCTCTGTAGTCCTCATTTGATCTAAGTTCTAGAATTGCTGCTTGAGAAATGGGGTTTGCATTTTTATTTCCATCTATTAACAAAGAGGTGGTACTTTCACCTTCTAACTCTAATTTTGCTGATGGTGATATTGTACCCAACCCTATATTACCAGCTGTATTTATTACAAAATTTTTATTGCCGCCACCACCTAAACTTACCAACTCTAAAGATGTAGAGGCTCCAGTACCTAGTTGCCTAAACTGCCAATTCCTTTCTGAATTTAAATCAATTAGAATTGCACTATCAGATTGGTTGGTTATTTTCAAAGTACCTTGATTGATATCAAGCTTAGCAGTTGGACTAGAAGTTCCAATCCCTACTTTACCATCTGTGTAGATATCTGAAGTATTTAAAATAGGTGAATTGTTTGTGCCTGATTCGTACCAATCATGATCAACTCCAACAGGACCCTGCAAACCCGTTACTCCTTGTATACCCTGAGGACCTGTAGCCCCCTGTGCTCCTGTAACTCCTTGAGGACCCATTAATCCGGTAACTCCTTGAGCACCTGTTACACCCTGAGCTCCTGTTGGGCCAGTTATTCCTTGTACTCC
>PBNK01000018.1 GCA_002723085.1 Crocinitomicaceae bacterium | reverse complement strand
ATATTTCTTTTTCCATTTATTTCGACAGTAATGTTAAAAACTCATTTTTTACACTTTGATCAAGAAACTTTCCAGAATACTCTGCAGTTGTTGTTAAACTTGATTCATCCTTTATTCCCCTCATGCTAACACATAAGTGTTGAGCTTCAATTACACAAGCTACATTTTCAGTTTCAAGAACTTTCTTTAAATAATTAACTATCTGAACAGTTAACTTTTCTTGAACTTGAGGTCTTTTTGAAAAATAAGAAACCACTCTATTAATTTTGGACAAACCAATAATTTTTTCATTGGCAAAATAAGCAACATGAGCTTTACCAATTATTGGAACAAAATGATGCTCACATATAGAATACAACTGAATATCTTTTTCCAAAATAATCCCCTTGTATTTATAATTATTTTCAAACTGTGAAATAGAGGGTTCATTTTTCTCATCAAGACCTGAAAATAATTCATCTACATACATTTTAGCTACTCTTTCTGGAGTTTTAGCCAAACTATCATCAGAAAGGTCTAAATCAAGTTCTTCCATTATTTTTTTAAAGTGATATGCTATTTTTTGCTTTTTACCTTCTTTAGGTGAGCCATTTTTTGATTTACTCAACAATTCAATCTCTTCCTTAATTTTATTCCATTCACTCATTACTTTGACTTATTTTTTTTCCAGATAAATTTTCCTTTTTTATTAATGTATCCTTCAGATCCAGTTTTATAATCTCCAATTCTAACAAAAGCTAAATTATTATTAAAACTATTGGCTCTTGTATAAATAAAATTTAGTTTAATTTTCCCTTCAGAATCAATAAAACCATATCTTGATGACTTGCCCAAACCTATTGAAACAGCCGCCATTCCACTTGAAAAACTCATTGCCCCATCATAAATAGGAGGAATTACTTCTTTACCTGTTGAATCAATATAACCATATCTACCGCCTTTAAAAGAGCCTTTTCTGAAAATTGCTCTACTTTCTGAAAAGGGATAACATTTATCAAAAGAAGCAGGAATTTCAATTTCACCTTTAACATTAAAGTAACCCCACTTCGAATATTTTTCATTTTCAATTTGAAAATGGCATCTCCCTTCAGAAAATTGACCTATTAATGCATATTTAAAAGGAACAATAACATTGTTTTTATTATCAATTACTCCCCATTTTCCATTTTTTTTAACACTAGCCAATCCTTCAGAGAAAGAATGAGCCTTTTCATATTCTATTGGAATTACTATATGGCCTAAAGTGTCAACAAAACCGTAGCTTAATCCTTTTTGAATCATAGCCAGTCCATCAGAAAACTCAAAAGCATAATTACATTCTATTTCAAATTTTATATTATTATTTTTATCAATGTAAAACCATTTTCCATTTTTTCTAACTGCCGAAAAGCGCTCATTAAAATTTGTTGCTCTTTCATAAATGGGGTTTATAATTACTTGCCCAAGACTATCCATGAATCCGTATAAATTATCTTTTTTAAACCTTGATAAAGATTCATGATAATCTGCTACAGATTGACATTTAGGAATTGTCATTTCTTTGCCTTTATTATTTATAAATCCAGGAGTGCCAAATTTATTTATCTTAAACAACAATTGTGAATTGCTATTATTCAAAAAAAATAAGAAATTAATTACTAAAGAAATTTTGAAAACGTAATTCATATTTATCAAAAAGACTTTCAAAATTAATAATTTTATATGTTCAATTCATAATTAAATTTGGGATTACTTAAAATTCATAAAAACAACAATTACGAATATCAGTTATGGGAAATAGATATTGACCTAACTAAGATAATTTCTTCATATAAAATTTTCACCAATTATCACCCAAATATTAATTCTTACAAAAACCATTTTAGAACTAACCAAATACTTCACACAAGAAGAATTATTAAAAAAATGGTAGGCGAAAATATTGACTTAATTCAAAATGAAAATGGCAAACCACATCTAATAGGATCTAATAAGCACATATCAATATCTAATCATAAAAACTATATTGCAGTTATCATAGCAAATTTTCCATGTGGAATAGACTTAGAAACCACTAAAAGAAATTATCAAATTATTCAACATAAATTTTTACATAGTCATGATTTATTAGTTAAAAACAATTATGACTTGTCTATGATTTGGTGCGCTAAAGAAGTACTTTATAAAATAATTGGAGATCCATTAATAAACTTTAGAAAACATTTATTTGTTGAAAAGAATAATGATGAAATAATTGGAACTTGTGTACACGATTCTTTATCTTTCAAAGCGAATTTATCTTTGATTAAAATCAAAGATTTAATATTAATTCACAATTTAAATTTTAGAGAAAAAAATTAAAATGATTGATGTTGAAATAAAAGAAAGAGCAAATGCTGGAGAAAAAATGTGGGCTATTTTAATTGATCCTGATAAATTACCTTTTGAGGATATTACTGACTTTATATTAATGGTTAATAAATCAAGTTGTGATTTCATTTTAATTGGTGGAAGCTTAATTAATCATGGTTTTTTTGATAAATATGTGAAAAAAATAAAATCACTCACATCAAAAAAAATTATAATTTTTCCCGGAAACAACTTACAACTTTCAAATCATGCTGATGGTTTATTATTTCTAAGCTTAATTAGCGGCAGAAATCCAGACTTACTTATTGGCCAGCATGTTAAAGTTGCTCAACAAGTTCAACAATCAAATGTATGTGTAATGCCATGTGGATATATGTTGATTGAAAGCAACAAACTAACTTCAGCAATATACATGAGTGAATCTCTACCTATTCCAAATGACAAACCAGACATTGCAGCCGCAACGGCTTTGGCTGGGACTTTGCTTGGGATGCAATTTTTATATATTGACACAGGATCTGGAGCGGATGGGACTATAAAATCAAATTTAATCCGTGCAGTTAAAAATACTGCTGATGTTCCTTTATTTGTTGGTGGGGGAATACATAAACAAGATCAACTAAAAAAAGCCTGGAGCAGTGGAGCTGATATTGTTGTTATTGGAACAAGCATTGAAAAAAGTTACAATCAAATGTTTGACTTTAAAAAGGAAAAAATATGGAGTTAATGATAATGACCACTCCTGATAAATTTCGTAGTGAAATTTACATTGTGATTAAATTATTTGAAAATGGTCTAAAAACATTACACCTCAAAAAACCAAAATTTTCAAAGAATCGTTATAAAAATTATATAAATCAAATTCCAAAAAAATATCATAATCGTATTATAATACATAGTTACTTTAGCTTGATGTATAAATTCAATTTGAAGGGAATAAATATATCGTCTAATACAAAACCTAGCAAATTGTTTTTTTTATTTTATGATTTTTTTAAAAAAAGAAAAATAAAAATATTTACTATTCACTCATTAAATCAGCTTAAAGAATTAAATAAAAAAAAATATGATTACATATTAGCAGGACCTCTTTTCAAATCAAATAATGATGAAATTATAATTAACGACAAGTTTAATAAAAATCATATAAAAGAAATTGTTTTTTCATATCCCAAACAAATTGTTTTTTATGGCGGTATAAATGCCGAAAATATAAATTCATTAAACAATAATCACCTTTTTGGTTTATTGTTTTTAGGGGTAATTTGGTACAATCCAAACAAACAGCCAATTGATGTTTTTTTGGATTTTAAAAGACGAATAAAACCAGCAGATGAGAATAATTAAGTCTTTAGTTTTTATTTTTCTTCCTGTTGTTTTTTTTTCACAAAAAGTAAAAAAAAGTAGAGAAGAATACATTAACGAATATTCAAAAGCTGCCGTTCAGCAAATGAACAAATATAAAATTCCTGCTAGCATAACTTTAGCTCAAGGAATTTTAGAGAGTGGAAATGGAAATTCATATTTATCTACTAAGGGAAATAATCATTTTGGAATAAAATGCCATAAAAGTTGGACTGGCAAGAAAATGTACCTTGATGATGATAAAAAAGACGAATGTTTTAGATGTTATAAAAACGTAAGTGAATCCTATGAAGACCACTCATTATTTTTAATAAATAATAGTAGATATAAATTTCTATTTGATTTGAAAATTACAGACTATAAAGGGTGGGCAAAAGGCTTGAGAAAAGCAGGCTATGCTACAAACCCTAAATATGCTGAACTATTAATTAAAATAATTGAAGCTAATGAACTTTACAAATATGACAAAAAATCTAAAAAAGTTATTAAACCTCAAATAACAAAAAACAATAATCTTATTCTAATTCATGAAAACAATATTAAATATATAATTTCGCTAAATAACGAGTCATTATTAGATATTGCTAAAAAACTAGATATGGGTTTATGGCAACTATATAAATACAATAATGTTCCAAAAAATTATGAAATTAGTGAGGGTCAAGTAATTTTTTTACAGCCCAAAAGAAATAAAGCAAAAACTAAAACTCATAAAGTGATTAAAGGAGAAACGTGGTGGAGCATTTCTCAATTACATGGAATCAAATTAAAAAAACTTAAATCAAAAAATAAATTAATAACAAATAATAATTTAACACCTGGTGAGACTCTAAAACTTAGATGATCTTAATTTTAAACTTATTTTTATAAAATCTATGATATCACAAGAACAACTTAAATCAATTGGTGATCGCTTGGAAGCGTTAAGGGGGTACCTTTGACATAGATGTTAAAAAACAAGAAATCAAAGAAGAAGAATTAGTAACTCAAGATCCAGAGTTTTGGAATGAACCCAAAGAAGCTGAAAAAGTTTTAAAAAACATTAAAAAGAAAAAGTTTTGGGTAAATCAATATGAGCTGATACTAAATCAATATGAAGACACCCAAGTGTTAATGGATTTTTTTAAAGAAGGTGAAGCTACAGAGTCTGAAATTGAATTAAATTCAAATAAACTTCTTAACCTGTTGGAAGAACTCGAACTTAAAAACATGTTATCCAGCGAAGAAGACCATTTAGATGCTGTTTTACAAATTACTGCAGGAGCTGGAGGAACAGAAAGTTGTGACTGGAGCGCTATGTTGATGAGAATGTATCTCATGTGGTGCGAAAAAAACAACTACAAAGTTAAAGAACTTCATTTGCAAGATGGAGATGTGGCCGGAATTAAAACGGTGACTCTTGAAATCACAGGCGATTTTGCTTTTGGATATTTAAAAGGCGAAAATGGAGTTCACAGATTAGTTAGAGTAAGCCCTTTTAATGCACAAGGAAAAAGAATGACTTCATTTGCCTCTGTATATGTATATCCATCAGTTGATGATACCATTGAAATAAATATTAATCCTGCTGACATAAGCTGGGATACCTTTAGAAGTGGTGGAGCTGGTGGCCAAAATGTAAATAAAGTTGAAACTGGAGTTAGGCTAAAACATGCTCCTACAGGAATTGTAATTGAAAATACGGAATCAAGATCACAACTAGGCAATAGAGAAAAAGCTATGCAATTGTTAAAATCTCAACTTTATGAATTAGAAATCAGAAAAAGACGTGAAAAACAAGATGCTATTGAAGCTGGAAAAATGAAAATAGAATGGGGTTCTCAAATTAGAAGCTATGTTCTTGATGACAAAAGAGTAAAAGACCATAGAACCAATTTTCAAAGCAATGATCCCTTTAAAGTTCTTGATGGAGATTTGCAACCTTTTTTAAATGCCTTTTTAATGACTTATGGAAAATCTTAAAAAAACTAAATGAAATATTACCACAACCCAAGATGTAGAAAAAGTAGAGAAGGTTTAGAATTGCTAAACAATAATAATCATGAATATGAAATTATAGAATACTTGAAAAACCCGTTAACAAAAAAAGAATTAGCTGAAATTCTATCTTTTCTAAAGATGAATCCAATGGAATTGATAAGAAAGAATGAAAAGTTTTATAAAGAAAATATAAAAGGGAAAACTCTAAGTGAAGATGAGGTTTTAGATTTTATGGTTTTGGAACCCAAATTAATCGAAAGACCAATTTTGGTAAATAAAAATAAGGCTATTATTGGAAGACCTGCAGAAAATCTATTAAAAATAACAGATTAAACAGGATCTATTAATCCTCTTTTTGCTAATTGGGCTTTTGTAATATCAATTAAACCCCATTGTACCCAAAGGCCTATAAAACCAGCTAAAAAAAGCAATATCCAAAAAGCCATCCCGAAGAAAATTAAAAAAAATGCTGAACCTATAGTCATAAGTATTAATTTTGGTTTTTTACAAATTTAGTAATAATAATTTACAATGAATTATAGAATTGAAAAAGATACTTTAGGAGAAATAAAAGTTGCTTCTGATAAGTACTGGGGGGCCCAAACTGAACGTTCAAGAAATAATTTTAAAATTGGAAATCCTGCTTCAATGCCTAATGAGATAATTAAAGCATTTGCTTATTTAAAAAAGGCTGCTGCCATTACAAACAATAATCTTGGTGCTCTTGAAGAAAATAAAAAAGAGTTAATTGCTAAAGTGTGTGAAGAAATTATTGAAGGAAAACTAGACGATCAATTCCCACTTGTTATTTGGCAAACAGGTTCAGGAACTCAAAGCAATATGAATGTTAATGAGGTTATAGCCAATAGAGCTCACGAAATTGCTGGAAATAAATTAGGGGAGGAAAACAACACACTAAAAGCAAACGATGATGTAAATAAATCACAATCGTCAAATGATACTTTCCCTACTGCTATGCATATTGCATGTTACAAAATTATTGTTGAAAACACACTTCCTAACATTGAAAAACTAAGAAACACATTAAAAGAAAAATCAGATAAATTTAGTGATGTTGTGAAAATTGGAAGAACTCATCTTATGGATGCAACGCCATTAACTTTAGGTCAAGAATTCTCAGGATATGTTTCCCAGTTAGACCATGGTATAGCAGCCATTAAAAACACTCTTTCTCATTTAAGCGAGTTAGCACTTGGAGGAACTGCAGTTGGAACAGGTTTAAATACACCTGAAGGATATGCTGTAATGGTAGCTGAAGAAATTGCTAAGTTAACTGGCCTACCTTTTGTAACAGCAAAAAATAAATTTGAAGCTTTAGCTGCTCACGATGCGATAGTTGAAACGCATGGTGCTGTAAAGCAAGTGGCTGTTTCTTTAAATAAAATTGCTAACGACATAAGGCTTATGGCTTCTGGACCTAGATCTGGAATAGGAGAATTAATCATTCCAGCTAACGAACCAGGATCATCCATTATGCCAGGAAAAGTAAATCCAACTCAAGCAGAAGCCATTACCATGGTTTGTGCACAAGTTTTAGGTAATGATGTTGCTGTTAGCGTTGGTGGAACTCAAGGTCATTATGAATTAAATGTTTTTAAACCCATGATGGCTCATAACTTAATTGAAAGTGCTAAATTAATTGGTGATGCTTGCGCCTCTTTTAATGAACATTGCGCTTCTGGCATAGAGCCAAACATGAAAAATATTGAAAAATTACTTAATAATTCTTTGATGCTGGTAACTGCATTAAATACAAAAATTGGATATTACAAAGCTGCAGAAATTGCTAATACTGCTCATAAAAATGGCACAACACTTAAAGAAGAAGCTGTTAATTTAGGCTATGTTACTGAGGAAGAGTACAATTTATGGGTAGACCCAAAAAAAATGATTTAACATGAACAATAATAAATACTATTTGAATGTAATTTTAAGCGTTGCTTTAGTAGCTTTGCTGCTAATTTTAACATTTAAATATGTTGTAAAAACAGGACCAATAATTAAACTTTTTGCATTGCTAATTGATGCACTAAGCGTTTTATACGCATACAAAACAATAAAAAACAAACCCATAAATAAAAACAAAAACGATGAGTCAGAATGAAATTGAAATTGAACCGCAAAAAATCTTGAAATTTGCTTTAATAGGAGGAGCTTTTCTTCTTTTAATAGCCCTATTTTTTATGTCTTGGACAGATGTAGAGCCTGGTGAAGAAGGTTTTGTATACAGACCATATACTGGCGGAATTGATCAAGATAATGTATATACGGAAGGTACTGTATTTATCGCACCTTGGAATGAAATGATTACTTATAACATTCTTCAACAAAGTAGAAACTACAGTTCAAAAGTAATGGAGAAAAACGGTATGGAAATTGGAATTGATGTAACCATCAACTACAATCCAATGATCAACAGTTGTTCAAAATTACACCTAAAACACGGTAAAGCTTTTGAAAGCTCTTTTATTGATGCAAAAGTAAGAGGGGTGATTAAAGATGTTATTGGTAGATATACATATGAAGAAATTTATTCAACTAAAAGAGAAGCTTTAGAAACTGAAATGGACCAAATTTTCCAAGCTGAGTTTCCTGAAAACTTCATTACCTACAACTTTTGTGAAATAGCAGATGTTAATCTTCCTGAAAATGTGAAATTAGCCATTACAGAAAAAGAAACTCAAAAGCAAAGAAACCAAAAAGCAAAAGAGCTTGAAGAAGAACAAGCCTATTTAGCAAATGCTGAAATAAAAAAAGCAGAAGGTGAAAAAACTGCAGCTATTTTAAGAGCTGAAGGTAGAGCTGAAGAAATAAGGTTAGTTCAACAACAACTTACTCAATCGCCTAACTATATTGAACTGGTTAAGTGGAAAGGATATGCTGATGGAAAAGGTTCACCATTTGGTGAAAACAATGTTTTTGGTGCTGGAACTTCAGTAATCAAAGGATTGAAATAGATTAATTAATCCTCATTATAAAAAATTAAGCCCTCAATTGAGGGCTTTTTTATTATTCAAAGATATTTGGGAATATTCCGATATATGGTAAAAACAATATTGGAATTAATTTTTTCATATAACTAATCTATTTAACATCATTAGCCATTGATAAATCAAGTTTTTTATTTTCTTCTATTAAGCTTTGACCATTTCTTACAACAGCGTTTAAATCATCTTCGTTAATGTCTTTAGATTCATACCCTTTTAGAGAATCAATAGGGAGCGTTATATTGTGCAGACCTGATAAAGACCATATTTCTTCGGCTGCAAAATAACCGTACATTTCGAGAACTTTTAAGGTCGGTGTTTTTAGGTCTTGACCCTTGCCAAAGCGTATAATAAATTCTCCATAGCTCTGTGAAATGTACCCTCCATCATCTAGTTTAATTGATAAAATAGATATTGTATGATTATTAAAAGTATCCATTAGAAAACTCAATGCTGTCGAATGGTTTGAACGAACCCATGATGGCTCTTCATTAGGCCAACCTAATTGATTTTCCTCAAATTTTCCATCAGCAAATGTTTTCATCTCCCAAATTTCTTCAACACAATAGTCTCTGCCTCTTAAAAAATGAATCATTGCTTCAGTATCCATTGAGCTGAAATAAACTCCATTGAATTCTGAACTGCGATTTATGAAATGTAAGTCTTCCATACTTACTAAGTTAATGATAAATATATTTTAATATAAAAGATACAAAAAAAGCCCATTTTGCAATGAGCTCTTCTCTTAACTAAAGATAAACCTTTCAACGATTACGATCCGCATGATATGCAATCGTCTGGATCATCTAACGAACAATTGATTTCAGCCATTCTTTCCTCTTCTGTTTTTGCAACTGGTTCTGTAAGGGCTTGTTTATCTAATGTAAACTTAATAGCATCAGTAGCAGACTTGGTTCTTAAGTAATACATTCCCGTTTTAAGACCGGCTTTCCAACCGTAAAAATGCATTGAAGTAAGTTTTGCAAAATTTGCATTCTCCATAAATATATTCATAGACTGAGACTGATCAATATAAGCTCCTCTATCAGCTGCCATATCCACTATTGTCTTTTGAGAAATCTCCCAAGCTGTTTTATATAAATCTTTGATGTTTTCAGGAATCTCTTTGATGTTTTGAATGGACCCATTAGAAGCCATCAATTTATTTTTTAATGAATCGTTCCAAATGCCCAATTTAACTAAATCTCGGAGCAAGTGCTTGTTTACAATAATAAACTCACCTGAAAGCACCCTTCTTGTATAAATGTTTGAGGTGTAAGGTTCAAAACACTCATTGTTTCCGAGTATTTGAGCTGTAGATGCTGTTGGCATTGGAGCTAAAAGCAATGAGTTTCTTACGCCATGCTTTTTAACTTCTTCCTTAAGTAAATCCCATTCCCATCTTTCTGTTGGCTTAACATTCCACATATCAAATTGAAATGTACCTTCAGAAATTGGTGAACCTTTCCATGTTTCATATGGACCATTTTCAATTGCTAAATCTTTTGAAGCTGTAACGGCTGCATAATAAATGGTTTCGAATATCTCTTTGTTAAGTACTTTTGCTTCTGCAGAGTCAAAAGGGAATCTCATTAAAATAAAAGCATCGGCTAGTCCTTGAACACCAATTCCGATAGGTCGGTGTCTCATATTTGAGTTTCTAGCTTCCGGAACAGGGTAATAATTGGCATCAATTACCTTATCCAAATTTTTAGTCACCCTATACGCAACTTTAAACAGTTTTTCATGATCGAACTTTCCTTCAACAACAAATTTTGGCAAAGCAATAGAAGCTAAATTACAAACAGCTACTTCGTCAGGAGCAGTATATTCAAGAATTTCAGTACATAAATTTGAGGACTTGATGGTACCTAAATTTTTCTGATTAGACTTTTCATTAGCCGCATCTTTGTACAACATATATGGTGTTCCTGTTTCTATTTGACTTTCAAGAATTTTAAACCAAAGCTCTTGAGCTTTTATTGTTTTTCTTCCTTTTCCTTCTTTCTCGTACTTTTTATATAATTTTTCAAATGATTTCCCATATGTATCAGAAAGTCCAGGGCACTCATTTGGACACATTAATGTCCAATCGCCATTTTCTTCTACTCTTTTCATAAATAAATCAGAAATCCACAAAGCATAAAACAAATCTCTTGCCCTTTGCTCCTCTTTTCCATGATTTTTCTTGAGGTCAAGGAAATCAAAAATATCAGCATGCCAAGGTTCAATGTAAATGGCAAAAGAACCTTTTCGCTTTCCTCCACCTTGGTCTACATATCTTGCTGTATCGTTAAATACCCTCAACATTGGAACAATTCCGTTTGATGTTCCGTTTGTTCCTTTGATGTAAGAACCCATGGCTCTTATGTCGTGAATAGATAACCCAATACCACCCGCTGATTGTGATATTTTAGCACACTGTGTAAGTGTGTCGTAAATTCCTGCAATGCTGTCTTCTTTAGTGGTAAGTAAAAAACAAGAAGACATTTGTGGTTTTGGTGTTCCTGAATTGAAAAGAGTTGGTGTTGCATGGGTAAACCATCCTTCACTCATGTAGTTATAAGTCTCAATTACAGCATCCATATCTTCTTTATGAATACCAACTGCTACTCTCATCAACATTTGTTGTGGACGTTCAGCCACTTGGCCCTTTAGTCTTAATAAGTAAGATCTTTCTAAAGTTTTGAATCCAAAATAATCGTATCTGAAATCTCTATCATAAATTATATTTGAATCTAAAACGTCAGAATTTTTTTTGATGATTTTATACACTTCATCTGATATTAACGGTGCTTTTTTACCTGTCTTTGGATCAACATAAGTATATAAATCTGTTATTGTATCAGTAAATGATTTTTTTGTGTTTTTATGTAGGTTAGATACTGCAATTCTTGAAGCTAAGAGAGCATAATCAGGATGAGTAATTGTATTGGTTGCCGCAACTTCTGCTGCCAAATTATCTAATTCACTTGTTGTAACACCATCGTATAAACCTTCAATAACCTTCATGGCTACTTTTTCAGGCGTAACTAGTGGATTAAGTCCATAGCACAACTTTTTGATTCTAGCAGTAATTTTATCAAATTTTACTGCTTCTCTTCTTGCGTCTCTCTTTATTACGTACATATTTTATTCTTTAATAATGTTATTTAAAAATCAGCATCAAGACTGAAATTATTATCTGCATTGCTATTTAAAACTCCTGCTTTTTGATATTCTCCTACTCTTTTTTCAAAGAAATTTGTTTTCCCTTGAAGGTTAATCATATCCATAAAATCAAAAGGATTTGCAGTGTTGTATATTTTTTCATTTCCGAGCTCAGTTAATAATCTGTCGGCAACAAATTCAATGTATTGAGACATAAGGTCTGCATTCATGCCAATTAGCCTAACAGGCAATGATTCTGTCACAAATTCTTTTTCTATTTCAACGGCATCTGCTATTATTTTTTTAACCTGTTCTTTTGGTAATTTATTTACTAAATGATTATTGTATAACATACAAGCAAAGTCACAGTGAAGGCCTTCATCTCTTGAAATCAATTCATTTGAAAAGGTAAGTCCTGGCATTAACCCTCTTTTCTTTAACCAAAAAATGGAACAAAACGATCCTGAAAAGAAGATACCTTCTACAGCAGCAAAAGAAATTAATCGCTCAGCATAAGATCCGTTATCAATCCACCTCATCGCCCATTCTGCTTTTTTCTTTACAGGCTCAAAAGTTTCTATTGCATTAAATAAGTAATTTTTTTCTTTTGAATCTTTTATATAAGTGTCTATTAATAATGAATAGGTTTCTGAATGAATATTTTCCATCATGACTTGAAAACCATAGAAAAACTTGGCTTCTGTGTATTGAACTTCGCTTAAAAAGTTTTCAGCTAAATTTTCATTAACGATTCCGTCTGATGCAGCAAAAAATGCTAAAACATGTTTAATGAAAAAACGCTCATCATCATTCAATTTATTTTCCCAGTCAACTAAGTCAGGCGAAAGATCTAATTCTTCTGCAGTCCAAATACTAGCTTCTTGCTTTTTGTACATTTCCCAAATGTCATTGTGCTGAATTGGGAAAAGAACAAACCTGTTTGGGTTTTCTTTTAATATAGGCTCTTCAACTATTATGTTTTCATCTAAATCTTTGTTAAGATTTACTTGGTCTAAATTTTCGGTTTGAACAGATGATTTTTTTTCCATAATTAAATAGTTTTTAAGTTTTTACTTTTTCTCTCACCTCATATTAACAGAGGAAAATTATGCTGGATATTTTAAATTAGGGACAAAAAAGGACCATCAAAAATTGGATAAATTTTTGAAAATTGACAACAAATTAAACCTGATTTGGATTCCTAACTAAATGTATTAGCTGACTACAAATTTTAGAATTTTAATAGCTTTTTACAAGCTTATTTCATTCACAATTTCAATAGTTTTCAACATAATGAACTAATAAGTTTACAAACCTCTGAAAACCAACATTTTTTATTTTTATTGAAAATAAATAAAGAACTTTTAAGTCCTTATAAAGTTAGTTTTAGTTCTTTTTTAATTTGAACACTGTGAGTTTCGTTTATCAAAACAAAACTGTTAAAAACAACAATATGCCGTCAATAAATAATAAGACAAAATAATAAGTTGAAAACTTATGTTTTTTTAAACTTTAATTTTTTAAGACTAAACTTACCTATCTAGGTTTGAGTCGACAATCTCTAATTGATGAAAAAACTCTTTTCCCCAGTTTTTGATTATTGCGTTTTTTAAAAACCTATACACCTTAACATTTAATTTATCTCCGCAAGAACAAGCTGGTTTACATATTTTCCAATGATCTATATTAATAGCTGTAAACTCATTTAATTTTTTAACTCTAATTGGATATAAATGACACGAAATGGGTTTATTAATTTTTATCTGTTTTTCTTTATAAGCTTTTTCAATTGAGCATTTTGCAATATTATTTTTATCAAAATAAACAAAAGCACATTCTTTTCCATTTACTAATGTGGTTACAGCTTCATTTTCTTCATCCAAATAAAAAACATCATTAGCCTCAATGGCATCGATGCCTTTTTTACGCATGTATTTTTTAATTACAGAAATGTTCTCTTTAACACCTTTAATCTCATCTTGCGTAATTGGAGCACCCGAATCCCCCTCTATACAACAAGCTCCTTTACAGGCGTTTAAATCACATACAAACTTATTGTCAATTACATCTTCAGATATGAGTTTGTCGTCAATTTGAATCATAATAATGTGATTAATTCTTGAATTTTTTGAATAAATAATCATCTAAAGATAACTCTTTCATGGGAAGTTATATTTTTGCCTAAAATTCATTACCTAAATTTAGAATGAACGAAGAACACTTTAAAAAGATAATTAGCCACTCAAAAGAGTTTGGGTTTATATTTCCTAGTAGTGAAATATATGATGGGTTAAGCGCAACTTACGATTACGGACAAAATGGAATAGAACTAAAAAACAACATCAAAAAATATTGGTGGACATCCATGGTTCAAATGAATGACAATATTGTAGGGCTAGATGCTGCCATATTTATGCATCCATCGACTTGGAAGGCTTCCGGACATGTTGACGCTTTTAATGACCCTTTAATTGATAATAAAGACTCTAAAAAAAGATATAGAGCCGATGTTCTTATTGAAGATCACATTGGTAAAATTGAAGAGAAAAATAATAAGGATGTTAAAAAAGCTAAGAAACGTTTTGGAGATGATTTTGATGAAAATACTTTTAGAACTACAAATGGCAACATCCTAAGAAGAATTGAGGAAATCAAACTTATAGAAAGCAAAATGGAAATGGCATTTAATGCAGAAAACCTTGATGCCATTTACAATTTAATAATTGAGTTAGGAATTAAATGCCCAATAAGCGGATCAAACAATTGGACTAAAGTAAGGCAGTTTAATTTGATGTTTAGTACTGAAATAGGTTCTCTATCTGACGATTCATCAAAAATCTATTTAAGGCCTGAAACCGCTCAAGGTATTTTTGTGAATTACTTAAATGTTCAAAAAACTGGTCGAAAAAAGCTTCCTTTTGGAATTGCCCAAATTGGAAAAGCTTTTAGAAACGAAATCATTGCAAGACAATTCATTTTTAGAATGCGTGAGTTTGAACAAATGGAAATGCAATTTTTTATTCAACCTGGCAGTCAGAAAGAATGGTACAAACATTGGAAAGAAACCCGATTAAAATGGCATAAGTCATTAGGGTTTTCAAATGATGACTTAAGGTTTCATGATCATATAAAATTGGCACATTACGCTGATGCTGCATGTGATATCGAATTCAAATTCCCATTTGGCTTTAAAGAACTAGAAGGAATACATTCAAGAACCGATTTTGATCTTAAACAACATGAAATTCATTCTAAGAAAAAACAAAGGTATTTTGATCCGGAAAAAAACGAAAGTTATATTCCATATGTTGTTGAAACTTCAATTGGCTTAGATAGAATGTTTTTAGCATTATTATCCAATTCTTTAAAAGAAGAAAACTTAGATAATGGGAATTCAAGAATTGTACTCTCAATCGCTCCACCTTTAGCCCCTATAAAAGCTGCTGTATTGCCTCTAGTTAAAAAAGATGGATTAGCAGAAAAAGCAAAAGAAATATATAATTTTCTAAAACTTGATTTTCAATGTCTTTATGAAGAGAAAGACTCAATAGGGAAAAGGTACAGAAGAAATGATGCAATAGGAACTCCTTTTTGCATAACTATAGACCATGACACGATTAATGATGAAAAAGTAACCTTAAGAGAACGAGACTCTATGGTTCAAAAAAGAGTCCCTATAAAAGAGTTATCTAAAATAATAGACGAAAAAACCAATATGAGAAATCTTTTTTAAAAGTGCTGAAATCTTTTTTTGATAAAAAATTAATTGAAGTTGGTTGCGATGAAGCTGGAAGAGGATGTCTAGCAGGACCTGTTGTTGCTGCAGCAGTAATTCTACCTAAAAACTTTAAAAACAAACTGCTAAATGATTCTAAAAAACTAACTGAATCACAAAGAAATAAATTGAGACCAATTATTGAAAAAGAAGCAATAAGTTGGGCAGTTGGAATTATTTATCCAAAAGAAATTGACAAAATAAATATACTAAATGCCTCTTTTAAAGCTATGCATAAAGCCATTGAGCAACTAGAAATTAAACCCGAATTAATCTTGGTTGATGGCAACAGGTTTAACAAATACAAAAACATAAATCACAAATGCATAATTAAAGGCGACTCTAAATACATGTGCATTGCTGCTGCATCAATTCTCGCTAAAACTTATAGAGATGACATTATGTTGAACCTTCATCAAAAAGAACCTATGTACTTATGGTTTAAAAACAAAGGCTATCCAACTAAAGAACATAGAATTGCTATAAAAAAATACGGAGCAACTAAGTACCACAGGAAGACATTCACACTGCTGCCAAAACAAAATTAACTATATATTATAAATAGTTAACCCATTTATTTTCTTTAAATCATTGACAATCAGTGTTTTAAAATATATTAAAATATTTTATATTAATTTTGGTTCACTAAAAATTTATTTATGGAAATTTTAAAAAATATCGCATACGCAGGTGTTGGTTTAGCATCTTTAACTTCTGAAAAAGTTAAAGAAACTATAAATGAACTTGTTGAAAAGGGAATGATATCTGACACTGAAGGAAAAAAAATAGTTGACGAATTCTTTAACTCAACTGAAAAGAAAAGAGAAGAGTTTGAAAACAAATTCAAAGTTGCAAGTGAAAAAATTACAGAAAAATTAGCTTTTCTTAATAAGGATAAAGAAATCCAAGAGCTAAACGAAAAAATTAACAAACTTGAAATTGAATTACAAAAAGCAAAACAATCAAAAGAAAAAAAAGACACTAAAACAAAAAAATAAAATGGAAACACTTAAGACGTTAACATATGCTGGTCTAGGACTTGCAATGCAAACAAATAAAAAAATAAAAGCAGAATTTAATGACCTTGTAGAGGTTGGAAAAAAAATTGATCTAGAAGGTAAAAATATAGTTGGTGATTTTTTTAAAACTGTAGAATCTAATAAAGAAAACCTTGAAAGCAGAATAGAAAAAAACAAAACTATTCTATTTGACAACCTGCCTTTCTTAAGAGAATTAGAAATGAAAATGAATGAAAAATCTGAAGAAGTTAAATCTACTTTTAAAGAAACTATAAACAAAGCTAAAGATTCTTTTTACTCTAATAATGAAACTGAAACAAAAGAAGAAGAAGTTGAAATACTAGAGGAAGAAAAATAAATCAAAATTTTAAACTAAACTAAAAAGGCATCTCTTGTGAGATGCCTTTTTTTGTATGGTAAACATTATTAGATTAAGAAGCTAAAACAATCACTTGATTCTTTAAAACCTCAACAACTCCACCTTCAATATCAAAAAATTGATCATCATTGCCTTGTCTAACTTTAACCTGACCTTTTTGCATTGAAGACACCAATGGAGCATGGTTGTCTAAAATTCCAATTTGACCATCAGACCCTGGCACTACCACTAAATCAGCTTTTCCTGAAAATATGGTTTTATCTGGTGTAACTATCTGAACCTCCATAAACTATTTTGCTTCTGCAATCATTTTTTCTCCCGCTTCAATAACCTCTTCAATTGTTCCTTTAAGGTTGAAAGCAGCTTCTGGTAGGTGATCTAATTCACCATCCATTATCATATTAAACCCTTTGATAGTGTCTTTTATATCAACTAATACACCTGGTATTCCGGTAAACTGTTCTGCTACATGGAAAGGTTGAGATAAGAATCTTTGAACTCTTCTTGCTCTACCAACGGCTTGCTTATCTTCTTCAGATAGTTCTTCCATACCAAGAATAGCAATAATATCTTGTAATTCTTTATAACGTTGTAATAATTCTTTTACTCTTTGAGCACAATTATAATGATCATCACCAAGAATTTCAGGTGTTAAAATTCTAGATGTAGAATCAAGAGGATCTACAGCTGGGTAAATACCTAATTCCGCAATTTTTCTAGATAATACTGTAGTTGCGTCTAAGTGAGAAAAAGTAGTGGCTGGCGCTGGATCTGTTAGGTCATCAGCTGGGACATACACTGCTT
>PBNK01000017.1 GCA_002723085.1 Crocinitomicaceae bacterium | reverse complement strand
TTACAGTTTTATTATTTATAATATAATCCTTAAATTTAGTATATGAGTAATTCATTTAAGATCCTATTTTTTATTGCCTCTATGGTCTTTTTTTCATGTAATACATCCATAAATAATAGTCTATTAAAAGTTGATAATCCTAAAACTGAAGGTAGTGAACTAAAGATGGATGCAGATGAAAAAGCACTTATGCTAAAAGGGAATACACTTATGAAGACAGATCTTTATGAATTGACAATTAATGAAGAGAACAAAATTTATGATTACCAATCTTACCAAATAACCACAACTACACATAAAGAAACCAATGGACATGTAATAACTATTGTTAATGTAAAAGATCAATCAACATTCACTATTGGAGAAGATTGGGGGCGTTATTTTAAAGGGTTGATTGATAATTACATGATTATAGATCAGGGTACTGGACAAATGAGAGATTTAACAATTTATGATCTCAGTAATCAAAAAATAATTTTCGAAAACGGATATGTGGATGAATTGAAAGTAGTAAACAATCAAATTCATTTTTTTAATCAGGTAGAAATTAAAAAAGAAGCAAATAAACCTAAATGTCCTCAGCGATTAATTGATATTGGATATGGTATTGGATATGTTGAGAAATTGATTTATGATATGGACAAAAATAAACTTTACCGCACTAAAAAATTCGAGTGCAAGTATTTTGAATAATTATGAAAAAAAATAAAATAATTTACATAGTAATATTTTCCATCCTATTTTCTTGTAAAAATGATTTAACTAACAACAAGGTAGATAAAGATTCTAAAATAATAGACATTAATGAACATGCATCTAAAACACCAGTTCAAAAAACAGACACATTAGATTCATTGATAATTTTGTTTTTTCCAAATGCAGATAAGGATTCTCTAATAGCCTCCGTAGATTCTGCAATCTATTTATTTTTTAACGATGTCGAAATACCTAGCCATGACGAACTGAGAAAAATAGAACAAGACAAAAATAAGGTATTAAAGAGCATTGATAGTATTAAAAATTCATGGCCGGAAGAATTGGGGGATGCTTCAGATTATTACCAATATCATTGCCCCATTTCAGATTATTATGAAAGATTATCAGAATTATCTTTCGGAAAAGAAAAGGAGGCTGCATTAAGAAGTGTCCTTTATTATTCAGACTGTTTATTGGATGATGTGGGAGAATTCCTAGTGAACCATAATGTATTGTGTGAACTCCTTAAATTGCAAATTCATCAACAATATCCTATGAAAAAAACACTCAAAGACGTGAGTGAGTTATACTTAAATTTAGATAGAGAATATTATAGTATAATGGGACCTGAATTGATATACCTCAAACGTTTGTTGGATTTATATTATTCTGGTGAGCTCAACAAAAATATCATTCCAGGAGACAGCACATCTGATGAAAAAGCTTCAATTAGTGACACCATAATTAGCAGTGAAGTTCAGTTTATCTCTGAGGAAAGAACCAAGTTAAGCAATCTCCTATCTGAATCATCCATAATTAAAATGGAGCATGCATTAAAAACTCTTTACAGTACTGACAAAGATTGGGAAGTCATTCAATCTTTTATTGAATTAGCAGCTATAAAAGATAGTTTAAATATATTGGCCAAGGATGAAGATGAGGAATTCGGAATCGAATCAATATCATTGGAGAAAAGTGGTATTGGGTTTAAAAATTGTCATTTATATTCTTACTACCAATGTGGCTTTACAATTTCTTTTAATATGTATTCGGATCGAGCATCAGCAACTTCTGGAAAAGCAGATGATGATTTTTTTGACTTCTTGTCTGCTCACAGTGAAGGAGCGCTACATGACAATGATAAATTCGGTGCATGGATGGCAGGTGCTGACTTTTACAGGACATGGTTTTTAGGTAAAGGGGCTTTTTTAAATTATTTCAAAAAAGAAACTTCTTTAGTTAAAAAACATAAAATATATAATGAAGAATTTAATGAGTTAAGTACTGAACACATTAAAGATTTAAAAAAAATTATAGAAAAAATTCATGATGATGCAATAGACTATATATTCTACGACCCAAGAAAAGAGGATGATATGGGAATATGTTGTAATAAAAATGAAGTTATTGAAGAGCTTAATCAGATTTTAGCAGCTAATGTGTTAACCGAAAGTGAAAACAAAAAATTAAAAATCCATGTTGAAAACCTTAGTAACGATAATAGTCCATGGTTACAATGGTCATTTGATAATGAATGAATTTAAATACCTACAACAATAGCTAAACCAAATTGCATAACTTGGTTTAGCCGTAACGTTGTAGAAAATTAAAAACTTATCTTTGTACAAACACAAATATCAATAATTATGAAAAAACTATTAGTATCTATTATAATTTTTAAATCATTATTTTTTATTGCTCAAGACCCTATATATAATAAAGATTCCACAGTAAAATTCAACTTAGCCAAATCACCTACAATTGGAATTTCCTTTTTACTACATGACTTCAATTCAATTAATCAAGAGCTTTCTATTATACAAGCTCCTGAGTTAAAAAACATTTCTACAACAATACCTAAACCAAATTATATAACTTGATTTAGCCATAACGTTAGGTAAAGCTGGAAAACACTACAAAATAAATGAATCCACGAATAGTTAAATTAGAAGAGAAAAAATTAACATGAAAAACATTATAAAATCATTTTTTTTTATCGTTTTACTTAGTTGTAACCATTCATCAAACAGCCCTGAAAATTCTAATATCAGCGTTGGAACCATTCAACCTGAAGAAAAAAACTCTGAAAAAGAAAAGGCCGTTCATAATGATTCTATAATAACTGAGCTTCTTAAAGGAAAATGGCAAGACATTGAAGACAAATCTAATTACTTAGTATTTGAAGATGGCCTAAGAAAGGAAATTGCGGGTGAAGCAAAAAATTGGGATGAAGAAGAATATGTTTTATCAAATTCATGCTTAAATGTTTCAGACAAGGAAAACAACATTAAAACCGAAGAATTACGTTTCATATCGTGTTTAAATTCTGATATGTGTTGGTATATCGTTAGTTTAGATGAAAACAACCTGACATTATCATATATGGGAAGAGGAAATTCTTTAAATTATACTAGAGTTAAATAGCACATCTTTTTTAATTAAATCAATTTTTTATATTAGTATAAAATAAACAAAATGGATATTGAAGAAAAACCTAAATCTCCTGATAGTGAGATGTCAATTTTTAAAGCTTACACTTATATATTTAAACCCAAGGAACTGGAGTCGTCAAATTTTTCTAATTCTGAACTCAAAAAACTAGCTATAAATTGGTTGAAATTAACCGCCTACTCCTTATTTTGTGGTTTATTTTTATTGTTTATTTTGTATCAAAAACTTAAAAAAGCCAGATCAGTTAGTGATATGGAGAGCGCAACTAACGGTGTCCTTATAACACAACTAGTTATGATTGTTGGTATTGCTCTTCTTTTTATAGGCATTAGCCATTTACTCAAGCATTATAAAACACCTTAAAAAAAGAAGAATAGCTATTTTTTTGTACCTTATTTAAAAATAAAGAGTTATATAGACATGAAAAAAACAATCCTGATATGCCTTTCGCTATTTTTTATTAGTAGTGCATTTACTCAAAACAAACCTAAAGTTGAACTACACGAAAACATTATACACCCTGTGTTTTCAACCAAACAGTTCATAAGCTACACCATCCCAATTGCCCTTAAAACTACTACCGATATGTTTGGTAAAATTAATGGTGAAAACATGCAAATTAATGCTGAGAAACTTCAAAAATTAGAAAATGAAAGGCTGACTGAAAACGAAAGATTAAAGTTGGTAAAAACTGTTTTTGAAAAAGTGCGTACAGGTGAGGTAACTGCCTACGATTGTAATCCAATTAATGGTTTATTTAATATGGATCCTGGAATGTCTAATTTCAATGCTATGGCTTTGGAGAGAAAGGAAGACGGATCATTTTATGAACCTCATTTGCAATATGCATATAGTGAGGTTAAAATTGATGAATACGGTGAGCCTGAATACGATGATAACGGAAATCCTATTACTATTGATATTTATATTGATTACAAACCAGAGGATGTTACTTCCATAACCTTTTATGAAAATTGGTCATTCGATGTAAATAATGAAACTGGAGAGTTTACACCAATTCAAAAACAAGTTATTGGTTACACATTAAATGTTCCTTTTGAAAATCCTGAATCAGGAGAAATAGAGGGTATTAAAGACCTTATTTACATACCATGTGCTAAAGAAGCCAATGAGGCTAAAATGACCACAATTAAAGAAAACATTTGCACGTCCACTAGAATAAATATGCCATGGCATATTTTTAGAAGAAAAAATGAAGAAACTATAGAAAATAATTGGTACTCAAACAATTTAAGTGCTGATTTCAGGTTCCATTTTTGTCAAGAACTTATCTACCTAGCTGAAGATTCTAAAAGACATCTCCGATTTTGGAAGGTAAAAGGAATTTATGATGCTGGTTGGGGATATAATCCTGACAAAGACGGCTTTCCTTTCTCTAAAGAATTATCTAACGAAGACATTAAAAAAAACAGTTCCTTTAAAATTTTTAGAGATAGTTTAGATGAAAATGATTATCCTGTATATGATTCTAATGGTTATAATATTCGTCTTGAATTTATGGTACCATACTCAGTTGATGAGATTATTGCATTAGGATTTGTTGAAGATTGGCTATTTGATGAAAAAACACTTTCTATTCAAAAAAGGGTAAAGGGACTTATGCCTACGGTTTTTGCAAGAAACCCAGAAAGTGAAGAAATTGAAGGGTTAATTCCATTTTTTTGCATTAAATATTGAAACCATTCAATTAATATGTATCGAAATAAGTTCATAAAACACAACCTTAAAAAATTAAATTTTTAGTTTCCTTTTGCTCTATTAAAAAGTGTGGTTAACATGCCTTTCATGTTTTTAAAATCAGGCCTTAATCTTTCCACCCCAATTTGACCATTTTCGTTTGGAGTAAGTTTGTAACACCATATGAAAGGAGAATTATTTAAATCAATTCCTACTTGCCCAAACCTAATGTCCCAAAACAAAAAACTATTTTCTTCTTTTTCTACAAAATACCATCCTGCAGAAATCTTTATCAATTGCTGCACAACTTTTTGATCAATGTAGGGATTTAACAATTCATGATTTTTTTTAAACTCGTCTGAAAATTGAATTTTCTGAGAATCAAATAAAGAAAAATAAGCGGTTCTGTACCCTGTCTCTGTTTCAATAAAAGCGTTCCATAAAATGGTGTTAAGTGGCGTTGGTTTTGTGTCTAGTTCAACGTATTCAATGTTTTGGTTCTCCAATTCATTGTGAAAAGCTGAATGAGAAACTCCTTTAAAAACTAGGGTGAGCAACATGTACGATGAACTTACAATTAATGCCGCTTTATTAAACTTATTTCTTCTTGGGTTTTCTTTTTTATGAAACATGGCTATTGCCACAAGAATCAAAAAAGGAACAGTATAAAGAGGGTCCACCACAAAAATATTTTGATAGGCTAAACGATATTCAAATGGCCAAAAAAACTGAGTTCCCCAGCTGGTGTGCGCATCTAAAAGCGGATGAGTGACCACAATCCAAAAAAACATCCAAGACCAATTTTTGAATGTCACACCTTTAAACTTTTTATGAATTTTTTTAGCTATCCATCCTAAAACTGGAGCTATTAAAATGGCAAAAACCAAAGAATGAGAAAAACCCCTGTGCATTTCTGTTGATGTAATGTCATCTACAAAATATTTTAAAAACACATCTAAATCGGGAATTGTTCCTCCAATAGCTCCCCAAAGCATGGCTCTATTTCCTACCTTTTTCCCTAAAACTGCTTCACCAACAGAAGCTCCTAGTACAATTTGAGTTAACGAATCCATTTTACGGCAATATACAATCCATACAAGTCAAAAAAGTTTTTTTACTGTTAAAAAAGCCTTTTAAATGTTTATTTGATTCATTTTTAAAATAAATTCGTTTGGCTTATCATGAAAAACACCTATTATAAACTTATTGAGCAAAGTTTTAAATTCCCCCAAGAAGGGTTTAAGGTCGAGGATAATTTTTTAACCTTTCATGGCGTTTCTTTAAAGAATCTCATTGAAAAATACGGAACTCCATTTAGGCTTTTCTACCTTCCAAACATTGGAGAAAAAATAAATAGCGCAAAAAAAATATTTAACCAAGCCATATCAAAGTATAACTACAAAGGAGCTTACCACTATTGCTACTGCACCAAATCCAATCATTTTTCACATGTGGTTAATGCTGCGCTTAATGAAAATGTTCACTTAGAAACCTCATCAAGTTTTGATATAGACTTAATATTGAACCTTTTCAAAGAAAAAAAAATTAACAACAAACTGATTGTCATCAACAACGGATACAAAACCACAGAATATCTAAAAAAAATAATTTCATTGCACGACTTTGGATTTGAAAATGTCATTGTGGTTTTAGATAATAAATCTGAGTTAGATAGATTAACTAATTTGTTAAAAGGAAGCCATAAAAAAATTAAAATTGGAATCCGAATGGCCATTAATGAAGAAGCTCAATCTTCGTACTATACTTCTAGAATGGGAATAAGACATTCTGAAATAATTGATTTTCACAACCTAAACATTAAAAATAACAAGTCGGTTGAGTTAAAAATGTTACATTTTTATATTGATTCAGGCATAAAAGACAGCTTATATTTTTGGGGAGAATTTAAAAAGGCACTAAAACTATATGTTGATTTGAATAAACAATCTTCTTCTTTAAACTCGTTTAATATTGGAGGTGGTTTCCCCATTAGAAATAATTTAGGATTTGATTATGACTACGAACATATTGCCGATTCAATCATAAAAAACATTAAAGAAAGTTGTGAGGCTAATAAAGTTATTGATCCTAACATTTTTACAGAATATGGCAAATATACAGTTGGTGAAAGCGGAGCTATTGTATTTAAAGTATTGGAGCAAAAACAGCAAAATGATAACGAAAACTGGTATTTAATCAACAACAGTTTAATGAACACCATTCCAGACGCATGGTCAATAAAAGAAAAATTTATTCTTCTTCCAGTTAACAAGTGGGATAACGATTATAAAAGAGCCAATATTGGTGGAATAAGTTGCGACCATTCCGATTATTACAATTCTGAAGATTTTAATCAAGAAGTTTTGCTTCCCTCCTATTCTAAAAAAGACAATGAGCCCCTTTACCTTGGGTTTTTCCATACTGGCGCCTACCAAGATGCAATAAGCGGATATGGAGGAATTAAACATTGTTTAATTCCATCTCCAAAACAAATTATCATAGAAAAAGATGAAGAGGGGAATTTGATTGATTACGTGTATCGAAACGAACAATCGGCAGAAGAAATGTTTAAATTATTAGGTTACAAATGAAATATTTTGGAGATATACCTGAACACTTTGCTGGCTATGAAAAAGCTAACATATTGCTTCAATCCATTCCCTACGATGGGACAAGTACTTGGAGAAAAGGAGCTGACAAAGGATTCGATGCTTTTTTAGAGGCTGCTGCAAACATGGAGTTGTACGATATTGAAACAGATTCTGAAGTATACAAAAAAGGCATACACATTTTAAATGAAATTTCAGAAAATTCTTCTCCTGAAAAAATGGTTAACGAAGTGTATACCCAAACAAAAAACCTATTAACATCAAATAAATTTTTAACGTTTTTTGGAGGAGAACATTCTATCAGTATAGGGATAATTAAAGCGCATTATGAAAAATTTAAAGATTTAACTGTTCTTCAACTGGATGCTCATGCTGATTTAAGACCTTCATATTTAGGAAGTCCTTTTAATCACGCTTGTTCACTTTATGATGCCAGTAAAAGCACCAACTTAATTCAGGTTGGAATTCGTTCAATGGATGTTTCTGAAAAAGAAAACATGAATTTATCAAATGTATTTTTTGCTGAAGACATGTATGGAAAAGACCATTGGATGGTTAAAAGCATTTCTAAAATGACCAATAACGTTTACATCACCTTAGATCTTGATGTTTTTGACCCTTCAATTATGCCTGCAACAGGGACCCCAGAACCAGGAGGTATACTATGGAACGATATGATTAAATATTTAAATAAGGTTTTTAAAAATAAAAATGTAGTTGGATTTGACATTGTAGAGTTGGCTCCGATTAAAAATCATCATTCATCAAACTTTTTAGCTGCCAAGCTGTATTATAAGATGCTATCTTATAAATTTAACTATTCATGAGTGTCAAAAATTTCATAACTGAACATTACAAGCATTTTAATGCTGCATCATTGGTTGATGCTGCAAAAGCATATGAAAAGCATTTAAAAGAAGGTAAAAAAATGCTTATTTCTCTTGCTGGGGCCATGAGCACGGCAGAACTTGGAAAATCTTTAGCGGAAATGATTCGACAAAAAAAAGTGCATATAATATCATGTACTGGTGCAAATTTAGAAGAAGATGTCATGAATTTAGTGGCTCATAGCCAATACAAACGAGTACCAGAATACCGTGATTTGACACCAAAGCAAGAAAGAGAATTGTTATATCAAGGATTAAACAGAGTAACAGACACTTGTATTCCTGAAGAAGAAGCTTTTAGAAAACTAGAAAAGCACATTTTTAAAATTTGGAAGCAAGCCGAAAATGACGGCAAAAGGTTTTTTCCTCACGAATTTCTATATGAATTAATTCTTTCAGATGAATTGGAAAAATACTACGAAATACCTGAAAAAGACAGTTGGATGATTGCTGCAGCCAAGCAAAAGCTGCCTATGGTAGTTCCTGGTTGGGAAGACTCTACATTAGGAAATATTTTTACCTCCTATTGCATAAAAGGTGAGCTTAAACCTGATACAATGAAAAGCGGCATTGAGTATATGATGTATTTAGCCGATTATTACACGCAAAGTTCAGGCAGCAATGGCATTGGATTTTTTCAAATTGGAGGAGGAATTGCCGGAGATTTCCCTATTTGCGTAGTTCCTATGTTGTATCAAGATTTAGAGAAAACAGACACTCCTTTTTGGAGTTATTTTTGCCAAATAAGCGATTCAACTACTAGTTATGGCTCCTACTCAGGTGCTGTTCCAAATGAAAAAATAACATGGGGAAAATTAGATATTGATACTCCAAAATTTATTATTGAATCGGACGCAACAATAGTAGCCCCCTTAATTTTTGCATATCTTTTAAATTGGTAAAATCTAAATTATCACATGAATAAAAATTTAATATTTAAAATTTTAGGACCTGCATTTTTTACATTAACCTTATTCACAGAGGCTCCTGAAAAAATGGAAATTGAAGCTTTTCGACTAATAGGCATTACCATATGGATGGCCATTTGGTGGATTGCTGAAGTGGTACCTATAGCGGTTACGGCTTTGCTTCCTATTGTACTGTTCCCAACTGCTGGTGTTTTATCTATTGAGGATACAGGAGCTAATTATGGCCATAAATATATTTTTTTATTTATCGGTGGTTTTATGATTGCTAACGCCATTCAAAAATGGAATCTTCACAGAAGAATTGCCCTAACTATTATCCGTATACTAGGGAGCAGTACAGAACGCATAATTCTAGGATTTATGATGGCTACTGCTTTCCTTTCAATGTGGATATCAAATACTGCTACTACAGTAATGATGCTGCCCATTGGGCTTTCAGTAATTGCTCAATTAAATGATCATCCAGATACTGTTAAAAATGAAAACAAAATATTTGGGAAGGCACTAATGTTAGGCATAGCATACAGTGCGTCAGCTGGAGGCATAGCAACATTAATTGGGACACCTCCAAACATGATTTTAGCAGGGTTTATAACTGATAATTTTGATGTGGAAATTAGTTTTTTTCAGTGGCTTAAAATTGGACTGCCAATATCAATTGTATTGTTATTTTTTATTTGGTTCTATTTAACAAAAGTTTCATTCAAGCTTGAAAAGACTTCATTCCCAGGTGGCAAACAAGAAATTAAAGGATTATTAATGGAGATGGGGCCGATGAAAAAAGAAGAAAAAAGAATCCTATTTCTATTTGGAGCAACTGTTTTTTGTTGGATAACAAGGTCTTCCCTCATTGAACCTTTACTGCCCAATTTAGACGATTCTATGATTGCTATAGCAAGTGCTATTTTACTTTTCATAATTCCATCAGCCAATAAAAAAGACAAACTTATGAATTGGAAAGATGCTGTAAGTATCCCTTGGGGAATTTTAATCCTTTTTGGAGGTGGACTTTCTATAGCAAAAGGGTTTGAAGCTACTGGTCTTGCCAATTGGTTGGGCATGCAATTTGATTTATTTCAGTCCTTGAGTTTATTTTTAGTGTTAGCTTTAATTATTACTACCGTAAACTTTTTAACAGAAATCTCTTCAAATATGGCTACTACAGCTATGTTGCTACCAGTCATCCTGCCATTAGGTAAAAGCATGGGAGTTGACCCTTTTGTATTACTTACTGGCGCAACTTTAGCTGCTTCATGTGCATTTATGTTGCCAGTAGCCACTCCTCCGAATGCCGTAGTTTTTGGATCTAAAATGCTAAAGATTTCTGATATGGTTAAAGCAGGATTATTAATTAATGTATTTTCAATAATTCTTATTCTATTGGCCACCTATTTCTTATTGCCGGTTGTATGGGCTTAAAAAAATTAGTTTTTAGTTAATTTTATTTTTTTCTCCTTATTTCCATAAGTTATTTTCATAAAATATAATCCTTTAGGGAAATCTTTAATTGAGATTTTATTATTTGTGGAAGTTAGTAAAAGCTTAGCTTTAAAATCATATAACTCAATTTGAAAATTGCCTGAATACCCATCAATATCTATATTCACAATATCACTTGAAGGGTTAGGGTAAATTGATATCTCTTTATTATTATGAATTAAATCATCGCCACTTAATGATATTACTTCAAAAAAAATAGAATCCACATCATCTGGAACAACTCCAGGTGTACAATCTAGCATTCCAAATCCTGAAGTCATAGTATGTACATAAGAATAAATACCTGAGTTTAAAGGAGCCAAATGAAAAGTATCTACCTCATCGCATAAAGCTGAAAGCATCCCCATACAATGAAGAGATGAGGATACAATTTCATTATTACTAATACTAATATCTTTACTATACAATGGACACCCTGATGAATTATACGTTTGAAATACAGAAATAATTATGGAATCGTTTTCTGTAGGGTATGGTGGAGAGATAGAAATGTTAGTTATTCCCTGACAATAAGTAAAGTTCATAAAAAAGAAACATAATAAAACAATGCCTATTTTTTTCATAATTGTAAATTTATGAAATATCTAGATTGCTTATAAAGCTAAAATGAATGGAAAATAAAGATAAAGTCATATTTATTCATATTCCCAAAACTGGTGGGACAACCATAAATTCTGCCATGAACAATACGTTTTGGCAAACTGAAGTGGGTTTTAATTACCGTCACATTCTTCCAAATAAAAAATCCAATTCTGGAGATATATTTGATTCAAAAAACATAAATAAATATAAAGAGTATGTCATTTTTATGATGTTAAGAGATCCGGTTGATAGATTGATTTCAGAGTATTACTTTATTAAAGAAAGACAAGAGTTTATTGACTTGTTAAAAAACAAACCAAAAAATTTTGAAGCTTATATTAAGAATAGACAAACTCAAAATGCAGTAGTTAACTTTTTAAGAGGCAGAAGAATGTATGACCTTCATGCTGCTAAACAGGAAGATTTAAACGAAGTAATACATGTAATTGACAACACCCCTATACACACTGGAATCTTTGAACAATTTGCTGAATCTTTATATTATTTTGGAGAAAAAACTGGAATTAAATGGAAGAAAAACATTGAGGTGAAAAGAATGACTTTCAAGAGGCCAAAAGCAAAAGAAATTTCTACTGAAATTAGAGATTTAATTATGGAACACAATCAATTAGATGTTGAATTGTATGCCCATGGACTTAAAAACTTTAACAATTTAAATGAACGTCATAAAAAACTTAAAATTTCCTTTATTAAAGATAAATACAATCATGTAGTTCCTTATTGTGCAAAGTGGTGTTTTTTTGAATTTTGTATGGAAAACAAAAAATTTATAAAGCAAAATTTTGATTTTTTTAAAAGGTTAACTTTTTACCTAATTGAATCCAAAGGAATAAGAGATGGAAAAACATATACTAAATCATGGAATGAATCTTTTATTAAAGCAGTTGAAGCAAATTTCCCGAGTTCAGATTTTACAAATTATATAATAAAAAATTATGATTTTTCAGGGGAGCCTTTAGATCAAACGTCAAGGATTGCCAAATCTGTTGATGATTTTTTTATTAAACACAAACATAAGGCAAATAAGTATTATAAAGCACTCGTTTTTAATGAATCACAAGTGGTAATTACAAAGGAAAAAAGGTGGTTTTCATCCCTTTTCAACAACTAAATTTTTTCTATTTGTTATAATTCACAAGACTATAGCTTGGCATGAACCATTAAGAATAAACATAAGCAACACAATTAAAAAAAATACATATTTTTAACTCGAACTTGATTAAAGACTATGATTTTATTTTTATTACTAATCATTAACTTGTTTTGCTTTTAAAAATGAAATCTATTTTCGTTTCCCTTTCAATTTTTTGCTTTCTTTCCAATTATGGACAACTAGAGATTACAGCCCTTAAAAAAACCAGTCAAATAACTATTGATGGACAATTAAACGAAAAAGATTGGAAGCTAGCAAACTGGGCTACTGGGTTTACACAACTAAAACCAGTTCCAAGTAAAAAACCTACTAAATCAACAAAAGTTGCTATTCTCTACGATCAAGAAGCCATCTATATTGGGGCTAAATGTTTTGACCATCCTGACTCTGTTTCTAAAGTTCTTTCAATAAGAGACGATTTTAATCCTAATTTGGATGTTTTTGCCATTTTTATTGATACTTATCAGGACAAACAAAATGGTTTTTTTTTCGGCTTAACTAGTAGAGGGGTTCAATTAGACGCAAAGGTATACGATACTGATTTTAATGATTTGTTTAATCTTGTTTGGCGAAGCAAAACCCAAATAAATGATGAAGGGTGGTTTGCAGAAATTAAAATCCCTTATTCTGCGCTTAGATTCCCTAAAAAAGAAGTTCAGTCATGGAACATTAATTTTGCAAGACAAATAAGTAGATTTAGAGAAGAAAATACTTGGAGCCCTGTTAAACCAGATCTTGAAAATTATCTGCTTGAAAGTGGAGTTGTTAAAGGAATCAAAAACATAACTCCACCATTAAGGTTAGCTTTTATTCCATTTCTTTCAAATTATACTAGCTTTTCTAAGAACACTACTGCCATATCAACTTTTAATGGGGGAATGGATGTTAAATATGGAGTTAATGAGGCATTTACTTTAGATATAACTCTTCTTCCTGATTTTGGGCAAGTAGTTTTTGATCAGCAAGTATTGAACATTAGTCCATTTGAAATCCAGTTTAACGAGAATAGACAATTTTTCACTGAAGGAACCGAATTATTCAATAAAGCTGATGTTTTTTACAGCCGAAGAATTGGCGTTCAAACCAATTCTAAAGTATATCAAAATCAGTTAGAGGACGATGAACAAATTTCAGAATTGCCAGCTTCAGTTCCACTTATAAATGCAAGTAAAATTTCAGGAAGATTAGAAAATGGATTGGGAATTGGCTTATTTAATGGAATAACGGCTGAACAAAAAGCATTTGCCTCAAGCACAATAAATGAGCCTGATCATACCATTAATTTAGAAAGAGAAATTACCATTAGCCCCTTAACTAATTACAATGTTATTGTTTTAGACCAAAATTTAAAAAACAACAGCTACATCAACTTTACTAACACGAATGTATTGAGGCAAGGTAATTTTTATGACGCCAATGTAACAAGTGTTAATACAAGCATAAACAGTAAAAACAACGATTATTTTATTGATGGTGAATTTATTCTTTCTAATATAATTGATGATTCTTCGAACTTAGGTCATAGCTGGGGTGCTGAAATTGGGAAACAAAGAGGTCAACTAGCATATGGAATTGAATATTATGAAGAATCAGACACCTATGACCCTAATGATTTAGGATTTCTGAGAGCCAATAACAGCCGAGTTGGAGAAGTATATTTGAGATTTAGAGATTTTAATCCTAAAAATAAAAACTTAAATAAAATAAGGACAAGTGCAACTATCTCCGCAGAAAAGCTTTACAAGCCCAATTTATATGGAGGTGCATTTTGGGAAGCTAATGGCATGTTTGTTACAAAATCTTTTAATGCTGCAGGATTAAATTTTAATGGAACTTTAGGTGAAAGCAATGATTATTTTGAACCAAGAGGAGACGTAATTGGAGAATATAAATTTATAAGACCAGTATGGATAAATTCAAGAGCTTGGTTTTCTTCTAATTATCAAAAAAGAATTGCTGTTGATGTTGGATTTAATTACATAGAGGTTAAACGAAACGATTGGTGGGAATGGAATTACGATTTAGAATTTAGATTTAGAATAAATAATCAAATTAACTTAATTCATGGATTCAGAAAAAGCTTTCAATACAACAGTGAAGGATATGCCGTAGATTTTGGAGAACCAGCAAATCAATTTGATGGAATATTATTTGGAAATCGTGATCGTTTTATAACCACACAATCTTTAGGCTTAGATTATACCATGACCAACAGAATTGGCATGACTTTCAGGTTGAGGCACTACAACGCAAAAATTAGCTACAATTATTTTTCAGAATTATTGGATGATGGAAGACTATACCAATTAGAAAATTATTCAGGGAATGATATTAATGGAAATTCAGCATATGATATCAATTATAATGCATTTACCATTGACATGCTTTTTAGGTGGGTGTTTTTTCCTGGAAGTGAGCTGAATTTAGTATGGAAAAATTCTATTTTTACTTCTGATGGAAATGTAAACGAAAATTACTGGTTAACACTAAACAATACTCTACAAAATGGACCAATGAATACCATTTCTTTAAAATTAATTTACTGGCTAGATGCGCGATATTTTAAAAAGAAAAAGGCTGTTCAACCATAATTAATTATTATGGATAAATAAACTTAATGTTTTTTTCAATCTTTTCTGAAAGGCTTCTGTGTACCGGGCAATTAAGAGCCGACCTTTCAAGAATGATTTTTATCTTTTTATCATAGCTCTCTTGAAAGTGAATCATAACATCAATAGATTCTATCATTCTTGGATTATCTTTCATTATTTTTTTAACTTGAATTGATGTTCCTTTGATGTTAATTCCTTTCTTTTCAACAGCAATTGCCATTATGGTAAGTATACAGCTTGCTAGTGAAGTGCAAACCAAATCTGTTGGTGAAAAAGATTCCCCCAATCCGTGATTATCTTTTGGGGCATCAGTACTAATGCTATTCCCTGAATCTAAGTGAATGGCAGTGGTTCTTAACTTGCCGTCATAAGTAACTTCGAATGTATTCATGTCATAAAAAGTAATGAGGATGGAATAATAATCATTATTTTTAAATTTAATACTTTTTCGAAAATGTTTTTAAAATTTAGTTTCCATATATTTTTGCTTTTAAGCTTATCAGTAAATATTGAAGCTAACACATATTATATAAGCAATTCATTAGGAAATGATAACAATAATGGACTTAGTTCTAATCAGCCTTTTAAATCAATTGAAAAATTAAATAGCATCACCTTTCAATCTGGAGATTCAATTTTATTTAAATCCGGAGATATATGGGATGGAATGTTTTGGTTAAAAGGTTCAGGGACTAATTCTAATCCTATTGTTGTAAATAGCTTTGGAAATGGAGCAAAACCCATAATTAACGGAAGTGGATACCAAGCGTGTATATTAATATATAATAATGAAAATATTGAAATAAATAATCTGGAACTTACCAACGAAACTAGTCATTTAGATTCTCTTGGGAATACAAAAAAATTAGCTGGTTTTGGAGGCGTTGAAAACACCTGGGGCTCTGGAAAAAATGTACGTTTTGGAATTAAAATTGTTGGAACCACAAAGTCTTTATCTGGATTTAAACTAAAAAACTTAACTATTCATGATGTGTTTCCTACGCCAGACCTTGCTCAACACATCCATAAGGGATATGGAATTAAATTAGAAACTCAGTCGGACACTTCAATTTCACTTCTAAATACGATTTCAAAAGTTATAATTTCTAATTGTACTGTAACTAAAACTGGCCATTATGGAATATGGATCAAATCTTTAGGGTTAAATAAAATAGACTCCATTAAAAATGCTGATATCGAAATTTATGATTGTTCTTTTGAAAATACCGGAGGATCAGGTTTTGTTCCAAATAAAAGTGAAAATAT
The DNA here is from genome assembly GCA_002723085.1 of Crocinitomicaceae bacterium. Classification (GTDB taxonomy): domain Bacteria; phylum Bacteroidota; class Bacteroidia; order Flavobacteriales_D; family Parvicellaceae. The sequence continues at coordinate 35,925 of PBNK01000017.1, read as the reverse complement.
TTTAGTTCACAATTGCATATTTAACCATTCAGGTTCAAATATTGATTCGAGAATGTGGAAAAGAGGAAGTGGAATGTGGCCTTTTGATTGCAAAAATGTTGTTTCTGAACACAATTACTTTATGAACGCTCATGGACCTCAGGATTCTTACGGTTCTCACATTGATTTCGGCAATGAAAATGTAGTATTTCAATACAATTACAGTTACAATAATGAAGGCGGGTTTATAGAAATTCTTGGTGACAATATAAATTGTGGGTATAGATATAATGTTAGTGTTAATGATGGGTATAGAATTGATCCTGATGGAAATTCATGGGATAAAAAAGGAAAAATTTTTTGGGTTTCTAATTACTGTGGAACAAATAATCCAAGATGTCCAAGTATAGGTAGTTTTATCTATAACAATACTGTATTTGTAAATGATACTATTTATCCTGAAATATATTTTTGGCCAAATGTTGGAGATGTTCATGTTTATAACAATCTTATTTATGTTGGCTCAGTTGGGGATAAAATACCTACACTAATTCAAAACACAGGAAACAACTTAAACATTAGTCATAATCTTTTTTATGATTCAGCAAGAATGGAATTAGATCATGATTTAATTAACAATGCTATTTTTTCAGACCCTAATCTTGTTAATCCATCTTCTAATGGCATTGATGATCCTTTAATGTATCAATTGCAAAACAACAGCATTGCCATAGGTGCTGGAAAATTAATTTCTGGAAGTAACGACTCCATAGATTATTTAAATAATAATGGAGGGTTGGATTATCTAGGGAATTTAGTATCTAATTTCAATTCTCCAGATATTGGAGCATTTAATTTAAACTTGCTAAATAACTCATCATTATATTCAAAAAATATAATTGCATATCCTTCGCTAACAAAACTAAATGTAAAATTATATATTAAAAATTATAGCGGAGTAATTGCCACATCAATATTCGATATAAATGGTGTTTTTTTGAAAAAAGTTGAAGGCGATCTTATTTCTTTAAAGGAATTTAAAAAAGGGATATATATTTTTAAAATAATTTATGGAGAAAACACAGACCAAATTAAGGTCATTAAAATTTAATCCATTTCAATCATTTGCCAAGCTCCAGAATTAATTAATGGCTCAGCTTGCTTATACTTTAATTCTTTAGTTTCCCCATTTTGTAAATTAAGTACTTTAACCCTATCATTCCTCCCAGGTTTTTTAGCTACCATAACCGGTTGATGCCTAACTGGCTGACCTTGAGACCTTTCAGCTGCTTGCTGATTCATTTGAGTAGATTGAGCAATGTCTTCTCTTCCAGTTTTTAATTTACTTAAATCCTGTTTTGGCCTATCGCTTAAAGAAGGAGCAGTTCTAGTTTCATTATCATGAAGCTGAGCTTTCATTAAAAATGAAATTATTTCTTTATTCAATTTATCAAGCATGGCCTTAAACAATTCAAAACCTTCTAATTTATAAATTAACAAAGGGTCTTTTTGTTCGTATTGAGCATGGTATACACTTTGCTTTAAGAAGTCCATTTCTCTTAAATGCTCTTTCCATTCATTATCAATAAAACCTAAAGTGATGTTTCTTTCAAGTGCTTTTAAAGCTTCTAGGCCCTCTGTTTCATAAACCTTTTCCAGTTTGGCAACAATTTTCATTGCCTTTCTTCCGTCAGTAAAAGGAATAACAATATTTTCCACTTTATCAGACTGCTCTTCGTATACTTTCTTTATGACAGGATATACCTTTTCTTGAATATAAGTTGATTTTCTAATGTACCTTTCTTTTGCTTTTTTGAAAAGTTCTTCAGAAAGGTAATTAATGTCTTTTTCTAAAAATTCAGCTTCTGTAAAAGGGGTTTCAATTCCAAAATTTGAAATTACATCATATTTAAACCCTTCAAAATCAGAATCAGGTTGAGTATTATATAAAATGCTTTCTGAAATGTCATAAAGCATATTTTCAATATCTAAATCTAACTTATCTCCAAATAAAGCATTTTTTCTTCTATTATAAATGGCTGTTCTTTGAGCGTTCATTACATCATCAAACTCTAACAACCTTTTTCTAATTCCAAAATTGTTTTCTTCAACTTTCTTTTGTGCTCTTTCAATTGATTTAGTAATCATTCCATGCTGAATAACCTCCCCTTCTTTATGACCCATTCTATCCATCATTTTAGCAATTCTTTCCGAACCAAAAAGACGCATTAAATTGTCTTCAAGTGATACAAAAAACTGTGATGACCCTGGATCACCTTGTCTTCCAGATCTTCCCATTAATTGCCTATCAACTCTTCTTGAGTCATGACGTTCTGTCCCAATTATGGCTAAACCACCATTTTCCTTAACTCCTTCTCCCAACTTAATATCGGTTCCTCTACCCGCCATATTGGTTGCAATAGTAACTGTACCTGGTTTTCCAGCTTCGGTAACCACTTCAGCTTCTTTTTGATGTAATTTAGCATTCAAAACTTGATGAGGAAGCTTTTTCATTTTAAGCATTCGTGATAGAAGTTCAGAAACTTCTACTGATGTTGTTCCTACTAAAATAGGTCTCCCCATTGATCGTTGATTTTCAACTTCAGAAATAATAGCTTGATATTTTTCTCTAGCTGTTTTATAAACCAAATCATTCTGATCTTTTCTTATTACTGGTTTATTTGTAGGAACCACAACAACATCTAATTCATAAATATCCCATAATTCTTTTGCCTCAGTTTCAGCTGTACCAGTCATACCCGCCAACTTATGGTACATTCTAAAATAGTTTTGTAAAGTTATAGTAGCATAAGTTTGTGAAGCAGCTTCTACTTTTACATTTTCTTTAGCTTCGATTGCTTGATGAAGACCATCAGAATATCTTCTACCTTCCATTACTCTACCTGTCTGCTCATCAACAATTTTAACTTTATTATCCATCAATACATATTCAATGTCTTTTTCAAATAAAGCATATGCTTTTAACAGCTGATTCATTGAATGAATACGTTCAGCCTTAATGGTATAATCGGCCATCATTTCATCCTTTTGTTTTATTCTTTCGTCTAAATTTTCTGTTTTTTGTTCTATTTCAGCAACTTTTTCTCCAATATCTGGAAGTATATAAAATTCTGGGTCATTTGCTCCAGAAATAAGATCTATTCCTTTTTCTGTTAAATCTATTGTGTTGCTCTTTTCATCAATAACAAAAAACAAAGCCTCATCAGCTTTAGGCATTTCTTTAGAATTATCTTGAAGATGAAAATTTTCTGTTTTTTGTAATAAAATTTTATTTCCCGGTTCACTTAAATATTTAATAAGTGCCTTGTTTTTTGGCAATCCCCTAAATGATCTAAACAAAGCTAAACAACCTTCATCCATAAGAACTTTTTGTTCTTTTTTATCTATATCGTCTTTGCCTGCTTTAGCAATTTTAGTCTTAGCTTCAGTAAGCAATCCGTTAATTAATCGTCTTTGATGATCAACTAATTTTTCAACTTTGGGTTTAAGAGCAACGTATTCTTGCTCATCTCCTTTTGGAACTGGACCAGAAATAATTAGTGGTGTTCTTGCGTCATCAATTAATACAGAATCAACCTCATCAATTATTGCATAATGATGCTTTCTTTGAACCATTCCATCTGGTTCAGAAACCATATTATCTCTAAGATAATCAAATCCAAATTCATTATTTGTTCCAAATGTAATGTCTGCATTATAAGCAGCTTTTCTTTCAGGAGAATGAGGAGTATGTAAATCAATACAATCTACTGTTAACCCATGAAATTGATACAAAGGTCCCATCCACAATGCATCACGTCTAGCTAAATAATCGTTAACTGTAATGACATGAACTCCCTTGCCTGCTAATGCATTTAAATAAACGGGAAGTGTTGCCACTAATGTTTTTCCTTCACCTGTCATCATCTCAGCAACTTTGCCTTTATGTAAAGCAGCTCCCCCCATAAGTTGAACATCATAATGTATCATAGACCACTCAATAGCTGACCCAGCAGCATCCCATTGATTGTGCCATTCTGCAAAATCATTTGAAATTGAAATATTTGAAAATTTAGAAGCTAATTCTTTGTCATAATCATTAGCTTTTACTTTAAGAATACCATTATTAGTCCAACGCTTTGCAGTTTCTTTTACAACTGCAAAAGCTTTAGGCATAATTTCTTTAAGCACATCTTCTATTAATTTGTCTTCACTTTTCTCTAATTCTTCTATTTTTATAAAAATTGCTTCCTTTTCAGAAATAGATAGTTCTGAAGATTTTAAATCAGTATTTAATTGCTCTATTTCTTCATGAATAGAAACTGTAGCTTCTTTAATTTGTTTTTTAAAGACGGAAGTTTGATGACGCAATTCATCATCTGTTAATTTCTCAATTTCTAAGAGTTCTGTATTTACTTCTTCAGCAACTGGAGCAAGCTCTTTTAAATCATTTTTGGATTTGTCTCCAAAAATTTTTTTTAGTAGTACATCAAACATTTACTGTATTTTGGGAAAACAAAAATAGTTTAATAGTTGATACCTAAAAATAAGTTTAGGTTAAAAAAACAAAAGATTAAATAAGATTTAAAAAAGAAAAATAATAACTAATGCTTAAAGAGCAAATCAGTATTCATCTTCATTAAAAAAGAAATCTTCTTTAGTCGGATAATCCGGCCAAATTTCTTCTATTGTATCGTATACCTCCCCCTCATCTTCAAGAGCTTGTAGGTTTTCAACCACTTCCAAAGGAGCACCTGTACGCATAGCAAAGTCGATTAATTCATCTTTTGAAGCAGGCCAAGGTGCATCTTCTAAGTAGGAGGCTAATTCTAAAGTCCAGTACATCTATTTATTGTTAATGATAAGATGGCGCAAAAGTAATTTTTTTCCTGAAACTGCAAAGGAAAAATAAAAAAATTAATGCATTATTTATAATATCTCAATCTTTTTTAGGTATCCAAGGTTGTTCTTTTTTACCATTTTGTAACAAAACATACCTTGACAAAACAAAGAAATAATCTGAAAGCCTATTAAGGTATTTAATGATGATTTTATTCACTTTTACAGTCTCGTTTAGTTCTATAATTAAACGCTCTGCTCTTCTACAAACGCATCTTGACAAATGACAATAAGATGAAACAAAATGACCTCCAGGAAGAATAAAATTCTTCATAGGAGGAAGCTCTTTTTCCATTTCATCAATTGCATTTTCAAGAAAATTAATGGCTTTTATATTTATGGAAGGTAATTTTGAAATTAACTTTTCATCTCCTTGTGAAGCTAAATGAGAACCAATAACAAATAAATTATCTTGTATATATTGAAGTTGTTCTATTTGGTTAGAATTTGAAAGATGGTCTTTAACCAAACCACACCAAGAATTTAATTCATCAATTGTTCCATATGACTGAATACTCATATGATGCTTTTTTACCCTTTGACCTCCAAAAAGAGAAGTTTCACCTTCATCGCCAGATTTAGTATATATTTTCATACTTCTATTTTATTGTATTGAATACTTACATTTTTTAAAACTTCAAAAATTTCTTCTGAATAATCTAAAGTAACCAACTGAGTTCTTATTGGTTTAAAGTTTGGTATACCTTTAAAGTAATTTCCATAATGTCTTCTCATTTCTAAAACACCTAGTTTTTCACCTTTCCACTTAATGCTAAAATCCAAATGTTCTTTAACTACCTTTATTCTTTCATCAATAGATGGACTTGACATAAGTTCTCCTGTATTTATAAAGTGCTTTACTTCGTTAAAAAACCAAGGATTTCCTATGGCTGCTCTGCCAATCATGACGCCATCAACACCAAATTTATTTTTATATTCTACAGCTTTTTGTGGAGTATTAATGTCTCCATTTCCAAATACTGGAATGTGCATTCTTGAATTGTTTTTAACATCTCCAATTAGCGACCAATCTGCTTCTCCTTTATACATTTGAGACCTTGTCCTACCATGAATAGATATTGCTTTAATACCCACATCCTGTAACCGTTCAGCTGTTTCTACAATATATTTTGTATTTTCATCCCAACCTAATCTTGTCTTAACTGTTACAGGAAGATTTGTAGAATTGACAATTTCTTTAGTCATTTCAACCATTTTTGGAATATCTTGAAGTATTCCTGCACCAGCTCCTTTACAAGCTACTTTTTTTACTGGACAACCGTAATTAATATCAATAATGTCAGGGTTTACTGCTTCACATAAAGAAGCCGCTTGTCTCATTGAGTCAATATCTGATCCAAAAATTTGAATACCAACTGGTCTTTCATATTCAAAAATATCAAGTTTTTTCACACTTTTTACAGCATCTCTGATAAGACCTTCTGATGATATAAACTCTGTATACATTACATCCGCTCCATACTTTTTACATAAAGCCCTGAATGGAGGGTCACTAACATCTTCCATTGGCGCTAAAAGAAGAGGGAAATCAGAAAGTTCTATATCGCCTATTTTTATCATTACGATTCTATATATAATGCAAAGTTACTTGTTTAATACTAATTCATATCTTTCGATGATGAAAAATAATATTTCTTCTATATCAACAAATCCAATGGGAGTCTTTTTTATGTTAATTGGAATAACTCTTGTTTCAAAATTTATTTTTCTACATATCTCCGAATTCTGTCTTAATCTAATTTGGGAAATCAATCTAGAAATTTTAATTAGTGATATCGTAAATCAAAATTTCAATTATGTTAATGCTCAAAAGTTTACAGGTTTTATTGATCAAATTGGCACTTTTTTAATTCCAGGTTTAGTACTAATTAAAATATCAAAAGATTATCAACTTAACATAAATAAAATTTATAATAAAGACATTTATATTATTATTGTTTTTCTAGTCATACTTCTATCATTCACTAACATATTATCCTTCATTTCTGCAAATTTTGACCTAAGTTTTCTTCCAAAAAATTGGACTGAATTTTTAAAAGAGCAACAGACAATTCAAGAAGCTATACAATCAAATTTTATTGGCAACTCTTTACCAAACTTTTCAATCAACTTTATAATAATGGCCATAACTCCAGCCATTTGTGAAGAACTTTTTTTTAGAGGCACATTACAACCTATACTAATAAACTGGAGTAAAAACAAAGCAATAGGCATTATTGTTACTTCAATAATTTTTGGGGCACTTCATTTTCAAATTGAAAACTTTTTGGCAATTGTATTTGCTAGCGTATTGTTTGGATATCTGTATGAAATAAAAAAGAATTTATTACATACTATTATAATTCATTTGTTATTCAATACGACTTCATTGGCGCTCATGCACATGGTAGAAAATAAATTATGGAGCGAAAGTGGAGTAGAATTGATTATGTATTATGTGCTAACTCCAATTGGTTTAGGATTAGGATCTATTTTTTGCTATAGATTTTTTAAAAATAAATAAGTTACTTTTCCTTATTTACAGAATAAACTACTTTAAATGCCTCAGCAGCCTTTAGTTCATCTTGAACTTTTTTAACAGTTCTCATTTTTGCTTTTTCATCAACTTTAAAAACATTAAAAAAGCTACTGTTCCAAACTTGAGAAAATTCAGGGTTCTTTTTTAATACCTCTAAATAGTCTTTGATTTCTGAAAAATCATTTATTAGATAATCATCCAATTGAACACCATATACAGGTTCTCCATTATCTAACTCCCCTGTTCTTCCAATCCAAAAATATGCGGCTTTAATGTTTTTTTCTAAATCAATTGTTTCTTTTATTGCTACTTTATCAATCTCTAATAAATTAGATTCTTTTTCTTTAAAAACAGTTGTTACCATAAAGAAAAACAACAACATGAAAACAATATCAGGTAAGGCAGCAGTTGAAATTGCTGGATCTTTTCTTTTTTTACCTTTTGAAAATTTTGACATCTTAACTTAAAAAATTTATTGAACAGATCTATTTTTCTCTTTCATTATCTTTTTAGGATATACTTGACGTATAGCAGATATTATTTTTTTATCCGCCTCTACTTTATCATTTAAACTCGAAAATTTTCTTTTGAATTTCTCTTCACAATATTCTTCTCTTAATTCATTTAATCCCTGCATAATTTGATCCAAAACACTCATATAGGTAATATATTTGGTGGAATTATCTAACCCAATAGAGATAGTTGCATTTTGTGGCAACACCAAAAATTCCCCTTTATTCCCAGCCTTTTCAAGTTCAATACAGGCATCAAGCCTTCTTGACCAGATTCCTTGTTCAATTTGATACAAAGCAGCATCTGGATAGGCAGATAAAAGAAAACTAAGGTTTTTTAATTTCTCTTCACACCTTACTCTAGTTACAAGAGTATCATAAAGAGGTAAATTTGCAGCTCCCTGAGTATGAGAATAAAAGTCTTTTACAGACTCCTTAATAATAGAGAAATCTTGTACTCCATTAATTTTCTTGATGAATTCTCCTTCAATAGCAATGTTATCTTTTGAGTTGGCAAGAATTTGCAAAACATTTCTGTCACTAAGTAAAAACTCTGCATCACTTTTTTGAGGCAATCTTTCTTCTTGAACTTGAGGCAAGTTCATTGTGGTTGTTATCAAAAAGAAAATAAGCAGTAAGAAAGCAATATCTGCCATCGAACCAGCATTTATTTCTTCAATTTCTCTCTTAGCCATTTATTACTTTCTAAAAAATTTAAAAACAGGACTTCCAATCCAACTAACGGTTGCAACTGCTATAAGTATAAGTGTCGAAGTAATAGCAGTTTTAGCAATAACTAAATCACTTTCTGAAACAGTGATATTAAGAAGTTTATCGTTGTAAAATTTTAATTCCTCAATACTAACGTTTTTTGAAGAGAGGTAAACTATGTAAACAAATACGGCAAAAACACCTATCCCCGCTAATATTTTAAGGCCTTTTTTCAGATCAATTATCATAATATATATAAACGCCAGTAAAATTAAACCTACCCCTAAATAAATTATAAATAAAGAAAAGTTAATCAACATGGAAACATCAGAATCAAGAGTTTCTTGTTTTTCAGAAGCAATGATAGAAGTGAGTTCATTTGTAAACGATGCAACATCTGAAGTTCGTAAAATCACATGCTCCAATATTTGTTTGTTTGAAGTATCTTTTTTTCTAACTAAAAAATGATCTTTTTGCCATTTCCATTTTTCATTCTTTTTTATAGAATCCTTTACAAATTCATAAGTTTCAGGATAAGATTCTTGAAGAAAATTTAAAGCAACTATCTCTTTATCAAGGTTCACTACACTATCATACTCTTTTTTTAAACCTTCAATTAATTTAATAGAGCTTTCAATTGATAAATTAATATCTTCAAGTTCAGCATTTATGTATTCAACACCTACCTTTTCTATTAATTTATCTGAAGGGGTTTCTAAAGAATTTTTCTTTGCTTCTTTTTCGTTCTTGGTTTGGGTCTCTTCATTTATTAAGGATTTATATCTTCCTTCAATAATGTACATAATTACATCCTCTGCAATTTCATTTTCAGATTTGTAGTTTGCCCATTTTTGTTGATCTTCTAAAGAAATTTCCTTAGGATTATCGTCACCCATTACCCAAATAGTAAACAATACACCAAACAAAATAGAAAGCCCAGTAACTATCTTTATGACTAAATTTTGTGTTTTTGATTCCATAATTTAATAATTAAGGATTAATTATTTTGAACTTAACTTGTGCTTTACCAATACATCAATAAGTGAAATTGATGCATCTTCCATTTGATTAACTAAAGAATCAATTTTTGAAACAATGTAATTGTAAAAAACTTGTAGAATTATAGCTACAATAAGTCCAGAAACTGTTGTAATTAATGCAACTTTAATACCTCCTGCAAGCTCGTCAGGTTTAGCCTCTCCCTTAAGTTCAATAATATCAAATGCCTGAATCATACCGATAACAGTACCCATAAAACCTAACATAGGAGCAAGTGCAATAAATAACCCAATCCAAGATAATCCTCTTTCTAATAACCCCATTTGAACTCCTCCATATGCAATTACTGACTTTTCAACCATTTCTACACCTTCACTACTTCTGTCTAAACCTTGATAAAAAATACTTGCTACTGGACCTCTAGTATTTCTACAAACTTCTTTAGCTGCATCTACTCCGCCACTTGAAAGTGCACTTTCAATTTCATCAAGTAATTTTTTTGTATTTGTAGTTGCTAAGTTTAAGTAAATTATTCTTTCAATTGAAAGAGCTAAACCTAAAATTAAAGCTATTATTACAAACGACATAAATAATGGTCCTCCCTCAATAAATTTAAGTTTTAATTGTTGAGATACGGAAGCTCCATCATCAGAACTTTCTTCAATCATATCATTCACCAGTTCTGATTTATCTGTTAGTTCAATTGCTTCATCAGAACTATTGGATTCAACTTCATTAGTATCTTCAATAATTTCTTCGCTAACTGCTGAATCTATATTTTCAACAACTTGATCTTCACTAGAGTTTGAATTTTCTTGTGCATTAAATGGATTAGCAGTTAACATCATACTAGTTAATCCGAATAAAATGAATGTTTTTTTCATGATAGAATGATTGATTGTTTCTTTTATTTTATGAATTTTATGTTTTAAACTTTTTAAAAGTGGTTGCCAAATTACAAAAAAAATGTAGCTCAGTTTACTTTTATCATTTATTCTTTTAAAAATCCTGCCTCAAATGATGAAATTTCACCTGAAATTGGCATTAAAATCATTTTTGAAACTTGTTCTACTTTTTTATATTTTTTTAAAAGCAACATGGATTTGCTTATTAATGCTTCAAATGTCATATCCTCGGCTCCTATAACCCCTGCGGATTCTAATTGCCTTCCCGTTTCATACTTACTTTGATCTACTTTACCAGCAACACATTGGCTCAGATTAATTATAATTTTTCCTTTTTTTATTTGTTTTCTAATAACGTTTATTAACTGATTATTCAAAGGTAAATTACCAGAGCCATATGTTAATAAAACTAATATTTTAATTTTCGGATTATTAAATTGATGAATTAAATGATCAATAGTAATTCCTGGAAAAAAAACAATAGTAGATATAGAGGCGTCAAAACCCGAAAAATATTCCACTTTTTTTTCAATTGGAACCAGAAGGTTTGAATAACTATAATTAATATTTATACCAGCTTCAGCTAATGGAGGATAATTAAATGATTTAAAGGCATCAAAATGTTCAGAACTAATTTTCGTAGTTCTATTTGCTCTATACAATTGATATTCAAAATAAATGGCTACTTCTTGAACAACAGGATTGCCGTTTTTTTTATCTGCAGCTATTTCAATAGCTGTTATTAAATTTTCTTTGCCATCCGTCCGAACAGTACCTATAGGCAATTGAGATCCGGTAAATATGATAGGTTTATTTAAATTGACAAACATAAAACTTAATGCGCTTGCTGTAAAAGACATGGTATCGGTACCATGTAATACAACAAATCCATCATATTTTTCAAATTTATCCCAAATTAAATTGCCTATTTTTTCCCAAATTGTTGTGTTTATGTTTGAAGAGTCAATAGGGTTTTCAAAAGAAATTGCATCGATTTCACATTTAATTTTATTTAACTCCGGGACTTCTTCCGTGATTTGACTGAAATCAAAAGGTTTAAGCATGTTGTTTTCAGGGTCATGAATCATTCCAATTGTTCCACCTGAATAAACTATTAATATTTTAGGTAATTGTTTTACCATACTGCAAATATTGGAAAAACTACCAATACACCATCTAACATAAAAAGATAATAATATTCATTTTTAGTAAAAAAGGCTGGAATTAAGACTAAAAAAACAAAAATTAAATAAAAAGCTATTTCATAATATCCATAAAAAATGCATGGAATTAAAAGTGAAATAATTAGAAATTGAGCCAAGAAAATAGATTTTCTTTTACCTAGCGCAGTTGGAATGGTCAGAAGATTACTTAAGTCATAATTTAGGTCTCTCACATCAAACGGAATCGTAATGGCAACAATGAAAATAAAATTATATAACACATTCCCCCAATCTAAATTGATATTACAACATAAGTACTGTGGAATAATTGAACAAACCCAAGCCCAACATGATGCAATTAAAAAAATTTTAACAAAAGGAAATGTTCTTAACCCTTTTAAAAAAGTTGTTTTTGTTTTATAAAAAAATACAATTAAAAAAAAAGGTATTGATAAAAAAAAGAGTTTAATATCAAATAATAGCATAGCAAAAAACAATGAAGCTAAAAGGCTAACTATTTTACAAACTAAAATAAAACTCTTATTTTTTTCTACCCATATAGATTGTATGAGTCTTAAGTTATTTATCTTTTCTTGGGATGAGTATTGTAAAGAGTAACCAAATAAAGTTGAAAAAAAAGCCAAAGACAAATAGGCGTAATTTATCTCAATATTTAAAGTTTTGTAATTTCCTATCAACAACGAAACTGCGCCAATAGAAATCCAAAAATGAGAAAAAATCAAAAAATCAATCGCTTTTTTAATCATTTTTAATTGATGAAAATTTGAACCAAAATTACTGAAACAACTCCAATAACACTTCCTCTAAATGTTGCTCGACTAATTTTACTTTTCTTTTCAATGGCATAACCATGAACAAAGCTTTCATTTAGCATTTCTTCATCGGATTTGGTTTTTCTATCATTAAAACTAATTCTATTATTCCCAAAAATTGATGCGCTCAATAATGGAGCACTTAAAGAGATTAACCCTGCTGGATGATTTAGAAAGCCAATATCATGTTTTGGATCTCTAAAATTATAAGTATCGATAAGACCTATGGTAACCCCAAATAAAAAAGATGAAAAAAATGGAATTTTAGGGGTATAAAAATATTTTGCTTTTATACGACCTTTAACATACTGCTCCATTTCTTTTTTCTCCATAAAATTACCTTTTGAAGGATCATATTTATACACAAAATCTTTTTCACCTTTGTCATTGGTAATCATTAGAATTTGATCATTATTGATGATCTTGTACTTACTTTTGTCTTTTTTTTGGGACTTAATAATTGTTATGTTCCATTCATTTTTTTCTTCAACAACAACCTGCAATGTATCACCATTTAGAAAATAAATAGTTGACATTTTTGTTTCATTTATTTGACAAAAAACAATTTGACAAAAAAGAAAACTAATTAATATAAAGACAATTCTATTAATCATAGATTTTAAAGTCGAGTTAAAAATAAATATAAACAATTCGTTAACAAACATAAATTCTGAATATCAGATTAATATATTTGCGGCATATTTTTAATTTTTTTGATATGAATACTAATTCCTTTGAAAATAGACATATTGGCATTAATGAAAACGATGTCAAATCTATGCTTAAGAAAGTAAATGTTAATTCTATTGATGAACTTATTGACCAAACTATACCTAAAGCTATTCGACTTAATGAGGAGCTAAAGGTTGGTGCTGCTCAAAGTGAATTTGATTATTTAAAGAATATTAAAGAAATTTCTAAAAAAAATAAAGGTTTTGATAATTACATAGGTCAAGGATATTATGGAACAATTACCCCATCTGTCATTAAAAGAAATATTCTTTGTAATCCAGGTTGGTATACTGCTTACACACCATATCAAGCTGAAATAGCTCAAGGAAGACTTGAAGCATTGCTAAATTTTCAAACTGTTATTACAGAACTAACTGGCATGGAACTAGCTAACGCTTCACTTTTAGACGAAGCAACTGCTGCCGCTGAATCAATGTTGATGTTTTTTCACATGAGATCTAGAGCACAGGTTAAAAGCAATGCAAATAAGTTTTTTATTTCTGAAAAAGTTTTTAAACAAAATTTACAAGTAATGATAGCAAGAGCTGAGCCTCTTGATATAGAAATCATTGTTGGGAATCCTTCTGAAGTTGAATTAACTAATGAATTTTTTGGGTCAATTGTTCAATACCCTAACTCTTTTGGTGAAGTTGAAGATTATTCTTCTTGGACTAAAAAATCTCATGGAATAGACCTTCCTGTTTCAGTAATTGCCGATATTATGAGCCTTGTGCTTTTACCAAGCCCGGGAAGTTGGGGAGCAGATGTAGTTGTTGGCTCTAGTCAACGATTTGGTGTTCCTATGGGTTATGGAGGTCCTCATGCAGCATTTTTCGCATGTAAAGAAAGTCACAAACGATTTATTCCAGGAAGAATTATCGGAGTTTCAATGGATGCTGAAGGAAATCCAGCACTTAGAATGGCCCTTCAAACTAGAGAACAACATATTAAAAGAGCAAAAGCAACTTCTAATATTTGTACTGCTCAAGCGCTTTTAGCTGTAATGGCTAGCATGTATGCTGTTTTTCATGGTCCAGAAGGATTAAAATTTATTGCAAAAGAAATTAGAAATAAAACTCATCAATTAAAGTTGGCTTTTGAAAAGGCTGGAGTTAATGTTGTAAATAATCAACATTTTGATACTATATGTTTAAATGAAAATGTTGATTTAATTAAAAAACATACTGAAAAAGCTGAAATTAATATAGGTTTTATAGATAACAATGCCATAATATCTATTGATGAAACAACTTCATGGGAAATGCTTGAGAAGCTTTGTTATGTATTAGGAAAAGCATTAAATGTTTCTATTGAAATAAATAAAGATGAAATAGACCTTACTAAAAACGACAGAAAAGATAATTTTTTATCTCAAAACGTTTTCAATACTTATCATTCTGAAACTGAAATGATGAGGTATATAAAAAGATTGGAAAACAAAGACCTTTCTTTAACTCATGCTATGATTTCTTTAGGCTCATGCACCATGAAACTGAATGCAGCTACAGAAATGGAGCCAATTACATGGCCTGAATTTGCCAATCTTCATCCTTTCACACCTGTTGACCAAACTCAAGGTTATCAACAAATTTTCAAAGAACTTGAAAATGACTTATGCAACATTACTGGTTTTAGCGGAATGTCACTTCAACCAAATAGTGGTGCTCAGGGTGAATATGCTGGTCTAATGGTAATAAGGGCTTATCATTTAGCTAACAATGATTTCAACAGAAAAATATGTTTAATCCCTAGTAGTGCTCATGGAACAAATCCTGCAAGTGCTGTTATGGCTGGAATGAATGTTGTAATTGTAAAATGTGATGAGAATGGAAATATTGATGTTAATGATTTAAGGACAAAAGCAGAAGAACATAGTGAAAACCTTGCTGCATTAATGGTTACTTATCCATCTACTCATGGTGTTTATGAAGAAAGCATTATTGAAATTACTGGCATAATTCATGAAAATGGGGGTCAAGTTTATATGGATGGTGCTAATATGAATGCTCAAGTTGGGTTAACATCTCCTGGGAATATTGGTGCTGATGTTTGTCACTTAAACCTTCATAAAACTTTTGCTATTCCTCATGGTGGAGGTGGACCTGGAATGGGCCCTATCGGAGTTGCTAAACATCTTGTGCCTTATTTACCTGGTAATCCAATAATAAAAACAGGAGGTGAAAGTGCTATTGAACCTATAAATGGTGCTCCATGGGGCAGCGCATTGATTCTTTTGATTTCTTATGGATATAATAAATTGCTTGGAAGTGATGGATTAAAAAAATCAACACAATATGCAATCCTTAATGCTAATTATTTAAAAGAAAAATTATCCGGTCATTATGACGTCTTATACACAGGAAATAACGGGAGAGTTGCGCATGAAATGATATTAGACTGTAGAGATTTTAAAAAAACTGCTGGAGTAGAGGTTGCTGATATTGCTAAAAGGCTAATTGATTATGGATTTCACGCCCCAACTGTAAGTTTTCCAGTTGCTGGAACATTAATGATTGAACCAACTGAAAGTGAATCTATTAAAGAGTTGGATCGTTTTGCTAATGCCATGATTTCAATAAAAAAAGAAATTGAGGAAATTTCATCTGGTAAAGCTGATAAAAATGACAATGTTTTAAAAAATTCACCTCATACTTCTTCAATTTTAATTGAAGAAAATTGGACACATAATTACTCCAGAAAAAAAGCAGCATTTCCAACTGATTTCCAATACACTTTTAAGTTTTGGCCTCCGGTTAGTAGAGTTGACAATGCATATGGAGATCGAAATCTAGTATGTAGCTGTTTACCTCTTGAAGCATATCAAAAAAGCGCTGAAGTTGTTTGATTTAAACTAAATAATGTATAATTGCACAAAAAATTATAAAAATGAATAAATATTACTCTTTACTATTATGTTCCCTTATTACGATTAATTTTATGGGACAAAAAGCAAACACTAATTTTCCAAGTCTTATTGGAGAGTTAACTGAAACTAAAACTGCTCCAAGCAAAAAAACAAACCAAAACAAATCTGCAACTGTAATTTGGTCAGATAGTTTTGATAATGCTGCAAACTGGTCAATTAGTGCCCCAAATCTTCAAGGACAATGGCAAGTAGTTACTTCTACTCCTAGTGACGTTGATCAATACATGGGGGCTATGGCATCAACTTCAGCTTCTGATGGTTTTGCTGTTTTTAATGCAGTGCAATATTTACTAACCGCAACTGTAGATATTCAAGATGCTACTCTTGAAATGGCTAGCTCTATTGATTTATCTGGGTATCAAAGTGTTTCCATTGAATTTGAACAAAGATATAGAGCTTTTAATTATGATGAAACATACATTGAGTTTTCAAATGATAACGGGGTTACTTGGCAACAAGTTTTAATAAATGATGCTGTTGTCACTAATGCTCCAGCAATTCAAGAAGTATATTCACTAAACATCTCAAATTATGTTGGTGGATCTTCTAATGCTAAAGTAAGGTTTAGATGGTTAAACCAAAGTGACGATGATAGCTATGGATCTGGATATGGATGGATGATTGATGACGTTAAAATTACCGTATTACCTGATAATGATATTCAAAATTTATCATCTTGGATATTTGGAGAAAATAGCAATGGACTAGAATATGGAAGAACACCTATTTCTCAAGTTGAACAAAACTATTATGTTGGTTCATACATTTACAATTATGGAGCTTTAGATCAAACAAATGTAACTGTAAATGGGACTTTTACTGGTCCATCAAGTTTTTCTACTACAGCTACTTCAGCAATAATTGAAAACGATTCATCTTTAGCAGTTGAAAATTTAGAAAGTTTATCTTTAAGTGTTGGCTTATACAATGGAGATATTGTTGCTTCTTCGGATGCTGATACTTTAGGGTCAACTAATTTTAACAACAATTCTTTTTTAAGAAACTTTGAAATCACAAATGATGTTTATTCAATTGATGGGATTGGGAATCATCCTTCTGGGTATGAGGCTTTAGCTTCCACTGGAACTTTTTCTTGGGCCACATCTGTTGACAATTCTTCTAGTGATGGATTTATAGTTGCTAGCATGTACGATATTCAACAACCCACATCAATTAGTAATGTTCAAGTACTTCTATCATCAAGCTCTATGGCTGGGGCAGAATTAATCGTTCATATTTTAGATACAGCTAGTTTCAAGAATAGTATAATTTACACTAATGATGTTTATACTTCTGATGTAATCACTTTACAATCTTCGGATATTTCCAATGGATTCATAGAAATCCCAACTGTTACTAATACAGGATGGGACCCAGCTACAAATAGCAGTACATGGCAAGAATTTGAAATTAACCCTGGTGCATATTATGTAGCCATTGAATTAAATAGCTTAGCCAACACTTACCCAATAGGAGTTATTGATGATCAAACTGTTACTCAACCTGCATGGGCTAGTGCAATTTATTTTGGATTATCAAGCCCCCCTACATCTTACACAAACGGTAATGCTTTTGCTATAAGAATGAAATTAAGCGATGGTAATGTTGGTGTTAAAGAAGTTGCTAACAACATTTCTATTTATCCTAATCCTTCTAATGGCTTAATTAATGTTAATGCTGAAAATAATTTGAACAGCATAGTATCTATTTATGATTTAACAGGTAAACTTTTGCTTTCTAAAAATTACCCAGCAAAAGCATCTATAGATTTAAACAACTTTAATTCTGGAGCATACATAGTAGAAGTTTTAAATAACAATAAAATTTATACTGAAAAAGTAATTTTAAAATAACCTAATTATAAGATAATAAAAAATTGTTTTTTTTTATTAATTTTGTAATCCTCACAAAAAAAATCAAATATAGATATGAAAAAATTATACATTTTATTAATCTCATTAACTGTTGGGGCTGGTGTTTCTGCACAAAGCGGAAAGATTAAAGCACCAATCTTAACAAAACACAACGTTGATAACAATGTTGTTAAACCAACTAATCATATTTCTCAAAAAGGAATTACTCTTTGGGAAAATGACTTTTCTACGGCTAGTGATTGGGCTATAACAAGCACAGGTACTATTCCAGATCAATGGACAATTGAAACTAATCCAGGTTTAATACCTGTTTCAGTTTTAGCACCTTTTAATGCTGCTACAGCTTCTAACGGTTATTTATTTATTAACTCTGATGCTTCAGGTGGTGGTGATGGTGATGGTACTCAAATCATTACACAAGCAACGCTTACTGTGCCAATTGATTTGTCTGCAGAACCAAATGTTGTTTTAACATTTTCTCATAACTACAGATGGTGGCAAGATACTAGAGGAGTAAGAGTTTCTGGTGACAATGGTGCTAACTGGACTGAATATGAAATCACAAATAATGCTGGATATCCTAACGATCAAAATTCTGGGAATCCTGAAATAACTAGTTATGATGTTTCTGCAACTTGTGGAAATTCATCTCAAGTTTTAATTCAATTTTATTATGATGATAACGACTACTGGGCTTGGTACTGGGCTGTTGATGATGTGAAAATCACAAGAAAAGATGCTAACAATGTTGAAGCTGTTACCGCATGGATTTCAGGGACTAATAATGGTGGAACAGAATATGGAAGAACTCCATTAACACAAGTTGATTCTGATTGGACAATAGGTGCTGTAGTTGCAAATGATGGTGTTTATGATCAAACAAATGTTTCTGTAGACGCTGACTTTGTTTCTTTTTCAAGTAATCCAACAATTGCATTGATAGAAGCTGACTCATCTTATGTTGTAGAAACTAATGAAACACTTTCTCTTTCTGTTGGTTTATATGAAGGTACATATACAGTAACTTCAGACAATGATACTATTGGAGGATCTACAGATGGTGATAATGTATATCAAAGAAACTTTGAAATTACTTCTGATATTTATTCAATGGATGGAATTGGAATTCACCCTCCTGCTTATGAAAACTTAGTATCACTTGGGACAAATTCTTGGTCTGATGGAAGTTTTGCTGACGGGGCAATATTAGCTACTTGTTATACTATTAAGCAATCTGAAGTTGTTTCTGGATTAAGAGTTATGCTTGCAACTGGAACAGTTGCTGGGGCTGAAGTTACTGCTCATATAATGGACACTTCACAATTTATGGCTGGAAATATATTTTCTGCTGCACTTTACACTTCTGATTTGTTAACTGTATCTGCAACTGACATTTCTAATGGATATATCGATATCCCATTTGTTGAAAAATTAGGCTGGGATGATGTTAACCAAACTTCTATTTGGGGAAACATTTCTCTTGATCCAGGTGTATATTATGCTGCTGTTGAAATGAATAGTTTAGCTAACACATATGACATAAGAGTTGTAGATGATAACTCAGTTGGACAACCTGCTTGGGCTAGTGCAATTTACTATCCAAATGACCAATCATATACTAATGGTAATGCTTTTGCTATTAGAATGCTAATGGGAGATTCTTGGTCTGTAGGAGTTAATGAGACTACAAACGAAGATGTTTCTATTTACCCTAACCCTTCAAATGGAATAATTAATATTGAAAATTTAAATAATACTGAAAACACTATTGTTGTTTATGATGTATTAGGGAAAATTGTTCATAATGCTGTTTCAAGTTCTTCAATTTCAATTGATTTAACAGAAAATGGGAATGGAGTATATATCATTGAAATATCTAATGATAAAGGAAGTATTTCTGAAAGAGTTGTTATTAAATAAATAACAATTCTTTATATTATTTATAAAGGCGAAGCTTTAACAGTTTCGCCTTTTTTTATTTCATTAAAAAAGTAAAATTTATATAAAAAATTAATTATGCTCATATGAATCTTTTTATATTGATTAATTATTTCTTATTTTTACGTTAACTATTACTATAACTAAAACTAAAATTCATGAAAAAATTATTACTAGGAACTTATTTAATTGTTCTGTCAGCAATAAGTATGACTGCCCAACAAGTAGTCTTTTCTGTAGAAGCACCTGCTTCTATTTTCGGAACTTATGGCTTTACATATACAGAACCTGCTGGAGGTTGGGGAGGCCCTGACCTTTTAGACACAGCTAATGCTGTTATGGACACGCTAATGTTTGTTGACGATGGAACAGCAGGAACTAACCCACAAGGAAATCCTATGAGTGCTGAAGGCTGTAACCCTTTAGTTAATGATTTAACAGGAAAAATAGCTGTTATCTACAGGAATACTTGTGAATTTGGAACAAAAATTTTAAACGCAGAAAACGCAGGAGCGGTTGCTGCCATTATCATCAACAGAGAACCAGGATTAGTAAACATGGCTCCTGGAACTGACGGAGCAAACGTTACAATTCCAGCCATTTTCATTGAAGATGCTACCGGAGGTATTATAACAGCTGAAATGGCGAACGGCCCTGTTGTAGTGTTTATTGGAACAAGAAACTATGACAATAATTTAGCTGTAAATGCTGCCGACGTTGTTATTCCTGAAGCAGCTTCAATCCCTGCTGCTCTTGCTGCTGACCAAACTGAATATGAAGTTCAACTTGGTGCATTTGTTAGCAACCCTGGGAATCTAGACCAAGATTCAGTTGTTGTTAATGCACAAATTGAATATAATGGGGCACTTGTTTACGATCAAACATCAGCTGAAGCTGTTGTTGCTAGTAATGATAGTGTTTACTTTTCTTTACCAACATTTTCTCAAGCATCATATGGTGTTGGGGCATACACTCTAACGTATACTGTATCTGATGCTGGGATGGTTGATGAATTCCCTGTTGACAATAGCTTTAGTTCCACTTTTTACATTAGCAATACCGTATACTCAACTGCTACTGTTGACTCTGTTGGAGCTCCGGTTTGTAGCCCTTATTATAGACCAAATAGTGCTACTGGAAGCGTTTCTGTGTGTACACATTTTATGGACCCTAATGCAAGTAGAATGGCTGCAATGGGAATTAATTTCTCAGCTGTTGTTAGTGGCGGTTCATTAGCTGGAAGATACTTCAGCACATATGGATATGAGTGGGCTGATTCATTTACTGATTTTAACGATCCAAATTTTGCTGGAGTTGTTACATTAAACACAATAAGTGTTGGTGAAATTACTTATGACACAGATTCAGCTTACCAAAATGTATACGTTCCATTTACTGAACCTATGACTCTAAATGATAATACAAGATATTTATTCTGTGCACAATCTTTTGATACAGATGTATATTTTGGATTTGATGATGCTATAGATTATAATCAAAATGTAAATGCAATTTATGGACAACCTGTAAGTTTAGTAGAAAATTCTGGAACTTGGTATGCAACTGGATTTGGAACAGAAGTTACTGCGGGTGTTTCTGTAGAGTTGAGTACCAATCTTGGTTTAGAGCAATCAGAGAATATGGAAATTAACCCATTCCCTAACCCAGCTACTAACTCAATTACTATTCCTTTAAATGGAATTAATAGTTCAGCTACTCTTAATATTGTTGATGTTACTGGGAAAACAATTTCAGTTAAAAACATTAATAATGCTACTGGAAATATAGAAATTGACGTTACTGATATTGCTAACGGAAATTATGTATTTAACTTACTTTTTGCTAATGGTGAAACTAGCAAATTTAACGTGGTTATTACTAAATAAAGTTTTCTAAAACTTAATAAAAAAGGCCAATCATTGATTGGCCTTTTTTATTTGAAAAATAAAATTTATCTGTTCTTTTTTAATTGTTTTAAAAACTTAGAAACATAAATAAAGTCGTTTAATTCCTTAACATCAGAATCAAGAATTTCATCTTTACTTCCTTGCCATTTATTTTTACCAGAATCGATAAACAAAATATTGTCACCAATTTCTAAAACAGAATTCATATCGTGAGTAATAACAACTGTCGTTATATTATACTCTTCTGTTATTTCCTTAATAAGCTCATCAATAACTATTGCAGTAACTGGGTCTAAACCTGAATTAGGCTCATCACAAAAAAGATATTGAGGTTGCATTGAAATTGCTCTAGCAATTGCAACTCTTTTCTGCATTCCACCACTAAGTTCTGATGGGAATAATTCGTTTTTATTAATAATATCTACTCTATTAAGGCAAAAATTAACTCTTTCAGAAATATCATTACTACTTAAAGATGTAATCATTTTTAATGGAAAAGCCACATTATCAGCAACGCTAAGAGAATCAAATAAAGCGCTACCCTGAAATAACATTCCTAATTGTTTTCTAATTTGTTTTTTTTCTTTGATTTTTAATGACGAAAGCTTAGTTTCTTGATAATAAACATCTCCATTATCAGGTTCTAATAAGCCTACCATACATTTTGTTAACACTGATTTTCCAGATCCACTTTTACCAATGATTAAGTTGGTTTTTCCTTTATGAAAATCAAAAGAAATATCATCTAAAATTTTCACATTATTAAACGACTTAGATATGTTTTTAACTGAAATCAAATTAATAATAATTGAGTTAAAATGTAATTAGCAAATAATATAAAAATGCTGCTATATACTACAGCATTTGTACTAGCTTTTCCAACTTCTAAGGCCCCTCCTTTAAGGTAATATCCAAAATAACTTGAAATACTAGTAATTAAAAATGCAAAAACTGATGTCTTAATTAACGCATATCTTATGTGTCCATAATTTTCATATGAAAAAGACCTTATCCCTTCTAAATATTGCTCAACAGGGATTATAGATGTTAATTCACACACAATGCCACCCCCTAAAAAGCCAAAAAACATGCTGTACATAATTATAATTGGAAAAATAAATAAAGAACCCAAAATCTTTGGCCCAATTAAATAACCAATTGAATTCACCCCCATAACTTCTAATGCGTCAATTTGTTCAGTAACTCTCATTGTCCCTAATTCAGAAGCAATATTAGAACCTACTTTCCCTGCTAAAATTAGAGAAATTATAGTTGGACAAAACTCTAACAACATAGATTGTTTAACCGTAAACCCAACAGTATAATCAGGAATCCAAGCTGACTCAATAGCACTTGCTGTTTGTATAACTAAAACAGCACCCATAAATGCAGACATAAGGATTACAATAAACAAGGATTTGACCCCTAGCTGAACAATTTCATCAATAAACCGTTTCCAATACACACTGAATTTTTCAGGTCTTGAAAACATATAAATGAGCATTAGAATATATCTTCCAAAATGATTTATCATATAATGATGTTGTTAATTGTTCAAAATAAGCAATAATTATTGTGATTCCATAGATGTAATGATTAATTTTAAACATGGAAATTCATTAAAATGAAATTAAGAATTCTATTTTACCTTTATTTAGTTTGTTTTTGCAACTTTGCTTTCACTAGCTGTAATCTGTTAAAAAAAAAGAAATGCGATTGTCCATTTGAATCTACAATAAAGCAAAAAAATGTTGTAAAAGCATTAGTTTAAAAATAATCATGAAAAAAAAAGCAATTATTGTAAGTGGCTATTTTAATCCTATTCATAAAGGCCATTTAGAATATTTCCAAAATGCAAAAAAAAATGCAGATGAACTTTTTGTTATTGTGAATTCTGATTTTCAAAGGGAGTTAAAAGGAAGTAAAGCTTTTCAAGAAGAAGAAGAAAGAATGATTATTGTTGACAGCATCAAAGGTGTAGATAAAGCCATATTATCTATTGATAAAGACAGAACAGTTTGTAAAACTATTGAAAAGATTGCTAAAGAATTCAGTAAAGAATATGAGCTATCTTTTGCTAATGGAGGCGATCAAAATAACGATACTATTCCTGAAAAACCTATTTGTAAAAAACTAGGGATAACACTTATTGATGGATTAGGTGATAAAATCCAGTCTTCAAGCTGGCTTCTAAATAAAAAATAAAGCATTCTTTATTTAAATCCAAAACAACTAATCACCTTAAAACAACCTTACGCTCTGCATCTAAACGGAGCAATATAAAAATCAACAGACTAAAAGTTAAAATTGCTGAACCTCCTTTACTAAAAAAGGGCAATGGAATACCAATAACAGGAGCTAACCCAGTTACCATCCCAATATTTATCATAAAATGAAAAAACAAAATGCTGGCAACACAATAGCCAAATATTCTTGTGAATTTACTTCTTTGTCTTTCGCACAGCATAACTATTCTAATTAACGTTGCTAAATACACTATAATAAATAATAAGCTACCTATAAAACCCCATTCTTCAGCCCAACTACAAAAAATAAAGTCAGTACTTTGTTCTGGAACATGTTTGTATTTATCATTACTTAATGTTCCTTTCAAATATCCTTTACCAGTTGTTTCTCCAGATCCAATAGCAGATAATGCCTGATATATGTTATACCCATCTCCAGTTCGATCTTCTTTAATGCCAAACATAATTTGAAATCTATTTCTATGACGATCTTTAAAAACATTATCATAAACATGGTTAACACCTAATGATATAACAATACCAATAACTGTAACTATAGCTAGACGATAAAATTTTTCTTTTCTATATCTAGGAAGAACAAAAAACTTGATTATAAAAAAAGTAATAATTGATATTAATAACAAAACCATTCCAAAAAGAATATTTCCTGAAAAATTTGCGCCAAATAAATCAAAACTTGTTTCTGAAGCTTTTAAAAAAACTCCTATAACTGTTACAATAATAGCAAATAGACCTATTAATAAAATGTTGCCGGAAAGGCCTTCTCTATACATAACAAAAATAAAAGAAATAAAAACCAACATTGTTCCTGGATCAGGTTGAAGAACAATCAAGAAAGCAGGTAAAGACAAAAGAACAACAACACTTAATCTTGTCTTAAAATCTTGAAACTTAACATTAATTGAACTCAAGTACCTAGCAAATGCTAAAGAGCATGAAAGCTTTGCTGTCTCAGAGGGTTGAATAGAAAAAGACCCAAACTGAAACCAAGATTTTGCACCTTTTATTGCGGGCATAAATAAAACTCCAACTAACAACAATAAAACAATTATATAAACTATATAAGATGAATTATGAATAAAACTTCCTTCAATAAGTAAAACAATAAAGCCTAAAAATATAGATACTATAACCCATACTAATTGTTTACCTGTACTTGAACCCCAAAATTTATCTACTGAAATTGAACCATCGTAACTGCTTGAATAAATGGTTAAAAACCCTCCTAATAAAAGAATTAAATAAAGAACCAAAAGGTACTTATCAATATATTTCCATATGGAGATTCTTCTTGCCAATTAAAATGTAAAATCGCTGTTTTTATTTAAAATAATTGCCCTTGTTATTTCTTCTTTCTTTTTTCTATTCTTTATAGATAGTTTACCATTTACATACTTATCTATCATTAAACTAGCAATAGGAGCTGCCCAAGTACCGCCCCATGTACCAAATTCAACATATACAGCAATTGCAATTTTAGGGTTTTCTTTCGGAGCAAATGCAATAAATACTGAATGATCATTAAAGTTTTTATTTTCAACGGTCCCTGTCTTTCCGCATACACTTATGCTGTCTAATTTAGCGCTTAATCCAGTTCCACTTAAAACTACTTGCTCCATAGCCTCAATAACAGGTATAAAATGAACACTATCTATTTGTGTTTTTTTCTTAACCTTATATTTTTCATCAATTTTATTCTTTCCAATTTTTTTAACCAAATGCGGAATGTAATAATATCCTCTATTAGCAATAATTGCAGAAAGATTAGCCATTTGCAATGGTGAAACGCCTATTTCCCCTTCACCAATACTGTTAGAGTAAATTGTACTAAATGCCCATCTTTTTTTTCCATACCAATTATCATAAAAATCTACATTGGGTAAAAATCCTTTTTTTTCTTCAGGAATATCAACTCCTAATAAATCACCAAAACCAAATTTTTTTGCTTTTTCTTCCCAACTAGCTAATCCCAATCTACTATCTTCAAAATAATTATCACTTCTTCCTTTAAGGATGATTTTCTTATAAACTTGATAAAAATATGGATTACAACTGTGCTTAATAGCAGTACTTAAATTAGTTGGCGGTTCATGATTATGGCAACCAATTATACTTTTATCACATAAGAATCCAGTTGAAGGCAGTATTACTCCTTCTTGAAGAGCAATTAAAGCATGAACCAACTTAAAGATAGACCCAGGCCTATATTTGTCATTATATATTGGTCGATTAATTAATGGTTTTAAAGAATCATTTAATAATAGTTTTTGATATTGTTCTGGAAAATCTCTGCCAGTTAAAACGGAAGGGTCAAAAGAGGGAGCAGAAACCATTGAAAGAATTTCACCTGATGAGGGTTCTATTGCAACAATACAACCAAGTTTGTTCTGCATTAATTCTTCTCCTAAGAGTTGTAAATCTGAATCTAATGTTGTTATTATATCATTGCCTGGTTTTGCAGGTTTTTTTTCAATAGTTTCAACTTTATTTCCAGCATAATCTTTTAAAAAATTTTCATTCCCCCTTTTGCCTCTTAATTCTAATTCATATGTTTTTTCTAAACCAGTTATCCCAATATAATCATTGTTTGAATAAATTTCTTGATTTTGGGGTTTATTAAATTGTTCTTTGCTTATTTTTCTAATATAACCTAAGGCATGAGCAGCTATTGGCAAAGGATAACCTCTTTGCACTTTAATTTCTCCATAAAGTCCTGAAATTTGACCAATATTAGGAGCAATCTTAGCATATTCACTTTTAGTTAATGATTCATAAAAAACTGATGGTTTATATGAAACATTATAGCCTGAAGAAGCTTTATTAATTTTCAATCTTAATTCATTTATAGATATGTTAAATAAATCACATATAATTGATGAATCTTTTTCTTTAATTTCTTTTGGTAATATCATTATGTTGTAAGCTTGCTCTGCCCCTGCCAAAAGTTTATAATTACGGTCATAAATACATCCTCTTGGTGGCTGTATGTTTTTTATGGTTGAATTGATTTGATTAGCCCTATTAGACCAGGTTTCATCAATTACTTGGATAAATAACAATCTGAAAATAAAAATAAGACCTACACCTATCATTATTAGCATGATAACCCATCTTCTATTTTGAAAAGGATCCATTTACTTTTTCTTAATTATCAAGTATTGAATGAAAAATAATATTGCTAAAGCAAAAAATGTATTTATTAATGATTTGTATAATAAAAATAAGAAACCGTTAAATGAAAATCCCTCAATTAATGCAAACACAAAATGATGAGTTATCATTCCCAAACCGAAATAAATTAAATAACGAACAAATCCTAGATTAAAAAAATCTAATTCAACCATTGAATCAAATTCATCTCTTTCAGAAATTATTGATAAAAAATACTTTCTCAGTATAGCAACAAACAATAACGCAGCCGCATTTAAACCAATAGTGTCTTTAAATATGTCAACTGTTATCCCAATTAAAAAAGCATATAACAACAAAATTGAAACACTTATATCTAATTTTAATCTTAAAATAAGATATGAAAATAGCATTGGTGAAAAATAAACAGAATAAGGCCCTATATCAATTTCATCTAAGATTAAAATCTGAAATAAAATCAATCCGAAAAACCAACTGATATTTTTAATTAGATTACTCATTTTGTTTGTAATTAAATAGTTCTTCTTTAACGCTATTGAAGACTACAAACCCTCTTTTTATATTAGAAAAATCTTCAGAAAGAGAGATTTCTATTTGCATCATTTGTGTTTCTGTATTCTTTGAAAAACTTTTAACTTTTCCTACTGGAATTCCTTTAGGAAAAACCCCATCAGAACCTGTCGTCACAAAATAATCTCCTTTATTTATATCAGTATAATTTGGAAAATTATTAATTGTTGCTGTTAAATAATTATTAACGTTTGAAACCCAATATAAATCCCCCCATGTTGAAGAAGATTCATGAACAACTGAAAGTGTAAATTTTGGATTAATAACTGGAGTTACTGAAGAATAATAAGAACTTACATTATTTATTATTCCTATAACACCATTAACTCCAATAACTCCCATATTTTTATTTACTCCATTCTTTATTCCTTTGTTTAATAATACAGAATTTTCTACGTATTTAAATTGAGAATTAATCACTTCCACCTTTAAAAATTTATAATTTCTCAAATAAAGCGAATCGTTTATTTTAAGAAATTTTTTACCAAGTTTAATTTCTTGATTATGTAATTTTTCTCTTAATAATTGGTTTTCAGAATGAAGTTCTTCATTAATGGCTTTTAAATTAAAATAGTTTAAAACAGAAGATTTGGTTTCATAAACAAACCCTGTTAGAGAATTACTAGCACTAATAAAGGCGCTATGGTGATAACTATTTCTCCAACTAAAAATAAATAGAAAAGAAACTAATTCAAGAGCCAGAAAAAAAAAGAAATTTCTATATTTCTGGAGGATTCGAATTATATTTCGCATGACAATTTTCTATTTTACTCTTTAACCTTTAATTAAGAATTGATACTTGTCAATATTTTTTAGTGCAATTCCAGTTCCTCTAGCAACAGCTCTTAATGGATCTTCAGCAATATGAACTGGTAATTTAGTTTTTTGAGATATTCTTTTATCTAAGCCCCTTAGCATTGATCCACCACCCGCTAAATAAATTCCAGTTTTGTATATATCAGCAGATAATTCTGGAGGGGTCATTTCTAACGCGCTTAAAATGGCTTCTTCAATTTTAGATATTGATTTATCCAATGCATGTGAAATCTCTTTGTAGGTCACATAAATTTCTTTTGGAATTCCTGTCATTAAATCTCTTCCTCTAACAGCATATTCTTCTGGTGGTGATTCTAATTCATCAAGTGCTGCGCCAACTTCAATTTTAATTTGTTCTGCTGTTCTTTCTCCAATTAAAATATTATGTTGTCTACGCATGTATTCTTCTATGTCAGATGTGAAATCATCTCCTGCAACACGAATGGATTTATCACACACAATTCCTCCTAATGCTATGACTGCAATTTCAGAAGTTCCTCCCCCAATATCAATTATCATGTTCCCCATTGGCTCCTCAACATCCACACCTATTCCAATAGCAGCAGCCATTGGTTCATGAATAAGGTATACCTCTTTACCGCCAGCATGTTCTGCTGAATCCTGAACGGCACGTTTTTCAACTTCGGTAATTCCAGAAGGTATACAAATAACCATTCTCATAGAAGGCTGAATAAACCTACTTCCACCTTTCATCATTTTAATCATTCCTCTAATCATATGTTCAGCGGCTTGAAAATCAGCTATAACACCATCTTTTAATGGCCTAACTGTTTTTATATTCTCATGTGTTTTACCATGCATCTGTTGAGCTCTTCTTCCAATTGCTATAACCTTTGATGTTGTCCTATCAATAGCAACAATTGAAGGTTCATCAACAACTACTTTATCGTTATTAATGATTAAAGTATTTGCTGTCCCTAAATCAATAGCTATCTCTTGTGTAAAAACATTGAATATTCCCATTTTTTAATTTTTTAATGTTTAAAATGCCTCTTTCCTGTAAAAACCATTGCTATGTTATTTTCATTACAATAATCAATTGATAATTTATCCTTAATTGAACCTCCTGGTTGAACAACAGCACTTACCCCTTCTTTTCCTGCAATTTCTACACAATCTGGAAATGGGAAAAATGCGTCAGACGCCATTACAGAATCTTTCAAATCAAAACCAAAAGTTTTAGCCTTATGAATTGCTTGCTTTAAAGCATCAACCCTTGAAGTTTGTCCAGTCCCACTTGCAAATAACTGACTATTTTTAGCTAGTACAATGGTGTTAGACTTAGTATGTTTAACTATCTTATTAGCAAAGCACAAATCTTGAATTTGATTTTTTGAGGGCTCTTTTAGAGTTTCCAATGAAAAATCATTTTCATTTTCAATTGATAAATCTTTATCCTGAACTAAGAATCCATTTAAACAAGTTCTAATTAATGAATCTGGGAACAATGTATCCTTTTGAACAAGAATAATTCTGTTCTTTTTGCTTTTCAACAAATCAATTGCGTTTTCACTATAAGAAGGAGCAATAACTACTTCACAAAAAAGCTCATTTATTTTATTTGCCGTTTCAATGTCAATCTCCCTGTTAGAAATTAGTATGCCTCCAAAAGCTGAGACAGGATCAGCTTCTAAAGCTGAAGAATATGCTTCTGAAAGTGTTTTTCTAGTTGCTAACCCACAAGCATTATTATGCTTTAGTATAGCAAATGTAGGGTCATCATTTGCAAAATCTTTCATTAACATAACTGCTGCATCAATATCTAGCAAATTATTGTATGATAATGCTTTCCCATTTAATTGAGTGAATAAATCATCTAAATCTCCAGCAAACCACCCTTTTTGATGAGGATTTTCACCATATCTAAGTGGAGTTGATTTTTTCATATCAAGATAAATAGAATTATTTTTATTGTCTGAAAAATAATTAAATATATGCTGGTCATAATTTGAAGAAACTTCAAATGCTTTTTTTGCAAAATATTTTCTTTCTTCTAAAGATGTAGAGCCATTATTATCCGTCAATAAAGAAGAAAATTTCGAATATTCTTCTTTTGAGGACACAATAACAACATCTTTATAATTTTTAGCTGCAGCTCTTATTAATGATATTCCGCCAATATCTATTTTTTCAATGACATCTTGATGATCAGCACCAGATTTTACAGTATCCTCAAATGGATATAAATCTACTATTACTAAATCAATTTCTGGAATTTCATACTCTTCAAGTTGTAAAACATCACTATCTAATTCCCTTCTGCTTAGAATCCCACCAAAAACCTTGGGATGCAAAGTTTTAACTCTTCCCCCTAGAATTGAAGGGTAAGAAGTTAATGATTCGACAGCATTCACCTCAACCCCTAATTTTTCTATGTGAGATTGGGTACCACCAGTTGAGTATATTGAAACCCCTAAATCATTGAGTTTATGAACTATTTCATCAAGCCCATCCTTGGAGAAAACAGATATAAGTGCACTCTTTATTTTTCGTTCTTTTGACAATTGAATAAATTTTAGGTTAAAAAAACGACAATTTTAGTAAGTTTCTAGGAAAATCAACAACCTATTTTCACGATGTTAATAACTATTTCATTATTGTTTAAAATTGCAACTCTATGAACATTAAATATAACAGGTTGATATGTATAATTTTCATGTGATAAAGCCATCAAAAACAACGATCAATATATTGTTTAGATTTCATAATGCAATCACTGACAGAAACCCCATTGAAATAATTTCCTAAAATTTTCAAATTGGAATGATTGGATTCAAATTTATTTATAGCCATAATTAGATTTTCTTGATTCATGTTATATTGAGGGATGCCTTTTTCCCATTTGTAATGATTTTCAAAAATTAAATTTCCATTATGTTGAATTATATCCTCTAATTCAGCAAGAACTTTATTTCTGAGTTCTATTTTACTTAACTTACACAACTCTTTCTGTCTTTCTCCACCAATTAACACAGTAAAAAGTTCTTTATCATTAGGAGAAACATGATTAAATATTCGTGAATTAAAAAGTATTCCTAAAAAACTTTTTTTATCTGATGGTTTTGTTAATACACCAAACCCTTGTTTTAAATTCTCAATATTTTTCTTTTCAAAACCAAAATGAAAAACATCAACAGCAGAATAAATAACTTTATCCAACGCCTTAAATAAATAATCTTTAGAAAAAATATTTTTCAAAACATATGCAGGAACCGTTACAATAACATTATTACATGTTATAACTTCTTTATTGCCTATTATTTCATAAAAGCCATTCTTTTTAATGATTTGTTCAACTTCAAAATTGCATTTAAGATGTTTATTAAGTTTTTCAGCAATTTTAAATGTTAATTGAGATATTCCATTTGGTAGGTTAAAAGATTGAATATTCTTTTTTTTCATTTTAAATAATCCTTTTATCACACTTCCATGAGTTTGTTCTAAATTCCATAAAATTTTAAGAGTGTGTTTCACACTCATTTTTGAGGTGTCGCCTGCATATATTCCAGAAACAAAAGGAACAATTAGATTGTCATGAAATTCTTTCCCAAACCTTTTTGTAATGAATTCACTAACATTGGTATTCTCTCTATGCTGCTTTACAAATAGTTCTTTTAAAATTCTCAATTTGCCTTTAATTGAAAGAATTGGAGATTTCACAAATTTTAAAAATGTTGTGGGAATATTAATTAATTGATTATTATTTAAAACAAAACGGTTTTTATTGCTTGATTCTTGGGGATAGTTTATTGAATCCCAAAGCCCACAATCTTTTAGAATTTCAACAATTGCTTCATTATTTAGCAATACAGTATTAGGACCATTTTCACATATAAAATCATTTTTTATAACTGTTTGGATAATTCCTCCTACTTGATTTTTAGATTCTAAAATTAAAAAATCATTGCTTTTTTTAGACAAAAAATGAGCTGCACTTAAACCTGAAATTCCTGCTCCAATAATGACAGTATTAACTTTAATTTCATTCAAAATAAAACATTATTTAAATCCATAATTGAACTGAAATATAAATAAACAAAATAATATTTTCTCAAGAATTAATTTGAATCATAAAATAACAATCAATCGTTATAAATATTTATTAATAAAACTAATTTTCATATATCCTTATTCAATTGTATATTCGCGAACTTTTAAGACAAACTTTTATGGCTATAATAGGTAAAATCAGAGAAAAATCAGGACTTGTTGTAACAATTGTAGGAATAGGCTTATTTCTTTTTATTGTTCCACTAGATAAAATACTTCAGCAATTTAGCGGATCTACTGCTAAATCTGACTTTGTATTTAATGGAAATGAACAAAATGCAATAGACTGGAATCTTAGTGCGAGAATCTCTAACTTTAAAGAACAAAATGCAAAAGACAAAGTACTAAAGGTTGTCGAAAATGATTATATCAATTCATATGTATTCGAGAATATGATTGTAGACACTATTTTATCTTTAGAAACTAAAAAAATAGGAATTACAGTATCTAATGCTGAATTAAATGACGGCATCCTAAATGAAAGTCATCACTTGCCTACTAAAGAAAAAGAAAACTATATAAAAGGAGATACTATTGATGACTTCATAAACTGGAAAAATCAAATTTCTAATCGAGATGTTCGAACACAAATATTCATTGAAAATGACTTGAAAACAAGTCGTTCTAGGGATAAATATAGGGCTATGATAAAGTATGGTGTTTTAGGAACTTATGAAGAAGGAAAAAGAAATTTCATTGAAGAGCAAACCAATGCAGAAATCAGTTACATTTTTAAACCATATCAAGAAATTCCTGACTCGGTAGTGGATTTAAATGATGAAAACAGAGAAAGCTATTTTACAAATCATAGATATGAAGCAAAATGGGAATATCTTTTAAAAAATGATATTGTAAAATACGACTATGTTGTTTTAAATATCAAGCCCTCTGAAGGAGACAAAGAAGAAGCAAAAAAAGTTTTAGATGACGTTAAAACAATATTTGAAGATGCTAATAATGATAATAAGTTTATAAATGACTCTGCTTTTGCTCAAAGCTATGGCATATACTTTGAGCCTAATTATAAGGGTGGAAAATTTTCTAACCTTATTGACCAGAAAATTGAAAACTCAAGTAAAGGTGATGTTATTGGCCCTTTTGTTAATATTGATAAAGTTCAACTAATTAAAGTACTTGATAGCGTTCAAGGAGAGCAAGCTAAAGTAAGACACATTTTAATAAACTCTAGAGAAGGAGACTTGAATGACTCCAAAAACAAAAAATTAGCAGATAGTATTTTATATGCTATAAGATTAGATTCTAGTAAATTCAACTCACTTGTTACTAAATATTCAGATGACCAAGCCTCTGTAGCCAACGGAGGAGTATACGCTTGGTTTCCAAAAGGTCAAATGGTCCCAGAATTTGAAGATTTTAGCTTTAACAATTCAGCTGGAAAATCTGGAGTAGTTAAAACTACTTATGGTTATCATATAATTCAAGTTTTGGGGAAAAGAATGGGAGCTTTTAATAAACTAGCAATTAAAGATAGAAATATTCAAGTTAGTGAAACAACAAGAAATGAATTTTATGATTCGGTAGCTAGAAGTTTTTATGATTTAGCTAAAAAAACTTCATTTAATGAAGCGGCTGAAGAGTTCGGGTTAATTGTAAAAGAATCTGGAAATGTAAAACTAGAATTTCCTCAAGTTACATTTGACAATAATGGACGGCTTCAATATACTAGTTTAGGATTATATGGCCCCTATGAACTGAACAGAGACATTAACATTGCAAAATGGGCTTTTAATAATGAAGTTGGTCATATAATGGAACCTGAAGATATTTCAGAAAACCAAATTGCAATTGCAGTTTTAAAAGAAAAAATAATTGAAAATGACATTAGGTTTAATAATCTAAAATCAATTATGGAACCTGAAGTTAAAAACAAATTAAAAGCTGAATATTTTATAAACAATAATAAAATAGATTCTAAAACTTCCATGGATACCATAGCTAAATCCTTGAATCTTAAATCTAATTTTAAGAATGTTAAATATTCTGACAGAAATATTGGTAATAATTACCAGCAATTGCCTGAGCCAAAATTAATTGCCAAAATATTTCATATGAATGAAAATGAAACGTCTTCAATTATTGAAGGAGAATCTGGACTATACATTGTTAAAGTATTGATGAGAAACAATGCAAAAACAAATGAAACTACTGATTTCAGTTCTAAAGTAGATGAATATCAAAATTATTTAAGAAATCTAATTGAGCAAACTTATTATGGTTCGCTATATAAAGCTTATGATGTGAAAGATCAACGTGCTAAATCAGAGGTTTCTAACTAATTCAAAGATTTATTCTATCTAGAGTTCTATACTGAATGGCTTTAAGCTAAATACCCCTTTTAATTTATTCTGATACATTTATATATCGAAAATTTTATTCACATCAAAAAGTATAAGAACCCTACCTTTTTTTTTAATCCTATTTCTATTTATAACCATCAATATTAAGAGACAGTTTAAGAAACTATCTTATCAAAAACTGCATAGTCTTTGTTCAGGTGAGTTAGTTATTATTGATTTAAATTTCAGTTCAGAATTCAAATCAAGTTTAAAAAATCTTTAAACCAGTAACCAGAATCTTTAATTTTTCTTTCCTGAGTTTGAAAATCTATGTGTACCAAACCAAATCTTGGATCATAGCCTTCACTCCACTCAAAATTATCAGTTAAGCTCCAAACGAAATAACCATTAACTGGTACACCTTCATTCTTTGCTTTTAAAACATTAGAAAGATAACTCTCAAAAAACTGAATTCTTTGCTTATCATTAATCCTCCCGTTTTTAACCTCATCTTTATAACATACTCCATTTTCTGTTATAATGATATTATTTATATTGTATTTAGAAAATTGTTTTAAGATTTTATAAATCCCCTCAGGATATACTTCGAATTTCATCTCGTTCATAGGAACATTTCTATTTTCAGCATCAACTTGTTTTGCCCATAAAAAAGGAGGAAACAAGCTTTTTTTACCAACAACCCTAAAGTAGTTTTGTAGTCCAATAAAATCAAATTTAAATTTCAATGCTTCCTCATCTCCTGGCTCAAAGTATCTTTTAATCCTTTTTAATGCTGGAAGAGCATCAATAGGGTATCCTAAACCTAATGATGGTTCT
>PBNK01000016.1 GCA_002723085.1 Crocinitomicaceae bacterium | reverse complement strand
TAAATATTATATTTTTTATTGTGTTTAATCACATTTTAGTTTTATCTCAAAAAACAGATACATTAATTATAGATTCAACTATAAACCATGTTGTTAAAAAAGGGGAAACTAGTTATGGGATTTCAAAAAAATATAATGTTGATATCAATTTATTTTATCAATATAATCCTGATGCTATTGAAGGATTAAAAAAAGATATGGTATTGGTTATTCCTAAATACACAATTCCAACAAAATCATCAATTGAATCTGACTCAACTTCTCATTTAACTCATTCTGTTATTAAAGGGGAAACACTTTGGTCTTTAGCAAAGAAATATGGAGTTAGTATTAATGATTTAAAAACAATAAATAATCTTGACGATGAAGGGATTCAGTTAGGTCAATTAATTAAAATTCCTAATGAATTAGTTGATACCAATAACATTGTTAAGTCTTTAGTAAAACACCCAAATCATCCGTTGCTGAAATCTTGCGATACAATTGTTTTTCATAAAGTAAAAAGAAAAGAGACTCTTTATTCATTATCTAAATTATATAATATTACTATTAATCAAATAATAAAAAATAATCCTGATTTAGAAAGTGCAGGACTTCAAAAAGGAAGTAGATTAAAAATTATATATAAAATTAAAAATTGTGAAGAGGATGAAACTTTAAATGATAGTTCTTTAACTGCTATAAATAAACTTAATGATACTATTAATCATTCTGCAAAACTGATTAAAGTTTCCTTGTTTTTACCTTTTTTAATTGATGATTATCAAAAATTAATTCTTGATTGTAAATTAAATGAGAATTGTCCTTTAGAAAAAAGTTCTGTAAACTCTATTCAATTATACAATGGTATTGTACTTGCCTTAGAAAATTTAAGAGACTCTGGATATAATATTTCTTTATCAGTTTATGACACTAAAAAAGATACGTCTATTATAAGTGAAATTTTAAATTCACCGGAATTGTTGAATTCTGACTTAATTATAGGACCTATTTTTTCTAAACAAATTAAATTAATAAGGTCCTTTGCAAAAGATAATAACATTCCAATGATTTGCCCAACATCAATTCCTAATCAGGCCCTTTTTCAATATCCTATTTTATATAAAATTAATCCATCAAAATCATCACAAATTACAGCCATTTCTAGTTATTTAAAATCAAATCCAAATTATAAAAATAGAATAACGTTACTAGCCAATCGTAAAGATTTAAAAAGTGTAAGATATGCTAATTTATTTGCAAATACTTATAATGATTCTCTATCAGGAAATGATTCAATAAAACCTTTGTTATTGCATCACAATTCAAGTTTCAGTAATGTTTCTATTTCAGATACTAATGTTTTTGTTATTGCAGCATCTGATGTGCCTTTTATAACCTCTGTTTTCACAAAGATTATTAGAACTAAAAACACAAGAAATTTTTATGATTCTCATTTTATGGTTTTTGGGTTTGATGATATTCTTAAAATGAACACTATTGATGAAAAGTATAAGAATTTATTTAATTTACATGTTTCTAGTAAAGCGAATGTTAATTACGATTCAGAATTTGTAATCTATTTCATTGATTTATACAAAAGAAAATTTGAGATTGAACCTGATTTAAATACGTTTATTGGTTTTGATTTAACAAGTGCTATTTTTAATAATTTGTTTGGTGAGAAAACTGAAATTTATAATGGAATTTATTATGACTTTAATTTTAAACAAATTGACAATGAAAGTGGATTTGAAAATAAAGCGGTTAAAATACTTCAATATCAAGATCATAAATTAAAATCTGTTTTTTAGTTTGAAGCGTTTTGTAGTAATAATTTTTATAATTCTTATCGTTATTTTTTCATACGTAGGATATCCTTATTATAAGCTTTATAAAGCTAAAAATTTAGATAATGTATTAATTAAAGAAGACAAGATTATTGTTTTTAAAAATGATATCCTTTTTTCAGAAATTGGAATTGTTTTAGATAGCTTAAATGTGATTAAAGATGCTGATGCATTTAATATTCTAATTGATTATAAAAAATTTTCACTTGATACACTTAAAAAAGGGAAGTATAAAATAAAAGCTATATGGGATCATAATAAAATGATTAATCAGCTTCATTTAATGCGAAATCAGGCACTAGTTGATTTAACAGTTTTATCTACATCAAATTTTGAAAAACTTTGTGAGAACATTTCTAATTCTACTAATATCGATTCATTAACTCTAATGAAAGTATTACATAATCCCAAAATTCATGCTAAATATGGGTTTAATAAAGAACAATTTATGACCATGTTTATTCCAAATACTTTTGAAATATATTCTTCAATTAATGAAACTGAATTTATTCAATTGATGGCGAATCATTATAAAATATTTTGGAATAATTCAAGGAAACAAAAGGCAAAAGAAATTGGCTTATCTCAATCTGAAATATATATTCTTGCTTCAATTGTTCAGATGGAACAACAAGTCAATATTGATGAACATCCAAAAATTGCTGGGCTATATATTAATAGGTTAAAGATTAATAAAGAATTACAAGCAGATCCAACTGTGAAATTTGCAAATAATCTCCCAAAATTAGGTAGGGTTCTTTTTAAGCATTTAGAATTTGATTCACCATATAATACCTATATGTATAAAGGGTTACCTCCTGGGCCCATTTGTATACCTGATCCCAGTTCTATTGATGCGGTTCTGAATTATGAAAAGCACGATTATATATTTATGTGTGCGCAACCAAAATCTAATGGATATCATAATTTTGCTGTAGATTATAATGATCATTTAAAAAATAAAAGGGACTATACAAATTGGTTGGATAAAATTAAATCAAGTAAAAATGGATAAATATTTATCGATTTTAATTTTAATGTTTTTTTGCTTTTGTAAAAATTCTAATTCAGTATCAGAAAATGAATTAAACCTAAAAAGTAAGCCTAATTTAATTGATATTGAATCATATGAAGACAATAGTCGCTTTATTGGTTGGCATTTAATGGATTCTAGCTATGCAATTTCTACTGATTCAATGATAGCTCTTATTAATCAAAATGGGCGTTTTAATGGGAAGATTAAAGGATTAATAAAAGAAAGTTGTGAAATGTCTGGTTGTTGGATAAGTTTGAATTGCAAAAAGAATAATAAAGAATTACGGATTAGCTTTAAAGATTTTTTTACAATTCCTACTAATTATATAAAAGATGACTATGCTGAGCTTACAGGTAGAGCTATTGTTGATACCATTAGTGTCGAAAAACAAATAGCTGATTTAGATAAAAAGAAAAAATCCGGATATGAAATCACTCAGTTACAATATGATGAAGTTATAAGTGATAAAATAGAAATTAGTTTTGAAGCAGATGCAATTTTGTTAAGAAAGAATTAGTTAATATATCCATTTACAATCATAATCCATGTGCTGCTGACAAAACAAACTAATGCAATTTTTTTTAATTCAGTATCCAAATCTATTAGATTACTAATTGTTAAAACTTTTTTAATATTTCCAATAAGGAATAAGCATGGAATTAAACCTAGTAATATTAAAAAATCATTTAAGAGTAATGCAATTGTACAGTAAGATATTATGGAAATAAGGATTAAAAAAAACTGATAAATTTTGGCTTTTTTAATGCCGATTTTAACTACAATAGTATTTTTGTTTGATTTTGAATCATTATCAAAATCTCTCATATTGTTCATGTTCAATACTCCTACACTCATTAATCCAGTAAATAGCGAACCTGGAATAGTAGTCCAACACCAATTATTTGTAAGTAAATAGAATGTTCCCATAACTCCAATAATTCCAAAAAAAAGAAAAACAAAAATATCGCCAAAGCCTTGATATCCATAGGCTGATTTTCCAACAGTATATTTTATTGCTGCAGCAATAGCTATAATTCCTAGAATTATAAATGATATAGAATAAATATATTGTGAAAAATAAAAGACATTATATATTAGTAAACAGCCAGATAAAAAACAAGCTATTGAGCATATTATTATGCCATTAAACATGCTTTTTTTTGAAATAAGACCTTGCTGAATCATTCGGTCACCATATTTTCTATTTTCATCAGTTCCTTTAATTCCATCCCCATAATCATTTGCAAAATTTGATAGAATCTGCAATAGCAAAGTAGTGATAATGCATAATGTGAAAATAGACCAATCTATTTTCTTTATTTTCATAGATAAACCGGCCCCCATAATTATACAAGAAAAGGCTAGGGGAAGAGTTCTTAACCTAGCTGCTTTAATCCAATACTTTATTTTCATTTATTGAATTACTTATTTGGAAGTTGAACTTGATATAGATTTTCGTCTTTAATGAAAGAAAAATAACAATTATCTATTTTAAAAAACTTTTTGTTTTTAATTATAATTTCTTCAAAATCATTAGGAATAGATTTGACTTTTGCACCTATAGGTGGTTTTACAATAAAATATTCTTTAATTTCTTGTTTGTAATTGTAAAATATGCCATTGAAGTAATAATATTCGTTGTTTTTTAAAGTTAAATTTTCTGAATTTGCTGGAATATTTGAAGTTGATATGTTAAAGTTTGGTCTAAAAACAACAAATTTTTGATTTGAGGATTTATACCAAATTCCTTTTTTATAATAGTAGGATGAATCATTAAAGTAAACAGTGTCAATTTTTTCTGGAAGATCAATTAATAATGTTCCATTTGTAATTATATTATTTGATTTATTATAATTAGAATTGTTTGAAGCCTTTTTATGTTGTTTTATAAATTCATGTTCTTTTACATGGTGACTTTGTTTCTTGTCGTTCTGCGATATCAAATTCTTACTTAGAAATGAAAGTATTGTTAGTGATAAAATTATAACATGGTAGCGGCCCATAGACTTTTATGTTTAAATAAGTTTATCTAAGATAATACTTTATAAAAACATTATATGAATTTATAAAATCAATATAGAAAAACTATCTTTTATAATTCTCTTTTCTTTTAGCTTGTAACTTTTTAAATTCTTTAGTTGCTTCATAATATTTAGCTACTTTTTTTATGGGAAGAACATCTTTAAATTTGCCGTGATATTTTATTTTAATATCTAATTGTTTTTTTGACATCTCCATTTTCATATCCATTAATTTTTCAAGATCTTCATCCGAAACATTTTCTTTTTCTTTAATGGGAGTTAATTTTTCCTTTTGCTCTTTTTTTAGAGCTTTTAATTCGGCATCCATTTCATTAACAATAGGCCAAAAATTTTGAGACTCTTCAACTGTTAACTGCATTTTGTTAGTGAAAAATGCAATTTTTCTAGATTCTCTAGTTTCGTTTTTATTTATGTTTTCTTGAGCTAATAGAAATATTGAGTTTAAGCATATAATTAATATTAGGCTTAGTTTTTTAATTTCATTAATTGTTTTCATGGTTTAAATTTTAAAGGTTTAGTAAAAGTCTATTTCTGTATCAAAATAATCTTCCATATTTTCATCTAGGTTCATATATGTGTAATCATTATGATTAATAAAAGTGTAAAACAATTCATCATCTGATAATAAATAATCGTCTATTGATTCACTTAATTGACTGTATTTAATATAAATTGGTTTTGAAGGCTTATAGATTATCATTTGTAAGATAAAATAAGCACCTACAACAAACAAAAAAATGGCTGCTACCTTAGCAAAGTGGGAAATTGAAATTAATTTTGGTTTTTGAATTAATTTATTACGATTTATTTGTTTATTTATTTTAACATCTAATGAATTAAAATAATCTTCTGGAATATCATATACAGATTTAGGATCATTCTTTTTTAAGATATCAAATTTATTTTTCTCTTTTTCCATTAACTATTTGATGCTTTAATCAAGTAAAGGTTTAATCATATGATATAAACTTTTTTATTTTAGTTACTGCATGATGATAAGTTGCTTTTAATCCACCAATGCTTCCTCCAGTTATTTGTTGAATTTCTTTATAGCTTAATTCATTAAAGTATTTTAGTTGAAATACCATTCTTTGTTTTTCAGGCAATTGAAAAACTGCTTTTTCTAACAATTTATTTATTTCACTGGCATCTTTATGAAAAATATTATTTGTAGGTTGTTCTGATGATCTTATATCGTTTATATCTAAATGATATTCTTTATTATTTTTTCTTATCCATTGAATAGCTTCATTATAAGCAACTCTGTATATCCATGTAGACAATTTAGATTTTCCATTAAAACTGTAAAGTTTATTCCAGCATTTTATGAAAACTTCTTGAACTACATCATCTGTGTTTTCATGAGTTATAAGTATTCTCCTTATTTGAAAATAAACGGATTCTTTGTAATGATTTACCAAAAGATTAAAACCTTGATTTTTGGTTTTATCATCATTAAAAAGGGTTAATATTTGTTTTTCTATCTCTTTATCATGCATTGAAAGGCGATTATTTTCGCTTCAAAACACGATGTGTAGCTTTTATTATATCTGAAGAATGTAAACCATATTTTTTCATTAAATCAGCTGGTTTTCCACTTTCACCAAATTTGTCATCAACGGCTACAAATTCAATAGGAGTAGGGTTGTTTTTAGCTAATAATTGAGCAATTGATTCACCCATTCCTCCAGCAATTTGATGTTCTTCAGCAGTTACTACACATTTTGTTTTGGTAACTGATGATAAGATGCTTTCATTGTCTAAAGGTTTAATAGTGTGAATATTAATTAATTCAACTGAAATCCCTTCTTCTGCCAATGTTTTTGCTGCTTCAACAGCTTCCCAAACTAAATGGCCCGTTGCAAATATTGATACATCAGTACCTTCTTTTAGCATTAATGCTTTTCCAATTTCAAATGGCGTGTTTTCAGGTATAAATATTGGCACTTTGGGTCTTCCAAACCTTAGATATACAGGGCCAAAATGATCAGCAATAGCAATAGTAGCTGCTTTTGTCTGATTATAATCACAAGGATTTATGACTGTCATTCCTGGTAACATCTTCATCATCCCAATATCTTCAAGAACTTGATGAGTTGCTCCATCCTCTCCTAATGTTAATCCGGCATGAGATGCGCATAATTTTACATTTTTTCCTGAATATGCGATGGATTGTCTAACTTGGTCGTAAACTCTACTTGTGGAGAAATTAGCAAATGTCCCAGTAAATGGAATTTTCCCTCCAATAGTCATTCCTGCAGCCATGCTTATCATGTTAGCTTCAGCAATACCAGCTTGGAAAAATCTTTCAGGATATTTATTTTGAAAATCATTCATTTTAAGAGAACCAGTTAAATCTGCACAAAGAGCTACTACATTTTTATGGGTTTCACCTAATTGAGAAAGACCTGCGCCAAAGCCTGATCTTGTATCGCTATTTCCTAATATTTCAATTTTCATTTTATAATGTAAGATTTAATTTTTGACCAGAATTTATTTTAAATTCTTTAATTATGGTATGAGCTGTATTATTTGAACGGCCGAACCTATAAGAAATCTTATATTTCCCAGGTTGAATATTTAAGTAAGTAACTCCATGATTTTTATCAATATCGTATAGCCAAGTGTTTTTGCCATTATCATTTAGAAATAATGCAGCTGGGCCTATGCTTTTGTTAATTTGGACTATGCCATATGCAGGAATTACAATATCAGTAATTTTACTTTGATTAATTTTTACATTATCAAAGTATATTCTAGGAATACTTAATATTTCTAAATCATAATTTCCAACAATATACTTTTCTTTAGTATTCATGTTTTGAACATTAAGTGTATTTGATTGTTTATTTTGTGTTACTATGCAATTTATTCCAGTAAATAAACTTCGATTTCCTTGAACTTTAAGCATCAATTCTCCTTGAGGAGTATTTGCTTCAATAGTGTTGTGTTTTCCAGGAATAAGCTTAATGTTATCTAATATAACTTCGGGTTTAGTATGAACTACTAATTTGTATGTGTAAATTGGATCAAGAGATAATGTGTCAGGGTTGTTGTCCTTATTAATGGTATGCATATATGTGTTCATTAGTCTACCTGATTTTGACTCATAAAAACTCATAGTTACATCTGATTCAAGGGGTTCTTTTTTAATGTTGTTTAAATTGACTTGAACAGTTGTGTTATTTAAAGCCTGACTTATAACAAAACTTAAAACACTTTTAAATGAATCTTCACTTTCAGCACTTAAGAATTCACCTATGCA
Source organism: Crocinitomicaceae bacterium (assembly GCA_002723085.1). Lineage (GTDB taxonomy): Bacteria > Bacteroidota > Bacteroidia > Flavobacteriales_D > Parvicellaceae. The sequence goes on along the minus strand of PBNK01000016.1, from coordinate 8,093 downwards.
ATCAAATTGCTTCATATAGGATGAATCTAATCCTAACCCAATAACAAAAGGTTTAAGTTTTATATTTTTAGCCTTTAAGGCTAGAGAAACAGCACAAGGGTCCTCATCACAAGCTTCAATACCATCAGTTAATAATATAATAATATTTCTACAAGATTTGCATTCTGGAAAATCGTTAGCTGAATATTGTAATGATCTTGCAATAGGAGTAGTTCCTTTTGGTTCAATACTTCTAATTTTATTAATTATTTTTGAATAATTGACTTTTGCTGAATTAAATGGAATTTCTAATCTGGTATCAGAACAATCTTGATTTCCAGGAACAATTCTTGTTTGATGACCATATACTCTTAATGCTAAATCTACATTTTCTAAATTTTTTAAACTGTCTAGCGTTTGCAACATCAATTTTTTGGCAATTGCAATTTTACTGCTTTTTTCCCACTGGGCATTCATGCTATTTGACCCATCAAAAATGAAAAGTATTCTAATTTTTCCATCTTCTTGTTTATCGTTTTGAGAAAAAACACTAAACGTAGGTGTCCAAATAATTAAAAAAGTAACTAAAATTATATGATATGCTTTCATCTATTTAAGAATATATCAATTATAGTTCCAAACTTATTTATTAATAATCTCCAAGAGTTTCTTCAAGTTGATTAAGTGCAATTTGTAATTGTTCATCATTTGGTGCAACTCCATGCCATTTATGAGATCCCATCATGTAGTCAACACCATAACCCATTTCAGTCGACATTATAATCATTATTGGCTTCCCATTATTTGTTTTTAATTTTGCATTTTCAAGAGTAGTGTAAATCTCATTAATTGAATTTCCATTGCAGGACATTACATCCCAACCAAAAGCTTCCCATTTTGCATTTAAATCTCCAAGACTTAAAACATCATCAACATCTCCATCTATTTGTCTACCATTATAATCAATAGTAGATATTAAATTATCTACATTGTTTGCAGCTGCATACATTGCAGCTTCCCATATTTGACCTTCTTGTAATTCTCCATCTCCGTGTAAACTGTATATAATACTTTTATCATTATTCATTTTTTTTGAAAGAGCAGCTCCAATAGCTACACTAAGTCCTTGTCCTAATGAACCACTTGCAATTCTAACGCCTGGAAGACCTTCATGAGTTGTGGGGTGTCCTTGAAGTCTAGAATCAATCATTCTGAATGAGCTTAATTCTCTAATAGGGAAATATCCAGACCTTGCTAAAACAGAATAGAAAACAGGAGAAATATGCCCATTAGATAAAAAGAATAAGTCTTCATTAATTCCGTCCATATTGAAATTAGAATTATGATTCATAATGCCTTGGTACAATGATGTGAAAAATTCAACGCATCCAAGAGACCCTCCAGGGTGACCTGAATTTTGAGCATGCACCATTCTTACAATATCTCTTCTTACCTGAGAAGCGAATGAATTCAATTCTTTTATTTTATCTTTTTCCATTAGATGATATTTTTACTTTGTGTAAAAGTAATCATAAGTTATTAGTTAATTTTCAGTGTTAACAACTTTGTTAAAGTATGGATAACATTTGTCAATATTTAATTAAATTCAGCATCTAAAAATTTGGAATTATAAAAATGAGAACAATTATAACTTTACTTCTTTTATGTTTTTCATCTATTTTGATTGCTCAAAAAACTGATGATTTATTGCTTGTTAAGTATACAAAAGAAGAGATTAAAACAATGAAAAGATCTCAATCTGATAAATATGAATTTTTAAAATTTTGTCTTACTGACGGTTTTTATTTTGTTGATTTACCAGAAAAAAAGAGTATTAAAAATAGAATTTCAGGAAATGTATCTATAGCTAATATTGAAGAATTTAATTTTCTTGAATTAAATATTGAGCTTTTACAAAATGATTATAAATATTATACTGTAGATGACAAGAAGGTTTTATTAGTAGTAAAATCCATAGATCATATTAATTCAGAACTAAAAACAAAAAAACAATGAAAATTAATTTCTATATACTGTTTTTAACTTTGTTTTCATCTTATAATATTTTCTCTCAAGACGTTAATATTAATGATATTGACTGGACTTCATCCACAGCTAATGGTCCTTGTGGATGTTCAACTAATTTTAATAACGGTTCTGTTCAAAATTTCCATGACACTGGTGGTTCTGGAGGTGATTATGGTGCTAATGAAAATGAAACTATAACATTATGTCCTGATGCTACTGGTTCTAAGATGGTAGCTGTTTTTGCAATTAATGCTGGATATTCATTAAACATTGATCCATCTGATACATTATTTATTTATGATGGTCCAGATAATACATATCCAATTTTAGCGAAAATTAATGATGCAACATATCCAAATGGAGTAAATATACCTGCTAGTTGGTCAAATCAATCTGGATGTCTAACTTTTCAATTTATTAGTGATGCAACTAATGAAGGCTCTGGATGGGATGGCAATTTATCTTGTTCTAATTTATCTCAACCGTTTTTTAATCATATGAACGCTTTTATTGGTGGTCAAGCTAATGGAGCTGGTGATAGCATTAACGATATTTTCCCATTAGATACAGGTTATATAGATGTATGTCTTGGCGATACAATTCAATTTGTTGCTGCTCCTTATTTTCCATATGAACCTGGAGGAGATTCAGCTGCTTTAAGCGGAGGCGGTTATATGCAATCCACTAATTATACTACTACATGGGAACTTAGTAATGGAACAACATATAATGGCAATTCTTTTCAGTTTATTCCTCAATTACGACAAGGCTATTATGTAACAATGAAAGTTGAAGAAGCAAATGGCCTTTTTAGTTATTTGTCTTCAAAAGTACGTGTGTCTACTATTCCAAGTTTTAGTTCATGTCAAGCTGCAGATGAAACCATTTGTTTAGGAAGAACAACGGAGCTGTATGGTGGTGTTACATCCACAGATACTGTGGGTGTTGAACCTGTTTCAGCAAATTTTCCTATTGGTGGAGTTTATGCTTCACAAACTTATTTACCTGATGGTTCTGGTTTAAACTCTACAACTGATATAGCTATATCAGGTTTTACACCAGGAGGTACTATTCAATCAGCTACAGATATTGATCAAATGTGTATTTCAATTGAACATTCATACTTAGGTGATCTAGAAATGAAGCTTTCTTGTCCAAATGGTCAGTCAATTAATGTATTTAATAGTTACAACGGTAGTGGTCCAAATCAACTTTTCCCTGGTGGATTCGATGGTAGCGGTGATTTTCTTGGTGGTGCATTCGATAATAATACTGGTAATATTGGGGTCTGTGAAGAATATTGTTTTTCCAACAATATTGGTGCTTTACCTTCTTGGGATAACGGTTACAATACAACGACAGCTTCTGGGCCTTCTCCTGGAAATATGATTATTCCTTCAACATATAATCCTGAAGAATCTTTTTTCCCTGCCTTGCAAGGTTGTCCAATTAATGGAACATGGACTTTAACTGTAAGAGATAATATTGGAATTGATGATGGTTACATTTGTGAATGGGGAATATACTTTAATAGTACTTTGATGCCTAATAGTGAAGTTTATGCTCCATTAATTTCTAGTGAATCATGGCTAACAAATCCTACAATTATTTTAGATAATGATACCAATATAGTTGTTCAGCCTAATAATTTAGGGATTAATGGTTATATTTTTCAAGTTGAAGATCAATTTGGATGTACTTACGATACACTAATTACTGTTGAAGCAGTACTTGGAGGAATGATAATTGGCGACACTGTAACATGTGATGACTTTTTTCAATATGCTGGTGTAACTGCACCATCGCAAGGGGGCGAATGGAGTTATTTAGGAAGTGGTAATCTTACTTTTGATCCTAATAATACTACTTTAAACCCATTAGTAAATGTTGATCAAACAGGCATTTATCAAATGAATTTTTACGATAATTTCTGTCAAGATACGCTTACTCACAATATCGAATTTCTTGCGGGACCTGAACTTCTAGATATTCCAGACGATACTATATGTTTTGGAAATGATTTTTTTATAAAAGTAGATTCTTCTAATACGGATTTATCTTATAACTGGTATGACGAAAATGGAATATTAATAGGTTCAACAGATTCTACTATGTTACAAACATCCTCTTTTGATTTTGGTACAACTACTATTTCATTGGAATCATCTAATAACTGTGGAATGATTGAATCATTTTTTGATTTATTGGTTCAAACTTGTGAAATTCCTAATGTGATTACTCCAAACGGAGATAATAATAATGATTATTTTATAACCAATTATGCTCAATTGTATAATGATGTTCATTTAATTGTATTTAATCGGTGGGGAAGAAAGGTGTATGAAAATCTCTCATATCAAAACGATTGGAATGGTGTAAATAATTCGGGTAAAATTTTGGATGATGGGACCTATTATTATGTTTTAACATATAATTCAGGCACACAAAATGTAACTGGAACAGTAAATATTTTAGGTAGATTAAAATAACCAACTATTTTTGCCATTTATTACTTTAAATTATGGCTTTAAAATGTGGAATTGTTGGGTTACCCAACGTAGGTAAATCAACTTTATTTAATTGCTTGTCTAATGCAAAAGCACAATCTGCAAATTTTCCTTTTTGTACAATTGAACCAAATGTTGGAACTATAACTGTACCTGATGAAAGATTAAATGAATTAGAGAAATTGGTTCACCCAGAAAAAGTAGTACCAACTACAATTGAAATTGTTGACATTGCTGGTTTAGTTAAAGGTGCACACAAAGGTGAAGGGTTGGGTAATCAATTTTTAGCAAACATTAGAGAAGTAGATGCAATTATTCATGTTTTAAGATGTTTCGATGATGAAAATGTGGTTCATGTAGATGGTAAGGTAGACCCCATTTCAGATAAAGATGTAATTGACATGGAATTACAACTTAAAGATTTAGAAACAATAGAAAAAAAGATTTCAGCTATTGAAAGAAAAGCAAAAACTGGTGATAAATCTGCTGCTAAAGTTTTTGAAACCTACAACATTATAAAAGAACATTTGTCCTCAGGGAAATCTGTGAGGTCTTTAACATTTGATGATTCTCAAATGGAATTTGTTAATGAACTTCAACTGCTTACTTCAAAACCTGTTATGTACGTTTGTAATGTAGATGAATCCTCTGTAGTTGATGGCAATAATTATGTAGAAGCTGTTAAGAAGAACGTGAAAAATGAAGCGGCTCAAATACTTATTTTAGGTGCGGCTATTGAGGCTGATATTTCTGAGTTAGACTCTTATGAAGAACGTTTGATGTTTTTAGAAGATATAGGACTTAATGAAGCAGGTGTAAGTAAATTGATTAAAAAAGCTTATGAATTACTGAACTTACAAACCTATTTCACAGCTGGTGTTAAAGAAGTGAGAGCTTGGACTATAAATAAAGGAATGACTGCTCCTCAAGCTGCTGGTGTTATTCATACTGATTTTGAAAAAGGTTTTATTCGTGCAGAAGTCATTAAATATGATGATTTTGTTAATTATGGTTCTGAAAATGCTGTTAAAGAAGCTGGCAAATTAATGGTACAAGGAAAAGAATACTTACCTTTAGATGGAGATGTTATGCATTTTAGATTTAATGTATAATACTATTTAAATTTATAAATCGTTAATGGTGTAATGAAGTACATTATTAATTTTATTTTTTTATTTTGTTTGTTACTATCATTTAATGGTCAAAATGTTGGTGCAAACCCTTTTAATGTAATGAGTTTTTCCAATTCTGCCAGAGTTAGTTCTTTAGGCGGTTACGTTTGTTCAGTAATTGACAATGATGCAAGTATCGCTATTCAACAACCTTCAAACCTGAATACTAATCATCATGGTCAATTAGTGCTTAATTACGTTAATTATTTTGCAGATACTGAATATGGTTATTTTTCTTATGTTCATCAACATAAAAAAAGAGGATTGTTTAGCGCTTCTTTGATTTATGCAAATTACGGAACTTTTGATTACTCTGATGCATCTGGTAATTTTAATGGTTCATCCTTTTCAGCTAATGATTTAATGTTTCAATTAGGTCATTCCAAATCAATCACTGAAAATATTAATGTTGGAGCTAATGTGAAATTTGCAAGTAGTTTTTTTGAAAGCTATCAAAATTATGCTTTAGCATCAGATTTTTCTGCAACATATTTTAATAAAGAAAATCAATTTGGTTGTGGCTTAGTTTTGAAAAATTTAGGTATACATTTTAACTCTTTATTTGCAGGATCTAGTGATTTTGTTTTGCCAAATTCTATTGATTTAGGATTTAATAAAAAATTAAAACATGCACCTTTTAGAATTCATATTACTTATCATGATTTACAAAAATGGAAAATAAGTCAACTTAATTCTAATTCTTCACTTTCTTTTGGAAGAAATTTTTTTAATCATATTGTAATTGCATCAGAACTTTTATTTACAGAAAATTTTAATTTCAGGTTTGGCTATAATTTTCAAAATAGATTTGAGTTAAAACCAATTTCTAGACCAGGAACAACTGGTATTTCATGGGGAGTTTGCTTTAAATTAAAAAAATTAAAAATTAATTATACAAATGCTAAGTATCATTTTTCAGGAACAGCTAATCATTTAACTATAGTAACAACAATTAATAAAGAAAAGAAAATTTTTGATTACTATAGACAGCATCCTGATTAAACTAATTGATGTTCATCGCTGTTTATAAATTCTTTTTTATTAGACAAAGGCAAAAGTTCTTCAAAATTGAACATTTGATGGTCTAACATATGAGAAGGAGATATGTTTTTTAAAGCATTGAAAATAATAGCTTTTCTATTGGGGTATTTTTTCTCCCAATTATTCAACATTTCTTTTACTATCTGACGTTGCATATTGGTTTGAGATCCACATAAGTTGCATGGTATAATAGGAAATTCCCTTTCAATAGAATAATCTAGTATTTCATTTTCTTTACAAAATGAAAGCGGCCTAATAACAACTAAGTCACCTTTGTCAATTTTGTATTTAGGGGGCATAGTTTCCATTTTTCCACTAAAAAAAAGATTTAGAAAAAAAGTTTCTAATAAATCTTCTCTATGATGGCCAAGTGCTATTTTATTGCAATGGTTACCCCTAGCAAAATCGTAAATGGTTCCCCTTCTTAATCTAGAACATAAGCTACACATGGTTTTTCCTTCAGGAATTTTATCTTTAACTATAGAATATGTGTCTTTTTCTACTATTTTAAAATTAACTTCTAATTTAGATAAATAATCTGGTAAGATGTGTTCTGGATAATCAGGTTGCTTTTGATCTATGTTAACAGCTAAAATCTCGAATTGAATATTTCCATATTTTTGAAAATGAATCATCATATCAAGCATGGTATAACTGTCTTTTCCACCAGAAAGACATACCATAATTTTGTCTCCTTTTTCAATCATTGAAAATTCATCCATTGCTTTAGCAACAGCATTTTTGAGTTTTTTAGATAATTGATTAAGCTTTGATTTGTTAGCCATGATGCAAAGATGATAATTTAATGATATTCCTCAAATTACTTAAGTAAAAACCTTAGGATATTTCATAATGTTATTATTTTTGGAAACTTAAAATTTTAATTATGCAAAACATCAATTCAGAATCCGCAATAAATCTTGAGAATAAATACGGTGCTCATAATTATCATCCACTTCCAGTTGTTCTAGATAGAGGAGAAGGTGTTTATTTGTGGGATTGTGAAGGAAAAAAATATTATGATTTTTTATCTGCTTATTCTGCAGTTAATCAGGGACATTGTCACCCTAAAATTATTTCTGCATTAACTGAACAAGCTAGTAAGTTAACACTCACAAGTAGGGCTTTTTTCAATTCCCAATTAGGAGTTTATGAAAAATTCATTTGTGATTTTTTTGGATATGATAAGGTTCTTCCAATGAATACAGGAGTTGAAGGAGGAGAAACAGCAAATAAGTTGGCTAGAAAATGGGGCTATTTAAAAAAAGGGATTCCTAATAATGAAGCTAGAATTATTTTTGCTAAAGGTAATTTTTGGGGAAGAACGCTTGCTGCTATTTCAAGTTCTGATGATCCTGTCTCATAT
>PBNK01000015.1 GCA_002723085.1 Crocinitomicaceae bacterium | reverse complement strand
TATTTCATAAACTGCTGGAAACTCATGAAATAAGGAAGCATCATTCCATTCTCCATTTTCCCATAACATCACTCGGATTTCATCATGTTTTGTGTAGTTGTTGGGTTCTCCAGCTCTCCAATTAGTGTAAGACCACTTTTTCTCGTTAGACCATTTCCAATAATCAGATCCAGGTCCATTGCCGCAGTCTTTTCTTATTCCTCCAACCCAAACAATCTCTCCACCCGCGATTCTTCTAACTTGTTCATTGTCAGTAGCATTGGTGATACATGCAAGATGCCCACCCATCTCGGCAGCTCGTTTTTTATGTTCGTCCCAAGTCAACCTTTCTGGATTGAACCTGTAAAAGCTTAAAAATTCAGAATTAGTTGTTTTATTCTGACCAAACAGTAGTAATCCAATAAATGAAACAAACAAAACCAAGCTTAGCTTTAATGAAAATAATTTAACAAAAGTATTCATAGTCAACGGTTTAATTATTTTTAACTTCAATTATTATGCCATAAATTAACTTTATATATTCCATTAATTTCAATTAAATATGTCAGACAATATTCTCTTTCTATGTTCAGTATTTGGTAGACGGAAGTGAGGTAAAATATTATAATTTAATTAATAGACTTTGATTTTTTAAATCCTAGTTTAATCTGCTTTTTTTAATCTGATTTTGTAATCTTCAAGATCTCCAGTTATTAAAATGTTTACATACCGAACTTTTTTACCTTCCTGAGAATATATTATTTCGTCTTCTTTCGCTTGATTTATTTCATCGTCTTTTTTATTTCCAAATAGTTTTGTAACTCCAGCTTTAGTTATCATTTTCCAAGGAACTTTTAAATAATATTCGTAGGTGTAGTCTATGTTTTGAACCCCAGATATTTCTACAAAACCTAGTGATGTGTTGATTTTCATATTAGGAATATTTAATGCCCCCTCTTTAATATCTATATGATTTTGAAGTGTGTCAAAAATTACTTTAGCAACATTTTTATCAGCAAAGTATTCTGCTAAATATTCCATAGGACCAAAGTTTTCTAATTTTCCAGAAAGAACATTAAAATCAAGATGAATTTCACTATCATCTATAATAGGAACCATGTCTTTATGCATATGAATTTTACCCCATAAATCACCACTCATTTTACCATGAAGGTTTTCTGAAACTAAATAATCTTGACCAAAGTTTTCAAATTTGATGAGTAACTCATCTAAATTGATTTCTGAAAATGTCATTGATGGACTAAAGTAAATAAGTTTAGGATTTGAACCGTTAAAATATCCATTCATCTTAATGTCTCCACCAGCTGTATTTAAAGATAGGGTATCTATGTATATGTAATGATTGGGTTGAATTCTAATTTCTCCTTTAAAATTTTTGATTTTGTATAAATGATAGTTTAGATCTTTTATGTCAACATCAATTTTTAAATTTGGAAAAGGAACTTCGTATATGTTGAACCCCTTTTCATGATCTTCTGGACTTGAAGCATATTCACTTTCAGGCAATTCGTAAGAAAACAATTCATCAAAATCTAATTTGGAGGCTTCAAGAGAAATTTGGTTGTTTTGATTTTTTAAAAGAGTATCTGTACCCATCCCAATTTTTGCATTTATTAAGAATTTACTTTCACCCAATTTTCCTTTAAAATCTTTTATGGATACATCATTGTTTTCTAAATGTATTCTACCGCCAAAATCTTTAAATCTTAGATGATGGACTTTCATTTTAGCTTCAAATAAATCAAGATTAATGTCTGATGATAATATCGAATCTTTAAAATGTATATCTAAAAAACCATGTATCTTTAAGTCATCAAATTCTTCATGCCTATAATCTTCAGGTACGTAGTTTTCACCTCCGTAAGTAAACAAGTCTTCCAATTGAAGAACCTTGGATGTTACATTAAACTCAGCTTTTGTATCACCTTGAGGATTTTGTAAAAACCACTTATCGTAATGAGTCAATTTTCCATCAAAATGAAAGTCACTTTTATCTATCATCCCTGAAAAATCAATAAGTTGTAGCTTGTCTTCTTTAATGATAAGATCAGCATGAAAGTCATGAAAATTATGAGGATAGTGTTTTAATTTTGCATGAAAGTCATCAATAAAAAATTCTCCTATTGGTAAATAAGGTGATTCGGTTATGTCTTTAGCAGAACAATTGAAAGATAATTTAAGGCTCATATTAGTTAACATTTCATTTACACCTTCCGTTGTATCCATAGTCGAGCTTGATAATTCAAGTAAGTCTAGTTTATTAGAACTGATCTCTAGTTGAGATAAAACATCTTTGTTTGTGTGATGTAGGATTGCAGGTAAATCATCTACTTTTCCTTTGATATGTAAATCAGAATTCCCAAAAAGCATATCAAAATATTCTATGTTAGCTTCATGTCCATCCATTACCGCATAAAGGTCAAGATCTTTTAATGGCATATGAAAATCTGGACTTGTAAAACTTAGGTTCGTAACTTTTAACTCAGTAAAGTAGGATTCATTTAGCTTTTCAATGCTTTTTTCTGGATGTTCAATATCAATTATGTCATGGAAGTTCATGGTTAATTCTAAATCACCTGAAAGATCTTTTAAATCTTCAAGATTAAAGAATTTAGCAAGAAAATCTAATTTAAAATTTGAGATTAGTTTTAAGTTAATGTCAGGCTCTAGAAAATTGGTTACTGATAAATCACCACTAAATACACCTGCTTCAGGGTTTGCTGAAAAATCATTAAGAGAAAACTCCATTGAGGACATGTTTCTTTTAATACCATTTGAAAAGTGTCCAGTGAAAATTAAATTGTCTAATCTTTTATCATTTACTGAGTTTTCAATAAATGCTTCACTACATCCAAAAACAGCATTAACATATGGAGTTTTTCCATTTATAGACGGTCCAAGAACAGTTCCATTAAAAAATACTTTTCCTTTATTGTTATATTTTTTTAATGTTGGGGCCATTTCTTCAGGAGCAAATGCAATTAAGAGGTCAAAATTTGGTTTCTCACCCTTAAAGCTGATATTTAAGTCCATATCATTCTTAAAATCGATATCTCCTTCCATATTGAACAATGCTCCTTCCAATACTATTTCAGAAGGGACAATTCTTAGAATGTCTTTTTCAGAAATGTAGTCAATTTCAGTATGTACATCAAAGTGTTTATCATGAACAAAAGTGGTGTCTCCATTATCTATAAAGGTTAAAATAAATTTTGAATCAAGAAACATTTGAACATCATTCCCTAAGTTTTTAAAATTAGATTGAGCTTCGTTAATAAATAAATCGAAATACATTCCGTTTGATTTATTTAGCTTATTGATATCGATATTTGTTAATTCTATAGATTTTAAGTTTATGTGAAATTCTTCATTTGGATCTTCAATTTCTTTTTTTGTAGCTAAAGCATCTGTTATGTTAAACCTTCCATCTTCATGTTGTATTAGGTTAATTGAGCCATCATTTAATAAAATAGATTGGATTTCCATATTTCCTGATACAATATCCCAAATATTAAACCCAACATATACATCATGAATATCTAAAATATGTTTTCCTTTTTTAGAATCATTTTCAAAAAGGGTTAATTCTTCAAGATCTAATGATATGTATGGAAAATTTTCAAAAGGGGATATGTGACTGTCTTTGATTTCGAAATGACCTTCAAAATCTTCATTAAGTGTTTGAACTAATTCTTTTACAAAGTAATCTTGCTTTAAATAAAGTATGGAAATAAGAATTGTGAAAATCAATAAAGGCAATAGAATTAAAATAAATGTAAACCTTACCCAAAATTTACGTCTTTTATAAAATTCAATATTCATTAATGCAATAGTATTAACTAATATTTAAATTATAATGAAAATTGATTTAAATTGAATTTTTTAAAATATATAAATTTTATAAAGGTCAACTATAAATAACTCTTTTACTATATTGAAACTAAATTACAATGCCTAAAGTTGTTTCTATTAACATCAATGAAAATGGAGGAGTTCCCAAATATCCTGTTGATAAGGCTTTCATTGGTAAACATAAATTAACTGGAGATAAACAAAACGATACAGTTCATCATGGTGGAATAGATCGAGCAGTTTGTATTTTTTCAATGGATTTAATTTCAAATTTACAAAAGGAAGGTCATCCAATTTTTGCTGGATCTACGGGTGAAAACATTACAATTGAAGGATTAGATTGGAAAAGCTTAAAAATTGGTATTAAGCTAAAATTTGGTGAAGTAGAAATACAACTTACTAATCCTACTACACCATGTAAAACCATTGCTAAATCTTTTAAAAACAACCAGTTTATTAGAATTTCAGAAAAAAAATATCCTGGATGGTCCAGATGGTATGCAAGAGTATTAAAAGAGGGTATAGTCTCATGTGACGATAAAGTTTTAATATTGTAGCAATGAAATTTCTTTCTAAATATCTATTATTACTAATATTAGTTTTTCCTTTTGTTAATCAAAGTCAGCTAAACCCTAACCCAGACGCTACACTTGATGCTTACATTTTAAACAAGATGAATGAAAAAAATTTCCCTGGTTTATCATCTGTTGTTGTTAAAAATGGTGAAATTGTTTGGGTTGAGTCCTATGGATATGCAGATGTTGAAAATTTAGTTCCAGTTGAAGACACAACTGTTTTTATGCTTGCTTCAGTATCTAAACTATTTACTGGAACTGCAGCCATGAAATTACATGAAAACAATACCATTAATATTGATGAAAACATTAATGACTATTTACCATGGAACTTAGAAATACCAGGATACGCTAACGATACCGTTACTTTTAGGCAATTAATGACTCATACCTCTTCAATAAAAGACAATTATGCAGCAATGGGGAATTACTATGGTTATCCTGATCCAACTATAAGTTTAGCCAATTGTATGGAACGTTATTTTACCATCAATGGTGTTGATTACAACTCTACATCTAATTTTTTAAATTATTTACCTGGAACATATTACAAGTACTCCAATATGGCTTCTGCTTTAAATGGATATTTAGTTGAAATTGCCAGTTCAACACCTTTTGATCAGTATTGTGAAAACAACATTTTTAATCCATTGTGTATGAACAAAACATCATGGTTTTTTTCTGATTTTGATTCAGCAGAGGTTGCTAGGCCCCATCAATATCAAAACGGAGCTAATGTGCCAATTAATCACTATGGATTTGCTGATTATCCAAACGGACAACTTCGAAGTAATGTAATGGATTTAGCTAAATTCATGGTAACCTATCTTAATGGTGGTGTTCTTGATTCATACACATTGCTATCTGCAAATACTATTAATGATATGTGGACCCTTCAAGTACCCAACTTAAATGATAAACAAGGGATAAACTGGAAAAAAGAAGTGCTTTTTCACGATAATGGATCTAGTTGGCTTTGGGGACATAGTGGAAGTGAAAGCGGAGTTTCAACCTATATGTATTTAGATCCTGTGACAAACATTGGAGTTTGCATTTTAGCAAATGGATCAGGTGGAGGAATAACCATATGTGATAAGTTGTACAACTTTGCATTATCTCCAAATATAAATTCGGGTTTAAATGTAGAATGTTTATTAACTAATGTTGAAAAACCTATTTTAAGTAAATTGATATACCCTAATCCAGTAAATGATGTATTACATATTGATGGCTTTCAAAATAATGAAACTATTGATGTTGAGTTATATGACCTTACAGGGAAACTTATAAAAATAACTCAAGAAAAAACCATTAATATGCATAAATATCCAAAGGGGATATACTTACTTAAATTAAAGTATGAAAATAGCATTGAATTTGTTAAATTGGTTAAAGAATAAATGAAAAATATAATTTCAATTTACTTCAATTTATCATCTAGCAATAATTGATTTACTATATTAGATTTAAACTTGATTCATGAAAAAAGTTAGTTTCCTTGTTATTACATGCATTTCTATTTTATTAATATCAAATTGTAACAAAACTGATTATTCTGAAATTGATGAAGAGATAATTCAACAATACATAAGTGATAATAATCTTAGTGCACAATCAACAGGAAGTGGATTGCACTATGTAATTGAAAATCCAGGAACAGGTGATACACCTAATTTAAATTCTACAGTTACAGTGGCTTACACAGGTAGATTATCTGATGGAACCATTTTTGATGAGTCTGATCCAAACGGAATTTCTTTTCCTTTATCAGGAGTTATTCATGGTTGGCAACAAGGTATTCCTTTATTTAAAGAAGGTGGCTCTGGTATTTTACTTATTCCATCTGCTTTGGGTTATGGCAGTCAAGCAGTAGGCAGCATTCCTTCAAATTCGGTATTGATTTTTGATGTTCACTTATTGGATGTTGATTAATGATGAAGAACTTTTTTGTTCCATTCTAATTTTTTTTGGTTTAATAATAAAGTATAAAAATTTAGTTTATGAAAAAGTTAATCATATTATTAGTGTTATTTCCATTTTGTTCTTCATATGGGCAATGCATCGAAGGAGATTGTGATAATGGAGAAGGAACATTATTATTTAAAAGTGGCAATAAGTATGTAGGAGAATTTAAAGACGGGTTGATCCATGGAACAGGAACTTTTACTTATGGAAAAGGAAAGTTTGAAGGTGAAAAATACGTTGGAGAATTTATCGATAACAAACGAAGTGGTTATGGAACATACACTTTCGTAAGTGGAAATGTATATGAAGGAAATTGGTTTAACAATCAATTCAATGGTTTAGGAACCTATACATTTAATAATGGGGATAAATATTTTGGTGAATGGAGAAGCGATAAAAAACATGGACAAGGTACTTATACTTTTGCTGATGGTGACATATATGTAGGAGAGTGGAATAACAATAAACAACACGGATACGGAACTTATACTTTTAGTAATGGAGATAAATATGAAGGCGAATGGATTAATAATATGAAATATGGTAAGGGTACTTTTACGTACTCAAATGGAAGTATATATGTGGGAGAATTTGTAAATGGAGTTAGAAACGGAAAAGGGTCTTTTTACTGGGGAAAAGGAGAATGGGAAGGAGATGTATACGAAGGCGAATTCATGGATGGATGGAGACATGGACAAGGTGTTTACACTTCGTTAAATGGCGATAAAAGCGTAGGTGAGTTCAATAAAAATAAATTTATAAATGGAAATAGAATTCAAAATTACAAAACAGGGAATAAATATGATGGAGAGGTTAAAAACGGAAAAAACAATGGGCAATGTATTTACACTTGGGCTAATGGCGATCAATACACTGGTGAAATAAGAAATGGAAGAAGAACTGGAAGAGGCAAAATTACTTACATCAATGGCGATCATGAATTAGGAGAGTTTAAAAGAAATAAATTTAAAAATGGAGAAGGTGTATACACATGGGAAAGTGGAGATCAATATGTAGGCGAATTCAAAAACGGGTTCAGGCATGGAAAAGGTAAATATACATGGGCTAATGGTGATTCGTTTAAAGGAGAATTTAAAAAGAATAAAGAACATAATGGGTACAGAAAATATTCTTGGGATAACGGTAATAAATATGAGGGAGAGGTAAGAAACGGTAAAGCTAATGGCTGGGGAAAGTTTAAATGGTATGTTGGCGATTCATATGTTGGAGAATTTAAAAATGAAAAGTTTCATGGTGAGGGTACCTATTCTTATAATAATGGCGATGAATACTTAGGACATATGAAAAATAACAAAAGACACGGACAAGGCACTTATACTTATAAAAATGGACAGGTTTTAGTGGGCAAGTTTAAAAGAAATAAGTTTAAAGGTTAGGAATTATGGCTTGCAAACTCCACAGGGATCAAGTCCTTTTTCTTGAGCTTCATTTAATGTTATTGGAATCTTACTTTTAGATAGATATCTACAATTCTCCTTGTGATATTTCTTTCCTGTGTTTGTTCTATATATTTTACCATTGCTTGGAAGGTGGTCTTTAGTATGATCAATAGTCCCATTTTTCATTATGGTTACACTTGATTTGGGGTAAGCCTTTACATTCCAGTTCCATAAACCTGTATGAGTACTACTTTCAAATGATTCTTCAACTTCATCAGACAACGCATGAAAGAAGTCTAAGCCACTAAACTCTTCAAGGTAGTCAATTGAAACTACAAGGCTTTTAATACTCTCAGAACTGCCTTTATTCTCAACTAAAAAGGCGATATTTCTGTTGTAATTATCAAGGTCAATAGCTACTTTATAATACCATTTTGGAATAGTAACATCGTTTGCTCCAATAGTACCTAAAAACTCTCCATTTAAAACAGGTCCAGTAATTATTACTAACTCACCATATAGGTATGACCAATCTCTAATTGTTTTTTCTATTCGTTTCCAAATACCAGTATTAAAACTAGGGGTTTGAGGTGAGACATTGCTCATGAAAAAACTCTCACTCATTGAAATATTATTATATTTCATATCAGCAGCAGGAGCTAGATGACCTCTATGATATCCACTCCCTTTGTAATCGCTTAACTGAGAAGAAGAGGTTTTAATTAGTTTGTCCGATTTGAAATTATTTGATCTTTCAACTGTTGCATTGAATTGTGAAGAGTTGAGAATATAATATACCCATTCAGCTTGTTCGTGTTCTTCTGAATAAGATAATGAATAATAATTGTGAGAAACAACCGAATTGTATTTTCCAAGAGGTTTTAAATCTTGAGAGTAAGATAACCCAATTAAAAAAAATAATAAGCAAATAAATTTATTCTTCAATAACATTGAATATAATTTATAAATAGTATATTCATAATCAAATAAATTATCATGAAAAAACTCATTTTTATTTTTACTTTACTAATTCCAAATTTATTTATTTCACAATATTTAAGTTTAAATTCTTTTACAACATGGAGTGACTATGAAATTGGCGAAGAAGATCGTCCAATTGAAGTTGTTATAGTACCTGTTGATGGCTCTGAAAACATACAAGAACCTGTAAGATTAACTTCAGATCAATTTTATGAAAAAATTAAATTAAATCCAGGTTTATATGATATTAAAGTTTACTATATAAATAGCGGTGATGATGATGTTTTAATAGAAACTATACATTCATTTGATGTTTTAGATGAGCAGATTAATGAAATTGAATTAAACTTACATGAGTCCTGGACTTATGATTCTTCTGACACCTTAGCTTACAGCGATGTTTTTATAGAAAATAATTTTGGATTTGGAAACTATATTCCTTCTAGTGGCAATGAAATAATAAATTCACATTTTGTTTATGAATTAAATGTTAAATCTTTGTATGTAGTTAATTCATTTTACTCATTAGGTTTCAATGTAGGTATGGGATATTCTAATTCTGTTTTTGATGAAAATCAAACCATTTCATTAACAGGATTACATGAAAAAGAGTCATACAATTATTTGTTTTCAAATGTTGCTTTTGTAAACAGGTTTACTTTTTATGACAATACTAATTATGATAATAACGGGTTTTTTATGGATTTAGGCATAAATTATAGTTTACCTATATTATTCAGGCATAATACTCGTGATGGAAACTTTAAAACAGTTGAAAATAAGATCCATAAATTTAATGATGTTCAAGGAATTTGTAGAATTGGATACAAAGGCATTTCTCTATATGCTAATTACAGAATTTTTGATATTGTTAAAAACAATTATCCATCACTTCCTAAATTTGTTTTTGGAATAACATTTGATCTGGAATATTAATTTACCAATATTTCCTCAACATTTTTTTTGATGGTGTTGCAAATATCTTCAACTGGCAAGTCGTTTTGATCGGTTCCAAAAGGGTTTTCAATTTCTTCAGCTAATAGTTCTAAGCTAGCTAATATGTAAAGAATAAAAGCACTAATTGGAACAGTCCAGTATAAAAAGGTAGTTGCTAAACCAATTGGAAGGGTAATGGTGTAAATGAATATAAATGTTTTGATAAATATATTATAAGAGTAGGGAATAGGAGTTTTTTTAATCCTTTCACATCCACCAATAATATCAGTTAAGAGTAACGTTTGTTTATCAATAGTAATAAATAAGTTTCCTGATATTAACTTTTCATCATATAGCTTTTTATTTTCTTTAAATATTTTTCCAGCTATATAGTTTGGAACGTGGTCAATTTTTTCAAGCTCTTTTTTGTCAAAATTAATATCAGTTTGTAACTCATCTATCTTTCTATTATCTCTTAAATGTTCTTTAAATGCAAAAGAATAGTTAGAAATCATTTTTGAATAAAATTCTCTTTTTTCAATGTCTTTGTCATCAACAATAGCGTTAATTTTCAACGCTAAATTTCTAGTAGTATTTACTAAAGCACCTATTAGTTTCCTGCCTTCCCACCATCTTTCATAAGAGGTATTTGTTCTGAAAACCAATAATAATCCAATAATAAAACCAACAAGAGAGTGAATAGTTATAGTGCTTTCAAAATTGGTATAATGAAGTTCTAAATAAACCATACCAAATGAAAAACCACAATATATAATCAGTACGTAAATTAATCTTCTTAACGTGTCACTTTTGTGAAATTCTACAATTAATCCGAACCATTCTTTAGGGTTATATCTAATCATTTTGTTTTATAATATACTTTATTTAAATTTTTAATTTTGAATGTTAGCATTCAATTAGTTTTATTTAGTGAAATTTACTTAGTTTTTTTTAATTATAATCATGAATAAATCAATAATTATTTTAATTTCAATTTGCTTTTTAGCATTTTCTATTCCAACAAATTCTATTAAAAATAAACTTGATAAAAATGATTTATTAAATCTTTATGCTCCTTTATTTGAAAGCTTTAAAACTAAATGGGACGATGCTTGTTGTGATTATGGATATGTTCGTTCAGTTGATCGACAATACTATGAAGGTTTTAAAGGTATTTTTTTATATGCAAATTATGCCAGAAATGGGGTTGTGAATTATTTAAAATCTAATGGTGAATCGTTCAAAAGAAGTTCTGATTTTTATAACATAGAATTATATAAGCAGTTATCTGAACATGATATTTTTGTTAATCATAATAAAACAGTAGCCTGGAAGAAAGAATTTTGTCGTTACAACCCTGCATTTATTAATTGGGCAATAAAAAATTTAATTCCTCCAAAAGATTTTAACATCGATGGTACTTCTGCTCAATTTGTTTACAAACATTACTCTCGTTTTTTTAGATTACTTACTGAAAGTTATCTATACTTAAATAAAAATGATTCTTATTCATTACAGGCTCAAAACTATATTAAAGATGTTAATGATGGTCAAGATGGACTTGATGTTCTTTTTGGAACTTATCATTATGCTCTTGAGGGTTATGAACTTCCAAACGAAAGTGAAGTGTATTCGCCTTTTGAACCTCACATGGCGTTTGGTTTTTGGTTGAGAAGAAATATTGATGGCTCTCATGATGAAATTTATGATGGACTAAAAATCATTATGAACCGTTTCGATAAAAGGTGGTTTAAATCCATTAATAAGAAATATAAGAAATAGAAAATTAATCATGAAATTTTTCGGTCTGCTAATAATAATACTTCCTTTTTTTTATTATTCTCAAAACAAGAAAGAGTTGAATTCATACATTCAAGAAATGCGATCTGACTCTTTGAAAATGAGTTCATCATTAAATGAAAAAATTAAAGAAATAGAAAATTTACAATACAATCTTTCATTAATTAAAAAAAACAATAAAGCTTTAATTGATGATATTAAAACTTGTAATTCAGAACTAAAAAAAGCAAAATTTCTTAATAAGAATTTAAAAAATGATTACTCTAAATTAAAATTAAAATACGATAGTCTTTTTAAAAAAATTGATTCTAAACTTAAAGTTGATACTTTAAATTTCTCCAAAAAAGATTTTTCTAAATTTTTTGATTTAAACGGAATAAATTACCAAACACTTACAATTAAAGATTCTAAATTATTTTGGGACAAAAATGGATTACATTATTTTTTAGTTTGCTTTGACCATATTGATTACCCTAACGGAGATTATAGGGAAACTTTATATTACTATTTAATCTCTCATGATTTTAAAATTAAATTTAAATGGAAAGAGGATGTTAGTTGGTTAGATGAAATAGGAGCAGGAGCATCAATTATAGAACATTTAAAAACTGAGTTTAATGATATTGATAACGATGGATATTATGATATATGGGTGCTAAATTTAAGTGAATATCATAAAAGTGATGAATCTCCTTCAGATTTGACTCTTTATACCTTAGATAATAAAACTTTTTATCAAACAAATAGTGTTGAATCAGATGATTATGATTGTGAATTTATAATTGATAGGGTTAATATAAGTGAATCTTTAATAAAGGATAAAATTTTTCTTAACTACACAAAAGAATTTATTTTAACAAATAATGGTTGTTGGTTAGAAGATTAATTTAAATAATTCATATAATCTTTTCATCTAAATTTCAGTGTTTTCTTAAAATTTAGCTTTAATTAAACTTCCTACTATGCATAAAAAATTAGTATTTACGTCAAAACCTTCTATTATTATTGCTACAAGTCCTTGCTCAAAAGATTTAGTCTACTAACCAATAAAGAAAATTCTTTTTGAGCTGTTTTAATTCTATTAATTTGATTTTGTATTTTCTTGACAGCAACATTAGATTTTGTATTTTCACCTGTCCATATTTCTTCTTGATTTTTTGTTTTATTGTCGAATTCAGTTTTAAATAAAATTAAATTTTTTGAAGCTGTTTTAATTAATTCATTTTTTGATGACATTTCCTTTAGAATATTTAATTTTAATTGGTAAATGCTGTCGTTAATTATGTTGCTTTTATTAGCATTTTCAATGGTAATTTTATAGGAATTTAACTTTTTTTCAACATCAGAAATAGATGATTTAAGCGATTTTTGATTGTTTTGAATTTGATTAATGAATTCAGATTTGTTGATAGGAGAAAATCCGCTGTTTTTAATGCATTTCCCAAGTTCATTAGAAGATTCGCTGTATTTGGTTGCAAGAGAGTTTATTTCTCCTCCTTTTAAAGACATTTCATTTTTAATGACTTTTAATTTAACAAATTCAGGTTCGTTGGATTTAATTTTGCTTTTACCAGATACTAATTTTTCAAAATTGTTTTTAAGAGAAATTATCTCATCTTTTTTAATGGTTATTTTTTGGTAAATTTTATCAAACTGCTTTTTTTTAGTAGTTATGGTTTTAAAAGGGTCAAGGTCAGGGTTAATGATGTGGTCGGAAAGTTTGTTATAAATTTTAGTTTTTTTATTATAATCACTTTTTAGTTCTTGATGGAGTTTATTGATTTGATTAATGTTTTTTTGAAAATTAGTTCTTACTTCAGTTGTAGTGTAATATACCACACATGATGAAGTAGTCAATAAAAGAATAAAAAAAGAAAAAATTTTTTCTAATGAATAATTATGAGTTTTTAATTTCATGCAATTAATTAATTACATTTAATATAATAAATTTTAAAGTTATGTATAAATTCTTATGTTTTCTTTTATTGATTCCGTCAATTTTTTTTTCACAGAATAATGATACTTTAATTAAAAAAACCTTAAAAAAATTTACAAAAAGCAAATACATGGACGGAATGAATTTCATTCCAGGTGGAAGAAAAGTAGTTAATATGGGTTTGAATCTCTACCCTGTGTCTAGATATGAATTAGGGAGTTATACTAAAAATGACACCACGCTACTATACCCAAATGGAAATCCAGAAAGCGTTGAACTAGCTCCTTTCTACATGTCAAATCATGAAGTAACCAACAAAGAGTATCGAGAATTTATCAATTGGGTTAAAGATTCTATTTGCAGAGTAAAACTTTTTAAAAGAACAAGCCCTGATCAAAAACACAAGTGGGGAACTTATGTTGATCAAAAAACTTCAAATGTAGACTCATCAGGAAAATATTTTATTTTGAATAAAAAAACTGAAATTGATTATAACGCGTTTGATATCGCGCCATTTATTAATGATTTGTATCTGCATGATTCTCCTAGATTTTACCAAAGTCGCGAAGTTGATGTTAGAAAGTTATTATTCAAATATTATTGGTTATTAGGAGAACAGGATGTTTTAAGTACTTATCAAGATGGAGATGAAATTTTCCAAGAAAAAATTGGCGATACTATTAATGAAGTATTAAATGTGTATCCTGACACATTAATATGGGTAAAAGAATTTGAATATTCGCAAAACGATCATATGGCAAACATGTACTTTTGGCACCCCTCATACGATGATTTTCCAGTTGTTGGAATTACTCACCGCCAAGCTTTTGCATATTGCAACTGGAGAACTAAGATGTATGCAGAAGAACACAAAAAACTTAACAAAAAAGATCAAGAAAAATACCCAAGATATACTTTTAGGTTGCCCACCAAAAACGAATGGGAATCTGCTGCTGATTATAATAATAACGGTTCAAATTATTCTCGTCATTATAATAGTATTTTAAATAGAATAGTAAAAAATGAATTTGGCTTACATGGGGCCAACTACGGAAACTCACTGTTAAAAAATTATTATGATGATGGTGCTTTTCATACTGCAAAGGTCAAATCTTATTTTTCAAACATGAATGGGTTATACAACATGTATGGTAACGTTTCTGAATGGGTAAGTACATTAGCAACTAAACCTTCTTTGTTTCAAAACTTTATTAACCCTTTTGGAGGCAACCTTGGAAAAACAGATTCTTCTTTAATTTCATCAAAGGATGATGTAAATTATCATATGATGACAAATCCCTACACTAACAAAACACATTTAGTAGAAATAAATAGTGACTTTTATTATGAATTATTAACCCTACGAATCAAATTCTACGACATAAGCCCATATGAACCTTATGAAAAAATTAAAGCAAACTATATATCTTTTCATTTGTATGACACCACTTATTATAAGCACTGGAGTGATATTCATTTGCTTAAAGATTCTTTAGGTTTTGAAAAATTAAGAAATAAAACTATTGAAGAATTAATAGAAATGGTTAATGAATTAGATCTGAACAGTTCTTCAAATGTTAAAAACTCAAGTGGTGTTGTTGATGGTGTTTATACAAATGATTTAATACCGAGAAGAATTTATAACTGCGAAAAAGGTAAATTTGTTAGCTCACCTAGAATTGATCCTCTAGTTCTTATGCCAAGTTTCTCAGATGATAATCAATATATATACTTGTCAGATTTATTATATAATAAATTTTGTAAAAGAGACGTTGTTGTGGAGTACATTCACAATTCTAAAGTGATTGATAGAGCAATATTAACAGAATCAATCCCACAATTAGGAAAATATATTTATCTCGTTAAGGGAGGAAGTTGGGCTAATGAACCAAAGTATTTAAATACCAATGCATCTCAGGTTTTTAATCAAAATGAAACATCATGCACAATAGGGTTTAGAGTGGTTGCTGATTATTGTGATGAAGAAATTTCAAAAAAAGATAAAAAAAGAATTTCAATACAAAACCATGAAAAAAAGAGCCATTACTTTTTTATTGATGACAACAAGAAAAAATTTAAAGATGAAACTAGACGTTTACATAAAAGAAATAAAAATGCTTTTCGTTTAATTAAGAAAGGTAAGTATTATAGATACTATTGAAAAATATAAATTGGCCAATAAAAACTGAGTTGCCTATTCAATGGGGTGAAATGGATGCTTTTAACCATGTTAACAATGTAGTTTATATAAGGTGGTTTGAAACTTCAAGAATTGAGTTGTTTAGAAAAATGTGGGGAGATGACGATGTCAACCTTCAAGAAATTTTAAAAGGTGATGGAGTAGGGCCTATTTTAGCCAATTTTAACATTAACTATAATTCACCATTATTTTACCCAGATACAGCTTTTGTTTTTACTAAAATAAGTGCAATTGGTAATTCTTCTTTTGGTGTAGATCATATTTTAAAATCAAAAAATAATGGCGATAAAGTAATAGCAGAAGCTAACAGTACAGTTGTAATGTTTAATTTTTCTAAAAATGTCACTTCCAAATTGTCATTTGATCAAAAAGAAACACTTAAAAAGTTTATGATTTAAATTCTTAACCCTATCATACAAACTATTAAGTTGCTTATTTAACGTAAAATGGTTTTGTGAAATAGTGGTTTTCATTCGATAATTTCAAATAATATACTCCAGAGGGAACGTTAGTGATTTTTAATTTGTTAGAATGCATAATTATACTCTTAATTAACTTCCCATTAATATTGAAAATTTCGGCAAATTGAAAATGGTAAGATGAGTTAATAATCAATGTTTCATTAATAGAAACCGGATTGGGAAAAATCAAAACATCAGTCTTTTCATTTATTTCAATGGAGTTTGAAATGTTATTGAGTTTAAATATTTTATTTTCATCTCCACATATATAAGCACTGTTTTGCGTAATAGTTAAATCTGTTATGTTGTTCATAATTATAGTGTCTCCAAAACTCCAATTTAAAGCTCCATCATTAGTGTTGTAAACATATGCAGTATCATTAAATTGTTCGCTTAGTATTATTTTACCATTTACATCATCAATGAAATCTACAGCTCTTAATGTGGCATTTGGAATGTTAAATGTATCTATTGAAATGCTATCCCAAGATGATCCATTATCTATTGATTTATACAAACAAGGGCTATATCCGTTAGGCATATAATTGGATACACTTGCTGTATATATGGTGTTATTAGTAGTGTAATTAACTGAGTTAATAACAGAATTATAATTATTTAAAGTAAAAACATTAAAAGTATTTCCACCATCATTTGTGGTTTGCATTCCTCCACCATAAAAAAAAGAACCATCCCAGGTGCCTATAGTTCCATTATTAGCATCTTTGAAGTCTAAGCTGCTCACATAAGCATTGCTAAATACAATAGTATCCCAATTAATTCCAGCATCAATAGTTTTGTATAGTACATCAGCAACTCCCCAAAAACCAATATTTTCATCTATAAATTGAACAAAAGAATTGCCCATCCCTGTATTAGTGGTTGATGGTGATATATCTTCCCAATTAATTCCATCGTTAGAAGTTTTGTAAATTCTCATTGGTGCAAATGAATTATTCATATCTCTGAATACAACAAAACCAACTCCGTCTGAAATAAATGAAATGTCCATAAATCCATCACCGTTTAAAGATGGAATGGTGTCCCAGTTGTTTCCTCCATTGATGGTTTTTAGAATTACATTTTTATTTAATGAAATATCATTAGCTAATGCGTAACCCAAATCATCATCAATAAATTCAAATTTAGCAATGGCTTTTCCAGGTATGTTGTTTAATTCTGACCATTGCCCATTACTAATTTTAAATATTAAAATGATAATTATAGTTATAGTTTTTTTTAACATGGTTTAATTTAAGTTAAATTTTGTCTAAATCGATTTTAGTAAAGTTGTTTTTTTTTGCTCCAGTATTTACTGTAGAAATGGGTTCAAATAGCATAACAGATACTTCTTTTTCAGCTACTGGTCTATGTTCGACACCTTTTGGGACTATTAAAAATTCATTTTCATTAACTTGTTCTTTTCTGTCTCTAAATTCCATTACAAAACTCCCTTTTAAAACATAAAACATTTCGTCTTCATTTTCGTGTTTATGCCATATAAATTCGCCTTTAAACTTTGCTAGCTTAATATGTTGATTGTTTAATTCTCTAACAATTTTAGGGTTCCAATATTCGTCAAAAAGCGATAGTTTTTCATTTATATTTATTTTTTTCATAGTTGATTTAACACATAATAATCATATTTTCATAGCAGTGAACATTAACAATTTACATTATTTGTACTTAAAGAGTTATATTTAAATGATGAAAAAAATATTTTTATTAATATTTCTATGGGTTTCTATTTTACTAAATGCTCAATCTTCTTTTCAAATAACTTATAATGGAATTACTCCTCAGGCAAAAGTAGCAATTGATAAAGCAGCTGAAATATGGAGTAATATTTTGGTTTCAGATGTCCCTATTAAGATTAATCTAAATTGGGTTAATGCATCTTCTTTAGGTTTTTTGGGTGTTTGTGTTTCGAATGGGGTAAAAGATTTTCCAAATGCCCCTTTAACTGATGTTTGGTACCCTTCATGTTTAGCTGATGCTTACGCTGGAACTGATTTAAATCCAAATCAAACTGATATGGATATTTATTTAGATAGTTCAAGAAATTGGTATTTTGGAACAGATGGAAATGGTCCAGGGAATCAATTTGATTTGGTGAATGTGGCCTTACATGAAATATGTCATGGTTTAGGTTTTTACTCCATTGCTAATATTGATTTTCAAGGCATAGGATCTTTTAGTTTAGAAATTGATCCCAGTACAAGTTTATTGGCTTCTTTTCCAATTCCAAATTTAGCCGGTAAACCATTGATTTTTGATTTATTTATTGAAAATCAACAAGGCGATTTATTAGCGAATACCAATATGTTTTTAAACCCATCCTTGGGATTAGCAAATCAATTTACTAGCAACAATTTATTTTTTAATGGTTTGAATGCAACAAGTGCGAATAATAATATCCCGCCTAAATTGTATGCCCCAATAACTTTTTCTTTTGGGTCAAGTGTGTTGCATTTAGATGAAACTGATTTTGCTCCTCATACTGATGATGCTGTTATGACACCTTATTCATCACCTGGTGAGGCAAATCATAATCCAGGCCCTGTAACCATTGGTATTTTACAAGATTTGGGTTGGGGTATTAGTCCTACCTTTATAATTAATGAACCAGAAAATGAAGTTTTAAATTTTCATCCAAATCCAGTAGAAGATGCTGTTTGTTTTTCATTTAAATCAAACAAAAAACAATTTGTAGAGCTTTCGATATATGATTTACAAGGAAGAAAAGTGAAAACATTATTAAAAGAATTTATGTTTAATGGGTTCAATACTTTTAACTGGAATGTTGATGTAAATTCGGGTTGTTATCTTGTTGTTCTTAAATCAGATGATGTTTTCTTTTCAAGAAAAATGATTGTAAAATAAAAAAGCCCTTCAATTGAAGAGCTTTTATTTAAAAAGAATAATATGTTTTTAATTTCTGTTAAATTCCATTTTTATTTCATAATTGTAATCGATATTCATTCCACTATCAACTTCAGATTCAGAACCTTCTAATTTTATTCTCATAAAGGTTCCATCTATAGTATCAATATTAAAAACCAATGTTGTATCATCCATATTTAATGTTAAATCATCATTTGTTCTTGACCAAGAACCAGTGTCAGTGGGTTCAGTATTGCTATATACATAAAGAGAACCATCTGCTATGAAATCTAGACCTGAAGGTTCTAATGAATCGGGATGAGTAATTTGTGTAAAAGAAGTATCAAATACAGGAAATCCACCTATTGAAGCAGTCATGTCTCCAGAAACTTCTTGATAAGTAGAGGTCCAAGAACCAATTTGGTCATAAATACATTCGGAACTAATAGTTGCATTAGGATTGTAATTAACAGCTGCAGGATCAGTACATCCTTCATAAGTACATGAACCGTCATCTTTATCTGCTTCAGCGTTGTAATTGTAAGCGCTAGGGTCAGTACATCCATCTTTTGAGCATGAAACAAAAGCAAAAGAAAATGCACTTAAAAGGAATAATGTGTTTTTTAATTTTTTCATTCTAATTATATTGTAATTTAAGTGTGCGAATATATAAATAATAAATTAACTATTTATGAAGACATCTTCAACTATTTTAAACGCAAAAGAAATTGAATTATTATATGAAATTAATCAGCAAAATATTCCCGAATTAGGTTCTTTGGATAGTGCTGCTCATTTACAGTCATTAATGAAAATTTCTTTAAAAACTATTATTTTAAAAGATGAAAATAAAATAATAGGATTTTGTTTACTATTCAATGAGGGTAGTTCTTATAATTCACCTAACTATAAATATTTTAACAATAAATATGAAAAATTTATTTATGTTGATAGGGTAGTAGTAGCTTCTGATTTTACAGGAAGAGGAGGCGGTAAATTAATGTATCAAGATGTGTTTAATTTTGTAAAAAAAAATAAATTGACTATTTGCTGTGAGGTTAATGAAATACCATTTAATGAAGTTTCTTTAAAATTTCATAAAAAACTTGGTTTTATTAAAGTTGATGAAAAAGTTTATGCAAAAAAAAAGGTGGCTTTTTTAGAAAAACCACCTATAAAATCTTAATAATTAAATCTTATTTATTCAAATTAATTCTTACTGTTTTTTGAAGATCATTAATTGTTACATAAGCAAGGTAAATTCCATTAGCTTCATTAGTAAGGTCAATTGAAGCAGTATAATTACCTGCTTTAACATCATTAGTTTGTGTTTGATAAACAATTTCACCAAGAATATTTAGAATAGTAATTCCAATGCTTCCACTTTGCTCAACATCAATATATAGATTAGTTAAACCATTTGATGGATTAGGGTAAACATTAACATCAAAATCACTTGTTATATCTTCAACAACATCAACTGTATTTATGTCAATAACATTTCCTTTACCAGCATTTAAAATTTCACCAGTAGTTCCATGAACTAACATTCCTACCACATGTATTTTATCAACATTCCATGAAGGATTTCTTGAAAATGTATAGGTATAGGTTTCTGAGTCTCCATCAGAAACTGATGATGGAAGAGATCCAGATGTTCCATTAATTTGATTATTTCCTAGCGCTATAGCAACATGGTCATGGTAATAAGGGTTTACAGTTTGAGGACCTGTAGCAAAATCGTAATTTGGCATTGAACCAATATTTGGCATGGCTAATTGTCCAGCACCACCTCCACTGTAGTAATTTGCTTGTCCAGCACCAACAACACTGTCTTCTAACAATACAGCAGCTAGTCTATAATCTCCTGAAAGAGCACCAACAAAATTAGCTGTTATGTCAACAGAAATTGTATTTGCATCGTATGTTCCACTTGCTGTAACACTAGCTGGTGCAACATTAGATTTTCTTGTATTGTACATGTTTAAGAAATCTGATGGATCTCCGTCTAAAACACGGTCGACACCACCACCTGGATATCCACCGGGTATATAAGCCCCAATATTTCCATCATATGCAGAAACAGCCATTCCATCTCCATTATGAACAGCTATACCTATAAAATCATCAGGATTTGATAGAGCCATTTCAGCAAGTGCAACAGCACCTCTTGGACACCATCCACACCATTCTCCAGTTTTTTCCTCCCCAACAACAATTCTTGGAACGATAGCTGAAACTGCAGAAATACTAGCACTCAACATATCATTTGAAGGGTCAGCATCACCAGCAGCAGTAACAGTAACATCAACATTGTATGTTTGACCTGCTACAGTTGTTAAAGCTGTGCCATGTGTAAAATTATATGTGTCGCCAAAATTCATATTAACTGAGAAAGTTTCAGAATTGGCACCAGTTCCATCATTCCAAGAGATATCTATTGATGTGATGTTGTTAGAGCTATTACTAGTTACTGTCCCTGTAATGCTTGTAGCACCCGCCTGTACAGTTGGAGCAACGGTTAACGTAGTCATTGCCATATCAACTGCAGCAGGAGTTCCTTGGATAAATTCGTAATAATAATTGTCAGCATCTGTAGGGTCTGTTCCAGCTAAATTACCAAGATTTGGTGAACCAGAAACCATAATAGCTGTTGACCCATCAATTTGAATACCTGCTGTTATTTGAGGGTTTGCAGATGTGCTGTGTCGTTGATCAACAATGTAAATCTTGTCACTGCCTTCTTCAAGAACTATTGACCAATATGACCAGCTTCCACCACCATCATAAGAAGAAAAGAAAATCCAGTGCTGTTGACTGCCTGTTGATCCAAATGTTTTAGTAACAATGTTGTCATTTGATCCAATACCTTGAATTCCCCAAACAAGAACAGATTGATCTGGAATTGATGCATTAGGAATTGTAGCATTAGTGTAAGATGGAACTGTAGAAGCACTGGTATTAAATGTTAAAACTCCAGAAGACGATACTTTATAGCTAGTAACAGGTGATCCGTTAAAATTGAACGAAAATGGTATACTTTCTGTAGATGACCAAGTTGGTGCTGAATTTGAACCACTAAGAATAACGCTCCATCCGGCAGCTAGACCACCGCCACTTGGATATTCACTGTCAGTATTTAGACCACCTGGATTTCCTGGAATTGAACTTAGAGAGTAGTAATATTGGGCATTAGATTCAAAAACAAATGCACAAATGAATAGTAATGTTAAATAGTAAATTTTTTTCATTTTTTAATTTTAGTAACGTGATTCTATGGTTAAGTATCTCAAATATACTTAATTTTTATTCATTTATTATGGCTTTAATTGATTTGAAATGATTTTTTGAATCGTATAGTTTTATAAAAAACATTCCACTATGTTATTTAAAGGTCATTTCAATTTTATTTTACTCAAAATTAATTGAAAATAATATAAAAGTATTCCTGAAATAAAACCACAAAAAACACCTAATAAAATTAAGGAAATTCTAGGATTTATAAATGATATTTTTGAATAAAAATCAGATGCGTAAATATTATTATTTATGAAAGTTTTATAAAAAAGTGCTTCAATAAATGAAGCATCAACTCCCCAACATAACCCAATTAATAAACAGTGAATAAAAATTTTTGAATTTACTTTTTTTGAAATAATAAAAGCTGAACCAATTAAAATTATAATCCAAATGTATATATCATAATTTTGGGTGTATCCAAGTGTATTTAAAATACCCATAACAAGGCCAAAGGAGCCTGTTTGTAATATTAATTTTTGGTTAAGACCAATCATGATTTTTTATTTAAATACCAACTACAACCTAATGATCCAAAAATCATATTGTGATTTATTCCGCTTCCAAAGTAAAAGTCTAATTGTAAGTTTTCTTTTATAAGATAGGCTAATCCTGCATCAATACTATGTTGGGTATTTATATTTTGATTTTTAGTGCCATAAAATTCTAAGAAAATAGAAAGTTTCGTTTTTATAGATTTACTTAAAATTAAAGAATAATTTATATTATCATTTCCACTATTTAAGTAATCATTGCCATAAAACAATGAGGAACCTAAACTTAAACTGTTATTAAATTTATAGGAAGCTAGTAGTTTTGATGTGTTTTCTAGAGATTTAGCTAGTTTTGAAAAATTGGGTAAGGAAAAATGTGTTAAAAATGCAAGTTCAAAAGAGGAATTTTCTTTTTTAAAAAGTTGAATTTTTGTTCCTACTTGAATTGAATTTACACCTGGGATTGGATTATATATAAGTGTTGAGTCGGTAAATATTTTGGAAAAGTTATATTCTTCTAATAACCTTAATTCAACTTTATTGCTTAATCCATACCTCAATAGAATTGTAGGTAATGTATAATTAATTTGACGTGAGTTTAAATTGTAGGGGCTTGAGTTTGTGAACCCGGATTCAACTTGAAAAATTCCTTGATTTAATGTTGAAGAATTATCAGTATTGCTTGGTCTATCTGTACTTATGTTTTGTGAATGAAATAATTTTACTAAAAGCAAACTAAGTATTAAAAAATTCAATTTCATAATTTGAATTTACATAAAATAAAATTCTAAATATCATTTTAATTATTATTGATTTGCAATTGTTTTTTTATGACACTAATTAATTTATTAACATCATTCTCATTGTTGAAAACGTTGAAAGAAAGTCTTAAAAAATCACCTCTTAGTGAGATGTATATATTTTGTTTTTCAAGTTCTTTTTTTAATGATTTTGAATCAATATTACCTGGTAAATTCAAGGTGAATAAATGTGGAGATAAATATTCCTCATCTTCAAATTTAACATTAAACTTACTAAGCTCTTCAATAATAGGTTTTGCTAAACCTTTACAGTAGTTTTGAATTTCGTTGACAGTCCAACTATTTACTTGTTTAATTCCATTTAAAAGAATAGGGATTAGTAAAAAATTACTTTTTTCACCAACGTCATATCTATTTGATTTTTTTTGATAATTTGAGTCATAGTTTGTTAAAGAACTAAAGTCTTTTGCATTTGATCTATTCATCCATGATTCTTCTATTGGTGATCCGTTTTGAAACTTGTCTGAAAAATAAGCTAATCCCATTGAGTATGGACCAAATAACCACTTATAGCTTGCGCAAATTAAGGCGTCAATATTATATTTTTTAACATCCATTTTCATAGCTCCAACAGATTGTGTTCCATCCACAATAAATATAGCTCCATATTTTTTACATTTTTCACCAATTTCTGTTAAATTGAATTTTGTGCCGTTCATCCAGTGTATGGAAGATATGAGAACTATGGAAGTGTTTTCATTAATGTTTTTAAGAATTTCAGTATTCCAGTTAGCTCCTAATTTATAGGAATTTATTGAGGGTGAAATTATCCTTAATTCATTATGATTGTTTTCACACCATTTTTTTAAAGAAAAATAACTGCCTGGAAATTCATCCTTTATTGTAATAGCATTCCCTCCAACTTTTGCTTTAATGTTATTTAAAGCTGTACTAAAACCGTATGAACTTGAAGGAATTAATGCAATATTATCTTTATGGCAATTGATAAGATTCCCAAATAGAGATTTAACATTATGTACGTCATTAAAAAAATCATCCGGAGTAAGTTTAAATGGATTTCTATCTTTAATTAAAGCATTAATTGCTGCCGTTTCAGAACTTTTTAATAGTGGGGCTTTATATGCACAATTTAAATAATGAACGTTGTCATCCAAATTGAATAAATGTTTTTGACATTTCATACTTTAATTAAAACTGTGATTTGAATAATCAATTGTTATTTTCCCTTTAGATATCTCATTGGTTTCTTTGTCTTTTTGCTCAGAAAAACTTTCAAGATCTCCTGATAATAATGCAGGTATTTTTTGATCTTTTACATCAAATAACATTGTTATTTTTTTTGGTAAATCATATTTAATATCTCCATATTCAAATAATGCATCATAACTGCCTTTATCTTTTGTAATTATAGTCATTTTATGAATTAAGTTTTCTTTATTAACCCAAAATTGTCCTGTAGAAATTTCAGATTCTATATCCATAGGAATAACTCTTATAACATCACAATTTTGGTTATTTACTGATTCATTTCCAAGGTCAATGGCAATGAAATCTTTTTTAAAAAGTTCGCTTGAAGTAGCTGTCATTTCTTTTTTAGGGAGAAATGCAAAACCATTTATTTTATAATCAATTTCTGATGGTGATGAATAATACATTTTTCCTGTTCTTTCCTTAATCTTAATGAATTTAACATCAATTTTTATTTTTACTTCACAGTTGTATTCAGGTACATTTTCCATTTTTGACATTATATCTAGAATTTGGGTTTTAGCATCTTCTGATTGACCAAATAATTTAGTAAATGAAAGAATATAAAAAAGAACAATTATTTTTTTCATACCAATATGTCTTTTCGTTTAAAATTAATAATACCAATAGTGTTAAATAATACTATGTAAAATATCTGAACATATATAGATAGATTAATAGCAGGAATATTTAATTCATAATCAAATAAGTATTGCCATTTAACAAAATGTGTTGTGAATACATATGGCAATATATCTTTAAATAGTGGAGCGCCTAGAGTAAATATTATGTTTAATGCAATTAAAATAGCAATGGTTCCTACTATCGGACCTATTGAATTATTAACAAATGAAGAAATCATCAATGAAAGCGATGCAACTACTAACATAGATAGTAATCCTAATCCAAAAGCAAATAAAAATCTCCACCATACATCGTCTTGAGAAAAAACACTCACTCCACGTCTCAAAACAATTAGGTCTCCATTCCCGAATAGTAAATAACCTAGACCATAGGTCATTAGGGCTAAGAAAATTAGCAAACTTAAAGTGTAAATAAAACCTGTTATAGCTTTTGCTAAATAAATCTTTGTTCTACTGTAGGGGCGTTGCAAAATAAGCCTTAAAGTTCCTGTAGATGCTTCACCAGCAATTGAATCTCCTGTAACTAGGCAAATAAGAATGGGTATTTGAACAATTAAACTGTTTAAAAGAATATAGGTAATTAAATTCACATTAATAATTTTTCCTTCTAGTCTAAAATCATCTCTTAAATTTTGAATTCCTATTGATATTAATGATTCTCCTTCAAAATACATCGCAGATTGAAGGGCAAGAACAATTATAAAAATTGCTATAAAACCTATATAGGTTCTTGGCCTTTTAATTATCTTAAATAATTCTAATTGAACAAGTTTTATCATTTAGTCCATTTTAAAAATAATTCTTCTAAAGTTCTCAGTTGCCTTACTTCCATTAAGTGAATGTTGTTTGTAGTAAGGTCAATTATAGTTGGTTCAATGTCCAACTCTTGCATATGACTGATTATAAAATCATCATCACATATATATTCTATTTTATTTGTTTCAAAATAGTTAATTAATTCTTTCTTGTTTTTAGTTTTAAATCTGACTTTCATGGTTTCAGATTGCATTAAATCTTGAACGTTACCCTCAACAATTTTTTTCCCATTGTTGATTACAATCATTCGATTAGATATTTTTTCAATTTCAGAAAGGATATGACTTGAGATTATAATGGTAATAGAAAATTCTTGATTAATTCTCATAATTAAATCTCTCATGTCTGATTGTCCTTGGGGATCTAACCCATTAGAAGGTTCGTCTAGTATGATTAATTTTGGATGGTGTAGTATAGCTTGAGCAATTCCTAAACGTTGTTTCATCCCTTGGGAAAAACCACCAACTTTATTGTTCTTTTTATTAAGAAGTCCAACCTCATTCAAAACTTCATCTATTCGATTTTTATTTTTCATTTTTGACATCTTAAATAATATCAATAAGTTGTCGTAAGCAGATAAATTTTTATAAAAATCAGGCCTTTCTATTAATGAACCAATATGATTTAAATAAGACCTGTCAGAACCTTTGATTAATTGGTTGTTAAATGAAATTTGACCTTCTGTTGGATTTATTAAGCCAAGTATGGTTCTTAAGGTAGTGCTTTTCCCAGCACCGTTAGGGCCAAGAAAGCCGTATATGTCACCCGTGTATACGTTTAAACTTAAATCATTTACAGCTTTAAATTCACCAAATTTTTTTGTTAAATTCTTTATTGTTAAAATCTTATTTTTATCCATAATTACGATGCAAATATAACTTTTGTTTAATAATTAAGGCAAAAACATAAACAAAATATATTTTTATTTCAGAATAAAGTTCTGTTTGTTTTCTAATTTTATGAAATGAATCAATTTTTTACAAGTATAGTTTTATTGTGTATGTTAAATTTTTATCATTCTCAAGAATTAGTACAACCATTTTTACAAAATTTATCTTCAAATAAAGTAACTATTGTTTGGGAATCATCAACATGCGATTCTGGAACATTAGAATGGGGCAATTCAAATTTAATTAATTCATCTCCAGCAAATTCTATTCAAACTTCAAACTCATGTATATTTTCAGTAACTATTCAGAATTTGTCTCCTAATACTATTTATTCTTACAGAACAGTTAACGATTCCTATACATCTAAACTTTTAAGTTTTAAAACTCCTGATTTACAGTCTAATGAATCTCTAACAAGATTTATAGCTATGAGTGATATGCAAAAAGACAATAGTCACCCAGATGTTTTTGAGAAATTAATTAACGATGGCGTTTTAAATTATTTTGATAATAATTATGTTGGTTCATTGAATCAAAATTTACAAATGGTTCTAATTCCAGGTGATTTAGTTGATAATGGCAATAATCATAATGAGTGGATTGATGATTTTTTTGATGCAGGTAAAAATTTATTTAGTTATGTACCTATTTATCCAGTTCTTGGAAATCATGAGCAAAATTCATCCTATTTTTTTGATTATTTTGATTTGCCAAAAAATGGTTCAGTTAATTATAAAGAACATTGGTGGTACAAAGATCAATCTAATATTAGAATTATTGGTTTAAATTCAAATTGGGATTATCAAATTCAACTTCAATTAAACTGGTTGGATAGTGTATTGCAATTAACTTCTGATGATACTTTAATTGATTTTGTTTTTGTTCAACTGCATCATCCTCATCATTCAGAACTTTGGCCAGAAGGAAATACAGACTTTACTGGAGATGTTATTGAAAAATTAGAAACATTTAGTGATAATTCAGGCAAACCCTCTGTTCATTTTTTTGGTCATACTCATGGTTATTCAAGAGGGCAATCTAAAGAGCATAAACATTTAATGGTAAATGTTGCTTCAGCTGGAGGTAATATTGATTATTGGGATGAATATTATCAAGAAGATTATGAAGAGTATACAATTAGTCAGGATGAATATGGATTTGTTCTTGTTGAAGTAACAGCTGGAGAAAATCCATATTTTGTAATGAAAAGATTTAGTTTAGGTGATCAATTTGATGAAAAAAATAATGTATTACAAGATAGCATATCAATAAAACTAAATGCTGAAAAACCTAATCGTCCAATTGCAATTTATCCAACAGTGAATTCAGTTGTTAGTCCTGATGGTTTTACATTACAAGGATCCACATTTATTGATTCTGATAATGATGGTCATGGAGCTTCTCATTGGCAAATTAGTTTAGATTCCTTAGATTTTAATGATTTAATTATTGATCATTGGATTCAATATCAAAACATATATAAAGAAATAGATTTACAAAATGGCGTTGATTTATCTAAACATCAAATAAATACTTTATGGCCTAATAATAAGTTCTATTGGAGATTTAGGTACAGAGATAAAGGATTGAATTGGAGTGAATGGTCAGAAACAGAGTCATTTAATACTGATTCAATTTTTAAAAATTGGAATTTATATCCTAATCCTACATATGAAAACATTACTTTACACATCCCATTTGAATTGAATCGAAAATTTGAAGTAAGTGTTCATAACCAAAATGGTAGTCTAGTTAAAAATTATGATTCAATTTATCCTCCAGTCTTAAGAATAAATACTGTAAACCTTAAAAAGGGGGTATACATACTTACAATATATGAATACGGTATTGTTATTAAATCTTTAAAATTTAATGTTTTGAAATAGTTATTTTGAAAAAGTATCTATACATATCCATTTTTATTTCATTTGTAGTATCAATTTTTATTTTAATTGATCTCTTTTTTTTTGCGGATAATATCAAGGTGAAAAAAATATCTAAACTTTATTCACCTAAATCTTCAATAATTTTTTCAAATTATTCCGGTATATATTCAAATAGAAATTTAAATCTTAATATAAATGATAAGAGAGCTGATCGAATGTGTTTAATTTATAATGATGATACAATTTTTTTTAATAAAAATAATTTTGACCTTAGTATTTCTTCATATCCATTAAAATTAAGTAAAATCCCTACCTCCTCTAAAAATTATAAAAAATATGCAAACAGTTGGTCGGAGCCTATTGGAGAATTTTCAAGTTTTCATCAAATAAAAGTCTTGAGTTATTTAGAAAATTCAATTTTAGATTCAGCTAAAGAAAATTATGTGCTAGGATCTTTAGAATTTGATTCTTTGCCAATTGTTAATTTAAATGTTAATCAAAATTGGTTGTTCAGTAATGATACAGGATGCTATGTTCCTGGTGTTAATTTTGATAATTCAAATGATCAAAATACAGGTAATTTTTATTCTTTTAAAAAACGTAAACAGGTTGGTAAAATTCAAATTATTGATAGATATAGTGAGTATTTAAATGGAGATTATTTATTTAGAATTCATGGGTATATAACTCCTCTTGCACCTCAAAAGGGATTGCGTTTTTATTTAAATGAAAAAACTGCAGTAAATAAATTGTTAGATGTTAACCATACAATTGATAAGCTTATATTACGTTCTTCATTCTCTGGATGGGGGAATGAAATATTTATTGATGGCTGGATTGCTGATATATGTTCAACCTTAAATTTAGATGTTATGGTTTATAAACCCTCAAAAGTTTATCTTAATGGAGAATATTGGGGCATACACGGAATTAGAGAAAGACTTGATCTTAAAGCAATTGCAAATAAGTATGATTTAAAAGAAAAAAAGTTAATTGATTCAGATGATAAAGGGTTTTCAAAAAGCAATGGATACGGTTCAATTAATGATTTGATTTTAAAAATTAAAGAAAACCCTAATATTTCTTTTAAAGAAATAAAAGATAGATTTAAATTAAAGTCACTTTTAGATTGGCTAATTGTGGAATTGTTTTTTCAAAATGTTGACTGGCCATGCAATAACACGTTTTTTTGGAAAAAAAATAAAAGCAATAAAAAATGGAAAGCTGTTTTAATTGATATGGATGCTTGTGTGGGAAGTCCAGAAAAAAATATGTTTGAGTTTGCTACAAAAGATAGGTCTCCAGCATTGGGAGGAGTATTAGTTACTTATTTATTAAAACAACCTGAATTTAAAGAGAAATTTAAGGAAAGGGTAAAGTATCTATTTGATAATGAGTTGTCATCAGAAAATTTACTTAAAAAATTTAATTATTATAAAACTTTTATTAACCCTGCAATAGAAGAGCATTATAGAAGATGGGGTGATCCTGATGGTGAATATAAATACAATAAAGGATTGAAAAGGATAAAAGATTTTTGCTTACATAGGCATAAATATTTTATTTTAAACATGAACAATTATTTTAATTAATTATGATAGAAAGATTTACTTTTTTTTTAATCTCTGTTTTTCATTTATTTTATGTTAATTCCCAAACAATTTCTCATGGTCCAGTTATTGGAGGGATGACTGATACTGAATTTAAAATTTATGTAAGATCAGTTGATGCAGTTAATGTTAAAATAGACCTATCTGAATCAATTCTTTTTTTGAATCCAATTTCAGCTTCAAGTAACATTGATTATCAGAAAGATTCATCAATAATAATCACAGTTAGTGGGTTACAACCTAACACTGAATACTATTATAAAGTATTTCTTGATAATGTTCATGTATTCAATGATCAAATTTCAACTTTCCCTTCAGAAGGCCAAATTGGCAATTATGTTTTCGGAGTAGGATCATGTGTATCTCATAATCATCCTCAACAAATAGTTGACGTAATAAGAATGAATTATCCATCACTTTTTATTTATACTGGAGATTGGGGTTATCCTGATCAATTGTATGGAAATT
This sequence comes from Crocinitomicaceae bacterium, assembly GCA_002723085.1. GTDB lineage: Bacteria > Bacteroidota > Bacteroidia > Flavobacteriales_D > Parvicellaceae. Next base: position 3,257 of record PBNK01000015.1, on the reverse strand, counting down.
CTAATAATTATTTTCCTTCAATTACAGGGGCTATAGAAAATTCATATCATGATCGCTATTCTGATATATATGCTAAATCCATGCTAGCAAATATTCCTGTTGACTATGTTTATGATGATCATGATTTTGTAAAGGACAATTGCTCTGGTCAAAGTGCTTCATCAGTATATTTTAATCCAAATACACAACAAACATCATTAAGTGAAAATACTTATTCCCCTTTACTAAAAAGAAATTCTGTTATTGGTTATGACAATTATTTTCCTCATTATGATTTGCCAGATACAAGTAATGGAATATATCATTCTTATAAGATGGGTAATGCTGAGTTTTTTGTTCTTGACCTAAGGTTTTCAAGAACGGCTAATACAGCTTGTTTTGTTCAAGATTCATTGGGAAGTTGGACGTTTAGCCCAGATTCATCTCATACCATTTTAGGAAATGCACAAAAATTATGGCTAGAAAATGCTTTGTTAAATTCAAACGCAGATTGGAAGTTTATTATATCATCAGTGACATATAATAAATCTTTTTCACAATTAATGAATCTGATGATTGCATTACAAGATTTTAATTTCAATTACAATGGAAATACAATTGATGGAATGTTTTTAGCAGGAATTTTATGTGATGGATGGGCAGGGTTTCCAAATGATAGAGAATGGTTATTTAATGTTTGTAATGATAATAATGTTGATAATGTTATCATAATAAGTGGTGACACTCATTCCTCAGCTATAGATGATGGATCTAATAGTGGGTTTCCTGAGCTTATGGCCGCTAATTTAGCTCAAGAGAATTCAAAAATTGCTTATTATATTGATTCAATATATGTTAATTCTCTATTTAATATTGGAGGACAAGGAATTAACAATTATAACTTTAACTACGCTTTTGGCAAAGTTGAAATTTTTGGCTCTGACTCATGTAAATTATCTCTTATTGATAATTATAATAATATAATTTCATCACATACTGTTCTATCAAATTCTATTTTAGGAAATAAACTTCAATCAAATTATTTAGATGTAGATATATATCCCAATCCCTCTTCAAATAATATAACTATCATGACTTCAAGAAAATTTAATGGATTAATTCAGGTCTATAGTAGTGATGGTAAAATACAACTTGAATCAGAAATCATGTTTGATGGAAAGATAAATTTTGATGTAAGTGATCTAAAAAATGGTATATATATTTTATCACTCAAAGGATTCGGAATGAAATCATTTGTTACTAGATATTTTATAGTTGCAAAATAGCTATTTTATTTATTTTAAATTTACAACATGAATTTATATAGCAAATTATTTTTAATTCTCATATTTAGTACAATTTTTAATGCTTGTAAAAAAGGTTGTACTGACCCAGAAGCCTATAATTACAATATAAATAGAACCATAGATAATGGAAGTTGTAAGTACTATCAGTCTGTTTCTCTTGACTCAGTTAAAGTATATAGTTTCCCTGAGTTAAATAATCAAAATCAAGGTTGGGATGCTGGTTATTCTAGTGATATAGACAGTAATAATACTTTTCCTGATCTTTTTTTAGGTTTTATATCACCAACAAATTATGTTAATAACAATTTAACTTACGTTTATAATGATGTAAACCCTTTTATCGTTGATTATACTTTTGAACTTATGCCAAAATTAACTTCCTCTCAATGGATTAATAAAGGATATTGGATTTACTTGTATGACCTTGAATACGATAATTCTTTTGAACCTATTGACTCTGTTTATTTAGAACCTTTTGATAATTATGGTTCATCAAGAAGCGAAAGATTTAAAACTAGTATGTCAGTTAATCAAGGTTTTAATAACCTTAATCTTGAAGCTTACTTTAGTTGGCAATAATCAACCTTTAATGAGAGACGTCATTGCTTTAAATGTATTGCAATGAGCTTCTACTATATCATAAATTTTTTCTGAATATCCACCACCCATAACTGTCACAACGGGGATGTTATATTTCTTTGCATATTCATATACCAATTCATCTCTTTCTTTACATCCATTTCTGGTTATGTTTAACCTTCCTAATTTATCAGTTGATAATATGTCAACTCCAGAAATATAAAAGATAATATTTGGAAGATCGTTATTAAAAAGATTAGTTAAATTTTCATTTACTTTTTTTAAGTATTCAAAATCTCCAGTTCCATCATCAAGTTCAATATCTAGGTCTGAAACTTCTTTTTTAAAGGGATAGTTTTTTTTGCCATGCATGCTAAATGTAAAAATGCATTTTTCATTTTTCATAATTGATGCGGTGCCATTACCTTGGTGAACATCTAGGTCAATGATTAAAATTTTTTTAAAATTATATTTTTCAAGTGCATAAAAAGAGGCAATGGCAACATCATTTAGCAAACAAAACCCTTCACCTCTATCTCTAAAAGAATGATGTGTTCCCCCAGCAATATTAGCAGAAGCTCCGTATAAAATGGCGTAATCTACACACATTCTAGTTCCTTCGCTAATTACATATTCTCTTTCAATTAGCTCTTTAGTAAGAGGAAATCCAGTTTTTCGAATCTCTATTTTTGAAAGTTTAAGGGTATTTAATTTATTTATATAAATTTTATCATGGGCTTTAAGAACCCATTTTTGGTTTATAAAGTTTGGAGGAAAAAAATTTTCTTTGTTAACAACTCCTTCATATATCAATTGTTCTGGGATTAATTCGTATTTAATCATGGGAAATCTATGACCTTCAGGAAGCTTAAGTTTATAAATAGGAGAGAAGGCTATTTTTAGCATTTAAATTATTAAAAAAGATTTAATCTTTTATAATCATTTCAGTGTAAAATTCTACATGAACAATATTTCCAATACCAGAAGTTTCAGTCATCCCATACTTTGTTCTATCAATGTCAAATTCCCCTTTAAAAACAGCAACATTTTGATTTTCTTTATTTTGAGTAGTTCCATCAAAAGTGAAAGGGAAAGAAAATGCCTTTTTAACTCCAATCATTTCTAAAAATCCGTTTGCTGTATATCCTTCAGAGGTTTTTTCTATAGATTTTGATCTAAATACAATTTTAGGGTACTTTTCTGCGTTAAAATATTCCTCAGATACTAAAGATTTATCTCTTGTTTTTTCATTAGTGAAAATACTATTAACATCAATTTCAACTTTAAACTTTGCCTCTTTTGGATTTTCATTTGAAACTTTAAATATAATTTCAAATTGTTTAAAAAAACCTTTAGTATCTATTAACCCATCAATAGAAAATGCAATCTCTG
>PBNK01000014.1 GCA_002723085.1 Crocinitomicaceae bacterium | reverse complement strand
TATTTTGTTTGAAGATAATGGGCCAGGATTTCCAAAAAATGCTATTAACAAAATTTTTGATAGATTTTATACTGATAGAATTAATCAAAAAGAATTTGGAAAGCATTCTGGATTAGGTTTGTCTATTTCTAAACAAATAATTTCAGCACATAATGGTGATATTTTTGCAGAAAATATTATTAATAATAACAAAAAAATTATTGGTGCTCGTGTCAATATAATTTTAAACAAACAAATTTTTTCAAATTTATAAATATTGACAAAAACTATTAGATCTCTAAAAAGAAATAATCATGAATAATTTTGAAATTAACGATATATCATTATCTGATTGGGGATTAAAAGAAATTGCTATAGCTGAGAGTGAAATGCCTGGTTTAATGGCATGCCGCGAACTATACGCCAAAAGTAAACCTCTTAATGGAGCTAAAATCGCAGGTTGTCTTCATATGACAATTCAAACTGCTGTTTTAATTGAAACACTTGAAAAATTAGGTGCTTCATTGAGATGGGCAAGTTGCAATATTTTTTCAACTCAAGATCATGCAGCTGCTGCCATTGCTAAATCAGGAGTACCTGTTTATGCTTGGAAAGGAATGAATGATGAAGAATTTGATTGGTGTATTGAACAAACTCTATTTGCATTTAAAGACAACCAACCTTTAAATATGATATTAGATGATGGAGGTGACTTAACTAACATGGTTTTTGATAAATATCCCGAACTTGCTGCAAACATTAAAGGTTTATCAGAAGAAACAACTACTGGTGTTCACAGACTTTATGAAAGAGTGAAAAACGGCACTTTATTAATGCCGGCTATAAACGTAAATGATTCTGTTACAAAATCTAAATTTGACAATAAATACGGTTGCAAAGAATCTCTTGTTGATGCTATAAGAAGAGCTACTGACACAATGATGGCGGGTAAAGTTGCAGTTGTTGCTGGATATGGAGATGTAGGCAAAGGCTCTGCTGCTTCTCTAAGAGGGGCTGGTGCTAGAGTAATTGTTACTGAAATTGACCCTATTTGTGCACTTCAAGCTGCAATGGATGGTTTTGCTGTTAAAAAAATGGAAAGTGCAGTTTCTGAAGCTGATATTGTTGTAACAACTACTGGAAATAAAGACATCGTTGTTGGCAAACATTTTGAAAAAATGAAAGACAAAACTATTGTTTGTAACATTGGTCACTTTGATAATGAAATTGATGTGGCATGGTTAGATAATAATTTTGGCGCTTCAAAAAGTACTATCAAACCTCAAGTTGACATGTACAATGTTAATGGGAATGATATTATTTTATTAGCTGAAGGAAGGTTGGTAAACTTAGGTTGTGCAACTGGTCACCCATCTTTTGTAATGAGTAATTCTTTCACAAACCAAACCTTAGCTCAAATAGAACTTTGGAACAACAGTGAAAACTATGAAAATGATGTTTATATGCTACCTAAACATCTTGATGAAAAAGTTGCTTTTTTACATTTAGCAAAAATCGGAGTTGAATTAGATGAATTATCTAAAGATCAAGCTGATTATATCGGTGTTAAAGTTGAAGGGCCATACAAGCCTGAACATTACAGATATTAATAGTAATATACATTTAGTAAATTAGAGCCCTCTTTTGAGGGCTTTTTTTATGAAATTTATTCATCGATTAAAATATTTTTTTTTAGGCTTTGGAATTGGGCTGATGCTGGTTTTCTTTTTTTTTAAAGACAGAGGTTGGGATTGGCTACCAAATAATAGAGTGTTAAAGTTTATTCTTACGAATCCTATAAATATAGATGAGAATTTAAATAAATTATTATCAGAAAGCTCAATTGAAACAGATTTGATATTTAAAATAATTGAAAATGGGGATGTGAATTTTTCAGAAAGTCAAACCACTGAAAAAATAAAAAATTACAAAATAGAATATGACACATCAAAATTAAAAATTTTAGTTTCTTTTAAGGATTCTTTATCTACTGTCATTAGCCTTAATAATTTCAAACCAAAACTTAATGGAAATCATAGAACCTTACCACTTTACCCTTCAGATGAACTATTCTTTACGAAAATTTTAAAAAAAGAAATTAAATCTTCTGATTTATTTCTGTGTCAAATAAATAAATATGAAATAAATTTTAATTTGATACAGAAACAACTAAATAAAAGTAAACTTATAAAAGAATTTTCACAACCTTATAAAAAACCAAACCCCATTTATTACTGTTTATTACCTATTAACGACAAACAAATCTTAATACAAATGGAAGAAGGAAGTGATAAATTAAGGTTAAAAAATGCGATAATTAACTTTGAAAATCAAAAATTGGAAACTCTAATAGAGAAATTAAAAAAACAAAAATGCGATTAATTAGTTTTTTAAAAACTCTATTACGTCCATTGCAGATTCTTCTGGAATTTCTTCCATAGGAACATGACCAACATTCTCATAAATTTTTAGCTTCACATTTCGTAAATCTTTTTGGAAATAACTTGCATGTTTCGGTTTAATCCAATTGTCTTTGCTGCCCCACAATAAAAGGGTTGGAATTTTAAGACTACTTAATAAATGTGTATTTTGTTTGTAATTAGAATTTGCTATTCTAGCAAATGCATCCATATTACCTTCTCTATGAACTAAATCATAGTAACGTTCAATCATTTGATCAGTAATCTTCATTTGATTGTAAAAAACTTGCCTAAGAAATCTACGAACAATAACTTTTGGAATGAAATTAACATTAAATAACTTTCTTAAAACAGGATTTTGGGCAATAATAAATGGAAGAGGATAATCTCTATCTGTAATATAACCAGCAGAATTTAATAGAATCATTTTATTGATTCTGTCTTCATGAGCAAGAGCTAATTCCCATGATAGCCAACCGCCTAAAGAATTTCCTGCAATATTAAATTTATCAACATTAATGAAATCCATAAACTTTATGATATAGTCAATAAATAAATCAATTCCATATTCATTATCTATTGTAGGACCAGTCAAACCAAACCCAGGTAAATCTAACCTAACTACTCTATAATTTTTTGAAAGAATTTCTGTCCATTTGTCAAAAGTATGAAGAGATGAAAAAGTACCATGAACAAGCAAAATAACATCTCCTTCACCTTCATCTCTATAATGAATATTAATTCCATAAAACTCAATAAACTTCGAATGTTCATTGGTGTATTTACTTATTAATTTTTCAAGATCCATAAAAAAAGAAACTAAATATACTAAAATGAAAATACTTCTAATAAAAGAAAATTTGTACATTTAAAAAGAAGATGATTTATATTTTAAGAATTATAATTATTTTGTTTTTATCAATTAATGTTGCATTTGGGCAAACTGATGAAAACAAAAACAACCTGCAATTTGAACTTCTCGGAAAGGGGTTTTATTATTCATTAGGTTATGAAAGAAATATTGTAACTATAAATAATATTAAAATTGGATCGAACATAGGATTAAGCATTTTTCCTGGGCTTACATCTCTTGAACCATCAACTGAAATTTTAGTTCCATTTGAAATTAACTTTTCATTAAACAAATCAAATAATGAATTTTTAATTGGCTTTGGAACAACGTTTTGGAAATACCATATCAACAGTCTAAACATTACAAATGCTAACTTAAATCAGCAACCAATAAATGCTGAACTTATTTCTGCAAAAGAATGGTTTGCACATTGTTCCTTTGAATATCGACTTCACTCCAAAACAAAACCTATTTTTTATAAATTAGGATATGTACCCTTATTTTTTGACTTTACTCCAAATTCAAAGTTTTCTAGATCAATAAATTATCAAACCTCATTTACAATCGGAATAGGATGGACTTTTTAAAAACATTAAACACACTAATTGCTTTTGCTTTATCAACTTTTATTTTATTAAATAGTTGTAAAAAAACAATTGATGATGGTGGAATAAAAACAGGTGGCTGCACAGATATAAATTCACCCTTTTATGACAGCATTGCTGATTATGATGATGCCTCATGTACTTATGCATACATTAATCAATATGAAATCACTTATTATCCTGAAATCAATCCAAATGCTACCTGGCCATTCACTTCTTGGGATATAACTGGAACAGGAGCTGATGCAGATTTAGAATTAAAAATAATTGAATATGACTCCTCCAATTATTTTTTCTCTTCTCCTGTAATTGATAATCAATCCCCTAACTCCCCTTGTTTTTGGACTTCATCTAATAATGAAAAACTATATAACAAAAGATACCACTGGGAAATTTATGACAGAGACGCTGGACCTTTAGATAATGACTTTATTGATTCTGGATCGTTTAATCCAATTTTAATTGGAGTCAATGGAAAAGTTACCACTTTTGGGAAACACCCTCCAGAAAACAGAACACAATTGGTATTACACTATGAGATAGGAACCTAGCTTTTTAATCTTCTGTAAAAAAGAACCAAAGCAAAACTTGAAAAAATAATATTTGGAAACCAAACTGACAATAGAGGATCCCAACCAATATTAACAGCAGCAACAGATGTCATCTTCATAAAAAAAACATAAACCAACCCACATCCCAAACCAATTACCAAATTTTTACCAACCCCTTCTCTTGATTTAATTGAAGCAACAGAAATTCCTATTATTGTTAAAATATATGCTGCAAAAGGATAAGCCGTTCTTTCATATTTACTTATATCAATGTGAGCAACATGATTGCCTTTGTCCTCTTCTTTTTTTCGGAATTGCGTAAGTTCTGGAGTTGTCATAGCAAAATTTATTTCAGCCCTTTGTCCTAAGTCCAATAAATTAAAAGACAAAACAGTATCAATTTGATTCTCAAATCGAATATCATCTTTTTTGGCGCCAATTTTTCTAATAAAAACATTTTTAAGAATCCAGTTATTTGATAGGCTATCTCCAATAGCTCTTTCAACTTGCATATCGCTAATCAATTCCCATTCATTTTTATTTTTTTCTTTCCAGTTTTCAACCCATAACCTTCTTACAGTTGTAGAATTTCCAAAAAACTTTCGGTAGCTAACTATTACCCCTTTTTCTAATTCTAAATTAGCGTTCTTAAAATGAACATTATACTTTGTAAATTTATTTTCAAAATCCAATCTGTTCCTATTGGCTATTGGAGCTATATAATGATTCATTAATATGGATACTATGAGTAAAAAAGTAGATGCAATTATATAAGGTCTGGAAAATCTCCAAAAACTAACTCCATTACTTAAAATAGCAATAATTTCAGAACGTTGAGCCATAAAACTAGTAAACCAAAGTACTGACAGAAAAATAATGAGCGAAGAAAAAAGGTTAGCATAATGAATAAAAAAATATGGATAATAATCAAAAACTATATTAGATAAACTTAAATCATTTTCAGGAGCCATAAAATCTCCTAACTTTTCGCTAATGTCAAAAATGATTGAAATGCTCATAACAACGGCAATCATGAAAACATATGTTCCAAGAAATTTCTTTATTATAAACCAATCTAATTTTTTCATCCTTTACAATCGATTTGAAACATTTTTGGTCATTTTATTTTTCCAATCATAAAAGTTTCCATCAACTATATGTTTTCTAGCTTCTTTCATCAACCATAAATAAAAACTTAGATTATGAATACTTGCAATTTGAGCACCAAGCATTTCTTTTGAAACCATAAGGTGACGCAAATAAGCTTTTGAATAAATTTTATCAAATGAAGAACTTCCTTCATCATCTATTGGAGAATGGTCATTTTCCCATTTTTTATTTTTTATGTTAATTACTCCTTTAGAAGTAAATAACATTCCATTTCTAGCATTTCGTGTAGGCATTACACAATCAAACATGTCAATTCCTAAAGCTATGCATTCTAATAAATTTTGTGGTGTACCAACCCCCATAAGATAGCGAGGTTTATCTGCAGGTAAAATATCACAAACCAATTCAGTATGCTTATAAAGTTCCTCTGCTGGCTCACCAACTGATAATCCACCAATTGCATTGCCAGGCATATTAAAAGAAGCTATAGTTTCAGCACTTTCAGTTCTTAAATCATTATACACGCTTCCTTGAACTATTGGGAATAAAGTTTGATTATAACCATAAATTGGTGATGTGGAATTAAACCTATCAACACATCTTTTTAACCACCTATGAGTCATATGCATAGATTTTTTTGCATAATTGTATTCACATGGATAAGGAGTACATTCATCAAAAGCCATTATAATATCAGCACCTATTTTTCTTTGAATATCCATTACATTTTCAGGTGTAAATAAATGTAGAGAACCATCAACATGAGATCTAAACTTAACCCCCTCTTCCTTAATTTTCCTATTAGCAGAAAGACTATAAACCTGATAACCACCAGAATCAGTTAAAATTGGCTTATTCCATGAATTAAATTTGTGAATTCCACCAGCCTTTTCTAAAATATTTAAACCAGGACGCAAATAAAGATGATAAGTATTGCCAAGTATAATTTGAGCTTTGACTTCCTCATCTAAATCTTTTTGAGAAACAGATTTTACTGTAGCAGCTGTTCCTACAGGCATAAAAATTGGTGTTTGAATTTTACCATGATCTGTTACAATAAAACCAGCTCTTGCCTTACTTAAGGAATCCTTTTTATTAATTTGAAAGTTCATAAAAATGTGAATAAACTACTTTGAGACAAATATATAATAAGTTGGTAAAGGGTACATTTGATAAGTTTGAAGATTATAATAAATAACATAATTGCAAATCAAGAGAATATTCTTTTAATTATTTTGATAACAGCATTTGCTGTTCAAATATTTTATCAATTGTATTTTTTTTTACGTCTAAGTTTTCATAAAAATACTCCTCCAAAATATATTATCCCGTTATCAATAATAATCGCATCTAGAAATGAATTTGAAAATCTCAAAAAAAATCTTCCATTATTTTTAAATCAAAAATACCCTGAGTTTGAAATAATAGTTGTTAACGATAGGTCTTGGGATCAAAGCAGCATATTATTAAATAAACTTAAAAAGGAATATCAAAATCTAAAAGTAGTTGAAATAACAGATAATGGAACAGATCATTTTGCAAAAAAACTTGCATTAACACTTGGAATAAAAGCATCTAAATACAATCATTTTATTTTTTCTGATGCAGATTGTTTCCCCAATAGCAATTTATGGCTAAAAGAAATTTCAGGTGGATTTCAGAAGAAAAAAGAAATAATATTAGGAGGTAGTACATATAAAAGACAAAAAGGATTATTAAATAAATTGATTCGTTTTGATACTGCACATATAGCTACAATGTACCTAAGTATGGCCAAAGCAAAAATTCCATATATGGGTGTTGGAAGAAATTTAGGATATAATAATGACATATATGAAAAAATTAGAGGCTTTAAATCCCACTATCATATACCATCAGGTGACGATGATTTATTTGTAAACGAAGGAGCTAATAAATACAATACAAGCGTTATTTTAAGCAAAACATCTATTACTGTATCAAATCCAAAGACATCATTTAAGGATTGGTTTATACAGAAACGAAGGCATCATATGACCAACCATCATTATAAATTTAAACATAAATTATTGCTAATTATATACCCTATAAGTATAGTTATTTTCTATTTTTTATGTTTTTATCTAGCATATTTAGGGATATTTAAACATTTAATAATCTATTTAATTATCTCAAGAAATATACTTTTAATGCTTATTTTTTTTAAACCTTTTAAGAATCTATTGTGTATAGATCTTTTGATAGCTTCTCCAATTTATGAAATCATCTTACTATTTTGCTATCCAATATTTCAGCTAAAGCCAAAAAAAGCAATAAAATGAATGAAGATATAAATATTGATCACCTGTCTGAAAAAGCTCAAAAAGACTATGAATTAGTTCTAAGAGCAACAAAAGGCAAAGATCAACAAGCATTTTCATTTCTTATGGAACGATATAAAGATTCCATATATTTTATGTTATTAAAAATGGTTAATAACAAAGATGATGCTGATGATTTAACTATTGAAGCTTTTGGAAAAGCATTTAATCGTTTAAGCCAATACACACCTAACTACGCATTTAGCACTTGGCTTTTTAAAATTGCCACAAACAATTGTATAGATTTTTTAAGAAAAAAGAAGAAAAATGTAATGTCTATAGATAATCGAATTCAGAATAAAGATGGGGACACCATCATGTTTGAATTAAAAAGTGATGCTATGGATCCTGAACAAGTTGCAATGAAAGATCAAAAAATTAAATTAATGAGAACTTATGTTAAGCAACTTAAACCGCGTTACGAAACATTGGTTGAAATGAGATATTTCAAAGAAATGAGTTATGATGAAATTTCTATAGAACTGAATCTTCCTTTAGGCACTGTAAAAGCACAACTATTTAGAGCAAGAGAATTCCTTTACAACATTATGAAAAACAGTATTGAGACCATCTAACTCTTCTGAAATAATTAGTCACTATTTTCCTGAGATTGACTCCTCAAAACTTAAAAAGTTTAATCAATTAATAGACTTATATACAAATTGGAACTCCCGAATAAATGTAATTAGTAGAAAAGATTTAGACAACTTTTACATTAGGCATGTTTTGCACTCTTTAGCCATTGCAAAATACATTACATTCAAAAAAAACAGTTCAATTTTAGATGTAGGAACAGGTGGAGGCTTTCCTGGAATTCCTCTTGCTATTTATTTTAACAATGTAAATTTCACACTAATTGACTCTATTGGTAAAAAAATTAAAGTTGTTCAAGAAGTAAGTAAAAGTCTAGATTTAGAAAACGTTAAATCATTTCATTCTAGAGCTGAAGACATAAACGATAAGTTTGACTTTATAGTAAGTAGAGCTGTCACGCATTTTTCAAAATTTTGCCCCTGGGTTTCAGCCAACATTAAAAACGAAAATAATCACGAAATTAAAAACGGAATTATTTATTTAAAAGGTGGAGATTTAAAGGATGAAATAAATAGCATAGCAAAAAATTATAGGCACAATAAAAAAAATATTAGTGCTTTTTTTGATGAAGATTTTTTTGAAACTAAATCCATAGTTTATTTATCAAAAAAATAATATTTAATAAAAAACACCATTTAGCGAAATTTAACAGTTTAACTTATTAAGATTTCATATATTCATCCTGTTTACTTTATCAAAACCATTTTATGAAAAAATATATCATAATCACTTTACTAATTTTCGCCTCTTTTTTTAAAGTGAATGGTCAAGAAAGTGAAACAAAATCTACTCATGTAAAAATTGAAAGGTTACTTTTTCTGATTGAACAAATGTATGTTGAAGAAGTTGACGAAAATATTCTAAGAGAAAACCTAGTAACAGGCATGCTAAACTCTTTAAGACCTTTTTCAATATACCAAAATGAGGAATTTTTTAATCTTTATAAGATAAAAAAGAATAAATCCATTCAAAGCGCAGGCTTTTCATTAAATTTTAAAAAAGGGAAAATTGTCATTGACTCCATTTATAATAACAGCGGGGCAGAATTAGCGAAACTTATAAAAGGAGATGAAATAATTGAAATTGATGGAAATAATTTAGATGAAGTATATTATTACTCTGATTTATTAAAACTAATTGTTGGAGATAAAAATACTGAAATAAAAACTAAATATGTCAGATCACATGAAAGCCAAGATGGGGAACCAGTAAAAGATACCATTGAAACATCCATAATTAGAAAAGAAATAAATGACTTGTATGTTTTACCAATCGGAATAAATCATTTTAATGAATTAAAATGCATTTCCCAATATGACAAAGCATTAGAAATTTTTGATTACCTATATCCTGATTCTATTTCTAATGCTACAATTACTGAAAATGGGATAAGATACATGCTAGAGCAACTTGATCCTCACTCTACCTATATATCCCTCAAGGATTTACACGACATGAATGCTCCCTTGAAAGGGTCTTTTACTGGTGTTGGAATAAGGTTTCAAGTTTTAAAAGACACCATAATGGTTGTTCAAGCCATCCCAGGCGGTCCTTCTGAAAAAGTAGGAATAATGGCTGGTGACAAAATGATTAAAATTCAGGATGAAATTGTTGCCGGAATTGGAATATCAACAACTGGAGTTAGAGATAGACTATTGGGAGATAAAGGAACTGTTGTTAATGTTTCCATTAAAAGAGGAATTAGTGATGAACTATTAGACTTCTCTATTGAAAGAGATAAAATACCAATCTACAGTGTAGACGCATCTTATATGGCTAGTCCAGAAACTGGTTATATTAAACTCAATAATTTTTCATCCACTAGTATTTCTGAAATTAAAAAAGCTGTATTTGAGCTTAAATCAGAAGGAATGAAAAACCTAATTTTAGACCTTCAAAATAATGGAGGTGGTTATCTAAGGACCGCTGTTGAACTAGCAGACGAATTGCTTCCTGGAAGCAAAAATATTGTATCCACTAAAGGAAGAAAATTTCCTGAAAAAAGTTACAAAACAGATAGAAAAGGACTTTTAGAAAACGGAAAACTAATTGTTTTAGTAAATGAAAGCAGTGCTAGTGCCAGCGAAATTGTTAGTGGAGCCATTCAAGATTGGGATCGTGGATTAATCGTTGGCAGAAGAACATTTGGGAAAGGATTAGTTCAAAAGCCAATTGACCTACCTGATTATACACAAGTAAGAATAACCACATCAAAATACTACACACCAAGCGGAAGGTGTATTCAAAAAGCATATGAAGAGGGCTCTGTTGCATATAGAAGAGAAAAGTATGAACGATACAAATCAGGAGAATCATTTAATGCGGACAGTATTAAATACAATAAAGAAGATATATATTATACTAAAATAAAGAAAAGAGAAGTTTACGGGGGTGGTGGAATTATACCAGATTATTTTGTAGCTCTTGACACAACAGGAACGAGTGATTATTTTGACAAATTAATTCGTAAAGGAATTTTTAATCAATTTGCTCTTTCTTGGGTAAATAACAACAGAAAATCTTTGGAAAAAAAATACCCTTCATTTAATGTTTACAATAAAACTTTCTCATCTGAAAAAATAATGGAAAAACTAATTAAATATGCAGAAAAAGAAGGACTTGAATATAATGAAGAACAGTTTTTAAAAGCTAAGAAAACTATTCAAGTAAGATTAAAAGCAAATATTGCTCAAGATTTATATGATTATAAACGATTTTATCAAATTATAAATGAACTTAATACATCTCTTCAAAAATCATTAGAACTTATGAAGGATGATAAATATTTTACAAAACTAGATTTTAAAAAATAATGAAATAATGAAAATAAAAAACGAAATTTTATTAATCGGGTTAGCAATAACATTAGCTATTTCTCTTTTCAACTTAAATTCTATAAGCTCAATTAAAGATGAACTTTTAAATAAGAATGATAGTAATAAAACATTTATTCCCCCTGCTCCTAAAAATGAAAAAATTTCAACTAAGCTAAATAATACTCAAAAAAACATGTTGAACAACCCAATGACTCCGCAGATGAATAACAATAGTGGCCGAACAACCATTATGTCTTTTGCTGAAGACCTTCATGATTTTGGTAAGGTTGATATTGAAACTGAAAATAAACACTCTTTTGTTTTCAAAAATAACGGTAAAGAACCTTTACAAATTTCCAATGCAAAAGGGTCTTGCGGTTGTACAGTTCCTGAATGGCCAAAAGAAGCCATTATGCCAGGACAAAGTGGAGAAATAGTTGTTATTTACCGACCTAATAAAGGTCAAGCAGGTAGTCAACAAAATAAAACAGTAACGGTTACAGCAAATACTGAACCAGCAAATACCATTCTCAACATAAAAGCTTCTGTTAATCCCGTAAGTGAATAATAAGTTACTTTTTATAATTCTATTCCTTTCTTCTTTTGGTATCTATTCCCAAAATTTTTGTACGCCTAAAGAAATACCATTCATTTCAGGAGAAGAAATAATCTATGATGTAAGCTACCATATGGCTAACACATGGGTTCCTGCTGGAAAAGTAAGGTTTATGGTTAAAGATTCAACCTTTAAAAACATTAATTGCTTTTATATTGAAGGAAAAGGGAAAACGTATAAAAATTACGATTGGTTTTTCAAAGTCAGAGATAAATACGCCTCATTTGTTTCTAAAGAATCCTTAAAACCTACACATTTTGTTAGAAGAGTAAGGGAAGGTAATTTTTCATTAAACTATGATTATAGTTTTGATTATAAAAATAAAAAAGCAGTAGTAATTGAGAAAAAAAATGATGTCGATTCTAAAGAAACCATTAACATTTCAAGTTGTGCATACGATTTAATGACATCAGTTTATTTTGCCAGAGCAATTGATTTTAATAAGTATAAAATTGGCGACACTATAGCGATTGACATTGTGTTAGATAAGAAAGTGTATGAGGGGGTAAATATTATTTATAATGGTAAAGAAATCATTAAAACCCAGCATAATAAAAAAATAAATTGCATCAACTTCAAAATTGATTTGATTGAAGGAACTATTTTTAAAGGAGATGAAAAAATGAGTGTATTTGTGACTGATGATGAAAATAAAGTTCCTATTTACATTGAAGCTGAAATACTAGTAGGCTCCATAAAGGTGTTTGTTAATTCTATAAAAAACACAAAAACAAAGTTGAAATTCTTAAACTGATTTCCTTCTTTTAATTTCTTTTTGAATTAAAGACAACTCTCTTCCAGTTTGACCGGAAACTGATGTGTTTTCTTCAGCTCTTCTAATTAGGTATGGCAACACCTCTTTTATAGGCCCATAAGGAACATACTTTGCCACATTATATCCGTTTTTAGATAAATTAAAACTTATATGATCACTCATGCCTAAAAGTTGTGCAAAATAAATTCGTGAATCATCATTAGGCAAACTAGCTTTATTCATAAGAGTTGTCAAATAAAGAGAACTTTGTTCATTGTGAGTACCAGCACATATTGAAATGGTCTCAATATTCTCTACACAATATTCAAGTGCTAAATCATAGTCCTTATCAGTTGCCTCCTTTGTTGAATGAATTGGATCAATATATTCAAGCCTAACGGCTTCTTCTCTTTCCTTTTCCATATAAGCCCCTCTCACTAATTTAACTCCTAAAACACAATCTAAACTTTTACATTTAGCATGAAGTTTTTTTAAATAATCAAGCCTATCGTGTCTATAAAGTTGAATAGTATTATAAACAATAGCTGTTTTATTGTTATACTTTTCAATCATTTGTTCTGCAAGTAAATCAATGACATCTTGAAACCAGCTGTCTTCAGCATCAATAAAAACTGGGACATTTAATGAATAGGCTTCTGCACAAATTTCATCTACCCTAACAGAAATTGCGTCATATGATTTCTTTTCCTCTTCATTTAAATGATGAATTCCTTTATTGGCTTTTTTTAAAATTGAAGATTTACCGAGACCGGTAATTTTAAAAACCGAAAAAGGAATATGAGAATTCTTTTCAGCTATACGTATGGTTTTAATGATTTCATTTTTATTTTTTTCAAAATCATCATACCCTTCTTGACCTTCAACAGAATAATCCAAAATTGTTCCAACATTAAATTCTTTTAATTGTAAAATTCTAGATTCACATTCTTCAACAGACTCTCCGCCACAAAATTGACTAAAAATAAACCTCTTAACTAAACCGTTAATTGGTAATCTTAAACCAATAGCTAATTTCACCAGTTTGCTTCCAATGGAAACTACTATTGGAAATTTTAAAATAGTAAACAATTGAAATGCCTTTTTTAAATCTTTTTTAGACTTATATTCGAAAGCAATTTTAGTATCGTCAAAATTTAGCACAAAATCTCTATTTAAACATTTTAAATATATGAACTGTTTTCATTAAAAATGGAGTGATACTGTTTTTATTTATTTAATAGTTTATTTACAATTCCATTAAAATCATCTGAAATTTTGAAAAAGTAAATCAATGGCAAATAAATAATAGAAAAAATTATAGATTTTAATGCCATATCTAAAATGATATAATCATTATTAATTTGAATTAAAGATGAAAGAAAAATGGCTAATAAAGAACTTATCAGTAAAACAATAATTTTTAAAGTATAAGGAAATAACTTAAACTTAAATTTTAAAAATAAAACAGCCACAACATTAAATAAAAGTATTGATATTGAAGTGGCAAAAGCAGCCCCATCAATTCCATTCCATCCATCTGTATTTTCGAAATGTGATATAAAAAAGTAATTGGTTATAAAGGTTAACAAAGCAAGACCTATAGTAAGAATAGTAAACACCCAATAATAATTTGACATGTATATTATTTTACCGTTTAGTCCTGAACCAACATGTATCAACTTTGCTATACCTAAAAATAGAAAGACCCATTTTCCTGCCGAATAATCTTTTCCAGAAAAAACCAAAAGTCCATCAATATTTACCCAAATAATTCCAAAAACCAACAAACCAAATAACAATTGATTTACTGCAGATTTTTTATATAATAACGAAATGGTATTCAAATCATTTTCTTTCCAAGCAGTGCTTATAAAAGAAGTGGCAATTTTAGACAATGCTCTTGCTGGCATTTCAATCATAGTAGCCATATAAGCAGCTATTGAATAAACAGTTATAGCATACAAACCATTATTTGAAGAATTTTGATTGCCAACTATAACCATAGAGCTTACCATTGAACCAATCATTACCAAATCTATTCTATTAGTTATTCCACCAGCTAAACCAGAAAGCATGTTAGCAAATCCATATTTAAATATTTTTTTATACTCCTTCAAACTTATGGACAATTTAAGTGTGAATTTTATATGACTATTAATAACCATATACATATAAATAAGCACCCCAATTAAAAGATGAATACAAACAAATAAATACATAAATTCTATAAAATCTATGTAATTAAAGTAAACCAAGCCCAACAAAACAGATTGTAGCGCTCTTAAAAACACTTCATTTAAAAACAAGGGAACAACGGACTTAAGAACTGACTCAGAAAATGAAGTAATGAGTTGAGTTAAAATCTGAGCAAAAAGAAGTGGGATTAAAAAAATAAAAAAATCGACCAACAAAGCAGAATTGTCTTTATAGTAATCTACAATTGCATCTTTTCCAAAAAATAAAATTAAACTTGATATTAAAAACCCTATAAAACATGTAGAAAAAATTAAGGTCAGTAAACCGCTATAATTGTTTTCTGATTTTCGAAAAACTGGAATATATTTTAAAACAGAAGTTGGCCCTCCAATTGAAGCCACCTGTGAAATTAAAATAGCTAGAGTAGTCAATAAACGGGTGAGTCCTATTTGATCATCTTGAAGAACATATGGAAATAGAAACAACACATTGATTGCGCCAATTATTGAACCAACAAATAACCAGATGGTATTTGCCATAGATTGATTTGCTACAATTCCCAATTGAAATAAAATTTATTATTGATTTTAAAAATCCTTCTTTTTATATAAAGATAAATATATACAACCTAGAACTAATAAAATAATTAAAGAAGAACTTGCAAGAGCTATATTAGATAATACCTTAAATGATTTTAGTTCATAAACCAAATCAATATTTTTTGTACCCTCAGGAACTTTTAATCCCCTTAAAAAATAATTTACTCTTGAAATATCAGTTGGCACCCCATCAATATAAGCCTTCCAACCTAATGGATAATATATCTCTGAAAAAACAACAAAATGTTCACCACCATTAATATTATTTAAAGAATATTTGATTTCATTTGGCTTATAGCTTGTCATTAAAATAGATGCGTTATCGTTTTTTGAGTAACTCTTTGAAATTGAAGAATTAACATGATAAGTAGAATCAGTTATAGCTGTATTTTTTTCATCAAATCTGTCCAGTTCATTAAACTCTTCATCAGGAGATGAAAAGGCTTTCACTTCATTAACAAACCAAGCATTACCCATAGCTTCATTATTAAGACTTAGTTCTGAACTATTAGGATTATATATCAAATACTTAGTATTCAACATGTTTATCAACTTAGAAAATGTAGGTGAAGAAAACTTATGATCTAATAGATCTTGGAACCTTTGAATTTTAGTAGAGTTATAACCACCAAGTGATTTATGAAAATATGATATTGATGTTTCTTTTAGAAAATAAGGGTCAAAAAGTAATACTCTATAATTTGTATTTTGATTTAATTTACCAAATTTAAAGCTGTAGTTTTCTCTTTTATTTACCTCACCCTTTTCATTTTTAAAGTCAATGAATTTCTTATTTATGGTGTCTCCTAAATCGGGATTTAATTTTATTTCATTTTTATAAATGGCAATATCCGCATTTGAAGGTAAGTAAGGAATATCTTTTATTTCTTTTTCAACCCAATGTTGGTAATTACCTTTTGAGTCCTTTTCATTATTAAGATAGCGTTGATCAATGAACCATAAATCACAAATTATCAATACACCTAAAGACGTAATTAATATTTTTTTATTAATCTTATTTTTAGAAAAAAAGTAAAATATAACAATGAACATAACAATAAAAAGGAAAGACCTAAGGCCATCTTGTTTTATCACTTCTGACCTGTATTCAATTAACTGTGATTTGGCTTTATCCAACTTAGGGCTTAAAATCATAAAATTCTGATCAATAATGTTTTGGGAATCTTTAGGATCAATATTTTTATTGTTTGATATTAAATTAGTTAGTTGGTTATTTAAGTATGATGGATCATCAAAAATAATTTTGTCTTTTTCGCTTGTTAAAGAAATAAAAGAACTAGAAAAGAAAGTTATCAATAGCAAAACCCCAAGAAAGATGGAACTTGACCAAAGCATTACTTTTGATCTTAAAAACTCTTTCTTATGAAAAAAAGGATTTATTTTTTTTGAAAAATAATCTTTTTCTTCAAAAACTTCTTTTAACCACAAACATCCTAAAAGTGGAAATACAAGCTGAACCATAACTAGTATTATGGTAACAGCCCGAAACTTGTTGTATGCAGGCATGTATTCCCAAAAGAAATCTGTTAAAAAAGGATAATTACTTCCCCAAGAAAGCAACAAAGACAATATAGACATAAATAACAATGGCCACTTAATTGGGTTTTTAACAAAAATCAATCCTAATACAAATAAAAAACATATAATTGCACCCATATAAACTGGACCAGAAGTTGATGCCTGATTACCAAAATATCCAAGTGAAATACCAAGAATATCAGTTAAATCTTTTAATTCCTGATACTTATTAGTTTTATCTTTAATTATAGCATCATCAGCAATTTTTCCTGACGCACCTCCCTTTATATTGGGAACTAAAAAACTTAAAGATTCTTGTTTGCCATAACTCCACTGCAATGCATAATCTTTTGACATGCTGCTTTTTGACTTTCCAGTATTTTCCTTACCAATAGAGAGTTCAGTTCCCCCTCTTTGAGTGTATGGTGAATATTCGTATGTTCCATATAAATTAGGAATATTTGTAGAAATTCCTAAAAGAATTCCAACTAATAAAAAACTTGATTTTTTAATATACCTTTTAATTTCTTTTTGTTTAAAAGCAGATATAAATTGTTGAATAACAATAAAAAAAAGTAAAATAAAAAGATAATAAGTTACCTGAGGATGATTAGCATTGATTTGCAAAGAAAGAAACAAAGTCATTATCGCTGCACCTAAAAATAATCTTTTACCATAAGCTAAAACAAGTCCCCCAATAACTGGTGACATATAAGCAATAGCTATTACTTTAGTGTTGTGCCCAGCACCTATGATAATTAAAAAATAAGATGAAAAACCAAAAGCGATAGCCCCAACAAATGCTAGGAGAGGATCAATTTTTAGACACAATAACAAAATAAAAAACCAATAAAATATAGAAATAAATAATTGACTGGTTGAGGTAATCCTAATTGTATAATCTTATGGATTTTCCCAATTAAATTTGAATTGTAAATTACTGAAATTTGTGTGGCTGGCATTCCACCAAACATAGAATTGGTCCAAAGAGGTTCTTCACCATAGGTTTCTCGGTGGTCCTTAATCTCTTTTGACATTCCTTTATATTGCTGAATATCATGTTGGGAAACACTATACCCATCAAATGCTGGACTGAAATAAATTATTGAAATAATTATAAAAGCTGAAATAGCTAATATATATGGTAAATATGATTTAAAATTCATTACTATTTATTTAGAAAGGTATAAATTTCTTTCAGAATAAATTTTTCTAAAAAATGGATCTTTTAAATCTTTAACAAACCTAATTGCTTCGCCAGTTGATTTCATTTCTGGACCTAACTCTTTGTTAACATTAGGGAATTTATTAAAAGAAAATACCGGTATTTTAATGGCATAACCACTCTTTTCAGGTTTAAAATCAAAATCTGAAACTTTTTTATCACCAATCATAACTTTCGTTGCAAAATTAACATATGGCTCATTATAGGCTTTTGCAATAAAAGGAACTGTTCTAGAAGCCCTAGGATTTGCTTCAATAATGTAAACCACATCATCTTTTATAGCAAATTGAATATTTATTAACCCTACTGTATTTAATGCTAACGCAATTTTTTGTGTATGTTCTTCGATTTGTTGAATAATAAAATCGCCTAAATTATATGGTGGAAGAACAGCATATGAATCACCAGAATGTATCCCAGCAGGTTCGATATGTTGCATAATAC
>PBNK01000013.1 GCA_002723085.1 Crocinitomicaceae bacterium | reverse complement strand
GTTTGCAAACTTTAGACAAATTTTTGATGAAATAATTTGCGACCAAAAAGATTTCCCTAATGTACTTAATATATATTTTTGTCCAAGACTCTATCGAGAAACTACTGTGACAGGAGTTGTAAGTGAATTGTGCGGTTATGCTCATGAAATAAAAGATCGTATTGTTTTAAGAAATAGCTGTTGCGAAAATTACAGCACATTAGCTCATGAATTAGGACATTATTTCTCATTACTTCATACTCATGAGACCGTATTTGGTCTAGAATATGTAAACGGGACTAATTGTGAAAATAGAGGAGATTTACTGTGCGATACTCCAGCAGATCCAAACTTAAATAATATTGTTAATTCCAATAATTGTCAATATGTTGGACAACAATTAGATCCATTAGGCTACTATTATTCCCCGGATGAAAGAAATATTATGTCATATTCTCATCCAGATTGTAGAGACAGGTTTTCTATAGATCAAATTATTCAAATGAAAAACTTTTTTAATTACAATTCTAAAAATTTACACTGCATAATTGATACAGAGTTGTCATTATTGATAAATAACTTAGATTTTATTTTATTTCCTAATCCGGTTCAATCCAACATTGGTTTTGCTTCAAACCTACCAAATGAGACAGTATTTGATTTATCCATTATCGATGTTTTTGGTAAAATAATTTTAAAAAAAGAAATAAAAAACTTTTCATACGTTGATATTAATAGCCTTTCTATTGGAACTTACTTTTTTCAAATCAAGTATAACCAACAAGTAGTCACAAAGAAATTTATTAAAGCATAATGCAAGAACATAAAATATATAAATCAATAATTAAGATTTTGAAATACTTATTTATAGGTATTTCATTGTTATTTCTTTTCATTTTTTTATTGTTTTTTGTCATTACTCAATTATATAGTGATCAACTTAAAGAAATGGCTTTTGATCAAATTAATGCTAATCTAAACACTGAATTTATAGCCAAAGATGTAGATGTAAGTTTAATTGATCAATTTCCAAATATTTCTATCACTTTTTCTGATGTCATTATAATGGACCCTTATAAAGAAAAAGATACTTTATTGTATAGTAAAAAATTGTTTTTGAAATTTAATGCTTTAGATTTTCTTAAAAGAAATTATAGCATAAATTCTATAGTGTTAAATAATGGCTTAATTAAGGCAAAAGTAAATAAAGGTGGACAAGAAAATTATTTCATAATTAACAATACAGACACTACAAAAAACAGTCAATTTAGTTTTGTTTTGGATCAGGTTTCATTAGATAATTTCCAAATAGAATATTTAAATGTTATTTCTGAGCAATCTTATTCTTTTAATACTGAAAATATTATTTTCTCAGGTGATTTTAATGAAAAAATATTTAAAATGAATTTGGATAGCAGAATGACAGTTAATTCATTTAATGCTCAAGGGATTGAATATATAAATAATAAGTACGCAGAAATTGATTTAGAATTATTAGTAAACAATGACAGTTCTTTTATTAGTATAAACAGAGGTAATTTAAAGGTTGCTGACATGAAATTTAATATTGTTGGAAACCTTAATTCAAATGAAAATGACAAAATACAATTAATAATTAATGGAGATAATATTCAGCTTTCTCAAATTTTCAGTGTTTTTCCAATTGATTATTTATCAGTTTTAAAAAAATATAGATCAAGTGGTGAACTTGAATTTAATGCTAAAATTTCAGGAGATTTGTCAATAAATAAACCATTAAAATTTTCTTCTTCCTTTAATATTCAAAATGGAAGTTTTATTGCTTTAAACAACAACGTCAGTTTAGAAAAACTAAACTTAAAAGGTGATTTTGATAATTATAAAGGCAAATTATCTATTAATTCTTTTTCAGGATATATGGGAGATCAATCTATTGACGGTTCTTTTTCAATACAAGAATTTAAGAATCCTTTGATTAATTGTAAAATTAAAGGGGGGATTGATTTTGAAAAATTATCAAAATTCTCTACAAATTTAGGGTCAGAAATTTCTGGAAATGGGGATTTGCTTTTGGATGCAATTCTTAAGTTTGAAAATAATAAAGTAAAAATTAGGAAAGCATTAGGAGAATTAAGGGCAAATAACATTTCAATTAATTCCAAAAATTTAAAGGTTGAATTGTCAAACCTTTTTATGAATACGATTAATAATAATCTAGTTTTCGAAAAACTTGATGGAAAATTTAACGAAAGTAATTTACAAGGTAAGGTGATTTTTTATGACTGGATTAAAACACTTTTTGAACAGAATCAAGCTTTCAAAATAGATTCAGAGTTAAATATTGATAAGATAGATATAGGGGAATTAATTAATGCATTCTCTTCAAATACAAGCACCAATAAATTGGAATATAATTTAACTTCAAAAATTAACGTTAAAGAGGCTAAAATTGAAAAATTTAAAGCTACAAGTGTTTCATCCAAATGGATGATTAATTCAAAAAGTATTTATTGTGAAAAACTTCTTTTTAATGGCCAAGGAGGAGATTATGAAATAACTGGGGATTTAAATCAAACTAAAAAGAAACTAAAAGTTAATGCTAAACTTAATAATGTAAAGGTGGATAAGCTTTTTAATGATTTAGAAAACTTCAATCAAAATTTATTAACCCATAATCAGATAAAAGGAGATTTAAATTTGGACTTAAATTTTGATGCTCAAATTTTATTAAATAATGAAATTGATTACAACAATATGAAAGTTAAGAGCGATATTAAATTTAAAGGAATATTGATTAATCATCCTTTTTTAAAGGATTTGTTAGATTATTTTAATAGTAATACATTAACTAAAAACTTTGTCGATTATAATTTTTTCAATAAAAAAATTAAAAAAGTAGTTTTTGAAGAAATTAACTCTCAAGTAATAATTGAAAAAGAGAAGGTGTCTATACCAAAAACTTATTTAGAAAATAATGTTTTGAATATGAACGTTTCAGGATGGCAATCTTTTAAAGATAGTATCGATTATCATTTAAGTTTTAATTGGCGTGATTTAAGAAGAGGTAAAACAAAAGGTAATGAGTTTGGTCAAGTAAAAGACGATGGCCTTGGAAATCAATTGTATTTAAATATAAAAGGCACCCTTGATAATCCTATTTACAAGTTGGATCAATCTGAAAAAAAAGAAATTAGAAAAGAAAAAATACAGAAAGAAAAAGAACAGATAAAGAAAATTATTTCTGGTCAAAATAATTCTGATGAAGAAGTTGACTCTAAGCCAATTTTTGAGGTAGAATGGGAAGAAGATGTAGATACCACCTTAATTAATGAAAAAGAAACTGAAGAAAAACCCAAGCAAAAACCAAAAGATTCAACTAAAATTAATAAATGGTTAAAAAAGCTAGGAGTGGAGGAAAAAGAAAAGAAAAAGCCGGTTTTTAAAATTGAAAATTAATAATTGATTTCACCTTCGTTTTTTAAAATGACTTTACCTATATTTTTTTTCAAAAGAGGTTTTTTATTTGGTTTAAAAACGTTTTTACAAAAAACAAGACCATTCCAATTGTTGTTTATGTTTCTAATTTCCCCTCCATCAACAATTAAGTTAGATTTTTTTTCAAGATAAATGTAGCTATCATCTGCCATTGAAATAATTTCTTTAATTTCTAGAGTCATCCCTTTTTTAATAATAATATCGCCACTAATTAAGATGCTTTTCTCCCATTTTTTATCTTCAGAAATATAAATGTCTTTATTGTTGTTAATTATATTGTTTTTGGTTGTTCTTGTAAGTGCTGAAACATTAGAATATTGGCTATGAATAAATCCAATTTGTTTGGGAGATAAATAATTTCTACACAAATTATAACCCATAATGTTATTGCTAGTGTTTATATTATTACACTTAATCCATCCAAATTTATCTGTTCTTGGTAAATCGTCAAATTGTGGAGAATTCGTATGTCTTAAACCAAGGCAATGACCTAATTCATGAGCAGTTAATTGTGCTGTAGCATACCCCCCATTTTGTAAAATTTTAGAGACATTTAAAAAATATGGACTTGGTCCACACCCAAATGTTTTAGCGTCATGAGAAGCCCCAGTATAAAACACATGTAAGTAATCTTTATTTTCACCAGTAAATTTTAGCCAATTGTCTTTATGGCAGTTTTTATCAATCTTTTGAAAATAAGATACATGACCTATATTTATTTCAGTTTTATTAAAAGTCTCTTCAACAACAATTAAAGTATTGCTTCCTTGCCTTTCAATTGATTTTGTGTTGTAGATCCCATCATTACAACAAGAGTTTGTTATAATTATGCTGTCCTGAAGAGGTCTAAACCCCTGTCTTTGCCCTTTAACTAAAATACTATTTTCTTTTTTGTCAATTTTTATGATTTCAATAAGTTTATGAGGGTTTGTTACTGGCGCCATTTTTATTCGATCCCACCCGATCTCATCAACGTGAAAACTAATGGTGTCAATAATAAATTCAATTCTTGAATTTGGAACATATGGTGAAGTTCCATCCATTGCTTTTAAAGATGGTTTTTTTAGGTTCTTATACATTTGATTAATCCATTTGAATTGATCTTCAATAAATTCAATAGAGTCTTTAGTAATGTTTTGAGGGTCTTCATAATTTTTTTGGATAATATGAACCCAAGTTTTAATAAGTAATTTAGGATGATAAATTAAAGAAGTGTTTTCATGTGGGATATAATTTTCTAGATGGTTTTTTTGGGCGTTTATAAAAGAATTATTGTTTATGAATAATACAATAAACATTAAATATTTATGGGTAATTATTTTTTTCATTAACACAAATTAATCAACAATCTACATCAATTTAATATTTCTTTGCGAGTATTGGTCAAATATTTATTTTCGCAAAATAATGTATAAGCTTATAACAGAACACTATAATTTTTTTTTAATATATGATTTGGGCTCTAAAAAGAAGAAAAAGAAAAAAAAGAAGAAAATTTGTTGTGAAAAGTTTCAAAAAGGAAAGCCTTGTAAAAAGTGCCCTCTTTCATTTGCTTAATCAATGGTAAATAGAATAATTTATATTTTTTTAATTGCAATTTCTTTATTGGAAATTTTTGCAGAATATTTAAGTCTTAACTGGTTAGTGATTTCCACAAAGCCACTTTTAATGCCCCTTTTATTGGTGTATGTTGTTTGTAATTTAACCCACATTCCTGAAAAATCAAAAATTCAATTAATTGCAGCGCTAATATTTTCTTTGATAGGGGACACCCTTCTTATTTTTTCTTCAAAAAATGAATTATTTTTTCTTTTAGGCTTATCCATGTTTTTAATCACACATGTCTTTTACACATTAATTTTTGTGAAGAATAAAAAACAAATTTTAGGATGGAACCAAATTGTATTAATCTTATTAATTATAATATCATATTATTTTTCACTTATGTATATAATTAACCCAAAACTTTCAGATTTTTCCATTCCAGTTTATTTATATGGAATAATATTATCTACAATGCTTTTTACTGCTTTTATAGCAGATTTTAAAAATCAAAAAACAGTAATTCTAATTGGGGCAATTATTTTTGTTATATCAGATTCTTTAATTGCACTTAATAAGTTTTATTTTGACAAACCACATGATTTAATTCAACCAACCATTATGATTACATATATTTTAGGACAGTTTTGTATCGTACATGGAATAATAAAATATTTAAGAAAAAGTAGAATTTATCCTTAGTATTTGCACAATGTCATTTAAAAAATTAATTTCGCGAACCTAAAATTTAATTAAAAAATTATGTCTGATAAATTGATTTACATATTGCCAGTATTTGG
The DNA here is from genome assembly GCA_002723085.1 of Crocinitomicaceae bacterium. GTDB lineage: Bacteria > Bacteroidota > Bacteroidia > Flavobacteriales_D > Parvicellaceae. Next base: position 178,172 of record PBNK01000013.1, on the reverse strand, counting down.
ATTACTCGGCTTAGTATATATGCTTTACCTTTCTTCATGGGTGAAAAAGCAATCTGCTGGAAGTGATAAAATGAAAAAACTATCTGGTTATATTGCTACTGGAGCATTAGCTTTTCTGAAAGCAGAATACAGAATGTTAGCTGTATTTGTTGTAATTGCAGGTGCAGCATTGGGGTTTTTATCTGCTATGGGATACATTTATGCAGGGATGTATATAGTAGTAGCATTTGTTATTGGCGCTGTTTTTTCAGCATTAGCTGGAAACATAGGTATGCGAATTGCTACTAAAGCAAACGTAAGAACAGCAGAAGCTGCAAAAACAAGTTTGCCACAAGCAATGAAAGTAGCCTTCAGAGGTGGTACTGTTATGGGATTAGGAGTGGCAGGATTGGCTGTTTTTGGTTTATCTGCAATTTTTATGTTTTTAGTTTGGGACGGAAATCATGGTGGAGAAAGTGATATGACAATTATCTTAGAAACTCTTGCTGGCTTTTCTTTAGGAGCTGAATGTATTGCTTTATTTGCTAGAGTAGGTGGCGGAATTTATACAAAAGCTGCGGATGTTGGTGCGGATTTAGTTGGTAAAGTTGAGGCTGGTATTCCTGAAGATGACCCACGTAACCCTGCCACTATTGCTGATAATGTTGGTGATAATGTTGGTGATGTTGCTGGAATGGGGGCTGATTTATTTGGTTCTTATGTTGCTACTATGCTAGCTGCAATGGTGTTAGGGAATTATGTTATTTTAGATATGGGTCCAGATTTTTCCGATAGTTTTAGAAATATGGGACCTATTTTAATGCCTGTTCTAATTGCTGGTGTTGGTTTAGTTTTCTCAATTATGGGCACTTGGGTGATTCGTATTAAAAATAATGAAGCAAAAGAGAAAGAAGTTCAAGGAGCATTTAACCTTGGTAACTGGGGATCAATTGTTTTAACTGGTATTGCTTCTTTTTTCATCATTAATTGGATGCTTCCAGAATCTATTAGCATGAAGTTTTTTGGCGAAAACAATGGAGATCCAATAGTTATTGAAAGAATCAGAGTCTTTTATTCGGTATTAATTGGATTAGCTGTTGGAGGATTAATAGCCATGTTAACTGAATATTATACAGCAATGGGTAAAAAACCAGTTATGGGGATTATTAAAAACTCTTCTACTGGTGCAGCTACTAATATTATTGCTGGACTTTCCTTAGGAATGATGTCTACATTTGCACCAATCATTCTTTTTGCTGGTGCTATATGGGGTGCTTATGCATGTGCAGGTTTTTATGGTGTTGCTATTGCAGCGTCTGCCATGATGGCTACAACGGCAATGCAATTGGCTATTGATGCTTTTGGGCCTATCGCAGATAATGCTGGGGGGATTGCTGAAATGTCTGAACTAGAACCAGAAGTTAGAGAGAGAACAGATATATTGGATGCGGTAGGAAACACTACTGCAGCAGTAGGAAAAGGGTTTGCTATTGCTTCAGCAGCTTTAACGGCTTTAGCTCTTTTTGCAGCCTATGTAACATTTACTGGAATTGATGGAATTAATATTTTCAAAGCTAAGGTACTAGCGGCTTTATTTATTGGAGGAATGATTCCAGTAGTGTTTTCAGCAATGGCTATGAGTTCTGTTGGAAAAGCAGCAATGGCTATGGTTAAAGAAGTAAGAAGACAATTCAAAGACATTCCTGGAATTATGGAAGGTAAAGCAGAGCCGGAATACGATAAATGTGTAGATATTTCTACTAAAGCTGCATTAAAAGAAATGATGTTACCTGGTATATTAACAATTGCAGGTCCTATTGTAATAGGGTTTACAATGGGGGCGGAAGCTTTAGGTGCTTACATGGCTGGTGTTACTGTTTCAGGAGTACTTTGGGCTATCTTCCAAAACAATGCTGGTGGCGCTTGGGATAATGCGAAAAAATCTTTTGAAGCAGGTGTTGAAATTGATGGAGAAATGACTTTCAAAGGTTCTGAAGCTCACAAAGCAGCAGTTACTGGTGATACAGTTGGTGATCCATTCAAAGATACTTCAGGTCCATCTATGAATATATTGATTAAATTAACTTGCTTAGTAGGTTTAGTAATTGCTCCAATTTTAGGTTCTGGTCATTCAACTGAAAATGAGAATACGAACAAAGCTCAAATTGAAAATCATATATGTCCAAAAAATTGTACTAAAGAACAATGTGCATCAAAAGGCAAGGAAGTTGTTTGTGAGTTTGGATGTACAAAATCATGTTGTGCTAAAAAAACATCTCATAAAGACACAAATGCTAATGTATAGTTTTAAATTTGTATTTTAGATATATCTTTAAATCCGGACTAGTTCCGGATTTTTTGTTAATAATAGCAATTGAATTTAATCTTAGATATAGGGAATTCTACTGTAAAAGTAGCCACTTTTAACGCCAATAAAATGGTAAAAAAAGAAGTAGTTGAGCACAGTCAGTTGATTCATCATTTAAATACAATAAATTTTAAAAAAGGAATTGTTTCTAACGTCGGAAATGTTGAATTAGAAAATAAAGTGCTTTCTGCCTGTTCAAGTATAATTCAAATGTCATCCTCATTAAAATTACCTATTCAATCTTCTTATTCCTCTATGGAAACCATTGGTAACGATAGGTTAGCTAATGCAGTTGGAGCGTTTGTTGAAAAGCAAAATTCAAATTCTTTAGTAATTGATGCAGGAACTTGTTTAACTTTTGATTTTATTGATTCAACCAACTGTTATAAAGGAGGAGCTATAAGTCCTGGTTTGCGTATGCGCTTTAAAGCATTAAATACTTTCACTGAAAAATTACCATTATTACATACATCATCAGAAAAATCACAATTAGTTGGCAATAATACTAACTCATCTATAGTTTCTGGAGTTGTTAACGGCATGGTTGGTGAAATTGTAAATACCATTGCTAGTTATCGTTCTAAATACACGGCATTAACAATCTTTATGACTGGTGGAGACACAGAATTCTTACAATCAATTGTGGGAATTGAAAAAAATGGCATCTTTGCACTTGAAAATTTAACTCTTAAGGGTTTAAATAATATACTTGAAACCAATGTGTCTTAGATTTTGTTTTCTTATTTCATTAATAATCTCTTTGAGTTTTACTACGGCTCAGGATTTAAATACTTCTCCATTTTCAAGGTATGGACTGGGGGAATTAAATACTGTTCAGTCTACACATTTTTTGGGAATGTCAAATGCGTCAAATTCTTTTTCTGACCCTCAAAACATCAACATTGCTAATCCAGCCTCCTACGCTGGGTTTTTTAAACATAATCCTATTTTTGATGTTTCAGTTGCTGGAAAATCATCTTTATATAGGTCAAATTATTCTAATCAAGAAAATAGTTCCTCTGCTTCCAACTTGGGTTTAAACAATATGCTTATAGGGTTGCCTATACAAAAAAACTGGGGATTGGTTTTAGGTATTATTCCATATAGCTCTATGGGTTATAATGCAGAATCTAATCAAACCTTAGACTCAAATGCTATTAACTATAAATATTCCGGTGATGGCAGCATTAATAGATTATTATTAGGAAATGGATTTAACCTAATTAATAAAGGAGATAGCATAAGAATTGCATTAGGAGCTAATGTGTCATACCTTTTTGGAACTTTAAATCAATTGAATAGTATTGAATTTGATAACTCTTATTATAATTCTCGAATTCAAAATCAAGCTTCAATTAGCAGTTGGCTATTTGATGGTGGTATACAATACTTTCAGCAGTTTAGAAATCCTTTAAATAGCAATAGATGGTTTTTAAGAGCAGGAGCAAGTTATGTTCTTCAATCTAGAGCTAAAACCGTTAATGATTATTTTGCTTATTCATATACTTATAATTTTAATATTCAAGAAATTCCAAAAGACACACTTGATTTTGAAGAAGATGTGATAGGAGAGGTTACTATACCAAGCAAAATGATTTTTTCGTTAAGTTTAGGAAGAAATACTCAAGATAAAAATGTATGGGATTTAGCTTTTCAGTATACTTCATCAAACTGGAAGAGATTTAATGATAACCAATTGTTTCTAAATCAAACAAATTTACCCTTAGGCTCTTTTGAACAATGGGCTTTAGGCTATAGAATAACGCCATCTCTTGATTGGGCAAACACAAATAAATCTATTTTTGCAAAATCCAATTATAGTTTTGGGTTAAAAAGAGCCGTTTCAGAAGTAGTGGTTCAAGATAAATCATTGTTAAACTATGGCATAAATTTTGGTGTATCCATTCCAATGTTAAGTTCTAGATCTTTATCAAGGTTAAATTTAGGTTTTGAACTTGGTAGAATTGGAAATACTGCTGAGAACAATATTGAAGAAAATTATTTAAGGTTTTCTTTAGGATTTAGTATGGCACCTGACACTAGATACGATAGGTGGTTTAGAAAAAGAAAATATGATTAAAAAGTTAATTAGTATAAAAATGAAAAAAGTAATAACATTAGTATTTACAATATTTATGATTAATGGGTCATTTCACACTCAAGACTGTACTGAAATTAGTCAACCAAATTTTGGGTCAGATAGTGTGCAAATAAAAAATTGTAGACAGAATTTATCTTTATATTCTGAATATTTAAAGCAAAAAAATTGGATGGATGCCGCAAGGTTTTGGGGAAAAACCCAAAGTTTTTGTCCAAAGTATAAGCCAAACTTATATGATAATGGTTTTTACATTTATAAGAAAATCACCCAACAAAAAGCTAAAGAAAAATCTCCTGATAAACAAGCTTATGTAGATACCGTTTATAAAATTTTTGACATGTGGGAAGAAAATTTTGGAACGTGTTATAAAATTCAAAGAAAGAAAGCATCATTTATCATGTCTTTAGATGCATCAAAGAACTTTTCTCTAGCGTATTCTCTTTATGAAGTTGTGTTTTTGAACTCACCTGAAATTACTTCATATAGCGATGTTAAGTATTTTACATACGCCATGAAATACATGTTTAAAACCGGTAAAATTGATTGTGATAAGTTTTTAGAGTTATATGAATTATTATCAAAAGTATGTGATAATAATATAGCTATGGGGAACAAAGCAGAAAAATATAAAAATGTTCAGGTATTTGTAGATAATGAAGTTAGTCCCTGTGCATCTTGCGATAAACTTGAAGAAATATACTCTGAAAAATACAATGCTAATCCAGAGGATATGGATTTAATAAGAACCATCTTTGGAAGATTAAGCGACAAGAAATGTGTTGAATCTTCTTTATATTTATCTCTTTTAGACAAGGTTCTTAACGATCCTAATAATCCTCCATCTGCTAAAGATTTATTTAATGCTGCAACTGCTGATCATAAAAGAAAAAATTATTCTAAAGCAGAGGAAAGGTTTAATAGAGCTATTGAATCAGCAGGTGATGATGCTGAATTAATCAATAAGTCTTATGTGTATTTATATGATATTGCTTTTAATAAGAAAAGTTATAAAAAAGCATTTTCATTTGCTGGAAAATTATCTGACCAATGTGAGGTTAATGCTAAAAGAGCTTCTATAATAGCAGCAAGTGCATCGACAATAGCTAAAACTCCTCTTGAGAAAAGTTCAGTTTATTGTTATGCTTTAAGTTTTGCAGAAAAATCATGTGGTAAATCTTCTAGTTCAATTAACTCATGGAAAGGCCAGTTGCTGCCTAAAAGTGATTTAATAATGTTAGATATCAATAGCGGTTCTGAACAAAAAGTTCCATTTTGGGGGGCAACGATTACTTTAAAAACTAGAGATTGAAAACATTAAAATGTTTAGTTTTTAGTATTGAATTAATTTTCTTTTTTGTTATTTCTATTTCTTGTTCAAGATCTGTTGAGGAATATAAAGCAGTTTCTGAAAATATAAGTGAAAAATCTACAGAAATATCTGAAGGTGTTCAACTATATTTTTCAGATTTTGGAAAATCTAAACTAAAATTAGAAGCTCAAACCTTAATAAGTTCTGAAATAGATAATCAAATTACTCTAGAATGTCCCAATGGTTTAAATTTAACTTTCTATGATTCTTTGGGTTATTTTGAATCAGTTTTATTAGCAGATTATGGAATGCTATTTACTACAAAAGAATTGTTGGTAGTTGAAAAAAATGTTCTTTTTAGAAATTATCTTGAAGACACTTTATTTGCAAATGAATTAACTATTGATTTTGAAAAAGATAGCATTTACTCTAAAGATCAAGTAACCTTTTCTAATAAAGAAGGTAGAATTTCTGGTAAAAAGTTAAAAGCAAATAGTAATTTTACATTTTTTAAACTTTCCGATATTTCGGATAGTCATGTTAATTATGAAGTAAAAGAATAGGTTATGAAGGAAATTGAAAAATGGAATAGTAGATTAGAAAAGTTTTGGTTTTTCATTGCTATTGCAGCAACTGTAGGGTCATTATTAATACATGTTTTTAGCGGATTTGAAATTTCTAAAAATTATTATTTAATCACGCTTATGGCTTGGGGGATTTTCTTAATTAGAAGAGGGTTAAGAAAAAGATTCGAAAAGAATAAGTAACTTAATGGTGCATAAATTTTTTTAATTGACAGCATTACTAATAATTATAATTTCTTCTTTAGCTTTTTCTGCATTTTTTTCTGGGATGGAAATAGCTTTTATTTCTGCTAATAGAATAAAAATTGAGCTTGATAACAAAAAGGGAGATATAAGAGGGAGAATTTTAGCTTATTTTTCCAACCAGCCTTCTTGGTTTATTGGAGCAATGCTTCTGGGAAATAATATTGCTTTAGTAGTGTATTCAATATACATGGAGGAATTAATCAACCTTGATTTTATTAACAAGGATTTGTCCCCAACTTTAGTTTTATTAATTCAAACTTTAATATCCACACTATTTATTTTGGTTTTTGCAGAATTTTTACCGAAGGCTATTTTTAGAATTAATCCTAATGGAGTTTTAAGTGTTTTCACTATCCCTTTAATTTTAATCTATATTATTTTGTGGTTGCCAACAGCAGGTATAGTTTCTCTTTCAAGAATGATGCTTTATTTATTTGGTAAAAAACACAATCCAAAACAAAATGTAGGTTTTGAAAAAATAGATTTGGATCATTATTTGGATGAGTTAAGAACAGATTTGGATGATGATGAAGAATTAGAACATGATGTTAAAATATTTCATAATGCTCTTGGTTTTTCAGAAATTATTGCTCGTGATTGTATGGTTCCAAGAAATGAGATTATTGCTTTTGAGATTGATGATTGTATAAATGACCTTAAAGAAAAATTTATTGAAACAGGATTTTCTAAAATTTTAATCTATAAAGAATCTATTGATCATATTATTGGATACGTTCACAGTATTGAACTTTTTAAACAACCAGAACATATCAAATCTATTTTATTGCCTGTAAATATTGTTCCCGAATCTATTAATGCAAATAAAATTTTAGAAGAGTTTATAACAAAAAGTAGAAGTATAGCTGTTGTTGTTGATGAATTTGGAGGCACATCAGGAATGGTAACCATGGAGGACGTTATTGAAGAAATTTTTGGTGAAATTGATGATGAACATGATCAAGAGGATTTCATTCATCAACAAATCAGTAATAATGAGTTTGTTTTTTCTTCTAGGTTAGAAATTGATTTTGTTAATGAAAAATATAGGTTAGGGCTCCCTGAGTCAGAAGAATATGAAACTCTAGGAGGGTTAGTAATTCATTATTCAGAGTCTATTCCTAAAAAAGGAGAAACTTTCATAATTGAAGGATTTAAATTAGTAATAGCTGAAGTTACAGAGTTTAAAATATTGAAAATAAAATTATCTGTAATCGATAATGAAAAATAAATATCTGTTTTAAACTATTTGTTTTTTAGCAGTCGCTTCATTAATATTTGAGATGGAATAAATGACGCGCTTATTCCAATAATTAATAAAATTAATAGGATTAATATAATGTCACTTAATTTAATCAATACTGGCCAATAGTTAATTGCTGCATTTTTCATTTCAATAAAATGAAAATGATTTTGCAAAAGACATATAATAACCCCAATTGTTAATCCAACAAAGCTGCCAGAAAGGCAAATAAACAAACCTTCTTTAAAAAAGATGTTTCTGATGGTGGAATATTTTGATCCAATTGAAATAAGAGAATTGATGTCCTTTTTTTTGTCGATAATAAGCATAGTTATTGAAGCCATGGTATTAAAGGTTGATAACATCAAAATAAAAATTAAAACAAATAAAACCATCCATTTTTCAGTTTCATTTGTAGCATATATCATTGTGTTTTTCTCTTCATTGGTTTCGATTTTAAACTCATCGCTATAATTGTTTGCCAAAAGTTCCTTTAGTTTTTTAATGTTAGATGAGTTAACTTCAATTGATGTTGCCTCATTATCATATTCAAAAAGAGAGTTTACAAAATCATAAGGAGCAAAAATGGTATTTTTATCAAGTTCTGGATTCATAGTGAATATTCCAGATACGCTAATATTGTAGTGATTAAATAAATTGTCGTTTTGTATAGATAGTTTCTTTTTTCTTGATAAACCATATATTTCTATATCATTGTTATAATTTGGGTTACTAGATACTTGAAGTTGGTATTGTAATTCGTGACCAAGCAATACCATTGGTTTTTTATAAGTTTCGTACAACATTCCCCCCCCTTCAATAATACTTTTATTGAAAAATGAATGGGAGTAAATTGAAGTATCAACTCCTTTTATTTTTGAAGTTACCCATAAATCTTCCTTTTTTATTAAAGCAGTTTCTTCAATAATTTTTGAAAATTGAAGAACATTTTTATTTTCTTCTAAATCTTCAAAAATAGCATGACTTGCTTCAATTGATTTCCCTTTTTTAGGTGTGATAAAAATGTCTGCGGAATAAGTCCCATACATTTCTTCTACAAAAGACTGAATCCCATTAAATCCACTTAAAATAATCACTAAAGCTGCGGAGCTAATCAATAGGCCGAAAAATGAGATAAAAGAAATTATATTTATAATATTTCTCGACTTTTTAGAGAATAAATATCTTTTTGCAATAAATGAGGATACGTTCATTGCTTTAAAAGTAATATATAGTCTATTTATTTTTACTATAAAGTATATATTTTTCCAGGAAATTGTTTTATGGAGCTATTTAATTCCATTTTCAATAGCAATTCATTTAAAGCAGAAAAATGAATGTTAGTAAGTTGAAGAATTTTGTCAAAAGAAACTTCTTTTTCATCTAATATTAAATTGTAAATTATATTTTCTTCCTTACTGTCAAAAGATGCTTTGTATTCATTAGAACTATATTTTTCTATATTGGGATTGATTTTTTTTAATTCTAATGTTTCAATAATTTCTGATGGATCATCCAGTAAATAAGCTTGATGATTTTTAATTAAATCATTACAGCCTTTTGATTTTCCATTTAAATAATTGCCAGGTACAGCGTATACATCTCTATTGTAGTCATTAGCTAATTTTGCAGTAATCATTGAACCACCCTTTAATGGGGACTCAATAATTATTGTAGCTTTTGTCATTCCAGCTATAATTCTATTTCTTTTAGGAAAATTATATGAAACAGGAGGGGCATATGGTGTGTTCTCAGAAATCAGCAATCCATTTTCCAATATTCGATTAGAAATTTTTTGATGTGCAGAAGGATAAATATTCTTAATTCCGCTGCCTAGAACCCCAACATTAGAGATGTTTAAATCAAGAGTTCTTTTATGAATTTCAAAATCAACCCCATAGGCTAGACCACTTACAATTCCAATGTCATAGTCTTTTAAAGAAGAAGCCAGTTCTTTGCAAAAATCAGTTCCGTAAGAACTTACATCTCTAGTGCCTACAACTGAAATTAAGGTTTTTTTATTTGGATTTAAATTGCCTTTTACAAATAAATAAACAGGGTGATCTTCACATTCTTTTAATAAAGACGGATACATGTCGTCATCTTTACCAATAATAGAGATTTTATGTTCATTGGCAATTCTAATTATATTATTTGCATACAATATATTTTCTCTAGACTTTAATTGATACTCAATTTTTTTCTTTTTTACAGCACTAATTTTTTCAATAGGAAAATTATTAAATAAGTTTTTAGGATTTTTATATTCTTTAATTAATTCGTTTAATGTTCGATTGCTTAAGCCTTTAATATTAGAAAGAGCTATAAGGTATGTTTTATGTTCTTCTGTCATTTTAAATGATAAATAAAACACATTAGGGCATAAAATTTTTACGTTATATTTAATATGTATTTTAAAAAGAGTATATTTGCACAGTAGAAAATAGAAAATTAAGAATGAGGGGACGAAAGTCCCCTCTTTTTTTAGAAAAAAAATGATACCTAAAAAACGCATAATAGAATTAGCCCAAGAAAGGATAAACGAATTAGATAATGGAAATTATTTAGTAGATGTTTCAGTAAGCGCTAAGAATGTGATTTTAGTAAAGATGGATAATTTGAATCAAGGAGTATCTATTAAAGATTGTGTAAGTGTTAGTAGGAATATTGAACACAATCTTGATAGAGAGAAGCAAGATTTTGAATTAAAGGTTTCATCTCCTGGGCTTGACCAACCTTTTATGGTTCATGAACAATATTTAAAAAACGTAGGTAAAACTATAAATGTTTTAACTGAAGATTCTGCTTATAAGGGGGAACTTACTAAAGTTTCTTTTGAAGAAATAGAGTTAAAACATATTGAAATAATAAAAAACAAAAAGACAAAGAAAAAAGAAACTATTGAAACAATTCATCACCTAAAGATGAATGAAATCAAAGAAACTAGACTAGTAATTTCCTTTTAATACAAAAAAAATGAATGCAATAGAATTAATAGACTCATTCTCAGAGTTCAAAGAAATGAAAAACATTGATAGAGTAACAATGATGAGAATTGTTGAAGATGTTTTTAGATCTACTTTAAAAAGAAAATATGGATCGGATGAGAATGTAGATGTTATTATAAACCCTGATAAAGGGGATTTAGAAATATGGTTAAGCAGAGAGATTGTTCCTGATGAGGATTTTGAAGATGAAGGAACTCAAATCAAATATACTGAGGCTTTAAAAATAGAGCCAGATTTTGAAATTGGAGAAGAAGTTTCTCAGGAAATTAAGGTTGAAGATTTTGGAAGAAGAAATATTTTGTCTTTAAGACAAAATCTTGCAGCGAAAGTAATGGAGCTAGAAAAAGATGGAATTTATCAAAAATATAAAGAGAGAGTAGGCGATATAATAACTGGTGAGGTTTACCAGATTTGGAAAAGAGAAATATTAATTTTAGATGACGATGGAAATGAATTGATTTTGCCAAAATCTGAGCAAATTCCTTCCGATTATTTTAGAAAAGGAGATACAACAAGAGCCGTTGTAGCAAAAGTTGATTTAAGAAATAATAATCCAGTAATTGTTTTATCTAGAACAGCTCCAGAGTTTTTAGCTAGGCTTTTTGAATTAGAAGTCCCTGAAGTATTTGATGGACTGATCACAATAAAAAAGATTGTAAGAGAGCCCGGTGAAAGAGCAAAAGTGGCTGTTGAATCTTATGACGACAGAATAGACCCAGTTGGAGCTTGTGTAGGGATGAAAGGATCTAGAATTCATGGTATAGTAAGAGAACTTAGAAATGAAAATATTGATGTGATTAATTGGACTAATAATACTCAGTTATTAATTCAGCGATCCTTAAGCCCTGCTAAAATCACTAATATGGATATAAAGGATGAAGACAATAGAGCAGAAGTTTTCTTAAAGCCAGATCAAGTTTCACTAGCTATTGGAAAAGGAGGTCATAATATTAAGTTAGCCTCGAAGTTGACAGGATATGAGATTGATGTATACAGAGAAGGTTCTGAAGATATTGATGATGTTGATTTGGATGAATTTGGGGATGAAATAGATAGTTGGATAATTGATGAACTTAAAGCTATTGGATGTGATACAGCTAAAAGTGTTTTAGAAATAGGCAGTACAGACTTGGTTAAAAGAACAGATTTAGAAGAGGAAACAATTGCTGAAATATTAAATGTTCTTAAGTCAGAATTTGAACAATAATAACAGTTTTTAATTTAAGAAAATAAACTATTATGGCCGCAGTTAAAAGGTTAAGTAAGGTAGCAAGAGAATTGAATGTTGGGATTTCCACCATTGTTGACTTTTTAAACAATGAAGGTAAAGAAGTGAGTTCTAATCCTAACACAAAAATAGATGAGGAACTATATATGATGCTGCTCAAAGAGTTTCAAAGTGAAAAGTTTGAAAAAGAAAAAGCAGATCAAGTAAGAATTGAGCAAGAAGAAAGAAAAGTAATTTCAATTAAAAAAGAAGAGCCTGCTAAAAAAGAACCTGAAACCATTAAGGCTGAACCACAAAAACTTAGCGGACCCTCTGTAGTTGGATCAATTGATCTTTCACCGAAAAAGAAAGATTTGCCTAAGCCGGAAACAAAAGAGGAGCCTGCTAAAGAAGAACCTGTTTTAAAAGAAGAAAAGCCACAGATAAAGGAAGATCAAGCAATAGAAAAAACGGATGAAGCTGAAAAAACAATAAAGGCTGAAGCAAAAAAACTTTCTGGACCAAAGGTTTTGGGAAAAATAGATCTTCCTGTTGAAAAACCTAAGGCTAAGCCGGCAGAAAAAACGGAGGATTCTAATAAAAGAAAAAGAAAAAGAATTAAAAAAGTTAATGTAGAAAAAGCTGGTAAAAAAGCTTCTCAAGAACTTAGAAGACCTAAAAAAACAGAACAAAAACCTGAAGTTTCAACTGAAGAAATTCAAAAAGAGATTAGAGAAACTTTAGCTCGTTTAAGCAATAAGGGAAAATCAAAATCATCCAAATTTAGAAGAGAAAAAAGACAAGCTGTTTCAGATAAATTGGAAATAGAAGAGTTGATTTCTGAACACGAAAAAAGTATACTTAAACTTACTGAGTTTGTTACTGTTTCAGAACTAGCAACAATGATGACTAAAACTCCTACTGAAGTAATTGGGACGCTTATGTCAATTGGTATTTTTGCCTCAATTAATCAGCGTCTAGATGCTGAAACATTAACCATGGTTGCTGAAGAATATGGTTTTGAAGTTGAATTTGTTAGTGCTGATGTTAGTGCATCAGTCATAGAAGATTCTCAAAATCCTGAAAAGATGGAGGGCAGACCACCTATAGTTACGGTTATGGGTCACGTAGATCATGGTAAAACATCTTTATTGGATTTTATAAGACAAGCGGATGTTACTTCTGGTGAAGCTGGAGGTATAACACAACATATTGGAGCATATTCTGTCAAACACAATAAAAAAACCATTACGTTTTTAGATACTCCAGGTCATGAAGCTTTTACGGCAATGCGTGCAAGAGGTGCTCAAGTAACAGATGTAGCAATCATTATAATTGCAGCTGATGATAGAGTTATGCCTCAAACAAAAGAAGCTATTAACCATGCTCAGGCAGCTGGTGTCCCTATGGTTTTTGCTTTAAATAAATGTGATAGAGATAGTGCTAACCCTGATAAAATTAAGGAGGAGTTATCAGCTATGAATATTTTAGTTGAAGATTGGGGAGGAAAATATCAATGTCAAGAAATCTCTGCAAAAGCGGGTACGGGAATTGAAGATTTATTAGAAAAAGTTTTATTAGAGTCTGAACTTCTTGAATTAAAAGCGGACCCTACAACTAACGCGAAAGGAACTGTTATTGAAGCATCACTTGATAAAGGTAGAGGTTATGTTACTACCTTACTTGTTCAATATGGTACTATGAAAGTAGGAGATGCTTTAATTGCTGGAACTGAGTTTGGAAAGATTAAAGCCATGCATGATGAGCACGGACGAATAGTTAAAGAAGCAGGCCCTTCTAAGCCTGTTTCTATTTTAGGGATGAATGGAGCGTCTAGCGCAGGAGATGTTTTTAATGTGATGACTGATGAGAAGGAGATAAAACAAATAGCGCTTAAACGTCAACAACTTCAAAGAGAACAGGGCTTAAGAACTACTAAGCATATTACATTAGACGAAATAGGAAGAAGAATTGCTTTAGGGGATTTCCAAGAGTTAAATGTCATTGTAAAAGGTGATGTTGATGGATCTATTGAAGCTTTATCTGATTCTTTATTAAAACTTTCTCAAGAATCTATTCAAATAAATATTATACATAAAGCAGTTGGTCAAATATCGGAATCTGATATATTATTAGCATCTGCTTCAGATGCAATTGTATTAGGATTCCAGGTTAGACCTTCAGCAAGTGCTAGAAAATTAGCAGAAAAAGAAGAAATAGACATTAGGTTATATTCTGTTATTTACAAAGCTATTGAAGAAGTTAAAGAAGCTATGGAGGGCATGTTGTCTCCAGAAATGAAAGAAGAGATTGTGGCTACAGCAGAAATTAGAGAAACATTTAAAATAACAAAAGTTGGAACAATTGCAGGATGTTATGTTACTGAAGGTAAAATAAATAGAAACCATAATGTTAGGGTTATTAGAGATGGAATTGTTATTTACACGGGTGTTTTAGGATCTTTAAAAAGATTTAAAGATGATGTTAAAGAGGTTCAACATGGATATGAATGTGGGTTAAATATTGATAAATTTAACGACATTAAAGTTGGAGATGTTGTGGAAGCATATCAAGAAGTTGAGGTCTCTAGAAAGATTAAATAATTTATTTTTTACTCGTAGGTAAAAAATATTTTAAATCTAGGCTCAAGAAATTTCCTTTTAAAAATTCTGGACTAAATTTAGTCTCATAAGAATTATTATTTATAGTTAAGTTATAATTGTACCATAAATAGGTAACTGCAATAGTTGATATTGGAATATTAACACCAGCGCCAATATAAAAAATACCTTTTTCATCATCTCTCCATTCAAAACCAAGCCCAGAAATAATAGAGGCATTTATCCATCTTGCTCTTTCGGAATAATGAGCAATTATACCGTCTTTGCCCATTGTTGTTACATCTGAGGCATAAAAGTCTACACTTACCCCTGCCGAAGAAGAAATATATGTTTTTTTACTCAGTTGAATATATACATACCCTTTTATTGGAAGTGTGTAATTTACATATCCAAATGAAGTAGAATCTCTTGAATTTATGGTGTCAAGCATTGAAACCCCTTTAATTTTAAAATTTCTTCTAGTATAAATTATTCCACTTTCTAAACTAAAACGTTCATTATTAAAATCAGAACGCCAAAGCATTCCAAATTGATAACCAATTTTAGAAGATAAAGTTAAATTAGCCGTGTCATTTTTGATTTCTAAAGGACCAGCTCCAAAATAATTAACAGGAACAATTGGGTTTGCGGTAAACCCAAATTTTGTATTTTCTATTTGACACGCTCCATGATTAAAAAAAAATATTCCTGTTAAAAGAAATAAAATTGAAATCAGAGAACAGTTTGTATTAAATGTCATTTTTAAAGAACGATAAAATAGCAAAAATTATAATAATTAGACCAATAAATATTACAATGTATTGATTGACTTTCTTTTCAATAAATGGAGTTCTAAATTTCCCAATAGCAATATTATTGAGGTTTTGAACAATGTTAAGATCTGTTTTTCTAATTCCAAAAAGATAAATTTTACCCCGATTAGTTATTTCTATATCAGATTCATAATATAAATCATGAGATTTTAAATTTTCTTCAAAAAAATCAGCCTGCTCTTTAATTCTGAAGTGAAAAACCTTATAGGCTTTATTTGTAGGGTGCTCCCTGTGATTTGTGAGCTTTAAAAGCCCTTCATCCATATCATCCATTGGGTCGGTTTAATTGTGCCATTCAGTTAAATATTCAATTGGTTTCCTTTGGCCTCTAGGCCATTCATTTGCAGGATACCCTAAATAAAAAATACCTAAGCATTTATCACTAGGGCCAATTTTAAGGAATTCATTCATTTCAGAAGAATAAATAACTTTAGGGGTAGACCAAAAACCTCCAATTCCATATGCCGTAGCCGTTAAGTGCATGTTCTGAATAGCACATGCAACCGCTTCTACTTCTTCCATTTCCATAATTTTATCTGTTGGATCTTTTATCATGCATACAGCAATTGCAACAGATGATAGTGAAGGTCTAGCAATTAACTTATTGAATTTTGCTTCAATGAATTTTTCCTCTGGGATAGTGTTTTTATATATTGACGCTAAGTTTTCACCTAATTTCATTTTAGCATCACCCATAAAAACCTTAAATCTCCAAGGTTGTGTTTTTCCATGTGTTGGCGCCCATATAGCATTATTTAAAATTTTTTCAACAATTTCTTTATGAACTTTTCTTGAAGAATAAAATTCAGGATAAATCGTTCTCCTGTTTTTAATAACATCCGATATTTCACTAAGATTATATTTCATATTTTAATTTATATTTTTAATAGATTCCAATTTGAGTAGCTAAAAAAATGTCTTCCTCCATTTACAATGTTCTCAACCTTATTCATCAATCGATAAAGAAGTTTTTCATGCTTCATTTTTTCACGATTAAGGTTGTATTTTTTACTGTAATTCAATAAGTGTCCCCAGTCAAATTTAAGAATCCATTCTTTCATTACTTTTGGATGAGTATGCTTAAACTTTGTTAAACATCCAATAGGACCATAATTAAAAACATCCGGATCATTTACGCTATTTTTATTTGAATGAATAGAGTCTAATGCGATTTTTTTCTTTTGCATATAATGAGGGGGTCTAACCCATCCATAATGGTATATTTTTGCATCTAACTTAGCTACATTAAGTTTACTTGTACCTTCTTTTTTTCTGTAACTTATGCCATCAAAATTAGGAATTCGTCTGAAGGATTGAGCGGAAATAAAAGAGTGTATGTCTTTATCATTTCTAACAATTCTTATTTCATTTTGATACCAACCTCTGCCATTATTGTAGTGATTGTAATCTCCATAAAAATGCAAGTAATTAAATAATAATCCATCAATATTTTTATTATCTATTAGTTCTTCACACCTGTTTTTGATTTTATTTAAATCGTCTTCATGAACTACTTCATCTGCTTGTAAATAAAACACCCAGTCTCCAGAGCATGCTTCTTTAGCAATATCTGTTTGATGGGCATTTTCCATTCCTCTTGGGTATTTTTCAAGATCCCAAACAGTATGGATGATTTTAATTTTTTCTGAGTTTATACTTTTAATTTGCTCTAATGTGTTGTCGTCTTCATCAGAATCTCCTAAAGCAATAATGAATTCATCAACAATTGGTAAAATGGATTCAATAGAAGCTTTTATTGGATAGTAAAGCTTAGATGCATTTTTACACATGGTAAAGCCACTTATAGTCATAATTAATTTTATAAATACTTTGCGAAATTAAGGAAACTAATTCATGAGTTTTTCAACTTGTTCATTTTTTTTAGTTGAACATATTTTAAATAGGTCCCGTATGCAGTTGCTTTACAAACTTGAAGACCTTCTGCTCCATCAAGAATACCAAGTTTAAATATATAGTCTCTTAAAAACCTAAATAGTGGATTAAAAATTATTTTTAGTAAAGAGGATTTTTTGTTTTTTGCATAATAAGCCTTTGCTGCTATATCGCTAAAATATTCCATTTGCTTTTTATATTGCTCTTTATTATCAGCAGTATAGTGTAAGATATATCCATTCAATGTCTTTGCTTTTGTGGCATTTTTGAATTTAAATTCATCGTGAGGATTTATCCCACCCCATGAACCTAATCGTCTATCCCAAAGACGCAATTTTAAATCAGGATACCAACTGCCATATCTAATCCATTTGCCACAATAATTATTTAAACGATTAAAATAATAACCTTTTTCAGTCCAATTTTCTTTAATTTTCAATACAGATTCTTGAGCATTTTCATCTAATACTTCATCAGCATCTAATGAAATGATATAATTGTATTTAGCCATTGATTTAGCAAAATTTTTTTGTTCAATATGTCCTAAAAACTCATTAGTCAAAAACGTTACATTTTTGGATTCACATATCTCTTTAGTTTTATCTGTAGAAAATGAATCAACTACTAAAATTTCATCACATACTGGCTCTAATGATTCTATGCAGTTTTTTATTTTAGCTTCTTCATTATAGGTTATTATTACACCAGATAATTTAACTTTCATAAAAGTTATATTTTACCATTTAGCATCAGGGTAAAGGAGGGGTAAGTGTTGCATCTCAGCAAGTAAATAGCCAAGATGTTCAGTATGAATCCCATCTTTTCCATATTGTAATGAATAATGAATGTTTTCTGGAACAGATAGACCAGCTTCTAAAATGGTTCTGGAAGTAATATTACGCCATTCTTTCTCTAAGGCACTGCTTAATGTAGCAGTACCTTCCTTAGAAAGTTCTATTTCTGATTCAGAATCATAAAACAATTCGTTTGTATACATCCATAATTCATCAATGGCATTTTGAATGCGTTTGTTGCTTTCGTTTGTTCCTTGTCCAAGACGAATAATCCACTCTTTGCTTCTTTGAAGATGATATCTAATTTCTTTAATGGATTTTTTAGCTATACCACTTATGGTTTCATCATTTGATTCTGAAAGTTTAGAAAACAAAAGAGAATTATAAGCATCAATTAAGAATTGTCTAGTTATAATAAAAGCGAAATCAAAATTAGGAATTTCACTTAGATGAATAGATTTGAAATCTTTTTCTTTTCTTCTGTAAGCCAAATCATCTTCATTCGTCCCATCATTTTTAATTTCAGCAGCATATTTTAGAAAACTTTCTGCTTGACCTAGTAAATCAAGCCCAACATTAGTGATAGCTAAATCTTCTTCCAAATGAGGGGCTTTGCTGCAATATTCTGCAATTCTATGACTAAGAATAAGGGATGTATCACCAAGTTGAAGACAATAATTAAATAAGTTATGATTCATTTTAAATGTGTTTTACCCCATCAGGGATGCTATAAAAAGTAGGGTGTCTATAAACTTTGTCATTTGATGGGTCAAAAAAAGCTTCACCATCTTCAGGATGTGAGGATACAATATCTTGTGATTTTACTAGCCAAATTCCTTTTCCTTCACCTCTTCTTGTATATAAATCTCTTGCAGAAGTCATAGCCATTTTTTTATCATATGCATGTAAACTTCCTACATGTTTAAATGGCCTTCCAGGTTTTGGTTGTAAAAAAACTTCCCATAATATGCCTTGATTGTCTTCACTCATATCTATGCAGTTTTTGTTTTTGAATTTATTTTATCAGCATAAGCTATAGCAGCTTCTCTTACCCATTGTCCATCTTCATGAGCTGCAATATTATGATTAAGCCTTTGTTTATTTCCAGGGCCATTGCCTTTAACTACATTCCAAAATTCATCCCAATCAATTTTCCCGTAATCATAATGGCCTGTTGATTCATTCCATTTTAAATCTGGATCTGGAAATGTAAGGCCTAAAATTTCTCCTTGATGAATGGTTTTATCAATAAAACGTTGTCTAAGTTCGTCATTTGATTCTCGTTTAATTTTCCATTTTAAGGATTGATTTGAATGAGCGCTTTCAGCATCATGTGGTCCAAACATCATAACAGAGGGCCACCACCACCTATTTAAAGCATCTTGGGCCATTTGTTTTTGTTCAGGTGTTCCCTTTGCTAAAGAAACAACAACTTCATAACCTTGTCTTTGATGAAAGCTTTCTTCCATGCAAATTTTAACCATTGCTCTCGAATATGGCCCATAAGAGGTGCCCTGTAAAGAAACCTGATTTACAATAGCGGCACCGTCAACCAACCAGCCAATAGCACCCATATCTGCCCACGTAATAGCTGGATAATTAAAAACACTTGAGTATTTTGCTTTTCCTTCGTGTAAAAGATTTAAAACTTGTTCACGTGAAACTCCTAAAGTTTCTGCAGCACAATATAAATATAACCCATGACCTGCCTCATCTTGAATTTTCGCCATTAATATTTTTTTCGCACGAATGCTTGGGGCTCGTGTTAACCAATTTTTTTCAGGTTGCATGCCTATGATTTCAGAATGGGCATGTTGTGAAATTTGACGAATCAAATTTTGTCGATATTTTTCAGGCATCCAATCTCTTGGCTCAATTTTTATATCAGCATCAATTTTTTCTTGAAATTCAGCAAGTTTTTTAGGATCATCCATTTTTTCAAATATTAATTTCATCTAAATTACTTAGAATCTTGTGTTTTTCTAAGTTTTGTTCACCCCAATTTTTAAATTCATCTGTAGTCCATAGCTCAGGGAAAAATACTCTTCTTTGATATTTTGGGTGCATGTATTTTTGCCATTCACTTCCACCAGTAGCTTCTGCAGATTTTTTCCCACTTTCTAAATATTTAGAAGCTGCGTTATAATGTTCCATGACCCATGACACATTTACAGTGTGGTCATAATGTCTCAGAGAGTTAACTAAGTTTAAGTTTTTTCTTTCTTTTTCTGGTAAACTTTTAAAAATTGACCAAAGGTTTCTAGTATTATAATCTTTCATAAACCTAATAAAAGTATCCATATACTTTTCTTCAAATAAGGTTATTAAAGTAGATTTTTTTCCAGTTTTATGGTCTTTCCCGGCAGCTTGCCAATATAGATGATTAAAAGCATGCTTAAAAGGAGTATTTCTATTTATGGAATTTCTGAAACGATGGTCAATAAGGTTAATTAATTCTGTACTTGCAAATTCAATCATTCTGTATTGTGCACTTTGGAATCCGCTTGCTGGAGCCAATGTGTTCCTAAATTTCATATACTGTGCCACCTCCATTCCGTCTCCCATTATTTTAAAGGAACCAGAAAGTAGGTCAAAATAACGACTAACCCTGTCTAGTCTAGAACTAAAAAACTCAGCATTTAGACTATCGTGAAATGCTACTTGTTCAATTTCCCATAAAATCATTTTAAAAAGCAATTCATTTATCTGATGATACATTATAAATATTAATTCATCAGGTAAATTTGTTCTTTGTGTTTGAAGGTTTATAAGCGCATCGGTTTGAATATAATCCCAATAATTCATGGGCTTGCTGTAAAGCATCCCTTCAAAGTGAGTTTGTGGATTTTGTCCTTCAGACTCAAGTTTTAATATGATTTCTTGAATTAATTCCTGCATTATAGGGTTCCCCTTTTTTGTTGTTCCCGTTCTATGGACTCGAATAAAGCTTTAAAATTTCCAGCTCCAAAACCAAGAGCTCCCATTCTTTGGATGATTTCAAAGAAAAGTGTTGGACGATCTTCAACAGGTTTGGTGAAAATTTGCAACAAATAACCTTCTTCATCAGCATCAATCATAATCCCTAAGCCCTGAAGGGTTTCAATATCTTCTTTTAATTCATGATTATGCTCATCTAATCGTAAAGGAACCGCTTTATAATATTCATCAGGTGGTGTGCTTAAAAATTCTACCCCTCTTTTTCTCATTTCTGTAATTGTGCCAATAATGTCATTGGTAGCTACAGCTATATGCTGAACCCCAGAACCTTCATAAAAATCTAAATACTCTTCAATTTGTGAACGCTTTATTCCCTCTGCAGGCTCGTTAATAGGAAACTTTATTCTTCCATTACCATTACTCATTACTTTACTCATGAGTGCGGAATACTCGGTATGAATTTGAGTATCATCAAAAGAAAGGAAGTTTTCAAAGCCCATTACATCTTCATACCATTTTACCCAAGTATTCATTTCCCCCCATCCAACATTTCCAACCATGTGGTCAATGTATTTTAAACCAACTCCTTCAGGATTATAGTCTGATTCCCACTTTTTAAAACCAGGCATAAATGTACCGTTGTAGTTTTTTCTTTCAACAAACATATGAACGGTCTCCCCGTATGTATAGATTCCCGCTCTAATTACTTCACCATCATTGTCAGTTTCAACAGTTGGTTCCATATAAGGTTTAGCTCCTCTACTTGTTGTTTCTTGGTATGCTTTTCTGGCATCATCTACCCATAGCGCAACCACTTTAACCCCATCTCCATGTTTTACGATATGATCATTTATAGTGGATTTAGAATTTAATGGAGTAGTTAATACTAATCTGATTTTATCTTGTTTTAGCACATATGAAACAGAATCTTTGCTTCCTGTTTCTAATCCTTTGTAGGCAAATGATTGGAATCCAAAGGCTGTTTTATAAAAGTGTGCAGCTTGTTTTGCATTTCCAACATAAAATTCTACATAATCAGTTCCTAAAAGAGGTAAAAAATCTTTAGCACCTTTAAAAATTTTTTCTAATCCGTAATCAACGTTTTTAATTTCTTTCATAATTCCTTTTTTATAATCACTATTAATGAATCCAAGATTTATAATAATTTTTCACTTCTATATTTAAGGCTTGTTCTGTAAGTTGTAATGGCTTAAATGTATCAACCATTACAGCCAATTCTAAGGTTTCTTTTTTACCAATGCTTCTTTCGTATGCACCAGGATGAGGCCCATGAGGAATCCCCGCAGGGTGTAATGTTATTTGGCCTTTAGAGATGTCATTTCTGCTCATAAAATCACCATCAACATAGTACAATACTTCGTCAGAGTCTATGTTGCTATGATTATATGGTGCTGGTATTGCTTGAGGATGATAGTCGTAAATTCTGGGACAAAAAGAACAAATTACAAAAGCCGGAGTTTCAAAAGTTTGATGAACTGGAGGTGGTTGATGTACCCTTCCTGTGATAGGTTCAAAATCATGAATAGAAAATGCATATGGATAATTGTACCCATCCCAACCAGCAACATCAAATGGATGAGAAGCGTAGCTATATTCATAAAGAATACCTTCTTTTTTTATTTTAATTATAAACTCTCCTTTTTCATCATGAGTTTCTAAATGAGTTGGCACTCTTAAATCCCTTTCACAGAAAGGAGAGTGTTCTAAAAGTTGCCCAAACCAGTTTCTATATCTTTTAGGGGTATATATAGGATGTGTTGACTCAGTTATGAAATGTCGATTCTTAGAGTCTTTAAATTCCATTTTATAAATCATTCCCCTAGGAATAACAAGGTAATCTCCATAAGAAAATTCAATATTACCAAGCAAACTTTTTAATGTTCCTGATCCTTCATGAATAAAAATCACTTCGTCAGCATCAACATTTTTATAGAAATATTTTTCACTTTTGTTTTTAGGTCTTGCTAAAAGCAATGTTACATCATTGTTGGTTAAAACAGGAATTCTAGAATCAAGTAAATCATGAAAAGAGGGAACATCAAACCCCTTTAGAGCTCTCATTTGCATGTTTTTTTTTACAGCAACTTTTGGAGTTACGTCTTTTTTTGATAGAATTTCATTTACCATCGTTGGGGGATGCAAATGATAAAGTAAAGATGACATTCCGTCAAAACCAATGGTTCCGAATAATTGTTCAAAATGTATGTTTCCGTCTTTTTTTTTAAAAACGGTATGTCTTTTATGAGGAATATTACCAAGTTGATGGTACCTAGGCATAGTAAATTAAATTTTAAGTGTAATAAGATAAAAAAAGAGAAGTAATAATCCCAAAATTAGTTAGGAAAGAAAAGAAATATCACTCCGGATTTCTTTTGATCAAATCCTTTTGAGGGATTTTACACAGCGAAAAATAATAAAAGCTATTTGATGATTTCATTAGAATGAAGCTTTAATTTTTCTCTTTTGATGCATATTTATAGTTCGATAAGACTTAGCCATATTATTGAACTTTTTATAAGCAGATAAAGTCAGATACATGTAACTATCATCATTTTCAGGGTTTCCTCTTTGTTCACCTGGAGCAGTATGATATCTGTCCAGAATATATGCTCTTGGCCCTTGACTTGGGAATGGTTGAGCTCCTAATGGCCAAGGATCTGCTGCAGTGTTGTCTGCATAACCA
The DNA here is from genome assembly GCA_002723085.1 of Crocinitomicaceae bacterium. Classification (GTDB taxonomy): domain Bacteria; phylum Bacteroidota; class Bacteroidia; order Flavobacteriales_D; family Parvicellaceae. The sequence goes on along the minus strand of PBNK01000013.1, from coordinate 154,369 downwards.
ATATATGTATAAGTCGCTCCAGAACGAGTTCCAGACATTCTGGCTGAATTTGATGAATTTGGTGCGCCGTAGTCGAAATAATTAGTACTCACATCGTCAATATAATCAGTGTTGGTAAATCTGAATGCAGCTTCAAGTTTAATTCCGCCATTGCCATTAAATGCTTTTTTGATTCCAAAACCCATGGGAATACAAATTGCAATACCATTGTAATCTGGAATTATTTCACCAGTTTTTGGATCTGGCATCCCTTGACCTTCTGTGTTTAAAGGGTTAAGTTGATATTTTATCCCTTGGGTTGGGGCACCGTCATAAGAAAAGTTATCTCTTCCCCAAGGTTGATAATATATTCCACCAATACCTGCGAGAAGATAAAATCCGATACCCATTGGGTTTTTAGCTCCAATAAACTTTCCTGCTGGTGTTTTAAGGTTGTATCGGTTACCAGTACGAACGTTTCTGAGTACAACTTCACACATGATACTTCCTTCAACTAAGTTAGTTTCAAAATTAAGCTGTCTGTTGTTTCTGAAATATTCTTGTGTTTGTGCATCATCCCCAGATAATTTGGAATAAGCAAGATTTCCTCTAAATGCAAATTTAGAAGCAACCCAATAAACGTAACTAAATTGACCAACGTAAGAAGTTTTGGCTATATCTAAATCCCAAAGAAATCCGCTTCCAATTACGTCAGCACCACCAAGATCTGTTAGGCAGTTGGTTGCACCACCACCAAAATTTATTTCATGACGCTTCCTTCTGTATTCGTATCTATTGTAATAACCTTGAGCGTCTATTAGAATAGGTAAAAAGAAAGATAAAATCAATCCGAGAAACAATATTTTTTTAGGTGTAATCATGCGTATACGCAACAAATATAGGAAAGTTTCATTTAATTTAAATCAAAGTAATTGATTTTTTAATTTCCCAAAGGACAATTCCAACGCTTACAGAGACGTTAAAAGAGTGTTTTGTTCCCCATTGCGGGACTTCTATTGCCCCCTTGCAAAGATCAATTGAATCTTGAGAGACCCCATCTACTTCATTTCCAAAAATGAGGGCAATTTTTTTGTTTTCCAGATTTATTTTATTTAGAAAGACTGAATTTTTGGTTTGTTCCACCGCAAAACAATCATAACCTTGAAATTTACACGATTCAATAGCTTGGTTAGTAGTTTTAGCGTATTCCCAATTTACGCTTTCAGAGGCACCTATAGCTGTTTTTCTAATTTCTCTATGAGGTGGTTGCGGAGTAAAACCACATAAAATTAATTTTTCTACAGCAAACCCATCACATGTTCTAAAAATAGAACCTACATTATTAAGACTTCTTATATTGTCTAAAATGATAATGATTGGATCTTTTTTAGAATTGTTATATTCTGAAATTGATAATCTATTTAATTCTTCTAATTTTAGTTTTTTATTCATAAAGGTTAAAATAAATTGGCAATACCATTATTTTTACAAACTTATTGTACTGAAAGAACAACACCAAATGGCTAAAACTAAAACATCAAAAGAAACACCGTTAATGCAACAATACAACAGGATTAAAGCTAAATATCCTGAAGCATTGTTGTTGTTTAGGGTTGGTGACTTTTATGAAACATTCGGACAAGATGCCATAACTGCGGCTAATTTGTTAGGGATTGTTTTGACATCAAGAAATAATGGAGGTTCGAAAATTGAATTGGCTGGTTTTCCACATCATTCTTTACAAAATTATTTGCCAAAATTGGTCAGGGGCGGAATTCGAGTAGCTGTTTGCGACCAGTTAGAAGAACCTACAAAAGGTAAAAAGATTGTCAAAAGAGGAGTTACGGAATTGGTTACACCTGGAGTTGTGCTGAATGATCAAATACTGGATAATAAAGGAAATAATTTTTTGGCTGCTGTACATCTTCAAAAAGAGATGGCTGGGTTAGCATTGCTAGATATTAGTACAGGAGAGTTTTATGTTGCACAAGGAAATTTAGAATATATAGCAAAATTGGTCAATAATTTTAGACCAAATGAAGTGCTTTACCAAAGAAATATAGATAAAGTTTTTCAGCAAAAATTTAAAACCAAAGCCTATACCTTTAGGTTGGATGAATGGGTGTTTAAATCTGATTTTGCTAAAGAAAAATTGAATAATCAATTTGGAACCAAATCGCTAAAAGGATTTGGGATTGATAAAATGGATTTGGCTATAATAGCAAGTGGAGCCGTATTGCATTACGTTACGTCAACAGAACATCATAACACAAGCCATATTGCTTCCATCCAACGAGTTGAAAAAGATACCCATGTATGGATGGATGACTTCACTATCAATAATTTGGAATTAATTCACTCTGCTCATGTAAATGGGCATACGCTTTTTGAAATATTGGATTATACTGCCACCTCAATGGGGGGCAGAATGCTGAAAAATTGGATGTTATTTCCATTGAAAGACCAAAAATCTATTCAATCTCGATTAGAAATGGTAAATCATTTGCATAATGATTATTCTGGATTACAAGATTTATCAGAACAACTTAAAAAGGTAGGGGATTTGGAAAGAATGGCGTCAAGGTTAGCTGCGCAAAAAACCTCCCCAAGAGAGTTGAATCAATTGAAACTATCTCTTAAAGCAATACATCCTATTAAAGAATATTGTTTGTCGGCTGATCACGCTGAATTAATTGCCATAGCTAAACTAATTAGAGATAACAATATTATTATAAATAAAATAGATAATATTATTCAAGAAGAAGCGCCAGTTATAATTGGAAAAGGACCCGTAGTTAAAGAAGGTTATTCTAAAGAATTGGATAAACTTAGAACAATTTCTTCTGATGGAAAAGCAGTTTTGTTATCTATTCAACAAAGAGAGATTGAAGCTACTGGAATACCAAGTTTAAAAATTGCTTTTAACAATGTATTTGGTTATTACATTGAAGTAAGAAATACTCACAAGGATAAAGTTCCTGAAGATTGGATTAGGAAACAAACATTAACCGCTGCAGAAAGGTACATAACAGCAGAACTCAAAGAATATGAGGATAAAATTTTAGGAGCCGAGGATAAAATTCTAAAATTAGAACAGCAAATTTTCAGCCAATTGGTTTTGGATTTGGTTAACGAAGTTAAGTGGATTGTTCAAAATGCTAAGTTGGTGGCAAGATTGGACTGTATTCATTCTTTTGCTAAAGCAGCCAAAATGAACGATTACAATAAGCCTACCATAAAAGAGGAGAATGAATTATCAATTGTTAAAGGAAGACATCCTGTAATAGAAAAACATTTACCGCTTGGTGAAGAATACATACCAAACGATGTTTATCTTGATAGTGAAAAACAACAAATTATGATGATTACTGGCCCTAATATGAGTGGTAAATCAGCACTGCTTAGACAAACAGCTCTTATTGTAATTATGGCTCAAATTGGATGTTTTGTTCCTGCTAAGGCTGCGGAAATTGGGGTTATAGATAAAATCTTCACTCGAGTAGGTGCAAGTGATAACATTTCATCTGGAGAATCTACTTTTATGGTAGAGATGAATGAAACGGCAAGCATTATGAATAATTTGTCCTCAAACAGTTTAATATTATTAGACGAAATCGGAAGAGGTACAAGTACATATGATGGAATATCCATTGCTTGGGCCATTGCTGAATATTTGCACGAAAACAAAAAGTTTCATCCTAAAACAATGTTTGCTACCCATTATCATGAATTGAATAACATGGCAGATCGTTTTTCTAGAATCAAGAATTTTAATGTTTCGGTTAAAGAAATGGATAAAAAAATCTTGTTTTTAAGAAAATTACAACCAGGTGGAAGTGCGCATAGTTTTGGGATTCATGTGGCAAAAGTGGCTGGAATGCCCAAAAAAATAGTTAATAAGGCAGAAAATTTATTAAAAGATTTAGAAAATAATTCAGCTGGCAAAAACAAAGTTTCAAAAAACAGCAAAGTAAAAAGTGAAGAAGAGATGCAGTTGAGTTTCTTCCAGTTAGATGACCCAGTTTTGAGTGAAATTAAAGCACAAATTGAGGATTTAGACATCAATTCATTAACGCCTGTCGATGCGTTGTTAAAGCTAAATGAAATAAAAAAAATGGTAGGAGGTTGAATTAAAGGTTTTGTATTAACGAAATTTATTTATTTTTGCCGACCAAGTTCATTATTTATAAGCGAAAGTAGCTCAGCTGGTAGAGCACGACCTTGCCAAGGTCGGGGTCGCGAGTTCGAATCTCGTCTTTCGCTCTTGCCAAACCACGGTTTCTTCGGAAACATTGTGAACCACCACTTCTTAGGAAGTGGTAGTTGCCCGAGTGGTGGAATTGGTAGACACGCAAGACTTAAAATCTTGTGACCATCTGGTCGTGCGGGTTCAAGTCCCGCCTCGGGTACGAAAAGGAAGTTATTGAAAAATGACTTCCTTTTTTTTGTATTTTCATATATGAAAAGTTTAATAAAACAACCATTACAGAATGCATTAGCAGTATTAGTTATCTTTCCAACAATAGACTTTATCGGAGAATATAATACTAATACTTATGATTTTCAAGATTCGTTGTTTAACGGTGCCCGTTATTCTGTTGCGGCATTTGTAGTGTTTCTTATTTTAAAAAAGATCGAATTGAATAAAAAGTCGAAAGAATAAACATTGATTTTATTTTAAAATCTTAAGCTTTTTTATTCTCTTTAAATTTCAGAACCAATGCATTTAATCTTTTGAGGTCAATTATAAATTGATTCGAAAAAACGAACTCTAGGGGTACAGAAAAGGAAGTTATTGAAAAATAGCTTCCTTTTTTTGTATTTTTAAATATGAAAAGTTTAATAAAACAACCATTACAAATTGCATTAACAGTTTTAATTATCTTTCCAATAATGGATTTAATCGGAGAATATAAGACTTATGATTTTCAAGATTCGCTGATTAAAGGTGCCCGTTTTTCTGCTGTGTTATTTGTAGTGTTACTTATTATAAAAAAGATCGAATCAAATAAAAAGTCGAAAGAATAAATATTGACATTAACTTAAAATCTTAAGTTTTTTCATTCTCTTTAAATTTAAGAATCAATGCATTTAATCTTTTGAATTCTATTAAGCAAAGCATAAAATCAGAAATATTAAATCAATTAGAATTAAAAATTCAAGAAATTACTGACGCAATTAAATCTGCCGAAATTTCAAGAGATGCCGATTCTAAAAGCAGTGCAGGGGACAAGCATGAAACCAGTAGGGCTAAAATTCAAACTGAAATAGACCAACTTTCAAAACAGCTATTCAATGCCCAAAAGCAAAAAAATGATTTATTAAATATCGATACTGACCAGACAAATAGTTTAGCTAATGTTGGGAGTTTAGTAGAAACAAATAAAGGATATTTTTATATTTCTATAGGTTGGGGACGTATTCAAATGCAAAATGAAAATTATTTTGTTATTTCATTAGGGTCTCCAATAGGGATGCTACTTAAAAATAAAAAGAAAGGAGATAGTTTTCAGTTTAGAAATACGGAATACTGTATACTGAATTTAAGCTAAATCATTAATAAAACGGTTTATTTTACAATTAACTTTTTAGTTGTTTTTTGTTGTCCATGGTTTAAAGAAACAATATATATCCCTTTCCCCAATGGTTTATTTAAGTGCAGAATATGATTGTTTTCCCCAGTTTTTGTAATGATGTTGTTGGCTTGAATAAGCTTTCCTTCAATATTATACAATGCTACAGAAGCTTCGTTTTCGGAAATGATAAAATTTAAATTAATTGTATTTGAATTTTTATTATGTGTAACAAAAGAAAAAGAACTAAATAATTCATCAATACTTGTGTTATTGTCTTCAACAATGACAGTTCCGATCATTCCATTCGCAGCATGACTACCAACAGAACAGTCATAATTATAGGTTCCAGCAACAGTAAATTTGTATGAAAAAATAACTGCTCCTGTTACGTTAGTTGAGGGAGAGTCAAAGGTTTCTGGATTGTTATATGGCTGTCCAGTAACGGAATTTATGTCGCCATTTACGTCATGAAATCCTCCATCATTTATCCATACAACAGAATCACCAATATCAATGGTAAGTGAACTAGGGTTATAATAATAACTGCCAGCGTTTATGGTGTGTGTTGTTTGAGCTAAAAAGTTAAGATGTACTGACAAAATGGTAATTAGAGTAATAAAATTCTTCATGTTAATATTTTTTAAGTTGCATTTAAATATAAACTTTTTTTTTTCATTATAATCTGAAATATCGCATTTTGTTTAACTGTTTAAAAAAAAAGTTCAACAAAAATTTGGAATCTTGTTTAACTTTAGCTTAAATTTGTTAAACAAACCAAAACATATATATTATGAATAACTTAAATACATTATTATTAAATGCGGGTGATTTCAAACCCATGTTAACTAACGATTACGTTGGTTTCACTTTTTTTGTCGGATGCATGGCCATGATGGCTGCATCTGTATTCTTTTTCCTTTCAATGAATTCTTTTGATAAGAAATGGAGAACATCAATACTAGTTTCAGGTTTAATAACATTTATAGCTGCAGTTCACTACTTTTACATGCGTGACTACTGGGGTGGATCTGTTGGATTAGACGCAGAAGGAAATGTTGTTGGTAGTTCACCAACTTTTTTCCGATACGTTGATTGGATTCTAACAGTACCATTAATGTGTGTTGAATTTTACTTAATTTTAAGAGCAGCTGGTGCTACTAAAAAATTAATGTGGACATTGATAGGTGCCTCTGTTGTGATGCTTGTTACTGGATATTGGGGAGAAGCTGTTGCACCAGATCAAGCCGCTATGTGGGGATTAATTTCTGGATTAGCATATTTTTATATTGTATACTTAATTATGTTTGGAGAAGCGAAATCTCTTGCAACAGCTGCAGGAGGGTCAGTACTAAGTTCTCACAACATGCTTTGTAAATTTGTATTGATTGGATGGGCTATCTATCCCATTGGATACATGATTGGAACTGCTGGTGCAGGTGATACCGCTCAATGGTATTCTTTCATGGGAGACATTGGTATTGATATGAATGTTGTTTATAACATAGGTGATGCCATTAATAAAATCGGATTTGGTTTAGTAGTTTACAACTTAGCTGTTAATTCATCAAAAGAAACAGCGGCTGCTTAACAAATATTTAGTTAATTTAATAGTGATTAAGGAGGACAACAGTCCTCCTTTTTTATTTTTTGAATAATTGATTTTTAGTAAAATCCTTAACCCAACTATCAACTTTAGTTGGATCATACTTTTCTCCCATGGCTTTTATAACCTCATTGGGAAGAACAATTCCATTTTTTGAAGTAAATGAAAACTTAACAAGAGAAGCCATATAGGTTTTGTCATTTCTCACCGCTTTTTGAAAAAAGTAAAACCAATTTTCGTCATAGCCTAATATTTTAGTTTTGAGCTGAAAACGCTGAAATAGACGTAACCTATGGCGATAATTATTAAATGTCCCTGTAATGGTTAGCGACCAATTGTTTTCTTTTAAGAATTTAGTTATATCCACGTTTACGCCAAAACCGAACCTTCCTAAATCTAGTAAAGTGACATATCTTCCATTGTTAAGTTCTAAGAATGGATCAATATCTTGAGGCATTACCATTAAATTTATAGTGTCTTCTTCTTGGCTATTGAAATCTTTTTTTGATTTAAACCTTTTTGAAATGATTACTCTAACAAATCTTAGATATGGGTACATAATTTATGCGGGGTTATATTCTGCTTTTAATTTTACTAATTTATGTATAAATGCTTTGTTTTCTTTCCAACTCTTTTCTTTTTCAAACTTTATGTAGCTTCCTGAACCGTGAATGGTGAAAAAATCTCCATTGTATATGTTTAGGTGATAAAAGGGAATGGTCCAGGCGTGTGTGTATATGCCTTGGTTTATATGTAAAATAATGCCTTTTGGTCTTAATTCAATGTTTGCATATTGTAGTCCACTTACTTTTAGTCTAAGGTTACTAATGTCTTGGCTAAATTCTTGAATAATCATTCTTCTGGAACCAATTCCACCTAATTTTATTTTTGAAATTAGGCCATATGGTTTGCCCATTTCTTCATTTATCAATTTGGTGATTTCTTTGTTTTTGAAAGTTATGTTATGAAGGCTCATAAATTATAAAGTATTTAAATAATCATTAGCAGTAATAAGGTAGTTTTCTTTTTTTGATGGATCCATTTTGTCAAAACTATATACTAGCATTCTCATTCTGGGGTTTTTTAAAAAGAAATTTCTTTGTTTATCCAAGAAGTTCCAAAATAGAGCGTCCCATGTTTTGCACCATTCACCTTTTTTATAATCACTCATTTTTATAATGTAGTTACTGCCGCTTATGTATGGTTTTGTAGACATCATTCCTCCGTCTGCAAATTGACTCATTCCATAAACATTGGGTACCATTACCCAGTCATAAGAATCAATAAACATTTCCATAAACCATTTATAAACTTCATCAGGATTAAATTCACATAATAACATAAAATTCCCTAAAATCATTAGTCTTTCTATATGATTTGCATAGGCAGTTTCATTGATTTTCTTGATTGTATTGTCAACGGGGAAAATTCCAGTTGACCCATCATAAAATGAAGCAGGTATTTTTCTGTTAAATCCCCAAAAGTTTCTTGTTCTTTCTTCGTTTCCCTTTGAAATATAAACTCCTCTTATAAATTCTCTCCATCCAATGAGTTGACGAATTAACCCTTCAATAGAGTTTATTGGGATATTATTCTTTGAAATAAAAGTTAGAATTTTTGAAATAACGTAATCAGGGGTCAATATGCCACAATTAATTAATGGAGATAGTAATGTGTGATTAATTATGGATTCTTTCATCAAAACAGCATCTTCATAAGGCCCAAATTCGACAAATCTTTCATTTAAGAAATCATCTAACCATTTTTTTGCACTTTTAAAATCATGTGGGTAAACTATTTCATTATTTAAACTACCATAATTTTTACTAAAATTTTTATTAACGTATTCGATTCCTTCGTTGTTGTATTTGCTTGGTTTTGGAAAAGTTATGGATGGGGTTTTTTTATCTTTTGGATATTTCAAACGATTTTGATCATCGTAAGTCCATTTTCCACCTTCAGGTTTTTGATTTTCATCTAAAAGCATATTGTATTTTAACCTTTGTGATTTATAAAATGAAGTCTGAAAGAATTTTTTTTTGTCTTTTCTAAAAAAAGGATTTAAATCCTTTTTTTCAGTTAAAAAAGACGGGTTGTTGAGTAGATTTAGATTTATTTGATTTTTTTCACATTCAGTTTTTAATCTCTTACAAATCCATTCATCATTTGGATCAATAATGTTTATTTCATCAGTTTTTATTTCACTTAAAAAATTAATGAAATTTATGATATCAGATAATTTATTTTGAGCTTCAACGTAATTAACTTTTTTTTCTAATTTTTTTAAGTAATCTTCATAATTTTTCATGGTACACCTATGAAAATAGATTTTTTGTTTGTGAAAATTAAATTGATTAAAAAATAGATTTTCTTCTAACAAGTAAAACTCCTTGTTATTTTCGATAAGTTTTGAACTTTCAAAAAGTTGATTGGGCAATACAATGTTAATAGTTTTCATACATTTTTTTAATAATATATTCCAAATGGTATATTGCATTCATCAATTGAAATGGTTTGAGTGATGATTCTTTTTCTGTTTTTTTTCCAAAGTTTTGCACTCAAAGCAAGTGATGTTGCGTCAAGAATATCGTCTCTTTTTATTCCTTCTTTTTTAGATTTGGAGTAAAACTTTTCGCTTAATTCGCAGATGTCTTCAATGTAATTTGTCAAAATGTCAATTCTTTCTTTTAACCCATTTTTAGTTTTTTTATTGAACTCTAGTGCTTTTTTATTATTAAGATGGTAAAAGCAAAGTTCTGGGTGAGACTCATGAATATTTTCAGCCTTTTTGGGGTTAAATATTAAAAATTTATCGATTTCATTAATTTTATTTGAAATGTTCCAAGATTGAATAGATAAGCTTTTTCCAGAAATTTTGATTTCTTTTGTTTTAGCATCATTATAGTTTTTACACTTAACAGCTGCCCTTGAGGGGGCATTGAAAACACTGCTTTTTTTTCCTTTGGGAAGATGTTTTCTCAATTTTTCATCAATTAATCTTTTATTTTCTATACTTGAAAGACCAATTGGTATATCAATAAATATTTTATAATAGTTTGCATATAATTCAATGATGGATTGAATATTTTGATGAGTTGAAAAAGAAATATCGTTTTCTAAATTGCAACAACACCAACCATTTTTATATCCATCGACTCCTAAATACATTTTGTTTAATATTTACATACTAAAGTTAAACAAAATATAAATTTTCATATATTTGTTCAACAATTAATTAAGTTAAAACATGAAATATTTTGCATATACCTTATTGAGTTTGTTATTATTATTCATTGCCTGGCAACTATATGCTTACAACTCAAATAAAGATTTTGATATTATGAATAACAACACGATAGCTACTATAGATGGTGTAGAATTTAGAGTTTACAGTCATTACACCACCGCATCGGTTCCTTTGTCAAACAACAAAATGAGTTCGGCTAATGGGAAATTTTCTGTTTTAGCAGGGTATATTTTTGGAGGGAATAAAGAAAGTCAATCCATAGCTATGACTTCTCCAGTCATTTATGAGATGGAAGAAAAATCTTATTTTTCATTTTTAATGCCAGAATCTTTAACAGGTGAAAAACTTCCTGTTCCAAATGATCCGTCAATTGAATTTCATGATGTTGTGAATCAACATGTTGCTGTGCTGAATTTTGGTGGTTTTGCCAATGAGAACAAGGTAAAAAAATACCATAAAAAGTTAAAATTACAATTACAACAAATTGGTTTTACGGTAGACGATAAATACATTGTTGCTGTATATCAACCACCATATCAGTTGGTAGGCAGAAAAAACGAAATATGGATTGAATTGAAGGAACAAGAGCTTAAAAAATTAGTTTTGTCAAAAAAATAGTATAAACCTTGAACTCAGTCCTATCTACTTTAAAATTAAAGTGCCCTAAATGTAGAAAAGGCAACTTATTTATAAACCAAAACCCTTATGCGCTAAGGCAACTTAACAAAATGAATAAATGTTGTTCCAATTGCAACTTAAAATTTGTTATTGAACCAGGTTTTTATCAAGGAGCCGCTTATGTAAGTTACGCTTTACAAATTTTGACATCTATAGTTATTTTCAACCTTTTTTTTTGGTTTACGCCATTTACTATAAATCAAATTTTAATTATGATTTGTATTTCTACAATTGTAATGACTCCTTACTATGTAGTTTTATCTAGATCCGTATGGTTGGCTTTTTTTGTCCCTTTTGATAAAGAGAAATAAATTATTTTTTCATTCGTTCATAAAAATTGGAACGAATGTCCATCCAAAATAAATTATAATCAGCAATATGATAATCGTTTCTTTCAAAAAGCTTTTGCATTGGAATACTTTGAAAAGAAACCCATAAAAGTCCTTGATTAACCACAGCACTTATTGATTGAGGATATTTTAATTTACCATTTTTAAATAAAATACCTTTATGAGAAGAATAAAGACTTTGTGATCCATTTTTTCTCCAAGATACTGGGTTAGTAACAGGGATTTCATCTCCATATTTATAGGATGGATAAAAACCGTAAGAAAAGGTTCTCCAACTTAGAAAACAATTTAAATCATTTGGCCTATCGCAAGCAGGGTAATTTAATTTTAGCTTATTAATAGGCATTCCTATAAGATATGCCAATTCCACTTTTTTTAAAATAGAGTCATTAGGAATTAAAAAATCGGTAAATAATTTCTCTGCATGGTTGGTTCCTTGACTATGAGCAGCTATCACAATTCTATTGCCATTGTTAAAGTGTTTTAAATAATATTTAAAAGCATTTTCCACATCTTTATAAGCAACATCAAAGGCTTTAAGCCCATTAAAGTTGTCTTTATAGCCATGTATGTGCATTTGTCTGTAAATAGGCGCATAAATATTAGCAATTCCCGTAAAAACACTTGCTTGATTAGCAATAGTTGAATTGTTTATTTTTTTATTTAATTTCTGATCATTTACATCAGCATTCCATTGGTCTCCGCTAGTGTATATGGTTGGGTATATAAAAAAAACATCAATAGAATCTAAACAAAGCGTATCGTCAACAAGGTTTTTAGGAAGAAGGTCAGATTGGTCAAACTTGTCTGGATGAGCTGCCCAATAATTCAAATTTCTATAAATAGGTTCGCTTTTTGGAGTTTCATCATCAAAAATGTGAACAGGAATAACAGGACTGCACTTGGCAAGAAGAAATAACGTTATTAGATAGATACATTTTTTCATCTCGGCAAAGATATTATTTTTACAAGATGAACATTGGTGTAAATGCTAGACATCTAATTAAAAACCAACTTGAAGGCATAGGCTGGTATTCTTTTGAAATTTTAAGAAGAATCACAACAAGTCATCCTGAACATAATTTTTATTTTTTCTTTGATAGAAAATACTCCGATGAATTTATATTCAGTTCAAATGTTCATCCAGTTGTTGTTTTGCCACAAGCAAGACATCCTGTTTTGTTTAAATGGTGGTTTGATTATGCTCTCCCTAAAAAATTTAAAGAGTATAAAATAGATTTGTTTTTTTCACCTGATGGATTCATGAGTTTAAGGACAAATGTTCATCAAATTGGAGTAATTCATGATTTAAATTTTGAACATTATCCTAATGATTTGCCTAAAAGTGTTTTAAAGTTTTATAAAAATCAAATGCCCAAGTTTGCAGCCAAAGCCAATCATATTTTAACAGTTTCAAATTTTTCTAAACAGGACATAATCAAATGCTATGGCATATCGGACGATAAAATTTCAGTAGTTCATAATGGTCATGGAGAAGGGTTTCTCCCCCTTAATATGAAAGAAAGAGAAGGTTTTTGTAAAAATAATAACAATAATAGACCCTATTTTATTTATGTAGGGTCATTGCATAAAAGAAAAAATATAACAAGAATGCTAACTGCATTCAAAAAATTTAATAAAGGACAAAACAATTCTTACGACTTTATTATAATTGGAGAACCAATGTGGAAAGGACAGTTGAATTTAGATGGATTAACTCAAAATGTTAAATTTTTAGGAAGAAAATCTGGGGAAGAATTGGGAGTCTGGGTTTCTTCAAGCATTGCTATGGTATACGTTTCTTATTTTGAAGGCTTTGGATTGCCTGTTTTAGAAGGGATGTGTTCAGGTGTTCCAGTTATTACAAGTAATGTTACCAGCATGCCAGAAGTTGGTGGTAAAGCTGTTATCTATACTGAACCTTTTTCAGTGGATTCTATAAAAGAAGGGTTAGAAAAGGCTGTTGAGGAAGGAAGTTTTGAAAATTACAGAGAATTGGGTTTAAAACAAGCAGGATTATTTTCATGGGATAAATCTGCTCAAAAAATAGTAAACCTTTTATTCAAATAAACGTATCAATTGTTCCTGAGCAAAATAGGAAATATAGAAAGCAAAATTTAAAAGCAATTGGATAAGTTAAAATCAATAAAAACAAGTGGTTTGTTAGTTATAATTATTATAACTTCATTGGTGTATTCCAATCATTTTAACAATCCTTTTTTCTTTGATGATTCTCATACTATTGAAAACAATACAGCCATAACTTCATTAAATAATTGGAATAGTTTTTTTACTGATGCAAAAACTTTTAGTTCTCTTCCTGCTAACAGGGCCTATAGACCCATGATTACATTAATGAATGCCATAGACTATAAAATGGCTGGTGGCTTAGACTCAAAATACTATCATTATCACATATTTTTTTGGTATTTAATTGCCATTGTTTTGTTCTTTTTTCTCACTCATTATTTATTTAAAAAGTCATTTGAGAATGATGGAAATCAATTAAGCATTTTAATCGGAGCTTTAATAACCACTTTATTCTTTGCTGTGCACACCATTAATGCAGAAACTATAAACTACATATGTGCACGATCCGATTCCTTTTCTACCCTTTGTATTATTGCTTCATTATTGTTATTTATCAATAAATCAACAAGGAAGTTCCATTTATACTTGCTGACTATGATTGTGGGCATTCTTACAAAACAAACCGCAGTTATGTTTGTCCCCATCCTTTTTATTTATGTAATCCTTTTTGAAGAAAAAGTTAAAATCAAAGATTTTACAAATTGGTCAATTAGAATGATTAAAATAATGGTTATTCCTGCATTAGTTGGTGGTGGTTTGTTTTTATTTAATCAGTTGTATTTGACCCCTAAATCAACAGTTTCTGTAAACTTAACGGTAACTAAGTTTGAATACATTAGTACCCAGTTTTTTGTAATGCTTCATTATTTAGGAAACTTTATTCTTCCTACAACATTAAGTGCCGATCCTGATATTTCAATCATTACACCTTGGTACGATAAACGAATTTTACTTGGGTTTTTTGTGGTTGTTGGTTTAATTTGGGTTGCCATTAAATCTTTAAGGCAAACTAAAACATTGCCAATTGCTTTTGGAATAGCATGGTTTTTCATAGGGTTATTACCAACAACTTTAGTTCCACTTTTTCAAATAGCGAATGACCATAGAATGTTTTTCCCATTTATAGGAATTTTTATTGCCTTAGGATGTGGGGGATACCTTTTTGTAATTAATAAGCAAAATTGGGTTAAAATTAGTACGCTATCATTGGTTGGGTTGTTGATTGTAGGTTATTCCTATGGCACTTATCAAAGAAATAAAGTTTGGAATGATGCTGAGACCCTTTGGAAAGATGTAACAATTAAAAGTCCAAAAAATGGAAGAGGCTTAATGAACTATGGATTGTCTCAAATGAATAAAGGAAATTATAATGAAGCAGAACATTATTTTTTAGAAGCTCAAAAAATACAACCCAACTATTATATTTTAGAAATTAATATGGGAGTTTTATATGGTGCGCCAGGGTCATTAAAAAACGATGAAAAAGCAGAAAGGCATTATTTAAAGGCAATTTCATTGAATTCAAACGCTCCAAGCCCAGATTATTATTATGCGAAATTTTTAATAAAAAAAGACAAATCAGTTTTAGCGAAAGACCACTTAAATAATGCTTTATTAATAAGTCCAAATCATCAACAAAGCATTGATCTTTTAGAGAGTTTAAAAGAAATGCCTTTAACACAAAATGTAGATGATTTGATAAATTATGGGTTGCATCATATGCAAATAGGGTATTTTAACTATGCAGAGTATTATTTTTTAGAAGCATTGAAAATTAATCCAAGTTATCATATTACAGAAATCAATCTTGGTATTTTATATGGAGCCATGAATAATCATGATAAAGCCGAAACTCATTTTAATAAAGCTAGTTTACTTAGTCCCAACACAGCCGAAGTTGATTTTTATTATGGGAGATATTTACACCAAATTGGCAAAACTAAATCTGCAATTAAACAGTTGAAAACAGCATTGCAAAAAAATCCAAATCACATTACAAGTCAACAATTATTAAAAGATATTTCTCCAAATGCTTTTCAATTAAATAATGATAAATATTCTAATATAACCAACAATAAGGTTGATGAAAATAAATTAAAAGAAGCAGAAACTTTACATGCACAAGCATTTGATTTGCTGCAAAAAAAACAATATGCAAAAAGCATAGATTTATTCAATAAAGTGCTTGTAATAAATCCAAATAATGCAGCAGCATTAAACGATATGGGTTTTGCATTTATGAAGCTGAAAAATTTTAAAAATGCTGTTAAGTGTTTTGAAAAAGCCATTGACATTGATTCAAACTATCAATTAGCAAAAAATAATTTAAATTGGGCTTTGAATGAGCTAAATAAGTAATAATATATGCTTAACAATAAAACCATAGCTGTAGTTGTACCAGCGTACAATGAATCTTCTCAAATAAAGATGGTGTTGGACAGTATGCCAGACTTTGTGGATAGAGTTATAGTGGTTGACGATTGCTCGAAAGATGATACATCTTCTCATGTCAAAGAATATTTTTCTGATAATAATTCAAGCATTAAAATTCTATCATTATTTGATAAAGAATTAATACCAACCCCCTACAACAAAGCTGATTTAGAATTGCGTAAGAAAGCAGAGAATGAAATTGATTTTTTCACCCCTTTTGAAATTTTAAATAAAGACGAGTCGTCTGAAAGAATCATATTAATTAAGCATAAAATAAATGGCGGAGTGGGTGCAGCAATTGCAACAGGGTACAAATGGTGTAAAGATCACAATATTGATTGCACAGCAGTTATGGCAGGGGATGGTCAAATGGATCCCAATGAATTAGAAAGCATATGTAGCCCAGTAGTTAACGAAGGAGTAGATTATGTTAAAGGCAATCGCTTAATTCATCAATCTGCTTGGGTCATCATTCCTAAAGTTCGGTTTTTTGGAAATTCAATTTTAAGTATTCTAACCAAAATAGCTTCTGGATATTGGCACGTTTCTGACACTCAAACAGGTTATACTGCATTGTCAAATCATGGATTGAATTCTATCCCT
This sequence comes from Crocinitomicaceae bacterium, assembly GCA_002723085.1. Classification (GTDB taxonomy): domain Bacteria; phylum Bacteroidota; class Bacteroidia; order Flavobacteriales_D; family Parvicellaceae. The sequence goes on along the minus strand of PBNK01000013.1, from coordinate 137,809 downwards.
TTATATAAGATTTATAAAAGATATGGCATGCCTAATGACATGCTGATTAAACTTAATATTGCTTTTTGTTCTATTAGAGAAGTAAAGATTAAACCTGTTTATGCCGTTGGAGAAAAATCAAAATTAAAAATATTAAAAGTTTCTGTCCCTATTTTGATGTTGTTAATTAAAGGTTTTTTTACCAGACTTTGGACAAAATACCTATTCAGGAATTTTCACCCTTTATTTTTATTGTACAATGTTGCTTTTTTAATTTTCATTTCTAATTCTTATTTCTTCTATCATTTAATCAAACATTTTTTAGAGCCTAACAGTAAAACGCCAACAGATTTTTTAATCATTTTTGTATTCTTAACTATTTCGGGTTTCCAATCCCTTTTGTTTGCCATGTGGATGGATATTCAAGATAATGATCACCTTAGGAAATAAGGTTAGGCTTAAATTTTTGAATAATAAGGCTGGTTAAAAAAATAAATACCTCGCCACTTAAAAACCATAACCTGCTAACCAATGAAATGGTTGTGGCTTCTGCTATTGTAAATTCAAAATTAATCAAGATAGCCACAAGAATTCCTTCTCTTATGCCAATCCCGCCAGGAAAAATTATAGCTACAAGACCAATGTTTGCAGCAAAAACAAAAGCTAACCCTGTAATTAAAACAATTTCTCTGTCAAATAAAGCTTTTTCTAAAAAGTAGAAACTTAATGACCACATAACCCAAGTGGCATAAAACCCAATTAAATTATAAATTGTTATTTCTGGTTTTTTATTTGTGAAATCAATTTTAAATAACTTTTTAATAATGACTTGTAAAATTTTTTGAAAAAAATTGGTAAAAAGAAAAATGCTTAACCCAATTAACAGACAAAATATTCCGATTAACAAAATTAAAAAGTACTCAGAGTCTTGTAAAAAAAATAAAGTTACAGAACTAACAATTAACCCTGACCATAAACTTATGATTTGAACTTCAAATGATATTAAAGAAAGTTGTTTTGTGCTAAAATTATACTTATTGGCTATGAACCCAGCTCTTCCTATTATCATCCAAATTTTTCCTGGAATATATTTGCTAAATATGGTGATTCCATGACTTACTATTGAATCGGCATAGTTAATTTGTTTTGATTTTCGTTTTTTTAAATAAGCCCCCCAATTAAAAGAATCAAATAAAAAACCAATAAATAGGAACAAAAGGCTTATTAAAAGATAGCCAGTCGATTTAACATTAGGTACGAAAAAGAAATCAGAATTTAATATATATACAAAGACAGATAATAGAGAAAAGTAGATTAGTATTTTATACCAATTATGAATGGCTTTATTAATATTCATTTTTTTTCACAAAGTATAATTGTCCAGGGTAGTGGAGATTTAACTTCAATGACGTTAAAATATTTTTCTACAAAAAGCCTGAAATTGCGTTTGCTCCAATGATTTAAGTGATCTGGAGTATTTCCCAAACCTCCCCAATATTTTAGCCTAATCATATTTAAAGCTCTCCAAATGGGTTCTCTTGGAACACTTAGTAGAGCATATTTGTTTGTAACTCTATGTATTTCTTTTATTGCTTCGTGTGGTTTAACTAAGTGTTCTAGGACTTCACTACATATTACTAAGTCAAATTCATTTTTGCTAAATTGTAAATCATAGATATTTCCAGTATTAACATTACAAAACGGTATGTTTTTTTTAGCAGATATCACCTCATTTTCATCAAAATCAATGGCGAATGCATTATTTAGTGTGTATTTAGAATTAAGATAATCCAATACTAACCCTTCTCCACATCCAACATCTAAAACATTTTTAGGGTCAGTTAAATTGTAAAGTTCACCAATTTTTATAAAAAAATTTTCAACTAAACTTCTGCTAATAGGGTTTGAAGTAGTGTACTTATCATGTTTGCTTTTGACAAGATTACTCATTAAAAAGTTATTAAAATTATGTAGATATTAATTTAAGTAAAAATTTTGATCTACCATCTTTTCTTGACTTAACAGTATATCCATAAATTTAAACTTATTAATCAAGTATTCGTTCTTTTTTTGTTCAGGAAGCTTTAAGAATTTAATTTTTTCATCATCAGTTAGATTAACCAAATTAATAAGGTTGTTTACAGAAAGAAGATTTTTGTTTGTCTTCTCCTGTTCTTTTTCTAATAAATGAGATAAATAATTTTTAGCATGTTCTTTTAATTCATCAGAAGGGTTAAATTCTCCTTTAATTAATTTTAAAATAGTACCACAGGGGTATAACTTATCTTTCTTTTTCCCTTCAAAATGATTTATTTTAAAATTAGCAGAACATTCAACTAAAACATCAAGTTCACCGTTTTCATATTTTTTGAGAATTTGTATTACAGAAACTAATGAACCTAATTCACTGAGTGTGGTTTTCCCTTGATATGGAATTCCAAAAGGTTCTTCTTTTGTTAGACACTCATTGATAAGTTGAAGGTATCTTGGCTCAAAAATATGTAAAGTGGTTTGTTCGCCTGGAAATAAAAAAATTCTTAGAGGAAAAAGACCAAAATATTGCTTGTTTTTATTCATTTAACATGATTATCTATTCGTAAATTTCAATTTTTATCGTTTATAAAATCATTTTGTTGAATTAATCTATTCACACTCCATTATGAATTACTTTTTGTAACCTAATTTATTTTCCTCTGAAAAAGGCGGTTTTTAAAAGCAAAGAATAAAAAATAGATTTATTATTAATTAGATTTGATTTTTACTTTTAAAAATGGACGATAAAAAATACATTCTAAACAATAAAAACTTTATCATTTATAAGTTTTTTAATTCTCTTTTTATGGGGACTTCAATTGGAAGTATTTTTATTATTTATACTCCAATCGAACCTTCAGTTTATTCAATAGGAGGGATTGTTTTGGCCATTGGTATGATTTTAATAGCAACTCAATATGAGAAAATTTTAAACACTAACTATTTTTATAAAATTTCACTATTAGTTGAGCTAGTTATATTGATAGTGATTCTTTCTTTTTTGTATTTTTCATATAGTTATCAAATAGCATTGAGTGTTTATATTGGTTATCAGATAACATTTGTTTTTGGATCATATTTAGGCAGGGGTGAAACTCTTCTTTTAAAAAAAGAAAGTTTATTGAAATCTGTAGATATTTCTAAGCAAACAGGGTATTTATCAGGTTTATTTCTTTCTTATGTAATATATCTTTTTATTGGTGTTCAGTCTGCTGATATTGATGAAAAAGAACTTGAATTATCTACAGATCAAAAAGAATTGATAGAAAAAGATAAAAATAATTTAATTATAGGATTTGAATTTGATTTTAATTCACACTATTGGAAAAAAGTTACTAGTGAAATGGAACTTTTGCATCTTAAAGTGAAAAACCAAATAAATCAAAACTCTGAAGACCTTATTTTTAATGTTTGGCCAAATCATATAAATCAAGATTCCTCATACTTAGAATCCGAAAAAAAATTAGTTTCTGCCATTAAAGATTCAATATCTCTTAACAAAATAGACTTTTCTGAAAATCAAATAAATGCTATTAAATCAATATTCACATTTAATCATCATGATTCAGTAAGCTTTGTAATAGAAAAAAATTCTTCCAAAACTGATAGCTTGTATTTTGATAAAATTGAGTTGTCAGAAGAACAAAAATCAGCAATTAAATACATTATAAGTCAAAATCAAGTTTATTATTTACACTTTGTGCTTTTAATTATAGAACTTTTTGTGTTGCTTTTTCTAATGAAATCATTTGTTCGAAATAAACAAATATCCTAATCCAATTTTCACTTTTTTTAATTAGGATGAAAATTCACACAACAAGTTGTTAAAACATCTTTTTTTATAAAAGTTCATCTGCTAATCTTCTGATTAAATTTGATTGAAATAAAATAGCATGAGAATTTTATTGGTTTTAATTTTAGTTTTAGGAATAGGTGTTTTAGGGTTCAAAATTCACATGGATATCAGTGAAGAAAAAATGGCCCATAAAAGTCCATTAAATGCTTTCCCTTCTAATCCATTATTTTTAATGGAAATAAATGAAATAACATCAAATTGGAACCATTTTACAGAGACTAATATGATTTGGTCTGAATTCATTTCAAATAAAGATGTTAAGGACAATTATTCTTCTGTAAAGGAAATTAATAATTTTCTGAATGATGAATTTATTGCTCCAATTATAAATGATGGTAAAGTTTATGTTTGTGGGTATAACTTAAATGGTAAAATAGAGTGGTTGTTAATTAAAAATAACTATCAATATGAAAAAACAAATAATTCTCACAAATTAAATGACTCTATCTTGTCAAATGCACTGCCTTCTAAAAATTGCCATTCAAAATACATTTCACCATTTATTGCTTTAAGCAGCAATAAAGAATTATTAGAAAGGGCATACAATAATTTGAAAAATAAAAATTTAACATCAAAGAAATTACCCAACTTAAAAACTGAAAAATTAATAAGTAATTCAAGTTCTTTTTCATGTTTTTTAGATGTTGTCCAAGTAAATGAGTTTTTGTTTTCTAATGATTCTTCATATGGGCATTATTTCTCTGAAAATAAAGGCCTTAATAACTGGCTACAGTTTGATTTTAATTACACTCCAAACGCAATAAATATAATAGGGGTGTCGGATTGTTTTAATAAGAAATTACAATATAACCCACAGTATATTAATAATCCTAATCTAATTCCAGATCAAATGGATGTTCTTTCCAAGCAAAGAATTAAATATCATTTTGACAAATTCGATGAATTAAATGATGAAAATGAAAAAGCCTCTATTACAGAAATGGAGATTTTACACATTAAATTAAGCAATCAACTTACTAAAACAAAAGAACACATTGTATTTATTGAAAGACCAAATGATATAAAGCATGAGGCCTATTTTATGAATAAAATAACATCAGATTCGGCTGTGTCTAAGCAATTGGGTAGTAAAGAAATTAAACTTGTAGATACAATATTTTTAAAAAGTATTTATGACATTAATTACTCAAGTAATCAGTTTTGCTTTGTGGATAATCAATATTTAATTTTTTCAACTTATAATGGCCTTAAGGAGTGGGATTATCAATTGAAACAAAAGAAAAAACTTTCAATTGAAGAATCAATATTTGCAGATAAATCCTCCTCTTTCACAAATCAAGCTTTTTCTCAAGTAGATTATTGGTCTGGAAAAGAACTTAAAAAAGCATTAAACCTATTTTTAAATTCAACCCCGATTAAAAATGATTTGATAAATGAAATTAGTGGTGTTTCTTGGGCAACAAGTTTTCTTAATGATGGGTATCTTCATCATGCTATAAACATTCAAAAGGGACTGCATAAAGAAGAAGATCAAAAAATATTATGGACCGCATTGGCAACTCCATTGATTAAAGGGCCATATGTGATGAAAAATCACAAATCTGGAACGAAAGATATTTTTATACAAGACACTTCCAATATTATAAGTTTATTTAGTGCAAGTGGTAAATTAAAATGGCAACTAAATATTGAACAACCAATTATTGGTTCGGTTTCTCAAATTGATATTTATAATAATAATAAATGGCAAATGGTTTTTAATACATCTAAAAAATTATATGTTATTGATATAAATGGTAATTATGTTAAAGGATTCCCTCTGGACTTTAATTATTTAGCAACTAATGAAGTTGGAGTAATTGATTATGATTTGAACAAAAATTATAGGTTTTTAATATCTGGGAATGATGGCCTAATCCACAATTACAATAAATACGGTGAAAAAGTGAAAGGCTGGATTTTGCCTAAAATTCAGTCATTAGTAAATCTTCCCGTTCAGCATTTTTCTATTGCTGGAAAAGATTATGTTTTTGTATATGAAACTAATGGTAGTCTTAGGTTTCTTAATAGAAAAGGTCAAGAAAGAGCCGAGTCAATTAAGAACATTAACATTAAATCTTCATCTGGTTTTGTTGTTCAAAAATCATATTCTTTTGATAAATCAAGTTTAATTTATATAGACACTAATGGAAGATTAAAAAACATTGGTTTTGATGGTGTTTTTTCTGATTTACAATTCAACTTAGATTCCAATAAAAACTTTATTCCATTTATATGTCAAATCCCTTCTTCATCTGTTAATTACGCTTTTGTATCAAAAGATAAGCTCTTAATTATGGATTCAAAAAATCAAACCTATCTTGATAAAGAAAGCAATTATAATTTGTTAAATAATGTGCTTATAAATAATAATTATTTAACTCTGTATAACGAACAAAATGAAGAAATCCAGTTAATTGATAGTAAGTTTAAGGAATTACCAACTGTTTTTAGAGGAACAAAAAAATGTACTATTAGTGATTTAAATAATGATGGGGTAGACGAGTTAATTACCGTTGTGAATGAATCTACTTTATTGTGTTATCAAATAGCGCCATCTAATTAATAACAAGACAAATTATAATCTTGAGATATAGTAATGTATATTTGTGAAATATATATATGCTATGAATGTTAGAAAAGATTTTCCGATTTTACATCAAAAAGTAAAAGGACAGCCTTTGATATATTTTGATAATGCTGCAACAACACAAAAACCAAAATGTGTATTGCAAGAACTTGAAAATTATTACAGTAATTATAATTCAAATGTTCATAGAGGAGTTCATCATTTAAGTCAATTAGCTACTCAGCAATATGAATTGGCCAGAAAGGACATAAAGTCTTTTATTAATGCGAAATACGATAGAGAAATTGTTTTTACAAAGGGAACAACTGATGGAATTAACCTTGTTGCGAACTCATGGGGTCAAAAAAATATAACTAAAGGGGACGAAATTTTAATTTCTACTATGGAACATCATAGTAATATTGTTCCTTGGCAGATGTTATGTGAAAAAACAGGAGCAAAATTAACTGTTGCACCAATTGATGATTCTGGCCAGTTGATTTTTTCAGATTTAAAAAAAATGGTTTCTTCAAAAACTAAGCTTATTGCTATAACTCATATTTCAAACACTTTAGGAACTATAAATCCTATTAACGAAATTATAGAATTAGCTCATCAACACAATTCAAAAATTCTCATTGATGCTGCTCAGTCAGTACCACATCTTTCTTTAGATGTTCAAAAAATTAAATGTGATTTTTTGGTATTTAGTGGCCATAAATTATTTGGGCCAACAGGCACAGGCGTTTTATATGTTAAAGATGATTTATATAATCATATGGACCCTTATCAGGGGGGTGGCGATATGATAAAAGAAGTTTCTTTTAAAGAAACAACTTATAATTCTCCTCCACTAAAATTTGAAGCAGGAACACCTAATATTGCTGGATTTATAGGCTTAAAAACGGCAATAAAGTATGTTGAAAATATTGGTCTGAAAAATATATTTAATTATGAAACCAAACTTCATAATTATGCTTTTGATCAAATGAATAAAATCCCAGAAATAAGATTTGTTGGTACAGCTCAAAAAAAAGCAAGCGTTATTTCCTTTTTAATCGAAGGGTCTCACCCTTTTGATGTAGGCACCCTTCTAGACCAAATGGGCATTGCAATAAGAACAGGGCACCATTGTACTCAGCCCTTAATGGATTGGTTTGATATACCTGGTACAGCAAGAGCAAGTTTTTCTTTTTACAATACAGAAGAAGAGGTTGATTTATTTATTAAGGCTCTTAAAAAATGTGTTACTATGCTAAAATCATGATTCTTATAAAAAACGACAACTCATTAAAGCTGAATCATCCATAATTTCATTTTGTTTTTTAAATACATTTAGGGCATCAAAAATTTTATTATCAATTTCTTGAAGTGGTAAATTGAAGTTTTCTTGAACTACTGAAATTAAATTTTCAGTTTCAAAAGCCTCACCATTGGGGTTTTCTAATTCAACGATTCCATCAGTATAACAAATTAGAATATCGTTTTTGTCAATGTTTATTTTTTCAATATTTATTGAAGGGATTTCTTCTAGCATCCCCAATCCAATGCATCCGGAATTCAAAAACTTTGCTTTTTCCCCATTACAAAGAATTGGGTAATTATGTCCAGCATTAATGTATTGAAGTGTCATATTTTGACAATTATAATGACCAACAAAAAAGGTTATAAATTTTTCACCTTTTGCAGCATTATTAACATCATCATTCAATTCATAAACCAAATCTTTAAGGCTCATGTTTTTATGATTGTATTTTACATTAGCTCTAAGTTTGGCTTGGAAATTACTCATTAATAGAGCTGCGGACACTCCTTTTCCAGAAACATCGGCAATACAAAAAAGATATTCCTCGTTATTTAATGGGATAAAATCATAATAATCACCACCTACTAAATGTTTAGTTTCATATCTCGCAGCTACTTCAATTCGATTGTTAGATGGAAGTTCTAAGGGGAATAGTAGTTTTTGCATTTCAGCAGCAACTTCCATTTCTTTTTTCTGAATTTCTTGTTCAACCAATGCTTTAGAAAATCTTTTATTTTCAATGGCAACAATAACAATATTGGTTAAAGTCTGAATAAAGGACATGTGTTTTATTGATGGACTTATTTTAATAGCTTCTTCATTAAGTTCACCAATTAAAAGATAGGCTAATGCAGTTTTTTTATGAATAATTGGAATTACAATATCAAAAGAGTTTAAAGTTTTTTGAGATGAAGATTCAATAACAGTAATTTCTCTTATATGTGTTAAATCATTTTCAATGTGTATTTTTTTATTCAGACCTTTTGCGCCAAAGTGAAGAATGCAATTCCATTGAATATGATCATAAGCATAAAGTATTAACTTGGATATTCCAAGTTGTTCACGAATAATGTATTCAAAGATTTTTAAAATATTTTGTATTGAAGCATTGTTGTTTATTCCTTTTGTAATTTCCAATAAAGAATTTAATTTAAACTCGTTAAGTTCAAGGTTTGCTACTAGCTTGCTTATTTTTTTTTCAGCCATTAATTAAAAATATCATTTAAAAATACTAAAGTTATCTATTTACTAAGCTTAATATTAGTCTTTTATATCATAGGTTTATTGTATTTTATGTAAAGATGCTTACATTTGCATCCCGAATAAAAATTATAAATAAAAAAACACTGATCCATGTATGCAATTGTAGAGATAGCAGGGCAGCAATTTAAAGTTGAAAAAGATCAACGTTACTTTGTTCATCAATTGGAGGGTAAACCAGGTTCAAAAGTTTCTTTTGATAAAGTTTTACTTCTAGATGATAACGGTAAAGTTTCTGTTGGCGCCCCAGCTGTAAGTGGTGTTCAGGTTACGGCCAAAATAGAACAACACTTAAAAGGAGATAAAGTAATTGTCTTCAAAAAGAAAAGAAGAAAAGGTTATAAGGTTAAAAACGGTCATAGACAAAGGTTAACTGAAATATCAGTACAAACAATTGGTAAAAAAGCAGCACCAAAAAAAGTTGCCGCCAAAAAAGCTGATGAACCTGCTAAAAAAGAAGTTGTAGCTAAAAAAACAACAACTAAGGCTTCAAAGCCTGCAGCAAAAACTGCTAAAGCAACAACAACTAAAAAAGCAGCGCCAAAAAAAACGACTAAGAAAGAAAGTTAATCCTTTCTATTTATAATTATTAAAATCATTTAAAATGGCACATAAAAAAGGAGCAGGTAGTTCAAAAAACGGTAGAGAATCAGAATCGAAACGATTAGGAGTTAAGATTTTTGGAGGGCAATTAGCAATTGCTGGTAACATTATCGTTAGACAAAGAGGTACTAAACATTATCCAGGTGAAAACGTAGGTATGGGAAAAGACCATACTTTGTTTGCACTTAAAAACGGAACTGTTGAATTCAGAAAAAAAGCAAATAATAAATCTTTTGTTTCAGTTAGTCCATTTGAGGATTAATTTTGGATTCTTTAATTTTTAAAAGCGTCTAACAAGACGCTTTTTTTTTACCTAATTGCCACAAAAACAGTTGGTATTTTTAATAGCTTAGACCTAAAATTTTCAACAGAAACAAGAAATGTTAGAAATTCAAAAAATAAGAGAGAATAAAGACTTCATAATTAATAGACTTAATGAAGTTAGAAAAATTGATCTTAGTGATACAGTCAATAAAATTTATAAGCTTGACGAACAAAAAAGAGAAACTCAACAAAAACTTGATTCATCTCAAGCTCAGTTAAATTTACTTTCAAGTCAAATAGGAGGGCTTTTTAAAAATGGTAAAATTGAAGAAGCTAATTCTCTTAAAATTCAAACAGCCTTAATAAAAGATCAAATTAAACAAACTAAAGAAGTTTACTCAAAACTTGAATCATCTATAGATGAACTTTTTTGTTTAATTCCAAATGTTCCAAATGAATTGGTTCCATCTGGCATTTCAGAAAATGACAATGAAATAGTATCTTCTTCTGAAATTAATAAAGATGATTTTAAATCATTTGTTCCTCATTGGGATTTATGTCAAAAATACAACTTAATTGATTTTGAATTAGGGGTTAAAATTTCTGGTGCTGGATTTCCTGTATATAAAGGAAAAGGTGCTCGTCTTCAGAGAGCACTAATTAACTTTTTTTTAAATGAAGCCTCAGAAATAGGATATCAGGAGCTTTTAGTTCCGCATTTAGTTAATGAAAAATCTGGATTTGGCACAGGACAATTACCAGACAAAGAAGGACAAATGTATCATACAGAAAAGGATAACTTATACCTTATTCCAACTGCTGAGGTACCAATTACTAACATCTACAGAGATGTAATGGTCAATATTAATGACTTTCCGATAAAACATGTTGGATATACTCCCTGTTTTAGAAGAGAAGCAGGTTCTTATGGCAAAGATGTTAGAGGATTAAATAGGTTACATCAATTTGATAAAGTAGAGGTTGTTCAAATAACTCACCCAGAAAAAAGTTATGAGACATTGAATGAAATGGTTAAATATGTCGAATCTTTACTTGAGAAACTAGAGCTTCCTTACAGAAAATTAAAACTTTGTGGTGGAGACCTAGGGTTCACTTCGGCATTAACTTTTGATTTGGAGGTATATTCTCCAGGTCAAGATAGATGGCTAGAAGTTAGTTCAGTTTCAAATTTTGAAACTTTTCAATCAAACCGATTAAAACTTAGGTTTAAAGATGGTAAAAAGACTAAACTAGCTCATACTTTAAACGGAAGTGCCTTAGCTCTTCCAAGAATAATGGCATCATTATTGGAGATTAATCAAGATGAAAAAGGGATTTCAATACCTAAAATTTTAATTCCTTTTACTGGATTTGATAGAATTGAAAATTAAACATCATGCGATTTTTAAATGTATTTTATTGTATTATTTGTCTGGTAACATTATCATGTTCTAACAATGAAAATCAAGAATTAAAGGATCTTCAAATTAGATTAAATTCATTAGAAGATATTTTTAATAAAATAGAGTTGTCGTCATATAATGATGCTTGTGATGGGTTTTCAGAAAATTTGAAATTAATTAAAAATTGTAATGATAGTGTGTCAAAACAATTTGTGTCGTTAATTAATCAATACAAAGTCATAAAAAAAACAAAGGATATTTTTATACTAGAATATAAGATGCTTTCAAAAAACTTTCAGTTGGAAAAAGCTCAATTAAAGGCTTTAAAAAAAGATTTAGAAAATAAATTAATTCCTAAAGACTCCATAAAATTTTATTTAAATAAAGAAGAAAAAAATATTATGGTAATTAGTGATGAAATTAATAATGTTAGTACAATATATAACGAAATTATTTCTGTTCATGAGAGCCTTTATAGTAAAATCAAAGAATTAGCAAATAACAATTGCAGTTGAGAATTTTAAAAAACATATCTTTTTTCTTCGCTTTTTTATTTCATTTAAGCATTTTCTCACAAGAATTAACACAAGATATTAGAATAGCTAACAATTACTTTTTATCTGGGGATTATGAAAAGGCGGCTATGTATTTTGATAAAATAAGTAATGATGAAAATTCAATAAATAAAATATATAATTATTACAGGTTGAGTCTTATTGAGTTAAAAAGATTTAAAGATGCTGAAAAACTATGTAAGACAAGAATAAAAAAGTCTCCAGAAAATTTGGCTTTAAATATCGATTTAGGATTAGTTTATAACTATTGGGGAAAACCTCAAAAAAAAGAACAACAATTCAATAAAGCCATTGAGCAAATTCAAAACAATACCAGTTATTCTCAAGTTTCTTCACTAGGATTGGCATTTGAAAAAATAGGACAATTAGATTTTGCAATATTAGTATATAATGCTGGAAATAAATTTAACACCTCAAATCCATATGTCTTTCATCAAAAGCTAGGATACATTTATAATAAACAGGGAGAAACTCAAAAAATGATTAACACTTTTTTAGCTTTAATTAAGCAAAGTGAAGGTTTTCTTTCTGTTGTTCAAAGTGGGTTTTCAAATTGTATAGATTTTAAGAGCAATTTAAAAGAAAAAGAATTGCTTAGAAAATCATTACTAAAGCAAGCACAACTTAACCCAAGAAAAATTGTTTATACTGAGCTATTAGCTTGGTTTTTCACGCTTGAATCCAATTATGAAAGCGCACTAATACAAGTAAGGGCAATTGATAAAAAATTGGGTAAAAATGGTCATAAAATAATGGAATTAGGCATTACTGCTTTAAATAATAATGAATATGATGTTGCTGTTAAATGTTTTGATGAGGTAATATCTTCTTCATCTGATAAGGAATTAATATATGATGCACAAAATAAACGATTGCTCACCTTCAAAAGGAAAATTATTGATGGGGTTAAGATTAATAATGAAGAATTGGTTGATTTAAAGAATAATTATTTGGGACTATTAAATCAATATAATTCAAAGGGAGATCAAGGGCGATTAAACAAAATGAAGTTTGATGTATTAAAACAACTTTCAGATTTAGAAGCTCATTATCTAAATGATTATTCTGCAGCTAATTTACACATTAAACAAGCAATAAACTTACCTGGTATTGATGTTTCTAAAATAGGTGAGATGAAATTAGAATTGGCTGATATTTTGGTTCTTCAGGACAATATATGGGAAGCTTCTTTGTTGTATATGAAGCTTGAAAAAAAATTTAGTGATGATCCAATTGGGCATCAAGCAAAATTTAGTAATGCAAAAATATATTATTACACAGGTGAATTTGATTGGTGTCAAGCTCAATTGGATGTGCTAAAAGCTTCAACTTCAAAATTAATTGCTAATGACGCCTTGGAACTTTCGTTATTAATTACTGATAATTACAATATGGATACCACAGAATCTACCATGCAAATTTTTGCTAAAGCTGACATGTATAAGTCACAATATCAATTTGATAAAGCAATAAATTATTACGATTCTATAATTAACAATTATAAAAACCATAGCTTAAATGATGATGTTTTATTTCGAAAAGCAGAAATAAATATTTCAAGATATAATTATACTGAAGCCATTAAAAACCTTGAAAAAATCATTAATGACTATCCGAATTCCTTATTAATTGATAATAGTTTATTTGAGCTAGGTGATATTTATGAGAATAAAATCAAAGATTTAGAGAAAGCAAAAAAATACTATAAATCTTTATTGTTTGATTATTCGGGAAGTTTATTTGTTGTTGAAGCAAGAAAAAGGTTTAGAAAGCTTTCTGGAAACACTAATGAAGTAATTAAGAAAAATTCATAAATATGGTTTTGTATAACGTAACAATTAATATTGATTATGCTGTTCATGATGAGTGGCTAGATTGGATGAAAAATGTTCACATTCCAGATGTTATGAATACAGGTCTTTTTATTGATAGTAAGCTTTGTAAAATTCATGCCGAAGAAGACGGTGGAAAATCTTACAGTGTACAATACCTTTTAAATAACTGGGAAGATTACAATCTTTATGTTAAAGAATATGCAGATGAACTTCAAAAGGAACATGCTGAAAAATACGCTAATAAATTTGTTGCTTTTAGAACAATTTTAGAAGTTGTAAGCCATGTTAAAAGCAAATGATTTTATAAATATACCTAGCCCTCTTCACAGGTTAGATCTTTCAAGTTTTGGTGTAAAAAATCATCAAGTTTGGGTTAAAAGGGATGATTTAATTCATTCAGTTATTTCTGGAAATAAGTGGAGAAAATTAAAATTAAATATTGATTCTTTTTTAGATAGCTCTAATTCCCATATTATTTCAATGGGGGGGGCTTTTTCAAATCATTTATTAGCCGTATCTTATATTTGTAATAGATATAAAATTCATAACACCCTGTTTGTAAGAGGGGAAAAACCTAAAAAGTTAAATGACATTCTCCTAGCTTGTGAAAGATATAATACCAATCTTGTTTTTTTAGAACGAAAACATTATTCAGATAAAGCATGGGTAAATGATTTTATTATCAAAAATTATCAAAATTCTTTTTTTATTCCAGAAGGAGGGGCGAATGAATTAGGAATATTGGGTTGTGCTAAAATAATTGAAGAAATTGAAGAAGAATTTGATGAAATATATTGTGAGGTAGGTACTGGTGCAACATTTATGGGAATTGAGGCAGCATTAAAAAAAAATCAAAATCTTATTGGAGTAGTTGTTTTAAAAGGCGCTGAAAAAATTAAAACTAACTTGGAAAATGAGTATAAACAAATTTTTTCAAAAAAAATAAATCCAAAATCTGTGTTAGTTCACGATTATCATATGGGGGGGTATGCTAAATACAGTTCAAAACTCATTGATTTTATGCGTTTATTTTATTTGAGGACTGGAATTAAAACTGATCCAATTTATTCAGGTAAATTATTTTACGCTTTAGTTCATAAATTGTTAAAAGAAAATAATCAAAAACAAAAAAAAATCATAGCCTTACATTCAGGAGGTCTAGCAGGGATAAATGGGTTCGAAAAAAGATATAAACTATCTATCTTTTCTAATTAAGTTTTTCAATAAGTATAATTTTTCATATTTTAAGGTAAAATTAAAACCATGAAAAAATGCTTCCTTTTTATATTGTCTTTTTATTTTTTCACAATAAATTTTAATGCACAATATTATTATACACCTAACTTTACACAAAGTAATCCTGGAGGGTTAAATAATGACAATGAATATCCTTCAAGTTCTAATTCTTTTTCTTCGGGCTGGACTACAATTTTACCTGGAAGTAATGCTTCTCCAACATGGTCATCTATTGAAACAATTCCTTTTAATTTCAATTTCAATGGAAATTTAGTCACTCAATATAAAGTCTCATCTTCTGGTGTTTTAACTTTCACAACTTCAGCAGGGGTAGTTCCTTTTTATTCAAACGCGTCAATTCCAGATCCTGTAATCCCAAATAATTCAATTATGATATGGGGTATTCAGGGTGTTGGTTCTAATGATGAAATTGTCACCAAAACATTTGGTATTCCTGGGGCTCAACAACATTGGGTTTTTTTTGCTTCTTATGAGGCAGGAGGCAGTTGGAGTTATTGGTCAATTGTTCTTGAAGAAGGATCTGATAAAATTTATATTGTAGATCAAAGACATAGTTCAAATGCATCTCCTCAAGTTACCGCAGGTATTCAAATAGATAATAGTACTGCGATAATGGTAACTGGCTCCCCACAATTAAGTAATGTTGCCGGAACTGATCCTACTCCGGCAGATAATTATTATTATGAATTTATTTTTGGGCAGCAAAATGCAATTGATATGTCTGGAGTCGAATTAATTACGTATCCTTATTTAAAACTTTCAGATGCTCCTTTTTCAATAGAATGTGTTTTAAATAATTTAGGAACAGATACAGTAAGTTCTTTTGACTTAAATTATTCTGCTAATGGCGGTACAATTGCAACACAATCCATTTCAGGATTATCTATTGCTCCATATGATACTGATACGTTTTCTCATGCCACACCATGGATTCCGACACTAGATGATTCTTATGATATTTCAGTTTGGGCCACCAATATTAACGGATCAATGGATATGAATACTGTTAACGATACCGTTACTCAACCCCTTCATGTCTTTGCAACAACAACTCAAAGAAAACCTATGTTAGAAATGTTTGCTAGTTCAACAAGTAATTATTCAGTAACTGGCAATACAGATTTGTTGGCAATATTATATGCTAACCCCGATAATTATTCATTATTAAAATACCCAATGAGTTGGCCTTCTCCTGGAGATCCATATTTTACAAATGAAGCTGCCCAAAGAAGATATTTCTATAGTATAAATACAGTTCCTAGATTAGTTATGAATGGTGTAAATCAAAACAATCCCATTGGATTTACTCAGCAAGAGTTTGATGAGGCCTACCAACTTTATTCATTTTTAAATCTTGACGCTACTTATTCTGTTGGGGGACAGAAGGTAGACATTAATGTGGAGATCAATTCGCTATGTAATACTGCAGGAATATGGGATAACCTTACTCTTCATACAGCTATTTTTGAATATACTACCTATAATAATGTTTCAACTAATGGAGAAATAGAATTTTATAACATTATGAAAAAAATGTTGCCTGATGAAAATGGTACATCATTGCCTGTATTGTCAGGCCCAAATAATCCTGCTTTCAGTTTAAATCTAAACTATGAATTCAATGGGGCGTATAATATCCCGCTTGATGCATCTTCCCCAATTGATCATCTTATAGAGCATTCCGTTGAAGATTTTCAAAATCTTGGAGTTATTGTATGGATTCAAGATGATGACAGTAAATACATTTTACAATCGGCTACGGCAAATATGGTAGCGAACATTAATGAAATAAATAATGAAATACAAACTATTATTTTCCCTAACCCAGCATCTGATAATTTAAATGTTTATTTAAAAGGTGCCAATAATGAAAAAGTTGATATAAAAATATTTAACGCGATGGGTCAGATGGTAAAAGATATTTCAGGTGTTTTACCTAAACAAAATATAGATGTCAGTGAATTAAAAAAGGGAATTTATACTTTAATTGTTTATTTGGACAATGATGTGATTTGTAAAAAATTTACAAAAGCAGATTATTAGTTATTTAATTTGCCATCTCACTCATAAATTTGATTTTCATTAAGCGAAGCTCTTCTTCACTGTAATCTCCATCAAACTCATCAAACGCCTCTTTTATTTCATCTGTTTCAGCATCTTCCATAAAATAATCATAAACTTCTTCTTGTGCGTCTTCATCTAAAATGCTATTTATATAATAGTCAATATTTATTTTAGTTCCTGACGCAACAATGTTTTCAATTTCAAGAATTAAATCTTCTAAAGATTTTCCTTGGCTTTTAGCTATATCTTCTAAAGGAAGCTTTCTATCAATGTTGGTAATAATATTAACTTTTTGACCACTCTTATTAACTAAACTTTTCATTACAAAATCTTGAGGGCGATCAATATCATTTTCTTCAACATATTTAGAAATGAGGTCAATAAAGGGAACTCCATATCTTCTAGCTTTACCAACGCCAACACCGCTAATTTTTTGTAATTCATCAATTGAAACAGGATATTGATTGGTCATTTCTTCTAATGAAGGGTCTTGAAAAATTACAAAAGGAGGAATTTTCTTTTTACTAGCAATGCTTTTTCTTAAGTCTTTAAGCATACTGTACAATTTGTCATCAAGAGCACCGCCACCTTTTTGATTTATTATTACATCATCAATATCATCAGTATCACTAAAGTCGTGTTCTTTAATTAACATAAATGAAGAAGGGTTTTTAACAAACTCTCTTCCTTTGGGAGTGCTGTATAATGTTCCGTAACTTTCTATTTCTTTTGCTATTAAACCAGCAACAATAATTTGTCTAAAAACAGCATGCCAAAAGTGTTCATCATGTTCTTTCCCAGTTCCAAAAAATTTAGAGTTATTTCCTTTATAAGTTTTAATTTCAGCAGTATTATTTCCAGTTATAAGGTCAACAAAGTATTTAACTTTGTGTTTAACTTTAATTTCGATAACTGTTTGGATAGCAATAACCACTTCATTCATGCCTTCCATTTTTTCTTTAGGATTTTGTGAATTATCGCACATGCTAGCTCCAGGGCCATTAATTTCATCAAAAGCTTCCCCAAAATAATGCAATAGAAATTTTCTTCGGTTTATACTTGTTTCAGAGTAAGCAACTACTTCTTGTAATAGTTGGTGTCCCACCTCCTGTTCTGCAAGCGGTTTACCATGTAAAAATTTTTCTAGTTTCTCAATGTCTTTGTAGCTATAAAAAGCTAAACAATGACCTTCACCACCATCCCTTCCGGCTCGACCGGTCTCTTGATAATAACTTTCTAATGATTTGGGAATATCATGATGAATAACAAATCTTACATCTGGTTTATCAATTCCCATACCAAAAGCAATTGTAGCTACTATCACATCAGCCTCTTCCATCAAAAACATATCTTGATGTTTGGCTCTAGTTTTAGCTTCTAAACCTGCATGATACGGTAAGGCAGATATGCCATTAACTTGAAGTAATTGAGCAATTTCCTCAACTTTTTTTCTGCTTAAACAATAAATTATTCCAGATTTTCCAGTTCTTGTTTTTATAAAACGAATTATTTCTTTTTGAACATTTTTTTTAGGTCTTACTTCATAAAATAAATTTACTCTATTAAATGAAGCTTTAAATAGTGTGGCATTTGTCATGCCTAAGTTTTTTTGAATGTCTGCCTGTACTTTAGGAGTTGCCGTAGCAGTAAGAGCAATTATTGGCACATCATCAATGGCATTAATAATAGGCTTAAGTCTTCTATATTCAGGCCTGAAATCATGCCCCCATTCAGAAATACAATGTGCTTCATCAATAGCAAAAAAAGAAATAGAAATATTCTTTAAAAAATCAATATTCTCTTGTTTAGTTAAAGATTCAGGGGCAACATATAATAATTTTGTAACCCCATTTTTTACATCTGATTTAACTCTTGTAATTTCTCCTTTATTTAAAGAGGAATTTAAAAAATGTGCTACCCCATCTTCTTCACTAACTTGTCTAATTGAGTCAACTTGGTTTTTCATTAATGCAATTAGAGGAGAGACAACAATAGCAGTTCCTTTACTTGCTAAAGCAGGAAGTTGATAACATAAAGATTTACCACCTCCAGTAGGCATTATAACAAAAGTATTATTGCCTTTTAAAAGATTAGCAATAACCGCTTCTTGTTCACCTTTGAAATTATTGAAACCAAAAAATTTACTTAGTGAGGACTTTAAGTTAACTTCAGATGTAAGCATTGTGTTTAAGTAAAATGTCTTATTGTCTAATATACGTTAATTTATATTTGTAATGAAATAGTGTTAATATTTTATTCTTTACAACTTAACAAGTTGTTCTAAAGCGATAAAACTCATCAATCCCATTCCTGTTTTAAGAGCAGATTCATCAATGTTAAAAGTAGATGTGTGCAGGTTTTGAATGTTGTTTTTATTTCCTGTTCCTAATCTATAAAAACAAGAAGGAGAAACTTGAGAAAAATAAGAAAAATCTTCAGCGGTCATTCTTAAAGGAAGATTAACAACATTTTCTTCACCTAAAAATTTCTGGGCAGCAATTTTTGCTATTTCAGTAATTGTAGAATCATTTTTTAAAAACGGATATCCTTCTTTAATAATAAATTCACATTCACCTCCCATTCCAACGCATATAGAATTAGCTAATTTTTTCATTTTAGCATGCGCTTCTTTTCTCCATTTTTCATTAAAAGTTCTAAAAGTGCCTTTTATATGAACTTCATCAGGAATAACATTAGTTGCTCCATCTGCTTTTATATATCCAAAAGATAACACAGAAGGATCAGTAGGTTGATTATTTCTACTTATAATTTGCTGTATATTAGTAATTAACTGAGCAGCCATTAATACTGGATCTATTAATTTATTTGGAAGTGCAGCATGTCCACCTTTACCTTTAACTTTCACATGAATTTCATCTGTAGAAGCCATGTACATTCCTGATTTAAAACCTACTTTTCCAGCTTCTAAGTCTGGAAATACATGCTGAGCAAGGCAACAGCTAGGCGCTGAGTCAAGCAATCCTTCTTCAATCATTAATTTTGCTCCTCCAGGAAGTAATTCTTCACCAGGTTGAAAAACGCATTCAACAGTTCCTTCAAAAGAATTAGTTAAATCATTAAGAATTAGCATTGCTCCCAATAAAGAAGATGTATGAACATCATGCCCACAAGCATGCATTACTCCTTTATTAACTGATTTATAACTAATTTCGTTTTCTTCATGAATAGGCAACGCATCTAAATCAGCCCTTAAAAGAATTTTCTTTTTATCTGGGTTTAACCCTTTTATTTTTGCTATAATTCCGGTTTTTACATGCCCTGAAGTGAAAGGTATATTTTTGCTTTCAAGAAATTTTTGAATATAATCTGAAGTTTTAAATTCTTTAAAAGAAAGTTCAGGATGTTTATGCAAATGACGCCTAATCTCTAAAATTTCATTAAAGTACTTATCTGCTAATAATTTGACTTTAGAAATCATTTTTGAAAATAATGTGTTATTCCACTATATATCATTTTATATGATGCATATAACATTAATATTCCGAAAATCAATTTTACAATATGAACAGGTGTTCTAAAAGATAATTTAGAACCTAACCCCCCGCCAATAACAAAAAACACAGCCATTATTAAGGCATAAAAAATATGTATTTTTAATATATGACCGGTTTGGTAATAACTGTAAAATGCTAAAATTCCTATGGGAGGAAGCATTAAGGCTAGGGAAACTCCTTGAGCTTGGTATTGATCAAGTTTTAAAAAATATATTAAACAAGGGATAATAATAATCCCACCACCAATACCTACAAATCCGCTTGCAATTCCTGCAAATAAACCTATAAATAATAATATTATAAATGTTGTAGCGTCCATTTTAAAAATCTAACGATAAAGATAATTGTTTTAATGAAGGCATAGCTATATGATCGTCAATTCCATAACCCCAGTCCAATCTTACATAATAACCAAATATTCGAGATCTTATTCCAAATCCGTAACTATAAATTAAAGGCTCCTTCTGATTTTGAATGGTAATGTTGTAGTTATGACCATTTATTATGGAGGTATTAAAAGAATTATCAGAAGAATATGGGTTTTTTCCTGTCCAAGCAGTTCCAATATCTCCAAAACCAATTATCATAAAGTTTTCTAAAAAATCAGATTGTAATGGTTTATTTGAAAAGTAGCTAAATAAAGGAATTCTTAATTCGTTATTTAAGCATGCAAAAGAATTCCCGTTCCTAGCATTTTGAAAAAAACCACGGATAGGAGTTGCAATGGTTTGAAATTGATAGTTTTGGTTTGGATCAGGAACTATTGTTGGGTCAAATTGGGGCCATAACCATCCGTCAACTCCGCCCATATAATAAACCAAACGTTGACTCCCAAAAGAAGTACTTGCTGCAAATCGCGATGCAAAAACTATATTTCTATGAATTTTCTGATAATTTCTAACATCAATACCTAGCACAAAAAAATCAGTATTCGCCTTGTTTAATTCATGATATGCTTCTCCCCAAAGTTTTAATCTAAATCCATTTAAAATATTTAAACCTAAAGGTCTAGTAGCATCTATAACATACTCTAATATCCCACCACCATTGTAATAATTGTTGTTTTCTTTAACTAGTGATACAGGAGAAGTGCTTAAAAACACATTTCGGTCATATCTTATATTACCAGTAAGTCTAAGGCTACTAACATCACTAAATGGAAAAGAAACTTGATGTTTTAAATCATAAGTAGTGGTTTTTATGATTTCATCATTAATGGCTCTTTCTTCAAATGTTTGACGAGAAATTAAAGTTTTTTTATCTAATCTGTCTTTTAAGTTTTCAAACATTACTAAATATCCAGTATTATTTAGTTGAACTGGGCCTTTAAACCCACCAGTAATTTTATAGTCTTCAAAAACATCTTTTGCTTCAATCATAGTAAACCCATCAAAACCAGCATTTTGAAATCCACCACCTGAAAAACGTTGATATGCCTGGTTGTTGAATGTTGGGTTTAATTGCATAATAAATTCACCAATTGAATAATTTACCTGATAAATTTCTTGAAGAGGAAGCTTGTATTTTTTAGATAGACTATCTTTTTTCTTTTCCTTGTTTATTTTTTCATTTTCAGAAAATTTATCTTTTTCAAATTGATAATTATATACGTTTATTAAGGTTTGATTATTTTTTGAATCATTATTGTTTTGATATGAATTGGAATTAATTAATCCTGATTCAATTCTAAAGTGAGTAGAGCTTACTTTATCTTCATAAATAATTTCATTTGATTTTTTTAATGTATAAAATTCAAACTTTCTATTTCTTTTAATAAGAATTGTTGAAGAATTTGCTTTAGGTTCAAAATTAAATTCTTCAGGACATCTGTCAAAATTAGATTGCCTATGTTTAACTTTAATGTATCTGTAATGTATTGCTGTATCAATATGACTAATAGTGCTATCAACTGTGGCAAGATATTGATTGTAAATCCCATTTTCATCGCTTAAAAAATGATATGAAAGTTTATTTATGGGGTTTGGTGAAATTTCATTTATAATTGGCGTATTTGTTAATGGAGTGATGTCTCCTGAAAAAGACACAGTAAACAAATCAAAAGCATTATTGTAGGGAGGAGTTGGTTTTTGATCTTTTTGATGAACTCGATTGGATGAAAAAATAATTTCTTTTGAATTTGGAACAAATTTGGGAGTGAAATCATCCCATACATCATTAGTGATTTGAACTTGACTATTCCCTAAAACAGAATATAAAAAGAGGTCAGTTTGGCCATTTTTCACACCAGAAAAAACAATTTTATTTCCTTTTTCGTTATACGATAAACTTAAAACTTTTTCAATATCAATTAGAGTTATTTTATTTTTTTTATTTATTTCTGTATCATATAAATTCAAAACTACATCTCCCTTTTTTTCCTCAATCATTGCTAAGACTTTTCCATTAGGGTGCCAAGCTAAATTTGGATGCGAAAAATCAGAGATTCTATTTAATTTATAATCGCCTTTTAAAATTGTTTTTTTCCTTCTTTTGGAAGTGTCTAAAAGTTTAACTTTGTATTGACCCATATAGTGTTGTACGTAGGCCAAGTATTTTTCATTACTGCTTATTTTAAATGACCTATAAACTCTATCTTTTCGAGATCTTATTTTTATGTTTTCACCTTTAATAGGAATTCTATTTAATTTTTCCTCATTATATCTTTGTGAATAATATGAAAAAACGTCATTTTGAATCATATCAATTGAAACTCCTAAAACATAAATAAAACCACTTTCAATATTTTTACTGACTTTAGTCATGTAAAGTAAATTAGGAATCATTGCTTTACCATATATTTCTTCAATATAAAGCCACATAGCAAACCCTAACAATCTTGATTCATCATTTGATAGTTTATTAAATTTTTTAGCATCGCCACTTAAAATAAGATCTCTAAGTTGATTGTCTAGTGTAGTATTCCAATCTTTTCCCATATAATCAACTAGTCCTTCTTTAAACCAAAAAGGAAGATTGGTAAAGGAGGAGTTTTTTATTGTTTGTTTCCAGTCATTCCCATAAAGAATTTTATTTATTATAAGTTCTGAAAGTCCTGATTTTATTTGATTATTAAATGAACTATGGTCTCCGTTGAAATACAAAAAAATTTTGTTCCCATCTATGTTTGCCGTACCTCCAATGTTTGAATTTAAATTGTTTGTTAAACCAATATTACTTTGCCTAAATTTTCCTTGTGAACTGTAGACTATAAAATGAATTTTTTCAGAAATGGGATAATCAAAAAACTTTTCTAAATCTCCTAAATAACTGTGAGCAGTTCGTGCAGCATATATTGCGTGTTTTTTTCCTTGATTTGTAAAGTGCATTTTAAATCTTTCAAAATCAAAAGATTGCCATAAAAATGTATTGTACTGTACTCTGTTTTGCCCAAAGTTAATATTTGATCCATTGTAATATTGAGCATTAAAATATACTGCTGACAATACAAGTACTATGCTTAAGATTTGTTTCAATAGAAAATATTATATCTTGTAAAGATATGTAAATTAGCCCCATTATATCTGTTTGATAAGCATTCAATTGTAAATAAAAATGATACAAATACAAAAATTTACTGTTAATCCATTCCAAGAAAACACATATATTCTGTGGGATGATAATGGAGAAGGAGTTTTAATCGACCCTGGATGTTATACTGTTGAAGAGGAAAAAGAGGTGTTGGAATTTATTAAAAATAATAACATTCAAATAAATGCAATTTTACATACTCATAGCCATTTAGATCACTGTTTTTCATCAGGTTATTTTGCATCTTTATTCAAAGTTAATATCTGGATACACAAAGACGATATTATTACTTATAATTCCTTTGAAAAAGTATGTTCTATGTACGGAATTCCAATAAGACATTCGTTGCCTCAATCGTATAAATTATATTCTTTAAATGATGGCTTTTCGTTTGGAAATAGTCATTTAGAAATACGTTTTGTGCCAGGACACGCTCCGGGTCATGTTATTTTCTTTGCTAAAGAAGAACAATTTGTTGTCAATGGCGATTGTTTGTTTTATCAAAGCATTGGAAGAACAGATCTTCCGGGTGGAAATCATGCAACATTATTGTCCAGCATTAGGAAAGAGTTATTTACACTGCCATCTTCAACAGTTGTTTACTGTGGCCACGGTCCTGAAACAACTATTGGTAGTGAAGTTAACACAAATCCTTTTTTACGTTAAAAAGCAGGATTAAACTTCTTCAAATAACTACCATCATCATATAAATAGATTAAAATCTGATTTTTATTGGTTTTTTCATTTATCTTTTCCCCTAAAATATTATAAATACCGATTAATTTTTTCTTTCGAACAAAATCATCTTTAACGTATCCCGTTGATATAGGGCACAATTGAATTCCATAAGTACTTTTAGGGCCATTATTTCCATTATCAAAAGAAGTTTCATATGCAATTTGAACTCCATTTTGATCGTATACTATATATGAGTGTTCGTTTTGATAAAATGTAGAATAAACAAGATCAACAATATCACCTGAATCTATAGATATGTTAACGGACTGAGGACCACAACCTAATGGCAATAAAATATTTGTAGAGTTTACATTGTTAATATTTACATCAATGGATGCACCATAAACAGCCCATCCATCACAAAAGTCGTCATACATTTCAATTATAAGTTCTCCACATGAGGGAGTTATGGTTTCTTGACAAGCTAAAATCCCAAAAGTACTTGACGGAGAACTGCTTGGGGTGCCTTGTTGAAATACCTTTAATAATCCATTTTCATCATATAAACGATATATGTCGCCTGAACTAGATCCATAGTAAATTAAATCAATAACATCACTTGAATCTACTCCAAATAAAAGCGTTTCGGGTCCAGAACCATTATCTAGAGTGAAATTCCTTAGGGTAATTCCATTAATTTTAACTTGAATATAGCCATCACCCCAACCATCACCATAACTATCGTACAATTTTAAACTATATACCCCACAACTTCCAATAGAGCATTTTGTTTCAAACGTAAAAGGGCCAACCCATGAACTAACATTGTAATTAGAATCACAATTTGCTTGGACATAAAAATCATATAAGTTACTTTGAGATAATCCTGTAACTTGTAAAGTTGGGTTGTTTACCCCATTAATAATAGTTCCATTACCCAAAAGAAAACCATTTGATCCATATTGAACATTCCATTTTGATTCATTCCCTCCTGGCACCCAAATTATATCTGCAGAATTACTTGTGATGTTTAATGTGTCTAATCCATTTGGCTGTGTGCATGGAGCTGAAGGGGCGCAAAAAGAGTTAGATAAATGAACTAAATTATCTAAATTATTTGGAGCAGGTCCGCTAGTTAGAACATTCCCCTGTGGATCTTTAATAGTAAATGTGATTTCATTGTCCCAACTTCCAGAATAAAAAGTAAATTCTATATTATCACCAGTTTGAGAATATATAGAGTCTACATAAAAACTGGCAAAACACTGTAAGTTTTTGACAAAAGCACCATTTCTTTTAACTTCTAAGTAAGCCCCGTTCCAACCGTCACCATAACTATCATACATAGTAGCTATATAATGACATTGTCCAAAGTAAAAGTTGCCTATTAATAAAAACTTTATAAAAAGAATGATATTGTAAATATTATAATTCAAAATGTAATTTTTACTCAATAATTATTTTTTTGAAAAAGTACTCATGCCCATTGTAAAGTTTTAGTATATAAACATTTGGAGGAAAATTAGAAACATCTATTTCATTGTTTTTAGACATTGTTTTTGAATCATAAATAACTTCTCCTAATAAATTTGATAAGGTAACTCTTTGTAATTTAGAATTTGTATTAATATTTATGATTTTGTTACTCGGGTTTGGGAAAATTTTAATTCCATCAAAAGGTGTTTTTATAATGTTTGAATAGTCAGGACATGATTTTAATCCATATGTACTGTTAGGACCAGTATTCACAGAACCAGCTTCTGAAGCGATTAATAAATTGTTATTGTCGTATACTTCATATGCATTTTCTTCCGGCCAATCTCCTTCACTGTAAAGAAGGTCTACAACATCTCCAGAATCCACAGGAAATAGTATTGTTTCAGGTCCAAATCCGGTACTCATGGTTATTGAAGAATAGTTTATATTATTTATTATTATGTTGATAAATCCACCATTCCATCCATCGCCATAAGTATCGGTTAAAACAATTTCAAACATCCCACATGAACCAGGATTGGGTAAAGTTTTAAATGAAAATGGCCCTTCCCATGAGCTTAGGTCTGAGGGGCTACAAATTTCTTGAACATAAAATTCGTAGTTTGTATTTGAATTTAAATTAGTAAGTAAATAACTAGTGATGTTGCCAACAAAAGTCCCCGAACCAAGTGTAAAACCAGAATTCCCCCATTCTATATTACTTAAGTTTCCAGAAATTGAGGTATTCCACTGTAAATCGGCAGAATTTGAACTTATGTTATTAGCGCTTAAATTACTAGGTTTTAAACAATTAGGACATGCTTTTACCCCGTAGGTACTTGGTGGTCCATTGTTCCCTGAAGAAAATTGAAAATAAATTGAAGTGCCATTATGATCAAAAACCTCATACCAGTTTTCTTCTGGATAATCACCTGGGTTATAAAGTAAATGGATTACATCTCCAGAATCCACAGGAAAAGAGTATGCATCTGGTCCAAAACCATTAAGTAATGTGATGGATTGAATTATATTTCCATTAATTTCTATATCTAAACTTGCTAAATCCCATCCATCACCATATGTGTCATTTAATTCAATTTGAAAAAAACCACATGTCCCAGAACTTGCACTAGTAGTAAAAGTGTGTGGCCCAGACCAAATGCTTAATCCATTTGTATCACAATCAGACTGAACGTAAAAGTCGTAAGATGTAAATGAGTTTAATCCATTCAAGGTTACAGATGTTGAATTCAAACTATTTAAGTTGTTCCCATTTCCTTGTAAAAATCCACTTAATCCCCATTCTAAATTCCATACGCTATCTAAGCCTCCTGGAGACCATCCAATATCTGCTGAATTTAAAGTAATATTATAAGCGTTTAAAGAAATAGGATTAACACATGAACTTGAAGGTGGACAAGAGGAATTAGAAGTATGTAAAATATTATCCAGATTGCTTGGAGCAGAACCATTATATAAGACGTTTCCTTGAGGGTCCTCAATACTAAAAGTTATTTCGTTATCATAAGTACCTGAATAAAAGGTGAAATCCATTTGAGATCCTGTAAATGAATATACAGAATCAATAGTTGAACTGCCAAAACATTCGAAGCTTCCAACAAAAACGCCATTCATGGTGACATCTAATCTTGCTCCATTCCATCCGTCCCCCCAGCTATCATTCATGTCTAATACATAATGACATTGAGTTTTACCAGAAAATGAAACTCCAACTAACATTACTATATATATTAGAATTCTCATTTAATAAATACAAACATTTGTTTCTTCTCAGATTTTTTACAAGAAAACCAAACTAAAATCAGAAAAATATAATTCTAATGAATAATAATGTTTTTGTTCTGAATTCCTTTTTCAGAAACAATTGAAACTAGATAAATTCCTCTATTTAGAGTTTCAAGATTTACATTAATTATTTTATCATTATTAATATTTGAACTATAAACTAATTTGCCATTCATGTCAGTTACTTTTACGGATATTAGTTCAGATTCACTGTTGTTTTCAATTGTAAAATTCCCATTATTTGGATTAGGATATATTTTTATTCCAACCAACCCAAGTTCAATTAGGTTACTACAATCTTCAACAACTCCAATAACAGGTGTCACTCCTGAACAACCTTCCGATAAATAATGAACTACGCCATTCCAATTTCGAGGGTTATTATTTGCATAATATGGATAAGCTCCGCCATGTCCTTCTGTAACTGTTAAATCAGAATTTGATGCCCAAGGAGAAACCCCTGGAGTTCCTGTTCCGTTTGTGTAGGCAACATTTGATGAAACTGCTCCAACTCTAAATCCATAGGTTGCACCTGTTGGTATTACAGCTCCAGAAACTCCTACATAACCGCTTGCTATGCCTGATATTAAAGTAACGGTATCACTACCAACTTGTACCCAACCAGCAGAGCTGTTAATAACCGTTGTATAATCGCCTTCATACATCCATACCTCCATAACTACATTTGCAGTATTATATGTTCCACCTTGTCCAAAACCTGTAATAGTTAATGGATTTCCGGTTGTATTTGTAATATTAAATACATTTCCTTGATAACCATTCCCGCCAACATTTGTTGTTTCTAATGAATCATTTAAAGAATTACTAACAGAAGCATAAAAAGTAGTGGTGCTATTTGCATTTGAATATAAGGTATCTCCACTTGCTAAAAGTATCCCCCCGGATTGAGCATCGTACCAACTAACAGTACCATCAGGGCTATTTGCTGTAAGCATTAGTGTATCACCAGAGTTTAAGCAAATGGTATCGTTAAATCCTATTGGACCATTTGGTGCAGGAAGGTTTTCAAAAGTAAATGTTCCATAAAAATCATTAGTTGTATCAACATCATTAGTTAAATTGGTTTTGAAATCAACTATATAAGTTCCATCAACGCTCAAATCTAATGAAGCATTAAAATCATACGACATGGAGTCATTAGGATATAATGTGTCAGTAATGGTTTCAATTATTGGAATAGAATTCACAGTATATTGTACATCAAAACCTACTTGAGGAGAAAATCCATAGTTAAATATATCTATTGTTACTTTCGAGCTATCTAAATCGCATCCGACAAAAGGAGAGTCAACAGTTCCTGAGACAGTTCCAATATCGTTCATTGGTGCTTCTTTTATGGAAAAATCATCTAATAACAAATCATTATAGAATGGAGATGCCCCAGTACTTGCTTCCCCTCTAAATCTTATTTTAATCATATTATTTCCATAAGTAGCATTTGATAAATTATAAGTAAATTTTTTCCAAGCAGTATTGTTTTCTTGAATGGTATCCATGATAGAAAATCCACTGCCATCCCAATATTCAACAAACAATTCATTTAATGTAGTATTATTTGTATTTTGAGAGTAAAAGAAAAACTCTAAAACTGGACTAATTAATGTTGAAGCATCAATTTCAGGACTAATTAGCATGGCACCTATATCTACAGGAGATGAAAAATCTATCCAAGCAAAAGACCCACCATTTCCTGTGTGGTCACCAGCACCAGCAGCAGCATAGCCAGGATTGCCACTAAAAACCCATCCACTTCCTTGAGTTGTTGCAATTTGCCAACATCTAGCTATTGATGTTGAATCAAAACTTTCAAAATATGGTGCTGCAATTGATGAACAAGGTGTTACAAAACTAAATGGTCCAGAAACTGCGCTACTATCCCCAGCTCCACATATAGCTTGCACATAAAAAGAATAACTAAAATCAGAAGAAAGGGTGTTTATATTTACCGTGTCATTTGTAACAACTTGAGGCGTTACAGTACTTATAGATGATCCAAAAGGAACTAAAAATAAATTCCAAGAAGTCTCAGATCCGTTAGCTGTCCAAGTTAAATCAGCACTATTTGCTGTAATGTTTAAAACATTAAGTAAACTTGGTTGAGGACAAGAAGGAGCTTCTCCTACACTAATGTCGTCAACACATATATCGCTTGTGAAAGAGGTTCCTTTATAACCAGTAAAACGAATTTGTATAGTATCATTAGCATAGGATGATATTGGAATTATACGATTAAGCCATGGATCACTATCTGATGATTGTTGTTGACCAGAAATGCTATCCACTGTAACCCATCCAGAACCATTATTTACTTGAATAGCTAAATTTCCCATGGTTGCCCCAAACATGTGATAGTAAAAACTTATCTGAGGGACATTTAAATTAGACAAATCAATTAATGGAGACTCAAGAGATGCGATAGCTCCAGCAGTTCCTGAAGATGCTTCAGTGTAAAAATAATTTGTTCCACTAAATGCGCCAGTCGGCCCAGTGTTTAAAGATGGAGTAGACCCCAATGCATCTATATTCCAATCAAAACCAGTTCCATATGCATTCCAGCAGTTTGATAAACCAAGTGAAGTTGTAGGAGTGTGAGCTTCAACATCATCAAAAAATGGTGTTCCACTAACACTACATAACATAATTGCACTTACAGGGCCAGATATGTAACTATTTGCACTGCTACATATAGCTTCCACATAAAAATCATAAGAACTATTTGGACTTAAACCAGTAATGCTTATTGAGTCATTAGATGATACTGTTGGAGTTACTCCAGTTATTGGATTTCCAGATGGAACAACATAAACATTCCAAGAGGTTTCGTTTCCTCCAGGAATCCAGCTAAAATCAGCACTTGTAGCTCCTATATTATAAATGTTTAGACCCAGAGGTTGAGGACAAGTAGGTGCTTCTCCAACTCTAATATCATCAAGTGAAATGTCACTAGTAAATGAGCTGCCTCTAATTGCAGTAAATTTAATTTGAATGGTGTCTCCAATAAATGAATTAAGCGGAACTATTCTATTCAACCAAGGGTCTGTGTCAGCTAATTGTTGTTGTCCAATAATGCTATCTACAGTAACCCACCCAGTTCCATCATTAACTTCAATAAATAGATTTCCCATAGTCGCACCATACATGTGATAATAAAAATCTAATTGTGGAGTGGATAATGATGAAATATCAATTAATGGAGATTCAAGCGATGCAGTAGCACCAATTGCTCCAGCAGAAGCCTCAACATAAAAATAATTTGTTCCACTGTATGCTCCGCTTGGACCAGTATTAGTTGACGGTGTAGAACCTAAATTATCAATGTTCCAATCGAATCCAGAGCCATAGGCATTCCAACAATTTGAAAGCCCTAAAGTAGTTGTTGGAGTATGTCCTTCAACATTGTCAAAATAAGGCACTCCGCTTACACTACACAAAACAGTAAAGCTGTATGGCCCAGAAACAAAACTACTATCTGTTGAACAAAGTGCTTGTACATAATATTCATAATACGCATTTGGACTTAAGCTGTTTACAGTTACTGTATCGTTACTTACTACTGTAGGTGAAACAGTTGAATAATTTCCTCCATTAGGAACCAAATAAAGCAACCAAGACGTTTCTGTACCACCAGGTGTCCAAGTTAAGTCTGCAGAGCTAGATGAAATGTTAAAAGCATTTAAATTTAAAGGTTGAGGACAGTTAGGAACTGGTACAACAGCAAAATTATCAATCATGATGTCGTTATCTTCAGGATCATCAATACTTCCTTCAGAAGCCCAAAATCCAAATTGAACAGTTGTTCCTGAAATAGTTGATAATGAAACTATTTCATGATTTCCATTATTTGCAGTATTATAAGAACTATTAAAGTTTTTAAGTCCAATCCATGTTGCTCCACCATCTGTTGATGCTAGAATTTCAACACGATCGTCAGACCCCAGGTTTCCTGGAGTAGTTTGATTCCAGGCAAATACCCCAAAGTCAAATTCAACTTGGAATGGACCTCCAGTACTTATATCATATTGAGGAGATAAAACCCAATCGCTTTTCCCAGTTGTATACATGTTTATTTTTACCGCTCCAGTTGTAGTGTTATTTCCAAATCCGTCAGTTGTCCATGAACTTGTACCTATCATAAGTGGGCCAGTTCCAGGATCTCCATCATTGGCTTGATCCCAACAAGCAGAAGGAGGGAAGCCAGCAGAAAAGTCTTCTGTTTGAGGAGGAATAAGCGCAACACAAGTTGTTGTAAAAGTATAAGGTCCTGCCCATGAACTTATGCTTCCTCCCCCGCAATCGCCTTCCACATAAAATTGATATGAAGTTAAAGGAGAAAGTCCTGAAATCGAATAACTCGGAGATGTTGTATTTCCTGTATTCCCAGTACCTTGTGCAAAACCTAATGGTCCCCATTCAACATTCCAAGCTGTTTGATTTGCTTGACCAGGAACCCAGGTTAAATCAGCTGATATACCTGTTAAATTTAATGTAGAAAGTGTATTTGGAGGTAAGCAATTAGGCACAGCACATGATGATGTTGATGTGTCTGTTAAAAAAAGTCCTACCTGATGAAATGGTGCAGTTGGATTTGGAACATAAGAACCAATTGTTTGTCCAGAAGGATCTATTATATCAAATGATACTTCATTGTCAAATGTGCCTGAAGTAAAATAAAATTGAACAACATCACCAGTGTAGGTTGGTAAAGTTCCCGCACTAAATGATCCTGTGGTGAAAGTAAAGCTTCCAGCAGAAATTCCATTAACTGTTGCATCAACACTAGCGCCGTTCCAACCATCTCCATAACTATCTTGCATGTTAATGGTATAGTCGCATTGAGATTGAGCTGAAATTAAAAATAAAGATAAAAATATAGTAAAAAAAAGATTTTTCATTGGGTATTGATTATAGAATAATTACCCAGTCAAATTACTATAAAATTTTGATTTCTAAAACATTTTTTTATCATTTTATATTATATAAAAAACATTTTTCAAAAAAAAAGGGAGGCTTTAATGCCTCCCCTTTACAGTTATAAAATTATGTTCTATTGAACAATAATGTTTTCAATTTGAACACCATTTTCAGATTTCACAGTAACCATGTACATTCCTTTTTCAAGGTTGCTCATGTTTATGTTAATTCTGTTATTAGTGTTGAAAGATGTAGTATATACAACTTTACCTTGAACATCTGTTACTGAAACTGTAGCAGCAGTGCTGTTTCCTAAGTTTTCAATAAAGAATGATCCATTATTTGGGTTAGGATATACTGAAAATTCATTGTATCCATTTTCGTTAATGTTTGAACAGTCATTGACAACAACAGAAGCTTCAGCTCTTGGGCCTGGGCATCCTATTGCTGGTGAACTGTAAGAAACATTATCAATGTAATAGTCGTTTCCAGTATTTCCGTAGAAGTTAACTGAAGCTACAGGATTTGTGTTATTGAATGTTCCAGCAGAAACACTATCAATTAACACTTCCCAAACACCAGCATTAAGATCTCCAACTAATTCAAAGTGGAACCAAGAACCAACAGGATTAGCACCAGTTAGGCCTTCTACAGAGAATCCAGCAGTATCAAAGAAACAGCTAAATGCCCATGCATTTCCTATTATAGTATCAGCTTGTAAATTAAAGTAAGCAGACGATGTGTAATACATGTCAAATTCAACTTTAAATGTACCTGAACTAAATAATGTACTAAATGGGAATACAATGTCGTCTCCGTTAGCGTAACTAATGTTAAGCGAGTTAGGAGCACTTACTGCTTGTGCATTAGAAACTTCAGCATCATCAGCTCCACCACCTGTTGGTGAAGACCACGTTCCCCAATCGTTAGATACTTGAGCAATTAAATCACCGTTATTGTAAGAATCAAAGTTCTCAAAATAAGAGCTTCCACTTAAAGCTTCTGCATAATATGAAGTAGTTGTTGAAGGACTAACACTTAAAGAAGAACCAGTTCCTAACATATTACCACCTGTCATAGCATCGTACCATGTAATTGCACCAGTTGAAGATGCTGATACCATTGCTGTATCTCCATTACAAATAGAGTCACCCATTGTAGTCGGAGCAGAACCAGCAGCTTGGTTTTCAACTAAAACACTTGCTGCGTTGTTAGTTGTATCTTGATCTGTTGCTAAACTAACGGCACCTGCAATGTCATATGTGCCATCAGCACTCATATCTACAGTTTGTGTAAATGTGTATGAAACAGTGTCACCTCCATTTAATGGACCAGCAACTGTTTCAACAGTAGGTGTACTACCATTTACCCCATAAGATACAGGGAAGTTGCTTTGTGGGTTTTGTGCATTGTTATAAACAGTAATTGTAACTGTTTCAGTTGCAGTTAAGTCACAACCAGTTACAGCACTAGTTGAAAGTCCAAGGCAAGATAAGTCATCACCAGGCATTTCTCTAACTTGGAAGTTGTCAATTGCAACATCTCCCCAATATTGGACACCAGCACCGTTATCTCCAACAACACCTAAGATTATGAATTGAACTGTTCCACCTGCGTATGCACTTAAATCAACAGTTCTTTCATCCCATTGGTTACCTTGATCACCTAATTTTTGCCAAATCATTGTTGGTGTAGGATTAGCTGCGGTAACAATATGGATTGATAATTCACCAATAGATGCACCATACATGTGGCTAAAGAACCTTAGTTCTGGGGCACTTAATGCACTAATATCAATGTTTGAAGAAATTAAGAATGCTGAATCACCAGGAGCTCTAGGGCTCGAAGTCTCTATATACATGTAATTTCCACCACCTGTCATATCATCTGATGGACCAGTAGTTGAAGATGTAGTACCACCACTATTTAGTGTCCAACCAAATGTAGGGATACCTGGATTAGACCAACATACTGAAAGACCAGTGTCAAAGTTCTCAAAATAAGGAGCAACATCGTCATTACATAATGTCCCAAATGTGTATGGACCAACATAAATACTTGTGTCACCACCACCACAATCAGATTGAATGTAGTAATCATAACCAGTAGCAGCAGTTAAACCAGATAATGTGTATGGATTTGACGTTACTGCAACAACAGTCCCAGAACCTTGTGCAAATCCTGTAACACCATATTCAATATTCCAAGCAGTTTCAGAACCACCGGCTGTCCATCCAAGATCAGCAGATGATGTAGTTAGGTTAGTAGCAGTAAGTGTATTTGGAGCTGTACATGAAGGACAAGCAGTTAATCCAAGAGCACTGTTAGGTGGTCCAGCAGCACTTCCAGCTTCAGCAGCTATTACAATTCCATTATGATCATAAATGTTAAATACATTTTCACCTTGATAAGATCCTAAGCCTAAATAGTTAGCATCAACAACGTCTCCAATATTTACAGGAACTAATGTTGATTCTGGACCAGCACCACTAACAATAGTTAGCGAGTCAAAAACGGCACCGTTGATTACAATTTCTAGAAAGTTTCCGTTCCATCCATCACCATAAGTGTCAATTAATTCAACAGTAAAATATCCACAAGTTCCAGCTGATGGGTTAGTGGTAGCCGAAATTGGGCCAACCCAAGCGCTTGTTCCTGATGCACCGCAATCAGATTGAACATACATGTCATATGATGTACTGGGCGTTAATCCAGTAAATGAATAAGTTGTGGAAGTTGCAGCAACAATAGTTCCAGAACCTTGGGTGAATCCAGCAGCACCATATTCGATGTTCCAAGCAGTTTCAGAACCACCAGCTGTCCAACTTAAATCAACAGAAACATCAGTCAAGTTCGCAGTTGCAAGTCCTGAAGGTTGTGCACATGAAGGTGCTTCACCAACAGATACATCATCAATAGCGATATCGTCAAAGTATGCACTAGCAGTTGATTGTTCAGAAAAAGCAAATGTAATTTGAACCGTTCCTGTATATGCACTTAGGTCAATAAATTTTTGTTCCCAACCAGGAGTATTACCAGTATATGATCCAACAGTATCACCATTACAAGTAACAGTTAAAGTAGAACTGTATCCGGTTCCCTCTTCATCACTAATTAAGAAGAAAGATAATTGAGCTGAAGCTAATGTAGAAACATCAATGTTAGGAGTAGTTAATGTGGCACTTCCACCTGCTCCAGAATAACCAGAAGCATCTACTACAGCATAGTAGTTGCCAGTAGTTGTAGATCCTGTAAGGGTACCCCCATTACCAACGTGATTTGGTCCAGAAGTGTTAAATAACCAGTTTTCACCACCACCTAATGACCAACAAGCTGGTAAAGCACCAGCATTTTCAAATCCTTCATCAAAAGGAGAAGAAACAGTGGCACATGGAGTTGTGAAAGATAGAGGACCAGCAAAAACACTTTGCGCGGCACCACAATCTGCCTGAACGTATACGTCATAAGCTGTATTAGCTGTTAATCCTGTCATTGCGTAAGAAGCAGCTGTAACTGGAACAGTAGTTCCAGAACCTTGAGTGAACCCTGCAGCACCGTACTCAACGTTCCAAGCAGTTTCAGTTCCACCAGCAACCCAGCTAAAGTCAGCAGTTGTAGTAGTAACGTTTGCTACTGCTAATGTATTTGGAGGGTTACAAGCAGGACAATTACCAACGGTGCCAGTACTGTCATTATGAACGCCAGATGCAATTACAGCTCCAGCACCATCAAGAATCTCCCAAGAAACTTCGGAAGTCCATGAACCAGTTGTCCAGTTAGAAAGAGCAATAGCATCACCAGTAGAAGCAGTAAAAAATACGTCCTCAGCGGGATCTCCAGAAACTGGTTCCTGAGCAGAAAGAACTGTAATTCCATTTACAGTGACGTCAACGGTACTTCCGTTCCACCCGTCTCCATAAGAATCAGCCATTCTAAAGGTATGATTACACTGGGCATTAGCGTATGTCAAACCCATGAATGTTAATAATAAAGTAATTAATTTTTTCATGTTTTTTTATTAGTGAATATTTAGTGATTAAAATTTATAGTAGTCTCAAAAATAGTTTTTTTTTTGTGAAAAAGTTAATTTTTGTTAACTGTTTTTTAAAAAAAAGATTCATTTCTACAGATTAGATGATTACTTTCGTATTAGTTTTTAATTGATTAAAATAAAAATGAATTTAGATTTAACAGATAAAAATGCTCTTGTTGGTGGAGGAACTGATGGAATAGGTTGGGCGACTGCAATAGAACTAGCATCGTTAGGTTGTAATGTTATTCTTTTGGCAAGAAATAAACAGAAACTAATAACAAAACTTAAAGAGTTGCCTCAAAAAGAAAATCAAAATCATTCTTTTATAGTTGCTGATTTCTCAAATCCAAACCAAGTAAAAGAAACGGTTTCTGATTACATATCTAAAAGCAATCCCATTCATATTGTAATTAATAATACTGGAGGTCCTCCTGGTGGACAGATTGTTGATGCCAATTCAAAGGAATTTATTTCTGCCATGAATCTTCATTTAATTTCTTATCATGAGATTCTTCAAGCTATATTGCCAAAAATGAAATCTACTGGTTATGGTAGAATTATTAATGTGATTTCAACTTCAGTAAAACAACCTTTAAATGGGTTAGGGGTTTCAAATACCATAAGAGGAGCAGTAGCTAGTTGGGGAAAAACGCTTGCTAATGAATTGGGTAAGGACAACATAACTGTTAATAATGTATTGCCTGGAGCTACCAGCACTGGTAGACTTCAATCAATAATAGATTCAAAAGCAAATAAAACAGGAAAAACTGCTAAAGATATCGCTATTGCAATGGCTAATGAAGTGCCAATGTTAAGGGTTGCTGAACCTCATGAAGTTGCTTCTGCTATTGCTTTTTTAGCCTCTCCTGCTGCTAGCTACATCAACGGTATAAATCTACCTGTTGACGGTGGAAGAACTAAATCTCTTTAAGCTTTTTCTTCTAAAAGTTTAAACCCCCTCCCGTGTACATTTATAATCTGGATGTTGGTTTCTTCTTTTAAGTACTTTCTTAATTTGGCAATGTATACATCCATACTTCTACCGTTGAAATAATTGTCGTCTCCCCATACAGCTTTTAAAGCAAAATTTCTTTCAAGGATGTCATTTTTATTTTTGCATAATAAGATTAATAATTCACTTTCTTTAGTAGTGAGTTTTATAGATTTATCCTTTGATTTTAGTATTTGTGTTTTACTATTAAATAAAAAAGAGCCAATAGAAATGTCATCAAAGTGATTAATATTTTCTTTAGTTCTATTAACTATGGCTTTTATTCTAGCTATAAGTTCCTCCATATTAAAAGGTTTTGTTACATAATCATCAGCTCCTAACTCAAAACCTTTTAATGTGTCTTCTTTCATTGATTTTGCGGTTAAAAATAAAATAGGTGTTTTTTTATCTACTCCCCTTACATCTTTAGCTAGTGAAAAACCATCTTTAATTGGCATCATTACATCAAATATTAACACATCAAATTTATCTTTCAAAAACCTTTGATATCCTGCTTCACCATTAGTTTCCCATATGCATTCAAAGCCTTTGGCATTTAAATAGTCTGAGGAAATTGAACCAAGATTTTGATCATCTTCAACAAGTAAAATTTTTATTTTATTATTCATAATTATTCAATTTTAGAGGATTTAAGAAAAACAATAAATGTGCTTCCTTTTCCAATGTTACTTTCAACTTTTATAGTTCCATTATGAAGGTCCAATATAGATTTAACGTAACTAAGACCTAATCCAAAACCTTTTACATTGTGAATGTTACCAGTTGGGACTCTAAAAAGTTTTTCAAATATTCTCATATGATTTTCTTTAGCAATTCCTATGCCATTATCAATAACCCTAATAATAACTCCTCCAATTACATCCTGGGTTTCGATTTTAATTACAGGACTATTATCACTGTATTTTATGGCATTATCGATTAAGTTTTGAATTACATTGGTAATATGAAATTTATCCACTTCAACCAATTTATTTAAAGCATTTAAGTTAGTTGATATGTTAATTTTTGTTTTTTTTAGTTGAAGTTGATAGTTTTTTATTGCTTTTTCAATGATTTGATCAATTGAAAACAATTCTAATTTGAGTTCAAGATTTTGTTTTTCAGAAACAGCACTTTGAAGTACATTTTCTACCAATGAACTTAATCTCTTGTTTTCATCAATTATGGTATTGATGAATTTATTTTTAGTCTTTTCATTTTTTAATAAATCTTTATCAAGCAAAGCTTCTGAAGCTAACCCAATTGTAGAAATTGGAGTTTTTAGTTCATGAGTCATGTTATTGATAAAATCAGTTTTAATTTCTGAATTTCGTTTTTGATTAAAAATAATTTTAATTGTAAATAAAAAAGTTCCGATTACAATTAATAGAAGAAAAATTGATATGAAGAAAATATATTTTAGTGAATCTAGAATAAAAGAGGTTTCGTCTTTAATAAATAATGTAAAACTGTATTCATGATCAAGAGTCAAATTAGTGCTAAAACTTAATTCATTATTTACTTCATTATTGTCATTATTTTCGAAATTCCTAAAAAGAATATTTCCTTTAGTATTGCTTAGTGAATAATGGTATGGGAAATTTAAATCATGCTTAATTAAATTATTTTTAACTATTTCAGCAATTTTATTATTTGATATTTGTTCCTCTATATGTAAGGAGAAATCAAATGGGAAGAATCTTTGAAAGACGCTTTTTAGTCTTTGTTTTTTAAATTTTATAGATTGATTTTCACATTCTTCTAATAATAAATTAAGACTATCCTTAATGAATAGTTCATATTCTTTGGGGCTAAAAAGTTCAAAAGAAGGATCAATTATTGAATTTCTCCATTTTTCTAGACTTGGTTGTTTTTTATTTAAAACATATTCTAATATTTCATGAGAAATATCATTTGTACAAAGACCAATGGTGTTTTCTAAATTAGATTTTTTTTCCTGAAAAGATTTTCTTAACCAATAAAATTGAATTACTGAAAACCCTAATAGTGCTGATGCACTTAGAATAATTATGAGTTGAATATATTTATTTTGCTTTTTCAATTATTAGTCAATCATCTAAACTAATAATGATTCACCTTAATTCGTTTAATGTTAACAGAATTTAACACATGATTATAAAGGAATGTTGCCGTGTTTTTTCTTAGGTAAATTATCTACTTTGTTTTCAAGCATTTTAAGAGATTTTATAAGTTTTATTCTTGTATCAGATGGAAAAATCACCTCGTCAACATATCCCCTGGCGGCTGCGTTATAGGGGTTTGCAAATAAATCGGCATACTCTTTTTCTTTTTCTTGCCATACAGCATCAGAGTCTTTCGCGCTTTTTATTTCTTTTTTAAATATAATTTCCGCAGCTCCTTTAGCACCCATTACTGCGATCTCAGCTGTTGGCCATGCAAAATTCATATCAGCTCCAATATGTTTTGAGTTCATAACATCATAAGCTCCCCCATATGCTTTTCGAGTAATTACAGTGATTCTTGGAACAGTTGCTTCACAGAAGGCATATAATAATTTAGCACCATTTGTAATTATAGCATTCCATTCTTGATCAGTTCCAGGTAGAAACCCAGGAACATCTTCAAATACAACTAAGGGAATATTAAATGAATCGCAAAACCTTACAAACCTAGCTCCTTTTTTAGAAGCATTTACATCAAGAACACCAGCTAGAACTGAAGGTTGATTTGCTACGATACCAACAGACCTTCCAGCAATTCTTGAAAAACCTACTACAATGTTTTGTGCATAATTTTCATGAACTTCAAAAAAAGATTCTTTATCTACAACTTCATTTATAATTTTTCTAATGTCATATGGATGATTTGGGTTTTCTGGAATAATTTTTTCAAGAGAAATTCTTTTTTCATGATGAATTGAATAAGTTTTATTAAATGGAGTTTCTTCGCAATTTTGAGGTATATAAGATAAAAGTTTTTTGATTGAATTGATTGCGTGTAACTCATTTTGGCAAGAAAAATGGGTTACACCAGATTTTGAGCTATGAGTATCAGCACCACCAAGTTCTTCAGCAGTAACCTCTTCATTAGTAACAGTTTTTACAACATTTGGCCCAGTTACAAACATGTATGATGTGTTTTCTACCATGAAAATAAAGTCAGTTAATGCTGGAGAGTATACAGCACCACCGGCACATGGCCCCATGATTGCAGAAATTTGAGGAACTACACCTGAACTTCTAGTGTTTTTGTAAAAAATATCAGCATAACCTCCTAAAGAAACTACGCCTTCTTGAATTCTAGCACCACCCGAATCATTAAGACCAATCAACGGTGCTCCATTTTTTAGAGATAAATCCATTAATTTGCAGATTTTTTCCGCATGAGCTTCCGCTAGAGATCCACCTAATACAGTAAAGTCTTGTGAAAAAACATAAACTAACCTTCCTTCAATTGTTCCATATCCAGTAACTACTCCATCCCCCAAAATTTTAGTTTTTTCTAAACCGAAATTAGTTGAACGATGAGTTACAAGGCCTCCAATTTCTTCAAAGCTATTTATATCCAATAAAAGTTCAATTCGTTCTCTTGCTGTAAGTTTCCCTTTAGCATGCTGAGCATCTATTCTTTTTTCTCCTCCTCCTAATTTAGATTCGGCTATTTTTTCATGTAAAAATTGGTTTTTAGACATAATATTAATTCATTAATTCTTCAATATGTTCAGGTTCAATAGGGATTTCTCTCATCAGATTAAAAGGCTCTCCATTTTCTTTGACAACCACATCATCTTCCAGTCGAATTCCCAGGTTTTCTTCTGGAATATAAATGCCTGGCTCTACTGTGAAAACCATATTCTTTTTAATTGGATTAATCCATGACCCTACATCATGAGTATCCAATCCAATGTAGTGAGATGTCCCATGCATAAAATATTTTTTGTAAGCAGGCCAAGAAGAATCTTGTTTCTTAATGTCATTAGTTGAAATGAGATTTAATTTAACCAATTGCTCTTCCATAAGTAAACCAACTTGAACATGATAATCTTTAAGTGTAATTCCTGGTTTTAATAATTTAGTTGCTTCATTTTTTACATGAAGAACAGCAGCATATACTTCTTTTTGACGTTTTGTAAATTTACCATCTACAGGAATACACCTTGTAAGATCAGATGCATAGTTAGCATATTCAGCTCCAAAATCAAGCAAAATAACTTCACCACTATTACATCTTTTATTGTTTTCTATGTAATGAAG
This sequence comes from Crocinitomicaceae bacterium, assembly GCA_002723085.1. Classification (GTDB taxonomy): domain Bacteria; phylum Bacteroidota; class Bacteroidia; order Flavobacteriales_D; family Parvicellaceae. The sequence continues at coordinate 95,611 of PBNK01000013.1, read as the reverse complement.
TACACATGCAGATAATCCAGAAGCTATAATAGGTGTATAAGCAAAACCTTTAGACCTATTTGAAAGAAATTCATGCATGAGTTCTGCTTCAATTTCAAATTCCATTATTCCAGGTTTAATCTTAGATAAGATTCTTCTTAAACCTTTATTTGTAATGTCACAAGCTTTTTGCATTAGGTCAATTTCAATAGAGTGTTTTATTGACCTTATGTTATGCATAATAGGGGCACTTCGCTCAATTTTTAAGAGTGGATATTTTATCTTGAAATTTTTAATAAAACGATCCTCTCTAGTTTCTGCCTCTGTGTTTGCTCTTAAATGCTCATTAGAGTTTAAATAAATAGCTTCACTTTCTGAAAGCAATTGATTAAAAATAGTTTCAAATTGATCTAACCAATAAACGGTTTTGATACCTGAAACTTCAAATGCTTTTTCTTTTGTTAGCTTTTCACCTTCCCAAACAGCTATATGTTCATTAGTTTCTTTTAAAAATAAAATTTCTCTGTGTTTAGGTTCGTGGCACTGAGGAAATAGAATTAAAATACTTTCTTCTTGATCAACACCTGAAAGGTGAAAAATATCTCTATGTTGAACAAAAGGTAAAGTGCTATCTGCACCAGTACTAAAAATGTCATTTGAGTTAAAAACAGCAACAGTTTTTTCCTTCATTTGATTACAAAACCTTTTTCGGTTGTTTATAAATAATTCACGATCGATTGGTAAATATTTCATCTATAAATTTATTGGGGTCGTAAAAATACTAATAATAACCATTTGAATTTGTTTAATCTTAATTTACTTCAATAATCTCTTAAATAGATTAATTCTAATAATCAATGACAATTTAATGACAATTAGTAAGGAGTGCTAATTGAAATTTGTGTTTATAAAAAATTAAGCAATTTGTTAAGTATAATAGCATTTACTCATAAAAAATTCGATTTTGATGAAATAGGGCTATTTCATATTGATGATTTAGAAAGAAACATAAAGCTAAATCATATAAAAAAACAACTTAATATTGATGAGCTAATCTATTTATCTACTTGTAATCGTGTTGAATTTATTATTTCTGATACTAAAATAGTTGATAGCGGATTTCTAAAAAAGTTTATTCAACTTATAAATAAAGATTTTACAATATCTAAAATTAAAGGCTTTGTTGATCGTTTAGAGTTTTTTTCTGATGAATCTGCTGTTCAACATCTCTTTTCGGTTGCATCATCTCTTGACTCTTTAGTTTTAGGAGAAAGAGAGATTATAACTCAAGTAAGAAGAGCTTATGAGGATTGTAAAGATTATGGAGTTTGTGGAGATGTTTTGAGGGTTTTTATTCAACATACTCTTCATACAGCTAAGAAAATTTATACTGAAAGTAATATTGCAAAAAAGCCTGTTTCAATAGTTTCTCTTTCATATTTAGAACTTCAAAAACATCTTCATTCTTCTAAAAATATTTTAGTAATTGGAGCAGGAAAATCAATTACTTCAATGTTGAAATTTATAAGCAAAGGTCTTTTACACAAATACACCATTTATAACAGGACTTTAGAAAATGCTAAGAAATTAAGCCATAATTTAAACCTTAACGCAGAAGTTAAATTATTATCCGATTTAGGTTCAAAAAAAGAAGATTTTGATTTAATTGTTTCTTGTACAGGCGCGAAAAAAGTTGTTTTAACCAAAGAAATTTATAATCGTATAATTGGAGATGACAAAAAGAAAAAAATTATTGTTGATTTAGCAGTCCCAAATGATGTTTCAGATGAAATTTCAAAAAATCATTTTCTAGAACTAATTACAGTTAAAGATTTAAAAATAACGGCTAAGAAAAACCTTAAGCATAGAGAAAAAGAAATTAATGTTTGTCTTGAAATTATTAAAGAGCAAATGGTGAATTATGATATTGCTGAGAAAGAAAGACAGCTTGAAAGAGCTCTAAGTGCTGTTCCAAAGAGCATCAAAAACATAAAGCAAAAAGCTTATGATGAAGTTTTTGTTAAAGAGTTGGAAGGAATGGATGACAATTCAAGAGAAGTATTGGATAAGTTCATTCAATACATGGAAAAAAAATACATAAGTGTCCCAATGGTATTAGCTAAAGATATTTTGCTAAAACAATCTGCAGACTAATAAATGTCAAATTATAAATCTCACATTATTATAGGGTCAAGAGGAAGTAAATTAGCTCTTTGGCAAGCTAATTATGTGAAAAAAGAATTGGAAAATCTTGGAGTTAATGTTGAAATAAAAATTATTAAAACTAAAGGGGATAAAATTCAGCATTTGAGTTTTGATAAAATTGAAGGCAAGGGTTTTTTTACAAAAGAAATTGAAAAAGCATTAATAGATGATGAAATAGATTTAGCTGTCCATTCATTGAAAGATTTAGAAACTAATCAGCCAGAGGGTCTTTGTTTAGGTGCTGTCCCAAAAAGAGAAAACCCTTCAGATTGTTTATTAATTAATAAGGATGCTTTTGATGAGTCTAAAGAATTAAACATCAAGAAAAATGCAATTGTTGGCACTTCTTCAGCAAGAAGAAAAAATCAATTATTACTGTTTAGAGAAGATCTAAAAATTAAAGATTTAAGAGGAAATGTCCCAACAAGAGTTAATAAATTAAGCAATGGAGAATATGATGGCATATTGCTTGCCAAAGCAGGATTAAATAGGTTAGATTTAGATTTGTCATCATTTTTTGTGGTTGATTTACTCCCTCAGCATTTTATCCCTGCACCTGCACAAGGAGCGCTGGGGTTACAAATTAGAGATAATGATCACTCATTGAAAAAAATCATATCAAAACTTAATGACCCCAACACTAATGAAAATGTAAATTTTGAAAGAAATATTTTGAATGGAATAGGGGGAGGTTGTCATTCTCCTTTTGGAGCATATTCTAAATTAAACCAAAATGGTGAACGAAATACATGGGTAACTTTTGCAAATAAAGTTGAAGAAACTCCTTATAGGTTTGCTACTAATTCTAATGATGTAAGCTCAATTATCGCAAAGTTTAAAACATCTTTTAAGAATAAAAACATCTGGATATCAAGATCTTTAAAAGAAGGCAGTGTTTTCAAAAAGATATTATCAGATTTAGGAATTGAAGTTGTTGGGAAGTCTCTTATTGATAAGAAAATAATTAAACAAGATAGTTTGCCAAACTGTGATTGGATATTTATAAATTCAGCTTTTGCATTAGATTCAATAATCAATTTAAAATTATATTTTAAGACAAAAAAAATAGCGGCTTTTGGAAAAGCAACGGCTAAACACATTCAGAAAAATGGAATTAAGGTTGATTTTGTTGGCGAAGGAACACCGGAAAATGTAGCTAAATCTTTTGCCAATTCAATTCTTTCTGATGATGTGGTTTTCTTTCCGTCATCTGATGTTAGTTTGGGTTCAGTCCAAGAAAAAATTTCAGATGTAAATAAAATCGTTAAAATTACTTACAAAACCACATTTAACACTGCTTCAATTGATAATCAAGACTTCTTGGTTTTTACAAGTCCAAGCAATGTTGCTGCTTTTTTAGTTTTCAATAAATTTCAAAACGAAAAAATAATTAGCATAGGATCTAGCACTACTAATGCTTTAAAAAATGCTGGAGCTGGCTTTGTTTATCAAGCCTATGAAAGTTCTGAACTCTCGTTGGCTGATTCAGTTTTATCCTTAATTTAATACGGTGAATTACTTAGGTCATTTGGTGTTGTCAGGAAATGATAATGAAGTATTGTTTGGCAATTTTATTGCAGATGCAGTAAAAGGAAACGATTATTTAGATTTCTCAAAAAAGGTGCAAGAGGGAATTTTATTGCACCGCTTCATAGATAATTTTACTGATACTAATTCACATTATTTAGCAGGTAAAAGAAGGTTTTATGAAGGTTTTCCTAAAATGGGGGGGGTTGTAAATGATATTATTTATGATTATTTATTATGGCAATATGAACTAAATACTAAATCTCTTAATCTTGAAAAAGAAATCATTAGGTATTATAATGTTTTAGATCGACTTAAAAATGAAATGCCTACCAAAATTAGATTCATGTATAGGTACATGAAGAGAGATGATTGGCTAAATAATTATAAAAATGAAAAGGGCATAAAACGAGCTTTGCACGGTATTGGTCGTAGAATCAATTATTCTAATGATTTAGAAAAAAGTTTTGAAGTTTATAAAATGAATGAATTAAGTTTTAATAAAGAATTCAATGCTTTTTTTCAAGATATAAAATCACGTATTTTTTAATAAAGTATTCTTAAAACAAAAAATTCATATATTTCGAAAAAAAAAACATGAGTATTCCAAAACCTTTTAACCTTTTCAAATGGATCGAAGATAATCGTTCTTTACTAAAACCACCAGTTGGAAATAAAAATTTATATGTTGATTCTGGCGATTATATTGTTATGATTGTTGGGGGACCAAATGCAAGAAAAGATTATCATTATAATGAAACAGAAGAGTTGTTTTTTCAATTAGAAGGTGATATTTTAGTTAAAACACAACAAAATGGGAAATGTGTTGATGTACATATTAAAGAGGGGGAAATGTTTTTATTGCCTGCTAAAATTCCACATTCACCAATAAGGTCAGAAAATTCAGTGGGTCTTGTTATTGAAAGAAAAAGAAAACCTCATCATAAAGATGGTCTTATGTGGTTTTCTGACAAAGAAAATGCTCTTTTGTATGATGAGTATTTTCATTTGACGAATATCGAAAAAGATTTTTTACCTGTATTTAGAAAGTTTTATAGCGATGAGAAGTTAAGGACCTGCCCTATATCAGGAGAGGTTATGGAGGCAGATGAAAGATTTATTTAGCGTAAAAGATTTACATGCCCTTTAAGTTTTCCTAAGTTGTTTCGAGCATCTAAATACTCAATTTTCCATACATAAACATCTATTTTACAATCTTCATTCATATAAGTTCCGTCCCAAAAATTATTTTGTTTGTCTGTGTAATATATTTGTTCTCCCCATCGATTAAAAACCCATAAATTGAATTCATTTATGTATTCTCCTTTTATTTCAAAAACATCATTTATCCCATCATTATTTGGAGTAAATGTGTTGGGAACATATATAAACCCTTCCATATTTATATAAGTAGTATCAGAATTATAGCACCCTAAACTATCAGTAGCATTTAGCACATAATAAGTGTTTTGTGATGGCGCTGCTAGAGGGGTTAAACAGTCGTAACATGATAGCCATTCATTGTTGTCCCAATAAAAAATTGAAGCATCTGTATTTCCCATAAGAGTAGTCATATTTCCAAAAGTTGCCCATTGAGAAGCTCCAGCATCTACATAAGGATATGGATTAACAATTACTTCTACTTGTAAGGTGACATCACAGCCTAAGTTATTGGTTATTGTAACGTTATATACCGTGCTTGAACTAGGGAATGCACTTGTTATAGAACTATCTGGATGAGATAAGCTATTTTGAGGTACCCAAATATAAGTTTCCCCCATTTCAGCACTTAATTGAACAGTGTCTCCTTGACATATTGTAGTGTCTCCATAGGAAATACCTGATGATCCAAACATTTCAATTTGAACGGAGTCAATAGCTGTTCCACATTGATTTGTAGAACTTACATAGTACGTCATATTGTTAATAGGAAAAGCCCAGGTGTTTGTACTGTTTGCATGGCTTAAAAATTGATTAGGACTCCAAGTAGCATTTGTTAAATTGTTTAAGGAGAAAAAAATAGAATCTCCAATGCATAAAGATGTATCATTTACAAGGTTAATTTGAGGATTAGAAAAATCAACTTCTACAAGTATAGAGTCTTTAAAAACACAATTGAATAGGCTTGTAATCTCCACATAATAATATTGGTCATTAACAGGAAACAAATATGGGCTTGAACTATCTGGATAAATAAGCCCCCCTAAACTATACCAATAATAATCAATCCCTCCAGAAACATTTACTTGAATAGAATCTCCAATGCAAAGACTTGTATCAGGACTTATTTGATAATTATCAATTATAACTGCAATGGATATTGTGGCTGAATCTACCCCACAACTATCTGTTGCAATTAATGTGTAATCAATATTTGATGTTGGATTAGCATATACTTGTTGAGATGTAGTATTGCTTAAATATGATGAAGGGGACCATAAGTAATCTGTTCCGCCATAACCAATTAATAATGTTGAATCCCCTAAACAAATGGTGTCATTTCCAACAATAGAGGCATTGTTAAGAGCATATACATTTACTTGAATTTGTGCAGTATCAGAATTTATGCATGAAATAGAATCAGAAACAATTAATGTAACATCATAAGTTCCAGTATCAGTATAAACATGAGAGGGTGAAAACTGATTGGAAGTTGTTCCATCACCAAAATTCCAACTGTATGTATTCCCACCCTGAGATTGATTAGAAAATTGAAATGAATTGGGTAAACAAACATAAGATTGGGGTACACTTATTGAAGGGACAATGTTTTCAAAAGCAAATTTGAAAACTCCCAAATTACAACTGCTGTTATTTTGAGAAGAATATGCTCCAGGAGATATTGGAAAGTCAGAGTTATTAAAGCATCCTGCACAAACAGCTTGATAAATTTTCCCATTTTTATCAAACCTACTTGTTCCACCATCAACATGTTCGCTACTTTGTCCACCCCCAAAATAGGTTGAATATAAAAGCGACTGAGCATTGTTATCAAAAACAGCCAGATAAAAATCACTTCCATCAGTGTTTGATTGAAATGCATTAGAAGTAATAGGCATGTTATTTGTATTTCCCGATTGATTGACTGTACCTCCCCAACCAGAAATGTAAATTAAACCACAATTAGATACCAAAAAAGCAGAAGGAGAAATGTTAACTTGAAGATTCCCACTTCCAAACACAGTGCAAAAAATGGTGGTGTCCATAGTTGGATTTAATTTGTGGATAAATTGAGTTCCTAATGTGTTGGAATAAACAGAATTTCCGATTACAGGATAGTTTCCACCTGTTTGTCCAAATAAATAAATATTATCCTGATCGTCTAGTTGAACAAAATAAGCTTGATCGTATGAGCTAGTTCCAATATAAGTACAATATTGAATAGAGTTTAATGTGGTATTGTATTTTGTTAAGAACCCATCTTTTCCTCCTGGAGATGTAGTATGAATGACATTGTTAGTTGTAGGGAGAGAAGAGTTTTCTGTTCCACCAGTGATAACAGGTTGGTTTTGATTATCTAATTGAATAGAATAACCAGCTTCATCGCCATTTCCTCCAAAGTAGGTGCTCCATTCTAAATTTGTTAAGTTATTATTAAGTTTAAAAACAACCACATCTTAATTTCCTCCGTTATTATTTTGTACAGGATTTATTAAAGGAAAATCTGTAGATGTAGTTGATGTGGCTACCCAGCAATTTCCTGTACTATCAATTATTATTTCTCCACGATATTCATCGGCATAATTAGCTACTAGACCAGTTACATTTATTCCGTCATTTCCAGAGCCCCCAATATATGTTGATCCTACAAGACTATTTCCAGAACTCGAAAATTTTGTAACAAAAGCATCAATTCCATTTGAGTAATCAATTATTCCTAGAAAGGCCCAAGAATTGCCTCCATTAAATGTATTGTCATAGCATCCTATAGTAGTTGGAAAATCACCAGATCCAGTGCTGCCAAAAACTAATAATTCATCATTGTTGTTAACGACTAAACTATGTGGGTTTTCATTTCCTGTTCCACCTAAATAGGTGCTGTAAATTAAATTAGTTCCTGTACTGTTGAATTTAGAAATACAAATGTCTGATCCCCAACTGCTTGTTGGACCCCCAAGATAAAAAGCCTGGAAAGGACCTAATGTAGTTGGGTAGCCAAGAGCAAAAGCAATGCTTCCTGCATATAGATTTCCATCGTTGTCATATGTAGCTGTTTGGCCCCAATTGTTAGCTGTTGACCCAGAATATGTAGAAAATATTAATACTGGATCAATTGTTAAGGGTAATTTTTTATTATAACCTTTAGGGAAAATAAAACTAACATTACTTCCTTTAATAAGGAATGAACAAGGAACTTCAATTTTTTTTCCGTTTTTAATTTGATAAGCATAGGGTTTTTGCTCAATAACATTTCCTAATGAATTTTTTAGGATTAGGTTTCCTCTTATTTTATAAATAGAATCCAATCCGTTATAGGACATTTTAATTGCTGATGGATCTGCATTAGGTTGTATTATAAAGTCATATTTTAATTTGCCATTTTTTTCATAATATTTTAAATCTATTCCTTGGTATAGATTTTCATAGTGCAATTGTTCAAATAAAGGAACATGAGATCGCCATTTAGACGTATCATTACCCAAAAAGTAATTAGAATAAGCGCTGTGCTTTTTTAGTCCATATGGACTTTTATTGCTTAATAGGGAATTGATAAAATTTATTTGATAAGCATGCCCTTTTAATTCTTTTTTATTACTTATTTTTAAATGTTTAATATCATCTAAATGGTCTTTTTGAAATAAATTAAATGTTATTTTATTTCTTTCAAAGAAAATTTCACCCGCATTTACAGTAAGTTTATATTCTACATTTTTATTAAATTGACCATTATTTTTTATGAAAAATGCATTTGAATTATCGTTTGCTGTCAGAGATAAAGAAAACAATAATCCAAAAATGAAAACTATATTATTTATTGATGTTATGTTAATTACGTGTTTCAAGTATTTTTAAAATTACTACATTTTGAAAACGTATAATTGATAGAAAGGTTGTAATCTTGTGTAAGATAAATTTTCTTTATGAGTGATGCTATAAAACATGAGTGTGGAATTGCGCTTCTAAGGCTTAAAAAACCATTAGAATTTTATATTGAAAAATATGGCAGTGCTTTGTATGGTATCAATAAGATGTATTTGTTGATGGAAAAACAACATAACAGAGGACAGGACGGTGCTGGATTAGCTAATATTAAATATGATATTGATCCGGGAACAAGATATATTTCAAGGTATAGAAGCGTAGACCCTCAACCGATTAAAGATTTATTTTCTTACGTCAATAAAAGATTTCAAGATTTACACAATTCTTCTCCTGAAAAATTAAAAGACGCTAATTATTTAAAAAACAATGAAGCTTTTATGGGGCAATTGTTTTTAGGACACCTACGTTACGGAACTTTTGGTAAAAATAGCATTGAAAATTGTCACCCATTTTTGAGACAAAACAATTGGATGACTAGAAATTTAGTGGTTGCAGGAAACTTTAATTTAACCAATGTGGATGATTTGTTCGATTTACTAGTAAATATTGGACAACATCCAAAAGAAAAGTCGGATACAATTACTGTAATTGAAAAAATAGGACACTTTCTAGATCAAGAAAATCAAAGGTTGTTTGAGAAGTTTTCAAAAGAAAATTATTCTAATAAAGAAATCTCATCATTAATTGCAAATCAATTAAATATCAAAAATATTCTCCAAAATTCAGCTATGGACTGGGATGGGGGTTATGTAATGGCTGGATTATTTGGTCATGGTGATGCTTTTGTATTAAGAGACCCTAATGGAATTCGTCCTGCTTTTTGGTATGAAGATGATGAGGTTCTTGTTGTTACATCAGAAAGGCCAGTTATTCAAACAGCATTTAATGTTAAATGGGAGTCAATAAATGAGCTTAGTCCAGGTTACGCCTTAGTTATTAAGAAAAACGAAAATACAGCGATTGAAGAAAAAATAATTGAATCTAATAATTTAGCTAAATGCTCATTTGAAAGAATATATTTTTCAAGAGGAACAGATAAAGACATTTATCTTGAAAGACAAAAACTTGGAAGTCTTGTTACTCCCCATGTTCTTAAAGCAATTGATTATGATTTGAAAAATACAGTGTTTTCATTTATACCAAATACTGCAGAAATGTCTTATTATGGGATGGTAAAGGCCACGGAAAAATATTTGACAGATGTTAAGCTTAAGAAAATATCTGAGCTGAATGAAAATGATCCTGAAAAAGAGAATAAGCTTAAGGATATTCTTTCAATAAGCACAAGGGCTGAGAAAATAATGGTAAAAGATGCTAAACTTAGAACATTTATAACTCAAGATGATTCTAGAGACGAAATGGTGGCGCATGTATATGATATTACTTATGGTTCAATCAGAAGACATGAAGACAATATTGTAGTTATTGATGATTCTATTGTAAGAGGAACAACGTTAAAACAAAGTGTCATTAGGATTTTAGATCGCTTAGAGCCTAAGAAAATTATAATTGTATCGTCTGCTCCTCAAATTAGATATCCTGATTGCTATGGAATTGACATGGCTAAACTAGGTGACTTTATTGCTTTTCAAGCAGCCATTGCATTGATTAAAGAAACAGGAAAGCAAGGGTTACTTGATGAGGTGTATAAGCTTTGTAAAGAAGCAGAAAAAAATGGAACCCTTAAAAGTGAAAACTTTGTTAAAAGGATATACGAACCATTTGCTTATCAGCAAGTGTCCGATAAAGTTTCAGCATTGTTAACTCATAAAGACATAAATGCTGGAGTTCAAATTATTTTCCAAAAAGTAGAAGATTTACATGAAGCTTGTCCTGGTAATACTGGAGACTGGTATTTTACTGGAAATTACCCAACTCCTGGAGGAAATAAAGTAGTTAATAAATCATTTATTAACTATATAGAAGGGGTAAATAAAAGGGCTTATTAATTAATAACAAGTTTCTTAATTATCTTATCTAGTTTTATAATATACATCCCGCTTTCTAATTGATTTAATTTAATTGTGTTTATTCCATTTCCAAATAGGAGATCTTTATAAACAATTTCACCAATTGAATTATATATTTCAAGTTTATTTTTTGTAGAGGTTACATTATAATTAATTGTAAAAACACCACTGTTTGGATTTGGATAAATTTCAAAAAATGATGATGATTCATTTATATTAGTGCATTCATCAACATTAATATAAGCAACATCATCATCACCACAAACTCCTGAGACAACATAAGTTACTCCATGCATTCCAACCCCAGCATTGCTTGGGCTAAATAAACCGTTGCTTGCATTTAAAACACCATTCCCACTCCAAGTACCTCCAGATGGAGATGCTATTAAATTTATTAAGCTATCATATACACAAAGAGGTTCAATATAATTTATAGAAGCAATAATTTTATCCAATACAACCACAGATTCTGTGTGAGATGTAGGACATAATCCAGAGAAACTGTAAGTAATATTATGAGTGCCAGATCCAGCTACATTAGGATTAAAAACACCATTAAGGTTTATGCCGTTACCAGACCAAATCCCACCTTGTTGAGAGGGAGTAATTGTTAAACTTCCACTATTTGAACACAATGTGTCATAAGGAAAAACAAAAGTTGCAATATTTTCTATGACAGAAATATTTTGAGTTGAAACACTTCCACAATAACCTGTTATTGCATATGTAATTACATGATTTCCTTGACCAGCTTGAGCAGGATCAAAAATTCCATTTTGTGGATCAATAATTCCATTACCAGACCAAATCCCACCGCTAGATGCAGCTGTAAGAGTAATATTTCCATTATCAATACATAAAGAATTAACGCTATTTATTGTACTGTTTTGAACATCATCAACTTGAATTATAGTTTGATCAGAATTTCCGCAAACACCGCTAATAGTATATGAAATGCTATGGCTTCCAATACCAGCTAATGCTGGGTCAAAAATACCATTTGTAGGGTCTATTATTCCATTTCCAGCCCAAACTCCATTTGGCGAAGCTGCATTTAAAGTTATGGTGCCATTATTAATACATATTGGGTTATTGGGAAAGATAGTTGCGTCAATAGAACCTTCAACCACAATTATAATTTGATCATTTGTAGGGCATAATCCAGCTATATTATATTGAATTAAATGACTTCCTATTCCAGCTATAGATGGAGCAAATGTTCCATTATTTGGATCGGTAATGCCATTGCCAGACCATATTCCATTGGCTGATGCTGCTGTCAAAATTATTGGTGTATTGTTTACACAAATCGTGTCAATATGTGTAATGGTTGGGTCTAGAGCATTATTGACAACAATAGTTTCCTGATCAGTTCCACCACATGAACCAGATACAGTATATGTAATAACATGACTTCCACTACCTGCTAAACTAGGGTCAAATGTTCCATTATTTGGATCAGTAATGCCATTGCCAGACCATAATCCTCCAGTTGATGCAGCGTTTAATGATATTACAGGATCATTGCTACACATTTGCGAAGTTGGAGTAATGGTAGGGTCAATAAATGATACAACGTTTACAGTTGTTTGATCATTGTCACCACAAGTACCTGAAATATTATATGTTATGGTATGTGCTCCAACACCAGCAGAAGAAGGGTCGAAAATTCCATTTGAAGGGTCAGTAATTCCATTACCAGACCATACCCCACCAGTTGATACAGCTGAAAGAGTTACAACTCCATCTAAAATACAAATTGGGCTACTATTTGAAATGGTAGCATCAGCTTGATCAATTACTGTGACAACTGCCGAATCTGTAAAAGGACATGCTCCATTGGTTGTAAATGATACATTATGATTCCCAACACCAACTAAAATAGGGTCAAAAGTTCCTGAATTTGGATTACTTATCCCAGCTCCAGCCCACACTCCATTTGAGTTGCTGCTAGTTAAAGTTATTGATGAGTTGCTTATACATACTGGATCAATATTTCCTATAGTTGCTTGATCAATATTGTTAATTGTAATGTAATTGGTTTTTGTTGCAGAGTTAGAACCAACAGCATTATTTACAGTAAGTGAAACGGAATAGTTTCCAGCTGAAGTATAAGTATGCGATGGGTTTTGCTGAGTAGAGGTATTTCCATCACCGAAATCCCATAACCATGAATTGATATTAGGCGTTGAAAGATCTGTGAAATTAACAATGTCACCAACACATAAGTTAGTGCTAGAGCTGTTAAAGTCTGAAGTTGGAGGTATTAAACTTGGATTACCGTTGATGTTAATATTATCAATAAATAGATTATTCCCGTTTGTTCCGGCATTATATCCTTCAAATTTTATAATAACACTTGAGTTACCGATGTAATTATCAAGGTTTACAGAAAAGCAGCTGGCTCCAACAGATCCCATACACCAATCGCTAGATTGAGATGGAGTAAAATCATTGGTGTTTGTATATGCCGTTGCAAAACTTCCTGTTCCATTTTCTCCAAGTTCAAGTAATCTTACAAAACTTTGACCGCAATCAGTAGAAATTGATACGATTAATGAGTCGGTACTGTTTTGATCAAATCTTCTATAAGCATGTTCAAAAGATAAATCCAAACTAGTGTAGCCATTAAAATTAATCGGAGAACTTATTAGCCTATCTCTTTGCCCTAGTTGAGTATATTGGTAAAAGTTGAGTTTAGCAGATTTATTTCCAGGGGTTGTTCCAGAACTAGTTACAATATCCCAAGTAATGCTGTTATCTGGGTTTTCAACTAACCAAGAATTTGTTGAAAATGAGTTTGTTTCAAAATCTTCTAAAAAAGGAAGAGTTAAACTATTTGGAAAGTAAATTACTTGATTTGTTATGGTATCGTTTGAGGTATTTTGATCTGAACTACCATTTGGACTTGTCGTGTAGACCATAAAAGATTGAGGATTACCTGTAATTGTTAAATTTGGTAAAGTAACATTAGTTGTTTGTCCAGAACTTAAATTACCAGTCCAGTTAAATGTTTGAATAGCACTTCCGTTAAAACCATAATTTATATCTAAAGAAGAAAGATTTTGACTTCCATAGTTAGCCAATGTAATAATTGGACTAACTGAGTTACTACATGTTGGTCCATTTGGACTTGAAACCGATTCTAAACTTGCATCATTTGTTATGTTAGGGTTCACAACACAAAAATTGTGAGAAGTTCCATTGCCAAAATCGGCATTAGGCGCAGTCATTTGAACTAAATTTGTCCCGTTCGAATTTTGAATATTATAATCTCCATCGACTGAACAATTATTCCATTGGCTACCATGCATTCCATCACCATATGTGTCATTTATAAAAAAGTCATAACATCCAGGCGTTAAACATACAGGTGTGTTGTAAGTTTGATTTGTGGAATTTTGAGTGTATGGACCTCCACTTATTAAAGTATTTCCACTAGCGTCTTGGATTAGCCAAGTAATTTCATCTCCATAGCAATCAGTTGTTATCGATACGTTAAGATTGTCTCCATTAGGCACAATAGTGAAGTTCGATGTTTCTTGATCATTTGAAGCGTTTTGATCTGTACCTCCATTTGGATTATTTGTTGATGCAGTAAATGAGTAACTACCTGCCCCAAAAGTTTGAGAAGGAAGAGTAACGGAAACAGATTGCCCAGATGCTAAACTTCCAGACCAATTAAATGTTTGTGAAGCATTGTTACCAGCTTGATAGACAATATCAACACTGGTCAAGGTTGTGCTTCCAAAATTTCGTAATGTAACTTCAGGAGAAATGGTAGTTCCACAAATACTATTAGAAGGAGAATTTACATCAGTAATAGCTGCGTCTAAAGCATATGAAAAGGCGTTTAAACAAACTAAAGCTTGATAGGCATCAATTCTTCCAGCACCTAATTGATTAACATAACTTGAATTTGCACCATCAATATTTGTAGCGCTTGAATACAAACAATTTATCAAATCTTGATTGGAAGCATTTGGAGCGTAAGATTTCATAAGTCCCATTAGCCCAGCAACTAAAGGAGATGCCATAGATGTTCCCTGAGTAACTTGATATCCTGTTGAAGCGTTGCAACTTAAAATGCTAGATCCAGGCGCTGAGATATCAATCCAAGAACCATAATTAGAAAAACTTGATTTTGCATCATTTGTTGTAGTAGAAGCTACGGAAATAACATTATTGTATCCAGCAGGATAAAAAATAGAGCTAACATTGTCATTACCAGCTGCGGCAACCAATATGCTTCCAGCGTTAGAAGCATAATCACAAACATTCTGTCCATAATTGCTATAACCAGAACCTCCCCAAGACATGTTTATTACATCAGCTCCATTATCAGCAGCCCAAATAATGCCTTCATATCCAGCAACTAGAGAGCCACTACAATTCCCGATTTTTACGGGAAGAATGCTAACGTCATAACCAATAGATGCAATTCCAGAATTATTATTGGTTTCTGCTCCAACAATTCCCGAAACATGAGAACCATGAAATCCGTCATTTGACCCACATCCCGTAGGGTCGTTATCTTGATCCACTGCGTCATAACCAGTAAGCATTTTATTGACTAAATCAGGGTGATTTACATTTATTGCATTATCAGTTACAGCAACAACTACATTGGAGTTACCGGTTGATAAATCCCATGCTTGAGATGCATTTATTTTAAAAAGTGCCCATTGCCCATTACTAGTTGAATTTGTATATCCAGGGTCATTTGGTGTTAGAAAACTTTTGTGTAATTCTTTTTTTTCAGCATACTCTATATCAGAAACAGACGATAAATTTTCAATGAGTTGATCAACTAATTTAATTTTAGTGAAATTAATTTGAAAAGTTCTAGAAAGGTTAAAGTTTTTATGGTTAGGGTGAAGTTGAGTCAATGACTTTATGTTATAAAAGTCTTTTAAGTTTCTTACAAAAGCCACATCGTCTACATTAATTGATCTATTTTTAGATTTAACACTTAAAAAAGAATTCTTTTTTAATTGAAAAACCACTACACCGTCTTGATAAGATTCGTAAACAGTTTGAGAAATAGCTGGTGAATTAAAACAATATATAATAAGATTAATAATTAATATTCTCAGGTAAATTTTTTTCATAATGTAATAAGGTTTTAGAAGTTTTTAATCCTAAACTCCTTCAAATTACAAAAAAAATAAAATGATTAGTGTTTTGTTTACAATAATTAAGACTTCAGGATGGGGACATTAGAACAAGCTTCACCAAACATTATTGATTTTACTTTTTCAGATAAAACATTTACAATTGTGATAAAACTTTCATCAGGGATATAGGTTTCACTACATCCTTTAATTAATACTCTCTTATTTAGATATATAGAGGTATCCATATTTTTAATATTCATGTTAAAAATGAATTTTTCTAATTCTTTTCTGTCTCCTAAAATGTTGTTTTTTGTAAAGGGTTGTAATTTTGAAACTACTAACATATATGCCCATACTGGAATTATAGTGTCTTCGCTACAGAAAATGGATACATAATGGTTTTTATACTGACTCCAATCATGAGATTTAATTTTTTGTCTAAATATTTTCTCTTTTAAAATTAATCCTTGAAAAAGCCAATTTTTAATATCAATTTCAGATCTCTGTTGTTCACCCTTAAAACTTTTCATTTCAAGGTTAATTAAACCGCTTTTAGCTACTTTATTTTCTATAGTTTCCATTAATTATAAATTCTATATCCAGATTTATTCTCTTTAACTTCTACGCTTTTTAACGAAATAGTTTCTTTTTTAAAAATGGGTTCTTTAATTGTTTTATTATGTAATTTTTCATAGGTTATAAAATCAATATTATACCTATTGTCAATCTCTTTGAAAAGAGATAAATGATTAATTTTTGATTTCCATTTTTTTTGAATCTGACCTTGAAAAATTTTTGATTTTGAACCACTTCCATAACTTAAAAAGCCAATATATTTGTTTTCAATTTTCAAATTGTTTTTCCCACTTTCAATTAGAAAACTTAGAAGTGACATAAATATTGAGGCCGTATACATATTTCCAATCATTGAAGAGGCTTTTTCTCCAGCCTTAATTTTATTTTTAATAAATGTTTTAAATAAGTTAGATTTCGCTGCAGATTTTCTCCATGTAGATTTATCTTCTTCTGTGTAAAAACCAATTTCATTTTCAAGAGTAGAAAAAAGGTTGTTTTCTTTCAACCAATTCATCCATAAGTCCAAAATCATTCTTCTTCCATGAAAAGCATAAGGCAAATGGAAGATTAAATGGTCCCAATCTTTTAAATAGTTTATTTCAGAAATGCTTTTAAAGTGTTCTAAAGCTTCAATTACTCTATTTTCATAACACTCATTTGAATAATATCCGTCAAAAACAGGTTCCTCAAAATAGATTTCAATTTCTTCTTTTTCAGAATTAATGAAATCATTAATTTTTATGTTTTTTAAGTCTTTATTTTTTAACAACCTTCTGGGTTTAAAGAAGTCTCCAACACTTTCCATGGCTATACCCCATTGATCTTTGATTTCTAAGATACTTGGGTTTTCATTAATGAGTAGCGCTATTGCACCTGCACCTTGAGTGTATTCTCCTGGGCTGTTTAATTCATATTTAGCAACATCAGAAGCCAATACAATTGCTTTTCTTTTATCTCCGTTTTTTACCCAATCTAAACAATTTTGAAGAGCATCGACAGCTCCTATGCAAGCAAAAGTTAAATCAACTACATCACAATTTTTAAAGCACCTTTCCCCATATTTATTTTTGAGTTTTTCTTCAACAGCACCTACAGCATATGTAGCAGATGGTTTAGATGCGTCAAGACCACTTTCAGTTCCAAGATAAATTCTTCCAATTTTTCTTGGATCAATATTATTGTTTTGTATTAATCGGTACAATGCATTTGCTGCCATTGATGCTGTATCTTCATCAACATCAGGGACAGACATATGTTTTAAACCTAAACCAAACTCTAATTTGGCCGCTTCAATTTTTCTTGCACTAGCTAATTCTTCAATTGGAAGTGAGATAGGTGGTATGTAATAGTCTATAGCTTCGATTCCAAATGTTTTCATAATGTCAATTTATAGCATTCCTAAATCTAATTTTGCCTCTTCACTCATCATGTCTTTGTCCCATGGAGGGTCAAATACTATTGTTACTTTTGAGGAAGCGACATCATGAACACAAGCAACTTTGTCTTCTACTTCTTTAGGAAGGCTTTCAGCTACTGGACAATTAGGAGAAGTTAATGTCATGTCAATTCCAACATTACATTGGTCGTCAATTTTAATCTCATAAATCAATCCAAGTTCATAAATGTCAACGGGAATTTCGGGATCGAAAATTGCTTTTAACACATTGATTATTTTAGTTTCAATTTTCTTTTTATCAATATTATTTGTTGTCATTATGTATAGTGGACTTAATTTTCTTTTATGGAATATGCTAATGCATAAGCTTTCATTTGTTTTACCATTTCTAAAAGTCCGTTCGCTCTTGTTGGTGATAGGTGGCTTTTAAGCCCAATTTTCTCAATAAAATCTAATTTAGCATTTAAAATTTCATGGGGACTTTGGTTATCTAGAACTCTTATTAATAAAGCAATAATTCCCTTTGTTATAATTGCATCACTGTCAGCAGTAAATTTTAATAAACTGTTGTCTGAAACGGCATATAACCAAACTTGAGACTGACACCCTTTTATTAAGTTTTCGTTAGTTTTTAATTTTGAATCAATCTTAGGTAAATCTTTTCCTAATTCAATGATATATTCATATTTATCCATCCAGTTATCAAACAAACTAAACTCTTCAAGTATTTCTTCTTCAGCTTTTTTAATTTCCACAGCCTGTAATATTATATATGCAAATATAAAATAGATGTTTAAATACTCTTAGTTGTCTAAGTCTATTTAAAAAGATATTGAACCAGTTCTTGAACTTTTCCAATTTTAACTATGTTAATGTTGCTTGATTTTTTAGTTTCTATTTTGGAGTACTTACTAATTAATATTTTCTTCATTCCAAGTTTCTCAGCTTCTTTTATTCTTTGATCAATTCGTGAAACAGGTCTAACCTCACCACTTAATCCTATTTCTCCAGAAAAACAAGTTTTTGAAGAGATACATAGATCAAAATTTGAAGATAAAATAGCACATATTATTGATAAATCAGCAGCAGGGTCAATTAGTTTTATACCACCAGTAATATTTAAGAAAATATCTTTTTGATTAAGTTTTAGACCTGCCCTTTTTTCTAAAACGGCTAGTAGCATATTTAATCTTCTTAAATCATACCCTGTTGCAGATCTTTGAGGGTTGCCATAGGTGGCAGGTGAAGTTAACGCTTGAACCTCTAACATAATTGCTCTATTTCCTTCTATCATACAACCAATAGTTACGCCACTCAATTGCTCTTTGTTTTCAGAAATTAAAACTTGACTAGGGTTTTTAACTTCAATTAATCCCTTTTCACTCATTTCATAAATACCTAACTCGCTAGTGTTTCCAAATCTATTTTTTATACTTCTCACAATTCTGAATAGATAATTTTTATCTCCTTCAAAATGAAGAACTGTATCTACCATATGTTCTAATACTTTTGGTCCTGCAATTGCTCCTTCTTTTGTAATATGGCCAATAATAATTATCGGTATAGATTTAGTTTTAGCATATTTAATAAATTGATTAGCACATTCTTTAATTTGCGAGACACTTCCAGGAGATGAATCAATATTATCAGAATAAGATGTTTGTATGGAATCAATTATTATTAATTCAGGATTTAATTTTTCTGCCTGATTAAAAATCGAGGCAATTTGAGTTTCATTAAAAATGTAACAATTATTACTTTCTGATTTTAACCTTTCTGCTCTCATTTTTATTTGATCAGCGCTTTCTTCACCAGAAACATAAAGTACTTTTTTATTAATGGTTAATGCAAGTTTTAATAAAAGAGTTGATTTTCCAATGCCGGGTTCACCGGCTAATAAAACAACAGATCCAGCTACGATTCCTCCACCTAAAACTCTATTAAATTCGCTATCCAAAAATTTTATTCTGCTTTCATTTTGAATAGGGATATCTTTTATTAGATAAGGATGGTTTATTTTTGTAATTAAAGGATTCTTGCTTTTTTCTTTGCTAACTACTTCTTCAATAAACGTATTCCATTCATTACAACTTGAACATCTCCCAAGCCATTTTGGACTTTGTGCACCACAATTTTGACAACTGTAAATTGATTTTGTTTTATTCATAATAATAAAGCTAAAACATAACTTCGTATTTTAAATATGTTGTTGTTTTATGAAGTTTTAGTTTTTGAATGATAGCAATCTACAGCAACAAAAATAGCGAGCATCCCCCAAATTGGAACTGATGCTTTGTCGGTGTCAAGATAATTATTTAATACTCCATGAGAAAAATAAGTTACAAGGGATAATATAATCATCATTATTATTCCTTTTAATTTTTGACTTTCAGTTTTGATGTATAGCCAACTTGCTCTGTAGAAAAAGAAAATCAACATTAAAATCATCAAAATCATTCCTAATATTCCTTGTTCAGCTAAAGGACCTAAATATTCACTATGTGCATTCCCCCCATCGCCAAAATTTGTACTAATAATGGTTAAATCACTAGCATCTTGATAAGGTGCATAAACAAAGGAATAGGTCCCAGGCCCCCAACCAAGTATGGGTCTTTCTTTAAACAATTTAATGGCGCAATTCCATCTATTTAAACGTTCTAAGTTCGAAGCGTCAGATGAAATGTTTGACATTGATTCAAGTCTTTCAGAAAAATTTTCTGTAGTGTGTTCAGCATTATTTTTTTGTAATAAATATTCTAATTCTGTTGAATTAATTAATAATGCAATTGCAACACCGCTCAATAACAAAACAATCCACTTGAATGAAATTTTAAAATAAAATAAAATATATACACAAAGAGCACCAACAACACTCAGCCATGCCGCTCTTGTGTAACTGAAGTATAGAGCAATTAAAAAAATAACTAAAGCAGCCCTAAGAAAAAATTTAACAGTAAAAGAGTTTTTATAATATGTTATTAATCCTAATATAATGGGAATGAAAAGAGCAATTATTGCTCCGTATGACGTATGGTCTTTAAAGAATGGCCACATTACCCAGTGCCCAGCTTCTTCACTAAATCCCATGCTAGCATGTTTAAATAATGTAATTAAAAGAACAAAATAAAGAGGAATGACAAACGCTAATAAAAATTGATAAACTTTTTCAAGATTTTTTTTAAAGATTAGAATAGAAAAAAAATAAACAGGAACAACAAACCATGATCTTGAAAGAAAAAATTTAAATGATACTAAAGGATATTCACTTGATATGGATGTGATCAAAATCCAGAGTAATTGAAAAAATATAATTATAGAAATAGGATGTAATAAATGTGGTGAATGTTTTGACCAATCATTTTTAAGAATTGATTTACCAATAAAAATCAACATTAAAATAAAAAGCAATGGTTCAGTAGGAAAGTAAAAACCTATTCCACCTATAGATAAATCTTCAAAATTAAATGATAAAGGTGTGCAGAATACAATTAATAAAAGCAGTGTGTCTAATCTAAAAACACCCAAATACAATATAAACAGTAAAATAGGAAATGGCAACAAAAAATAAAACTCATTGACTAGTAATATTGCATTTAAAATAATAAAAACTAATGAGGATAAAAGAATACCAGCTTTAGAAATAAATAGTGTCTTCATTAAGTGGAAATACGCTTAATTTTTTCAGAAAAAAGCATAATTATTAGAAGAAAAGCGATTGCAGAAAGTGTTGACATTACTACAATTAGCCATCTAACAGGATAAGCTTTTTTCTCAGATGGAGATGCTTTTTCAACAATGAATTTATGAGATAAAAAACTATTTGCATCACTTTCTGCTTGTTCATACGATGTCTCCATAGTGGCTAATCTTTCAGAAAGAAATTCAATTTCAATTTGAAATGATTTTAAAACAGATCCATATTTTTCAGTCATTTTCATTTTTTGTTCAAATTCATTTTTTGTTTTAGCTTCCTTGGATAGAATAAATGCTTCAGTCAATGCATTATAAGCATCATCAGTTACGACACCCATACTGCTTAATTTAGACATGGTGTCTCTTAAAATTTGCATTTCATTTTTAAGTTTAACCAATTTTCGTTTTTTAATATTAAAGTCAGTTTGAGCTCTTTCATGAATCATAGCATTTTTAGTGCTGTCAAATAGTGATGCAATATCATTGGCAATTAAGGCTGCTGTGTCCGGATTTATATCCAATACAGTTATTAAAACAGCACCATTATTATTCCTTTTGAATTTAATGTTTTCAGCATATGTTTCATTTAATTCTGTTAAAACATATTTGGAAGAGGTATCTATTTTATAATGATTTATAAGGTTGTAATTTTTTATTATTTGATTTCTAATAACTCCAGATTCAAGAATTTGAAGCATTTGCTCAGCCTCATCTTCTTCACCAAATTTTGAAACACTTTGGTCTTCAGTTATTACCTCATTAAAGGTTACAGAACTAGATTTAGCAGGGTATAGAGTTACAGTTGATTCATATTTCTCTTCAATCATTAAGGAAGCAATGGATGATACAATTGCTGCCAAAACTCCAATAACGATAAAATATTTTTTCTTACGCCATATAAATGTTATCAAATCAAATGAGTTGAATTCAACATTATTAGAATTATCCATGTAAATAAATTTTAAAGTTGCAAATGTAAGTTATAGTTACTTAGGCTACAACTTAGAGCGGTATTGTTGTAATAATTTTAAACTATCTTTTATTTTAATTAATTGAATTATAAACGCAAATGCACTCATAGATATTATGCTTAAGATAAAGGAGTATGGCCATTTCATTTCAAAAAGACTATAAAATAAAGGTGTAATACAACAAACAATGGAGAAAATTAAAATTTGAAATAATTTTTCAAATTTTAATTTTAAACCAAACAACTTAATAAAAATAATGAGTTGAAAAATAAGTGTAAAATATTGGGTAATCATACTGGCAAAAGCCGCTCCTTCAGCGCCATTAATTGGGATTAATATAATATTTAAAATAATATTTATTAGGACTCCAATTCCAGCTAATATATTTAGAAATTTCATTTCACCTTTAGCGGTCAATAATGTCCCAAAAATATAAGTGCATGATATAGCAATAAAAGACAAGCATAACCATTCAAAAGACTTTGATGAATGTGATAGTTGTTCATTTATAAGTTGATATCTCCAGTTCAAAATATCATTGCTAAAAAACCAAACCGAAATACCAATTATTATAGAAAAACAAAAAATTAATTTAAATGATAGCCAGGTTATTGATTTTATATCTTCTTTGTTTTTAAGCATTTTTGAAAAAATTGGTAAAAGTAAGCTAGCAAATAAAAAACCTATCATATTAAACGCCATAAAAAATCTGTATCCATGGGCATAAGAGGCCGACTCAACATCTCCCCTAGGATGAATTCTTTCAAGCATTACAGCATCAGAATAATAATATATTGACATTAAAAAAATTAATAAAGCAAAAGGGAAACTCTTTTTAATGATCATTAAAAAAAACGGAACATCCCAACTAAGTTTAAAAATACGAACGTGCCTATAGACTAAAACAAATGAGATTATAGCTGTCAATGAATAAGCTAAAGTTTGTGTTAATATGAAAATTTCAATGGTTATTTTATTTTCAAAAACATGTCCCCATAAAATTAAACCACAAAAAATTATTAATAACAATCTGTCTGTAACAGAAATTATACTATCCTCTTTAAATTTAAGAAGTGCGGAAAGGTTTGATCTGAAAAATAAAATTATAGCAATTAATATTTGATTAAAACCTAAAAGAATCAACCATTTGATTTGATAATTGGAGTAATTAAGCGAAAAGCCTATGATTAATAAGATAAATAAATATATACCTCCTAAAAGAAGTCGCAAGGAAAATATTCTTGAAAAATGTTTGGTTATTAACTGAGAATTTTGAGCAATGTTTCTAGTGTTAAAATTATTTACGCCAAGGTCTAAGAAAATGTTTAATATAAAAGTTAGGCTAAGTAATGAAAAGTAATTCCCATAAGATCCAGGATTATTTAATTCAGTAATTTTTAAAACTTCTGCATCAATCCCAAGTATATAAAAAGGTTTGATTAATAAATTCAAAAATAGAACTAGAATTAAATTAGAAACAAATTTTTTTTTCATTAATCTTCAGTATAAATTCTAACTACTCTTTCTGAAATTGAACTTAAAACTTCATATGGTATTGAATTCATTTCACATGCTAAGTCTTCTATTTTACGATTTTCTCCAAAAATTTCAACTTTGTCTCCAATGTCAACATTAGCATTTGAAATATCTATCATTGTCATATCCATGCAAATATTTCCGATTGTGGGAACTAAAGTCCCATTTATCAAAACATTGCCTTTACCGTTTCCTAAAGATCTTCTAAAACCATCAGCATATCCAATAGGGATAATTGCTACTTTAGTATCTTTATTTGTTGGATTAATTCCATAACCAATATTTTCGTTTTTTGAAACATCTCTGATTTGAGAAACTTTAGTTTCAAGAGTAGCTACATTGTTAAGGATTTGATTTGAAGAGATTCCGTAAATTCCAATTCCTAACCTCACCATATCTAAACAAGCTTCAGTATATCTTTCAATACCTGCAGAATTAAGAATATGTTTAATTGTAGAATAGCCTAATCTATTTTCAATGTATTTAGAAGAAGAATTAAATTTTTCAATTTGTGATAAAGTCAATTCACATTTTCTTTTATTATCGCTATTGTATAAGTGACTAAAAATACCAGCAACCCTAATTTCAGGTTGTGATGAAATATAATTCATTAGATCCTCTAATTCATTTTTATCAAATCCAAGTCTATTCATTCCAGTGTTTAATTTAATATGAACTGGATATGAAGTGATGTTTTTATTAATTAATGCTCTTGTAAAATGGTCTAATTGTTCAATGTTATATATAGCTGGAATTAACTTATTGTCGATTAAATCATTGACAGATTTTTTTTCAACATTCATTACTAAAATGGGAGTTTCAATTTTTTTGCGTCTAATTTGCATTCCTTCATCAGTATAGGCAACTCCTAAAAAATCAACATTTAGTTGTGAAAGTTTTTTGGCAACTTTAGAAAGTCCTGTCCCATAGGCAGCTGCTTTAATCATTACTAGAATTTTAGTTGATTTTGGGGTTTTTTGTCTGAAAAAATTATAATTTTTATAAAGATTGTTAAGGTTTATTTTAAGTGTAGTTTCGTGATTCTTTTCTCCTAAATAATCAACAATTTCATCAAATTTAAATTCTTTTGCTCCTTTTATTAAAATAGCTTTATTAGATAGGTCTTTGTTTTTAAGATTTTTTAAAAGTTGATTTGAATTTTTTAAAAAAGTAGAATTTTTATTGAAACAACCTTTGTATTTATTTATTTCATTTCCTATTCCATAAAAGTTGTCAACTTTAAATTCATCAATCCACATGCCTATTTGCTGATATATTTTTCTGGAAGACACAGCGTCTTTTGAAATGTCAGATAAAATACAGATTGTTTTTTTGTTTTGACTTTCTGATTTAAGGGCTTCTAATGCAATTTTAATAGATGACAAATCAGCATTATAGTTGTCGTTAATGATTGTGCTGTTGTCAATTCCTTTAGTAGTTTCAAGTCTTAAAGCAATGTTTGGTAAAACTTTAGATAAATTTTGAATTTTATTTATTGGGACGCCCCAATTGGTTAAAAAATTAACACATGAAGTAAAATTATCCAATGCAATTTTACTTTTGTAGGGAATTATAAACTCAAAGGGTTTTTTATTTATTGAAAGAATTATTTTTTGATTTTTACTTAATTTTTCAGAGCTAATAAGTCTATGGCTGTTAATGTTATTTCCTTTTTTATTAGAAGGTGAAAATGTCTTTGTTTTAGAACTAAGTATGTTTAATTCATTCTCTAAAGCTAGTTCAGATTGAAATTTTTTAATAAAATTCATTTTTAATGACGTTAAAATAGAATGAGTAGGGTTAATCATTTCTTTTATTTTTCTCATTTCTCCTGGTCCTGAAACTGAAGTTTCAATAATAGCCAAGTCATGCGATTTATTAATTGACAAAAGAGATAGAGAAATTCCTAGAGTTGAATTGTAACTTTTTGGGCTTCTTGTTATATTGAAGTCATGTCTTAAAAAATGATAAATCCATTCTTTAACAATTGTTTTTCCGTAGCTTCCAGCAATTGCCAAAACAGGAATTTTAAATTGTTTTCTATGAAAAGTAGCCCAGGATTGAAGGGCGTCTAAAGAATTATTCACAATTAAATAACTAGCATCATGGTGATATGTTTTTAATTTTTTATGAATTAAAAAAAGTCTTATTCCCTTATTATATGCGTCCTCAATAAAATCATGACCGTCTCTTTTTTGGGTTTCAATTGCAATAAATAAATGGAATTTATCGCCCATAAATCGTCTTGAGTCAAAACAAATATTTGTTATTTGACAGTCGTAATTACCTTTGATAAGTCCTTTAGATATTTTTAAAAGAGAAGAGAGCTTATATGTTTGGTTAATTAGCAATTTTTTTAATCAAAAATAGTTTATTAATAAGTAACGTTTATTTAATCAATCTCTTATGTTAATAAATTCAATATTAAATTTACTATGAGAGGCTAAAAATATTGAAATTTGTATTGTTAATCACCAAGTTTATGAAAGAGATAAATTATAAAAAACTAGAAGATTTAGTAAAATCATTAGAAAAGGGCCTTAAAAAAATAAAAAAAGGGAAAATATCAACTGATGAAATGAACTTATTGCTTGGTGATGCTAGGTTCTTACATGAAAGAATATCGATTATACAATATCTTTTTTTAAAACAGTCAGACCAAAAAGAAAATATAGTTGTTAATCCATCTAACGATAAAAAGAAAAAACAAATATCCTCTGAAAAGATTGAAGATGATGAGAAAAATCAAATAAATTTATTGGATGCAATAGACGAAGAGGAGGAAAAAAAAGATTCTGTAAATGGTGAGTTGCCATTTGAAAATCAAAATGAAATGAATCTGTCATTAAATGATGCATTTTCTAATTCAGATTTTTCTTTAGCAGATAAATTACGAAAAAAACCTGTAGAGGATTTAATTTCAGCTATTGGAATAAATGAAAAATTTTTATTTACCAATGACTTATTTAATGGAAGTTCAGAAGATTTTATTGAACATGTTGGTATTTTAAATCAACAGAATGATTTATCTAAGGCATTAGAGCATATAAACGAAACATTAGTTTTAAAATACAATTGGAATACTAAATCAAAGCAATTTAAAGAATTTGTTAATCTTGTTGAAAGAAGATATATGCAATGATAAACAGGTTTTTATTTTATTATTTATTATGTATTTGTTTTCAAATATCTGCTCAAAAAGAAATTGCATCTAAGCATATTGCTAATTTATCTAGCAATGAAATGTATGGCAGAGGATATGTCAAAGAAGGCCATAATATTGCAGCTAATTATATATCAAAGGAGTTTTGCAATTATGGGTTGAAACCCTATAACGAGAATGGTTTTTTTCAAGGTTTTAATATTAATGTAAATACTTTCCCCAATAAAATACAGGTTTCATTAAATAATAAAATTTTGGAAACAGGAAAAGATTTTATTTTGGAGCCACAATCAGGTTCTGCTTATGGAAGCTATGATTTATATAGATTTGACCCTAATTTATCAATAGAAAAACAACTTGACTTACCTGTTAAAACCGTTGTAGTTTTAGATGTCTCTAAAGTTAAAAATATTGACTCTATATCAGTTTTTGAAGAGTTAAAACATGAAATAGCTAAAGTGTTTCCAGTAATTATGTTGACAAAGAATAAGTTTACTTGGTCTGTTTCTAGTTTTGCTTTCCCAAATCCTGTAATTCAAATGAGACCTTCTGATTTGAAAAATAAACAGAAAATTCAATTAAACATTAGTAATAAGTTTATTAATGATTTATCTACTCAAAATGTTATTGGTGAAATAAAAGGTAGAAAAGATAAATATGTAGTTTTTTCAGCTCATTACGATCATTTAGGCATGATGGGAGACGTTATTTTTCCTGGTGCAAATGATAATGCTAGTGGGGCTGCAATGTTGCTTTCTTTAGCCAATTATTATGCTAAAAAAAAACCTAAATATTCTATGATGTTTATTGGATTTGCTGCTGAAGAAGTTGGTTTGAAAGGATCTTCTTATTTTGTTAATAATCCTTCTATTGATTTAAATAAAATTCAATTGGTTATTAACTTAGATATTGTTGGAACAGGTTCTGAAGGTATTGCAATAGTAAATGCAAAAGAGCAAGAAAATAGTGTTAAAAAATTAATTCGAATAAATAACAAAAATAAATTTTTTAGTAAAGTTAAAATTAGAGGACAAGCTCCAAATAGCGATCATTACTGGTTTTCACAAAAAGAGGTTCCAGCAATATTTATTTATACTATGGGAGGCATAAAGGCCTATCATGATATATATGATATACATCAAACACTTCCGCTTGATAATTTTAAAGAACTTTATAGCTTGTTGGTAAGCTTCGTAAAAAAAATCTAAGTTTTATTTGTCAGGTAAACGCTGCAAAGAATTATTAATGTAAATATAATTTTTGTCAAGTTAAAGATTTCCCCATCAACCACACCCCATAAAATAGCTACAATTGGAATTAAATAAGTTACACTAGAAGCAAATAATGAAGAGGTATGTTTTATTAGCAAGTTAAAAACCCAAACAGCAAGTGCTGTCCCCACAAGGCCTAAAATATTAATGTAGATAAAGCTTTCCCAACCTTTTTCATGATGAAACAAATGGTTAAGGAAATCAGTACTGTTAAATAATAAAAAACCAGCTATTGGGCCAATAAACAAAAAAGACCAAGCTGTAATTTTAAGCGAATTTATTTCACTTAAATAGATTTTAATTAGGTTTAAATTAAGAGCATAACATGCAGACCCTATTATTGGTAAACCAGCATAAATGCTAAACGTTGAAAAATCTTTTCCTTTACTTGAAAAGAAAATCAACCCTGATGCACCTAAAAGGCCAATAATAATGCCAAAGACTGCTTTTAATTTAAACCTTTCTTTAAATATGAAAAAAGCAAATCCAAGTGTAAATAAAGGAGTTATGGAATTTAAAATGCCGCTTAAAGAGCTGTCAATTTTCGTTTGAGCTTTAATAAATAAAAAATAAGGAACAGCACTTCCAACAATTCCAGATAAAGTTAAAACTCCCCACTTTTTTAATGAAATTGAATCTATCCCCTTTAGTGAAAAAGGAAAAAGTAAAATAAAAACAAGAAATATTCTATAATAAGTTATTTCTGTAGGAGTAAAACTAATCAGCCCTTTTTTCATTAAAATAAAGGAGCTTCCCCAAATTATGGCTAAAAAAACAATGGTAATATATTGGTTTTGTTTTTTAGATAAATCAAACATTTATTATTGAATTATATGTGATAAAACAATGAATTTGACTTTTTTCTTACTTTGTTTTCATTTTGAGATTCGTCTTCCGATGATCTATAACCTACGGCAGCAATAACTGCAGAGTTCATGTTTTTTAAGCCTAATATTGTATTATACTTTTCAGATTGAAAACCTTCAATAGGACAAGAATCAATTTTAAGTGCAGCACATGAAGTCATTAAATTTCCTAATGCAATGTAAACTTGGTTGGCAGTCCAAACAGCAGTTTCATTTTCTGGTTTATTTAATAAAGTTGATTTTAGAAAATCGCCATATTTATTAAGTGTTGACAACTCAATTCCTTGAATAGATGATTTTAATTTTATAAAATCATTTATATCTGATTCTTTGACTTTAGTAAAATTACAAAAAACAAATAAAGCAGATGAATCAGAAATTTGAGATTGATTATAAGAAACTTTTTTAAGTTTAGACTTTAAATTTTCATCTTCAATAATGAAAACTTTGAACAATTGTAGCCCATAGGATGTTGGAGATAGTCGAATCGATTCTTTAAGAATCTCCATTTCTTTTTTAGAAATATTTTTTGAAGAGTCAAATTTTTTTGTAGCGTATCTCCAATTGTAGAATTTTGTTAAATCCATTATTAAATTGTTGAAATTATTTCAGTTTGTTGGTAAGTACATAATCTATAATTTCTTGACTTTCAAGAGCTTTTGCTAATCTAAAAGTTTTTTGAGAATAGTCACTTAAATGTTGAAGCATCCTTTGAAATAATTCTTCTTCAATTTCATAAATTTTTAGTATACTTAATAAATTTCCAATAACTTCTTTTTGGTTTTCAAAAATGGCTTCTTTAAGGTCACTTATTTCATTTTTATTCATAGATGATATTTTGTGGTGTCAACAAACCCATTTAAATCAATAAAATTTTTAAATTCTTTATTTGGAGGAAAAGCAATTAGAGTGTTGATATCATCAATTTTTTCAGAAGAAAAATATTTTAAAGCTTTAATTGGAAAATCTTTAACTGAAGGATCAATCTCATAAATCTCTAAAATGCTATCATTTTTATGAATTCTTGTAGTAGAATAATATCCATTCGATTTTCTTTCGTTAATGAAATAGTCATCACCAAACTTTTTCAAAACATTAAGAGAATCAATTTTAAACAATAAATCTTTTTGAATTAAAAAGGCATAAGTTGTGTCATTTAATTCTTTGTATGGTATTCCTTCATTTTCTTTAATTCCATAAAATAGAGAGTCTTTGGTGTAAAAATTATGTGATTTTTGAACCTCTTTATTGCTTATGGGCATTACTATTGCAAAAGTGGTATACATGCTTTCTGGTTCAATAATAATTTGAACAATCGAATCATTATGCTTAAAGTATGATCCTTGTATTTTTTTTGGAAATTTCTTAGATGATTTATTATCAACAGGTTGTGGTTCTTTAAAATAAAAAGAATTAAATGATTCTTGACCAATAATTGAGCTGATTGAAATCCATAAAAACAAAATTACAATTATCCATTTTTTCATAATAAATTTTTTATTCTTCATTAAATTGAAGAAATACTCTTAATTTGTTTGCATGAGTACATCGAATTATAAATGGACATACAAATCGCAAGATAAAAATACAAGTCAAGTTTTGCAAAATTCATTAAATATTCCTGAAAATGTTGCTTTATTACTAGTTGATAGAGGGGTATATGATTATAATCAAGCCAAGCAGTTTTTTAGACCTAGCCTTGAAGATTTTTTTGATCCATTTTTAATGAAAGGCATGTCAACGGCTGTTGATAGGCTTCAGCAAGCCATTGAAAAAGAACAAACAATTGCTGTTTATGGAGATTATGATGTTGATGGAACTTGTTCAGTAGCCATGTTTGCAAGGTTCTTAAAAAGTTTTATATCACATGTAAATATTTACCAACCTGATAGACATAAAGAAGGTTATGGAATTTCTTTAAAAAGTGTTGAATGGATGACGTCAAAAAAAATTGATTTAATAATTGCCTTAGATTGCGGGATCAGAGATATCGAAGCGGCAAAAAAACTAAAAAAAAATAAAATTGATTTAATTATATGTGATCATCACATGGTAGGAGATCATCTTCCGGATGCGCTATCTATTTTAAATCCAAAACAATCTGATTGTAATTATCCTTTTAAGGAACTATGTGGCTGTGGAATTGGATTTAAGTTTATCCAAGCATATGTAAAAAAAAATAATTTAAGATTTAATTTTGATGAATATCTTCAATTTGCTGCAATAGCTACTGCGGCTGACGTTGTTCCTTTAAAATTAGAAAATAGATGGATACTTAAATTAGGCATAAAGGCCTTAAATACATCTCCTTTATTGTGTTTTAAAAATATGTTTTCTAATGCAAAACGTCAAAAAGTAATTGATTCTAATGATTTAGTTTTTGCAATAGCACCAAGAATAAATGCGGCCGGTAGATTATCAATAGCTTCAAAAGCAACTGAAATGTTAATGGATGATAATTTAGAAACGTTACAGCCAAAGATTCAATTTATTGAAAAAATAAATAATGAAAGAAAAGAGATTGACGAACAAATTACAAAAGAAGCATTATTAAAAGTTGAAAAAGAAATTAATGGAAAAGTAACTACTGTTGTTTATGGAGAAAAATGGCATAAAGGAGTTGTAGGGATAGTAGCTTCTAGATTAATGGATTCTTATTATCGCCCAACAGTTGTTTTATGTAAAGATGGAGATTTAATTACGGGATCTGCTAGATCTGTTAAAGGTTTTGATGTATATGAAATTCTTAATAATATGAATGATCTTTTTCAAAGATTTGGGGGGCATAAATATGCTGCTGGATTGACAATGCCAAAACAAAACTTAAGTGAATTTATTATTAGGTTTGAAAAAGAAGTGTCAATGAAAATTTCTAAAGAACATTTAATTCCAATATTAAATATTGATAATATAATTTCATTTGAAGATTTGAAAAGGGATAAGAAAAATTATTCAATGCCAAAACTATTTAGACTAATAGATCAAATGGCACCTTTTGGACCATCAAATCCAACTCCTAATTTTGAAATTAAAAATTTAATGGATAGTGGCAACTCTAAAATAGTAGGTGAAAAACATTTAAAATTACAATTAAAGCATAAAGATTTTAATAAACTTTATGATGGTATATGGTTTAATAATGCTAAAATGTTAAAAGAAATAAAAGAAGCAAAATCATTCAACATAGTGGCTAGCTTATCAGCAAATACTTACATGAATATGGAAAAACTTCAGCTCATGATTAAGGACATTAAAGTAAATGTGGTTAATGATTAGAATTATCTTTTCTCTGATCTGACATTAAATGCAAATCTCTTTGAGGGAATGGTATTTTAATTCCACTTTCTTTAAAATCTTGATCAATCATATATCTTATATCACTTTTAATGTTGATAATTTCCCAAGTGTTTTTAACCCAGAAAAAAACTTTAAATTTCAATGAATATTCACCAAAATCATCTAAAAGGACAAGTATGTTTCTGTTTTTGTCAACCATTGGGTGCTTTAAAGCGCATTTATATAAAGTGTCTTTTACTAATGATGTATCTGTTCCATATGCAACACTTACATCAATATGAAATCTAGTCACTTTGTCGCTTATTGACCAATTCACAACATTTTCTTTAGTTAATCCAGAGTTAGGGACAATAATCATCTTTCCCTCAATGGTTTTTAGTTGTGAGGTTCTAATAAAGATATATTCAACTTTGCATATTTCTTCTCCAGGCATTTCCACCACATCTCCAACTTTAATACTTCCGTCAAAAAGAAGAATTATACCTGAAAAAACATCTCCTAAAATGGATTGTAATCCAAAACCAATTCCTACAAATAAAGCAGCAGACCCAGCAACCAAAAAAGTTACATCAATCCCAATTCCACCTTGAAGGGCAATAATAGTAGCAATAGTATATATAAAATATTTAGATAATTGAACAATAGTGTATCTACTGCCTTCGTCAATCCAAGATTTAGACTTTGTTGAACGATAAATTAATATTCTAAAAAAGCTCACAGCTAATTTAGCTAGAACAATAATTATAATTATGTAAAAAATACTTCCAATAGTAAATTGAATAGAACTATTTCCAAACCAACTTTTAGGTAGGATTTCTAAATCCATTATTCTATTGATTGAAAAAGCTACACTGATTAACTTTTCTAAAGAAAACCATAAAATGCAACAAAAAATGAATAATATATTTTTAGCTAGAGCTTTTAAATTATTTTCTCTCCCAGAAACAAGCCAATCTCTTTTCTTTAAAAAGGCATTGAGTTTTTTGTTTATCCAATTGTTTGCAATTAGCCAGAACAAAATAACAACACCAATTAGAGAGATATTTAAAATGTGGTCATAATCAAAATAATCTAAAAAGTTCATTTTTTATTGTGTTATTATAATCCCTAGTTCTTTAGCAAATATATTACGGACTTTCATTAATTCGTTAATTTCTTCTAATTTAATATCAGATTCAGTTGAATTTACAAATTCTTTTAGCTGCATTTGTTTTTCAAGAATTAAATTTTCAGTTACTCTTAATTTGTAAATAAAAACAGATTCAATTGCAGCTTGTTTTAGCCTCAAAGGTTCTGTTTTAGTTTGAATTTGATGCTTTTTTTCCCAATTTTCGCTCAAAGTGTTTTCTGAAGTAGTTAAATCTACTACAAGACTAGTTAAGTTTGGGTTTTGAATGAAATGTTGATCATTTATTAATAATCCGTTTTCTAGACCATCAACAAATTCATTAAAAATATTTTGATACGTAGAATTATTATAATTAAGATTATCAGTTAGCATTTCTTCAATTATAAATTGAGCTAAAGGGTATTGCTCTTCACTAGTTTCTCCATTTTCAGATTTTATCTCTAAAGGGATGGATAATGAGCCATAATTTAGCATTAATCGGATTAAGTCTTTTTCTTGGGTGTCTAGTTTATGTTTTACTCCTTTGTCTATAGCTTTTGAAGGAAGAAATGATTTTGAATTATCTTGAACAGAAGGGCTATAATTTGAAGGGCTAATTTTCTTTAACTTTTTATTGACTTCTTGAATGAGCATTTGTTCGTCAATGTCAAAAGTCTGAGAGGTACTTTTAATAAATATTGATCTTGTTATTGGGTCGGGGATTATTGCAATTGAAGAAACTATATCCTTAATGGTTTCTGCTATTTTAACAGGGTCTTTTTTTGCTTTATTTAAAAGCATTTCAGCTTTGAATGTTAGGAAATCTTTTTGGTTTTCATATAGAAAGTTTTGAAATTCAGATGTACTTATCTTATTAGAGTAACTATCTGGATCTTCATTTTCTGGAAAAACAATAACCTTTACAGTTAAACCTTGCTTTAAAACTAAGTCTATCCCCCTAAATGATGCATTTATCCCAGCAGCATCTCCATCATATAGAATAATTATGTTATTTGTAAAGCGTTTAATTAGCCTAATTTGACCTTCAGTTAATGAAGTCCCACTTGAAGAAACTACATTTTTAATTCCAGATTTATTCATGGAAATAACATCAGTGTATCCTTCAACTAAAAAGCAACAATCTTCTTTAATTATACTGTTTTTTGCCTGATACATTCCATATAAGACTTTACTTTTATTATATATTTCTGATTCGGGAGAATTAAAATATTTAGCAACTTTTTTATCTGTTCTTAGTGTTCTTCCTCCAAAACCAATAATTCTTCCAGTAATATTATGAATAGGGAAGATGACGCGTCCTCTGTAAAAATCATACCAGCCTTTTTCACTTTTCTTAACTAATCCTGCTTTTTCTAGATTTTCAATTGCATAACCATCCTTGATTGCTTTTGAGTGAAGTGCATCCATTTTTAATGGAGAATATCCTAGTTCAAATTCTTTTATGGTTGTTTCTAAATAGCCTCTAGATTTGAAATAACTTAAACCAATTGATTTTCCTTCATCAGAATTAAAAAGTTGATCTTTAAAAAAAGCATTAGCATATTGCTGAGCAAGGTAGAGGCCTTCCCTAGAGTTATTTGCTGCAATTTGTTCGTTAGATAACTCTTCTTCAATAATTTCAATATTATATTTTCGAGCTAGCCATTTTAATGCTTCAGGATAATTTAATTGATCATGCTCCATTAAAAATGTAACTACATTCCCACCCTTGCCAGAACTAAAATCTTTAAAAATCCCCTTAGCAGGTGAAACCATAAATGAAGGTGTTTTTTCATTTGAAAATGGACTAAGACCCTTAAAGTTAGAACCGGATTTCTTGAGATTTACAAAATCACTTATCACATCAACTATATCTGCAGAATCAAAAATTTTAGCTATGGTTTCTTGGGGGATCAAATTTTTCACAATTTATTCAAAAATAGAATTAAACATTGGGCAATTCAAAAAATGTACTAAAAACATTATTTAATTAATGTTGGGATTTTTTATTGTTAACAAAATATCATGAAATATGATTATACATTACATAATGAATTTATAGAAATAATTACATTTGCGAACAAAATTTATAATTATGAGCACAGACCAATTCCAATCACACGATTACTATCTTATGGATGAGTTATTAACGGATGAGCATAAGTTAATAAGAGATACTGCTAGAGCATGGGTTAAAAAAGAGGTTTCACCTATTATTGAAGAATATTACGAAAAGGCAGAGTTTCCTAATCAGATTTTAAATGGACTTGCTGAAATTGGTGGTTTTGGACCATATATTCCTGTGGAATATGGTGGGGCAGGATTAGATCAAATTTCTTATGGATTAATAATGCAAGAGCTTGAAAGATGTGATTCTGGTTTAAGATCTACTTCATCTGTTCAAAGTTCTTTGGTAATGTATCCTATATATAAATTTGGAAATGAGGATCAAAGAAAAAAATATTTACCAAAACTAGCTTCTGGTGAAATGATTGGCTGCTTTGGTTTAACTGAGCCTGATTTTGGTTCAAACCCAGGTGGTATGATTACCAATATAAAAGATAATGGAGATCACTATCTTTTAAATGGTGCTAAAATGTGGATTTCTAATGCTCCTTTTGCTGATATTGCGGTAGTTTGGGCGAAAGATGAAAATAAGAGAATAAAAGGGTTAATTGTTGAACGAGGTATGGAAGGGTTTGAAACTCCAGAGATGCATGGAAAACATTCGTTAAGAGCTTCAGCTACTGGAGAACTTATTTTTAATAATGTAAAAGTCCCAAAAGAAAATTTATTACCTAATAAAGATGGTCTAGGGGCTCCATTAATGTGTTTGGATTCTGCAAGATATGGAATTGCTTGGGGGGCAATAGGTGCAGCATTAGATTGTTATGATTCAGCATTAAGATATTCCAAGGAAAGAATACAATTTGATAAACCAATTGCAAGTTTTCAATTGGTTCAAAAGAAATTAGCTGAAATGATAACAGAAATTACTAAAGCTCAATTGTTGACTTTCAGATTGGGACAGTTAAGGGAAGAAGGTAGGGCTACATCTGCTCAAATATCTATGGCTAAAAGAAATAATGTGGATATGGCTGTGAAAATCGCAAGAGAGGCTAGGCAGATTCATGGAGGAATGGGAATAATGAATGAATACTCTATAATGCGTCACATGGCAAATTTAGAATCAGTTTTAACATATGAAGGAACTCATGATATACATCTATTGATAACTGGGATGGATATAACAGGAATACCTGCATTTAGTTAATTATTTCCACTCAAATGATGATATCATTTCATCAATATCCTTTTCAATAAATTTAATTATTGGCTTTAGAGAGTCGTAGTTGGGTTTTATTCGAAATAATAATTCTCCAGTAAAAAAGTGTTTTGACTGATCAGTTAGATAAAACTTATAATTTACAGCAGAATTTCCAGTTATTTCAAATGTTAAACCATAAATTTTTTTCTCTTGATTTTCAATAGCTTTTTTTAGAATTCCATTATCAGCAAATTTTTTATGACTTTCTATACTTGAAAAAATTTTTTCTTCTAATTCATAAAGATTGGAATCTAGCTCATAATATTTGCAAATAAGTTCTGCTTTGAATTTTGGAAAAATTACTGCTTCATCACATTTTGGTGAATTCGGGAATATTTTTTCCCAACTTGAATAATTAGGTATGTTAAATGAAAAGGGGCATTCACTTTCAATTTTGTGATATTCTTTATTTGGAAAATTAATTTTTAAAAAACTTTTTGGTTTTGGAATGGGAATATCCTCTTTACATTGTTGATTTAAGAAAAGAAACAATATTAGAAAAGGAAATAAATTAAAATTTCTATGATGCATCATTAATAGTTATTTTAATCTGTTTAATTTTCCTTCTATCTGCAGCTGTTACCGTAAAGCTAAATTCGTTAAAATTTATTTTTTCATTTTTTAATAAAATTTTCCCTGCTTGTTCTATACAAAACCCTCCGATTGTATCAGATTCTCCTTTATTGGATTCAAAGTCTTCACCGCTGATATCTAATACTTTATAGACATCAATTAATGATGTCTTACCTTCAAAAAGGTAATTCTTAGAATCTATTTTTTCGTAGACTAATTCTTCATCATCAAACTCATCAGTTATCTCTCCTACAATTTCTTCTAATACATCTTCAAGTGTGACAATTCCAGAACTTCCACCATATTCATCAACGACAATTGCAATATGTTTTTTTTCTTCTTGAAATTCTTTTAAAAGATCATCCAATTTTTTATTCTCAGGAACAAATTTTGGTTTTCTAAGCAATGTATTCCATTTAAAAGAATTGTTTTTTTCAATGTGAATCAATAAATCTTTAACATAAAGAATTCCTTTTATTTGGTCAAAAGATTCTTTATAAACTGGAATTCTTGAATACTTACTGTTTCTTATTTTTTTAATTAAATCTTTATACTTTAAGTTGTTTTCAAAAGCCATCACATCTGTTCGAGGCGTCATGATTTGTTTAACATCTGTATTCCCAAATTTAACTATGCCTTCAAGTAATTTTTTTTCTTCTTCATTTTCAACGCTATCTTTTGCTAAATCTAGAGCATGTTCTAATTCTTCTGCAGCTAGAGGGTTTGATTTCTTTTCAATACGCTTATCAATAAGAGAGGTGCTAGATATTAAAAAGTTACTTATTGGTTTAAAAACAATACTAAGAATTAAAATGGGAAGAGACATGAATTTTGAAAACACCATGTTGTTGTTGTTTGCATATATTTTAGGCATTACTTCTCCAAAAATCAATATAATAAGTGTAATAGCAACTACTTGAATAAGGAATTGAGAGGTGCTATTAATTAGATCGGGATTAAATACTGAGTTAAGTAAATAGGTTGACAGCATCACTATTGCTACATTAATAAAATTATTAGCAATTAAGATAGTTGCAAGTAAAGTTTTTGGTTTTTCTAAAAGTTTTAATATTCTTTTTGAAACAGATGAGTTTTCTGTTTTTAAAAATTCCTTTTGAGAACTAGTAAGACTAAAAAGAGCTACTTCAGAGCCAGAAAGCAATGCTGATAGGCACAACAAAATAAACATAATAAACAGAATCACACCAGTGTGAAAATTAAAATCTAAAAAAATAGAATTGTTGTTTATTAAAAGAAGAGAACTCGGAAAGTAATCCAAATTTTAAGTATTAGTTAATAATTAGAAAGGCAAATCATCATTTTCATCTGGGGCAGAGAAATCTTCACCTGAAGGTTTTGAGTTGGCTGTAGTTTTTTCATTGCTGTAACCATTATTGTTTCCAGAAGAATTATCATTAATTTTTCCAAGCATGGTTAAGTTGTCTGCTACGACTTCAGTAGTATACCTGTTGTTCCCTTCTTGGTCTTGCCAAGATCTTGTTCTTAGTTTGCCTTCAATATAAATTTTATCACCTTTATGCAAGTATTTTTCAGCAATATCAGCTAACCCTCTCCAAAGAACAATATTGTGCCATTCAGTTTGAGTTACTTTTTCACCAGATTTTCTGTCTTTATATGTTTCTGATGTTGCAATAGGTAAATTAGCTACAGATGCACCATTTTCTAAGTGCCTAACTTCTGGGTCTTTACCAAGATTACCAATTAATATTACTTTGTTTATGCTTCCTGACATTTTAAAAAATTATTTGATTTACTAAATTAGTTTATTGGAATGAATTCTAAAGGTCATTTTTGATATAATTTTCAACAATTTTTGGAAAAGGAAATTCATTTATATTTTCAAGGTTGACAACTTTATACTGATTTTTATTTTTTAAGCTAGAATTAATATTTATTTCCCAAAATGTCGCGTATATTTTTTGATGACTTAAAAGATGTTTAAACTTTTTAATTGATTTTAAAAAGCCACCATTAAAATTTTTTTCGGGTAATTTAGTTATTTCATTTTCTGTTTCTAACAACGGAAATTCATACATGTTTTGCCAAATGTCTTTTTTAATTCTTTTTTGAATATATAGGTTTTTTTCATGTTTGTAAACAATGTAATTAAAGTATCTAATTCTTTGTTTTTTCTTTTTTGATTTTATAGGTAAGATATGAGTCTTTTTTTTTGCAAATGCTTCACATTTATTTTCCCAAGTACATGAAGGGCAATTTGGGCTTTTAGGTTTACATTGTAACGCGCCAAATTCCATAATCGATTGATTAAATAAATCAGGGTTTTTATCAGGAATTAGTTGTGATAATATTTCATAAAATTCTTTTTTTCCTTGACTTGAATCTATTGGGGTTTCTATTCCAAAAAATCTGCTTAATAGTCTATAAACATTACCATCTAAAACAGGTTTTTTTTCTTTAAAACAAAATGATGAAATTGCAGCGGCAGTGTAATCTCCAACACCTTTTAATTTTTTTATTTCTTCAAATGTAGAAGGGAAAACGCCATTTAATTCAAAAGCAATGTATTTTGCAGCTGAATGCATATTTCGGGCTCTACTATAATACCCTAGTCCTTGCCAGGTTTTTAGGACTTTCTCTTCGTTTGCTTTGGCAAGTGCTTTTACATTTGGGAAATTAGCAATGAATTTATGATAATAAGGTAGTCCTTGACTAACTTTAGTCTGTTGAAGAATAATTTCACTAATCCATATTTTATAAGGGTCTTTAGTGTTGCGCCAAGGGAGGTCTCTTTTGTTGGCTTTATACCAATTAATTAATGTATTTGAGAAATAGTTATCAGTCATTTAAAAAACTAATGTAAAAAACTCTGTTTGGTTTTCAGACTTTGATAAATAAAATTATATTTGCAACCCGTTTTGTTAGAGTTTAATCAAATGTTATGACAAAAGCAGAATTAGTTGCAGATATTTCAGAAAAAACAGGCGTAGAGAAAATCGCTGTTCAAGCTACAGTAGAATCTTTTATGCAATCTATTATTGACACCATGGAAAATGGTGAAAATGTTTATTTAAGAGGTTTCGGAAGTTTTATTGTGAAAAAACGAGCTGAAAAAACAGGAAGAAACATTTCTAAAAATACAACATTGATTATACCAGAACATTACGTGCCAGCTTTTAAACCCGCAAAAACATTTGTTGATGGTGTTAAAAGCAAAGTGAAAAATAACTAAGTATTAATAATTAACAATATTCCTATGCCTAGCGGTAAAAAAAGAAAAAGACATAAGATGTCAACTCACAAGAGAAAAAAACGTCTTAGAAAGAATCGTCACAAAAAGAAGAAGTAGTGTTTTAAAACTTGCTATAAATTTTATATTGTAGCAGTTTATAAGTCATTTACCGCTCTGCTAGTAACCAAAAAGGAGGTATTAAGGTGTCGTATGAATTAATAATAAATTCAACACCTGATGGAGTTATTACAGCACTTCTTAATGAAAATAGATTAATAGAATTACATAAAGACGGGCTTGATAACAATTTCAGTGTAGGGGATGTTTACTTAGGAAAAGTAAAGAAAATCATCCCAAGTTTAAATGCAGCATTTGTTGATGTTGGCTATGAGAAAGATGCATTTTTGCATTATTTAGATTTAGGCCCTCAGTTTAAATCTATGAATAAATATGTTCAAGGAACTCTTAAGGGGAAGCAATCTACCCACAAGCTTGGATATAATAAAATTGAACAAAGTATTGATAAAGAAGGTAAAATTAAAGACCATGTATCTTCTAATCAATTGTTAGCTGTTCAAGTAACAAAAGAACCTATTTCTTCTAAAGGTCCGAGAATAAGTGCTGAAGTTACTATTCCTGGTAGGTTTCTTGTGTTAGTCCCTTTTTCTGATAAAATATCAATCTCTCAAAAGATTAAAGATCCAGAAGAAAGAGAAAGGTTAAAAAGACTAATATATAGCATTAAGCCAAAGAAATTTGGTGTAATTATTAGAACAGTAGCTCAAAATAAGAAAGTAGCAGAACTTGATTTGGATTTAAGAACCTTAGAAAGTAAGTGGGAAATCATGTACAAAGAGCTCAAAACTGCTTCTCCTCGTAAAAGAGTTCTTGGGGAAATGAATAGAGCTACTACTTTACTTAGAGATGCATTGAATAAGGAGTTTAAAAGCATTCATGTTGATGACGAGTCATTATTTCTAGAATTGAAAGACTATGTAAAAACTATTGCTCCTGAAAAAGAAGATATAGTAAAGCTATACAGTGGAAAAGTAGGTATTTTTGATCATAATGGGATTAATAAACAAATTAAAGCTTCATTTGGAAGAAAAGTAAATTTAAAATCTGGTGCATATTTAATAATTGATCATACTGAAGCAATGCATGTGATTGATGTGAATAGTGGAAATAGAAAAGCTACTGATCAAAATCAGGAAAAAAATGCATTAGATACTAATATTGAAGCAGCTAAAGAAATTGCAAGATTACTTCGCCTTAGAGATATGGGAGGAATTATTGCTGTTGATTTCATTGACCTATATGAAAGAGAAAACAACAAAAAGTTGATTGAAAACTTTAGAAATTTCATGAAAGAAGATCGCGCTAAACACAACATTCAACTCCCAAGTAGATTTGGAGTAGTTGAACTAACAAGGCAGCGAGTTCGTCCGGAAACCGAAATAAAAGTTACAGAAGTGTGTCCTACATGTTTAGGCTCAGGTGAAATTCAGGCATCAATTTTAGTTGTAGATGAAATTGAATCCTTTTTAAAGAGGATTATTGAACTTGGTGAAAATAAAAGTATTGAATTGCAAGTGCATCCTTTTGTTGATTCATTTTTGAAAAAAGGAGTTAAAAGCATCCAAAGAACTTGGTTTTTAAAGTATAAAAAATGGATTAGTGTTAGACCAAATACAAATGTAGGTCTATTGGATTTTTCATTCTTTAATGAGAACAAGAAAAAAATTACTATTTAATTATTAAAATGATTCCATCCTTGCGCTTTTAACGGTGTGGAAACATCTCCGTTTGATATTAAATTTATACCAGCTTCTTTTTTTGTGATGTGCCCTAAAACAGTTAAATCAATTGAATTTTTAATTTTTTCATAATTGGACTGATCAATAGTAAACAATAATTCATAATCTTCCCCTCCATTCAATGCGCTTACAGTTGGGTTTATGTTAAACTCCATACTTGTTTTATGAGTTGAAGGGTCAATAGGGATTTTTGTTTCATAAAGTTGACATCCTACATTACTTTCTTTGCATAAATGAAAAATTTCTGAAGCTAAACCATCAGATATGTCAATCATACTGGTGGGTTTTATTTTTAAATCTCTGAATAGGTCAATTATATCTTTTCTTGCTTCAGGTTTTAACTGTCTTTCTAATATATAGTCATGACCTTCTAAGTCTGGTTGCATATTTGGATCGCTTTTCCACACTTCTTTTTCTCTTTGTAAAACGGTTAATCCCATATAGGCGCCACCTAAATCCCCACTAACAACCAATAAGTCATTTTCTTTAGCTCCGTTTCTATATGTTATTTCATTTTCATTTCCTTCACCAATTGTAGTAATTGAAATTATTAGGCCATTTATACTTGATGTAGTATCTCCTCCAATTACATCAACTCCATATTTTTGACAGGCTAAATAAATTCCTTGATAAATTTCATCTATAGCCTCTAAGGTGTATTTACTTGAAAGGCCAAGTCCAATAGTAATTTGTTTTGGATAGGCGTTCATGGCGAAAATGTCACTTATGTTAGCAGTTACTGCTTTGTATCCAAGATGTTTTAATGGAGTGAATGTCATGTCAAAATGAATTCCTTCAATTAGCATATCTGTTGAAACAACAACTTTTTTATTTGAATAATTTAAAACAGCAGCATCGTCTCCAACTCCTTTTTCAGATGATTTGTTAGTCAGTTTAATGGATTTAGTTATTCTTTCAATAAGTCCAAATTCCCCTAAATCATTTAATGTTTTTTCTTCCTCTTTTTTCTTCATTGTTGCAAAGTTAATGAACCATATAAACTGCTAAAATTATTTATAGTTTTTAATGCTTATTTCTGTTAAACATATGGGTAATTTTTTTTAAATAGTAATATTTTTGAGGTATATTTGTCCCTATTTGTATTTAAAATAAATTATAATTTATGATTCAAGTAACAGAAAATGCAAAAAACAAGGCTATTCAGTTGATGAACGAAGATGGGAAAGATGGTTTTTTTATTCGTGTTGGAGTCAAAGGTGGAGGTTGTTCTGGGTTGATGTATGAATTAACTTTTGATAATCAAATTAAAGAAGGGGATAAATCTTTTAAGGATAATGGTATGCAAATAGTAGTTGATAAGAAAAGTTTCCTATACTTGATTGGAACTACTCTTGATTTTTCTGGTGGATTAAATGGTAAAGGGTTTGTTTTTAGCAATCCTAATGCAGATAGAACTTGTGGTTGTGGCGAAAGTTTTTCATTATAAATATTTATTTTGGCATATACTGAAGAAGATTTAAAAAAGGAGCTCTCTGTAAAGGAGTATGAGTTTGGCTTTACTACAGATATTGAATCTGACAAGGCCCCTTTAGGTTTAAATGAAGATATTATTAGATTAATATCGACTAAAAAAAATGAACCTGAATGGATGCTTAACTATCGTTTAAAAGCATTTAAGCAATGGCAAAAAATGATTGAACCAGATTGGGCTCATGTAAAATATGAAAAGCCAGATTTTCAGGCTATTTCATATTATGCAGCACCGAAACAAAAGAAAGAACTTAATAGTCTGGATGAGGTTGATCCAGAATTAAGAAAAACAATGGATAAGCTAGGCATATCTATTGAGGAACAAAAAAGATTATCTGGTGTTGCTGTTGATTTCGTAATGGACTCAGTTTCTGTAGCGACTTCATTTAAAGAAAAGCTTGGTGAGCTAGGTATTATTTTTTGTTCATTCTCTGAAGCTGTAAAAGAACATCCTGAATTGGTAAAAAAATATATGGGTACAGTGGTACCATCTTCTGATAATTTTTACGCTGCATTAAATGCTGCTGTTTTTTCTGATGGTTCTTTTTGTTACATTCCAAAAGGAGTTAAATGTCCTATGGAATTGTCAACTTATTTTAGAATAA
The DNA here is from genome assembly GCA_002723085.1 of Crocinitomicaceae bacterium. Taxonomy (GTDB): domain Bacteria; phylum Bacteroidota; class Bacteroidia; order Flavobacteriales_D; family Parvicellaceae. Next base: position 50,868 of record PBNK01000013.1, on the reverse strand, counting down.
ATGAAGCAGGAACAGGTCAATTTGAACGAACTCTTTTGATTGCTGATAAAGGCAGCTATGTAAGTTATTTGGAAGGGTGTACTGCCCCTCAAAGAGATGAAAATCAATTGCATGCTGCAGTTGTAGAGCTTATTGCTCTTGATGATGCAGAGATTAAGTATTCTACTGTACAGAATTGGTATCCTGGAGATTCAGATGGAAAGGGTGGGGTTTTTAATTTTGTAACTAAAAGAGGATTGTGTAATCATGGTGCAAAAATCTCTTGGACACAAGTTGAAACAGGTTCAGCTGTAACCTGGAAATACCCATCATGTATTCTTAAAGGAGATAACTCAACTGGTGAGTTTTATTCTGTTGCCGTCACTAATAATTTTCAACAGGCTGATACTGGAACAAAGATGATTCATATAGGAAAGAACACAAAATCCACAATAATTTCTAAAGGAATTTCTGCAGGAAATAGTCATAATAGTTACAGAGGTTTGGTACGAATTGGAAGTGGTGCAAAAAATTCTAGAAATTTTTCACAATGTGATTCACTTTTAATGACAGATAAATGTGGTGCTCATACTTATCCATATATAGAGTGTGAAAACCCATCCTCAAAAATTGAACATGAAGCCACAACATCTAAAATTGGAGAAGATCAACTGTTTTATTGTCAACAAAGAGGAATATCTGAGGAAAAGGCGATTAGCTTAATAGTTAACGGATATGCTAAAGATGTTTTGAATAAGCTTCCAATGGAGTTTGCTGTTGAAGCACAAAAATTATTAGAAATTAGTTTAGAAGGATCAGTAGGATAAAAATTTTATATGAGTAATACTATAATTAAAATTAATAACTTAAGATGTGAAGTAGAGGGCCAAGAAATTCTCAAAGGTCTTAATCTTGATGTAAAAAAAGGGGAAATACATGCTATTATGGGCCCTAATGGATCTGGTAAAAGCACCTTATCTTCTGTTTTAGCTGGGAAAGAAGAATATGAAGTAACTTCAGGTACCGTTGATTTTTTAGGAAATGATTTATTGGAGTTAAGTCCAGAAGAAAGATCTTGGGAAGGACTTTTTTTAGCTTTTCAATATCCAGTAGAAATTCCTGGTGTAAGTAATGTTAATTTTTTAAGAACAGCTTTAAATGAAAGAAATAAATTTTTAGAAAAAGATCAAATTAGTGCAAAAGATTTTTTGGCAATGGTTAAGGAAAAAGCAGCATTAGTTGGCCTTAACAATAAATTAAAAAATAGATCAGTTAATGAAGGATTTTCTGGCGGAGAAAAAAAGAGAAATGAGATTTTTCAAATGGCAATGTTGGAACCAAAGTTGTCTATTTTAGATGAAACAGACTCTGGATTAGATATTGATGCCTTAAAAATTGTATCTGATGGCGTAAATCAACTTAAATCTGAAAAAACAGCAACTATTGTAATTACTCATTATCAAAGGTTGTTGGATTATATAGTTCCTGATTTCGTTCATGTTTTATCAGATGGGAAAATCATTAAGTCTGGTGATAAAAGTCTTGCTTTAGAACTTGAAGAAAAAGGATACGACTGGTTAAAATCTGATATTTAATCATGAGTTTTCTAACGGAACAAATTATGGAAAAAGAAGTTCTAAAATCTTTCAAAAATTTAACGCCTAGTTCAATTTTCCTCAGCAAAAGTGAAAATAAATTAGAGAGTTTAATTAAAATTGGTTTTCCTAATAGAAACTCAGAAAACTGGAAGTATACGAAATTAAGTAAACTTTTTAAATCAAATTTTAATGACCCTAAATCGCCATCTTTAAAAGTTTATCCAAAATCAAAATTACCAAGTACATCCACTTCTACCATTGTAGTTGAAAATGGTAAAATTAATACTCATCTAACTTGTTTAGATAATATTGATGGGTTAGAAGTCGCTTTATTTTCTGAGAGTGGTATTGAATTAGCGTCTAAAATAGATCATACAGTATCAAATTATGAAGATGCATTTACCTATCTTAATGGCTATCTTCTAAATGAAGGCATTAATATAAAAGTTAAAAAGCATATTAAAATATCTCAACCTTTACATATTGTAAATGTTGTTACAAAATCATGTGTTGCTGTCAATTCAAGGCTTAATATAGAATTAGAAGAGTGCGCAGAATTAACTGTTTTGCAAAGTTTTATATCAGAAAATTCATCTTCAAGTTTTGTAAATCATGTAACTGAGGCTCATATTTCAGAAAATGCGAATTTACATATCGATAAGCTACAAGATTATCAAAATAATTATAATATTGTTTCTGAATATATTAATCAGAAATCTAACAGCAGTTTCACAATTAATACTTTTTCATATTCTGGTTTGTTAATTAGAAATGGGTTAAACATTGATGTTAATGGACAAAATTGTCATACTGAATTGAATGGGGTTTTTACAGTATCTGAGAATGATTATATTGATAATCATACTCTTGTTAATCATTTGGAGCCAAATTGTCAATCTCATGAAAATTATAAAGGAATAATTGAAGACGAAGGAATTGGTGTTTTTAACGGAAAAGTTATAGTTCACAAAGACGCTCAGAAAATTCAAGCTTATCAAAACAACAACAATATTTTATTAAGCGATTATTCTAAAGTATTTGCAAAACCAGAACTTGAGATTTTTGCAGATGATGTTAAGTGTAGTCATGGAAGTACAACAGGCCAACTTGACGAAGAAGCTTTGTTTTATTTGCAATCTAGAGGGGTTGGATTAGGTACAGCTCAAAAATTACTTCTTGAAGGTTTTATTGCTGAAATTGCTGATAAAATTAGTTGCGAAAAGTTTAAAGAATATGTTTTAGGTAAATTGATTTAAATTTTTAGTTGTATTTTTCCGTAAATAAACCTTAAATACAGCTAAAGTTTTGAAATCAAAATGTTTAAATATTCTAATTTTCATTTTTTTATCAATTACTGTTTTTTCACAAGCTTTGAGCTTTAAGTTTGGAGAAAAAATCCCTTATGAAAAAAACTATAAATCTATTGGATTTTTTAAAAGAGATGGTAAAAATTTACTATTTCAAAAAAAAACAGATAACAGCTGTGATTTTATAGTTTACATTTTTAATTCCTATTTAAAAAAAGATTCCAAAAGTCATTTCCTATTAGAAAATCATAAATATGTCGATATAATAGATTTTCTTGGGCAAATAGTTTTATTTACGTCCTACACCAATCAAGAAAAAGAGGAAGAGCTAAGAGCATATTTATACGATAATTCAAAGGGGTTTCAGTTAACAAAAGTGTTGTATAAAGAACAAAATAAATTGGGTTATAAAACTGACTTTGTTTTGGCAAATAAAGTGGTTAATCAGCAATTGCATGTTCTTGTAGAAATGCCGTTTCAAAATGAAATAAAGGAAGAAATAAAGTATTTAAGTTTTGACAATCATCTAGAAATAATTGAAGAATACTATTATAAACTTGATTTATTAGGAAAGCCAAAAAGAGAAAATGATTTAATAGTTTCTAATAATGGAGATGTTGTATTAATCAAAAAGTTTTGGGAGAAAGTAAATAACTTTTATGTTTATAAATTAGGAGGAACCACTTTAAATGAAATTAAGTTAAGTTTAAAGATAAGAAACATATCAGCTATTGATTATTTATATAATAATAAAAACGAGTTGGTTATTAGTGGTTTTTTTTCGTCACCATTAAAATACAATTATGAAGGTTATTTTCTTCAAAAGTTTGATGAAGAACTTAATTTAATTCATAAAAATCAATATCCCATCAATGAGAAAATTAAAAACTCTTTTAAATCATCAAAAGAAATTAAAGAGGGTAATTTTGGTTTAGATAATTTTTATATAACAAGTTTTAGGCAAGATACTTCTGGAAATTATTTTTTAATGGCTGAACATTTTGGAAAGAAAAAAATTAAAGATTTAAGATACATTAATAGAAAAGGTTTTGTTTGTATTAAATACAACAAGAACGGAAGTTATGTTTGGGGCTGTCCTTTTAAAACAGATCAATTGGAATTAAAAAATATGTTTGGTTCTGTTTTTAATTTAAATCAAATGCCTGAACCTTTATTTTTTTATAACGAATTAAAAAACGTAGGGCTAAGGAAAGGAGTCCCAGTTGAATTTGGAGTAAATAATTATTGTGGCATTAATCAAGTTACCTTTTCTGCAGCAGGAATACCATTAATTAAACCAGTTAAGGTTGATTTTCCTGATAGCAATCAACAGAAATTTGCTATAAAGCCAAAAAAAATAAAAACAAATACTAATCATACTGTTTACATATGTGTTGATGAAAATTATGAAAAAAGTATGGTTGTTCTGGTTAATTAGAGCACATTCACTTCTTTTTCTAAAAGGATATCAAATTTTTTGTAAATATCTTTAATAATAAGTTCACTAAGTTTATTTATTTCACTTCCTTTTGCATTTCCGTAGTTTACTAAAACTAAAGCTTGCTTATTATGGACACCATAATTGTTAAACCTTTTCCCTTTCCATCCAGCTTTTTCAATTAGCCATCCAGCAGCAATTTTAAAATCATCATTTTTTAAAGGATATTTTACAATATCTGGATATTTTTTTTGAATGGTTTCTAATTTTGATTTTGAAATAATTGGATTTTTAAAAAAACTTCCGCTATTTCCAATTTCATTAGGATCAGGGAGTTTACTTTTTCTGATTTTTATAATAGCATTGCTAACATCCTTAATTGAAGGAGATTTTATAGTTAATTTATTAAGTTCATTTTTTATATCTCCGTAATCAATATTAACGGTTGGTTTTTTTGATAGTCTAATAATAATACTAGTTATTATGTATTTTCCTTTATGACTATTTTTAAAAATACTTTCCCTATATCCAAAGCAACAATCAGCATTCGTAAAGCATTTAATTTTTCCAGTTGCTATTTCAAAAGCTTCTAGGCTAATAAATGTATCTTTAAGTTCAACTCCGTATGCACCAATATTTTGCATAGGTGCTGTTCCTGCATTTCCAGGAATTAAACTGAGGTTTTCAATTCCACCCCAATTTTTTTCAACTGAAAACATAACCAAATCATGCCAGTTTTCTCCAGCACCAACTTTTAAATCTACATAGTTTTCGTCTTGTGAAAAGATTTCAATACCCTTGATATTGTTTTTTATAACAAGGCCTTTAAAATTTTTCGTAAGTAAAATGTTACTTCCACCACTAATAATAAATAAATCTTCACTTTTAAAAATGGTTGATGAAGAAATTTCAATAAGTTCTAAAAGTGAATTAACTTCATAAAAGAAATCGGCTTTAACATCAATGCCAAAAGTATTGTGTGATTTAAGTGATTGGTTTCTTAAAATATTCATTATAGCAAACCTAAAAATAAAATTAGAGCGTATTCATTCAATTTATAAATAATTTAAAAGTTTATATGTTGGCATCATATCAAAGTTTATTTTTATAAAAATTTTTATTTGTATAAAAAATCAATAATAGTTTCTGTTTCAAATGATCTAAGTCATGATCAGCGTGTTGCCAAAGTGTGTAATTCTTTGCACTTACAAGGTTATGAAATTTTATTAGTTGGAAGAAAGTTAAAGGATTCTCAGAATATTCAAAGAGATTATAAAACGCATAGAATTAAATTGATGTTTAATCGTGGTGCTTTATTTTATGCAGAATTTAACATTAGATTGTTTTTTTATTTATTGTTTAAAAAAACGGATGTGTATCATTCAAATGACTTAGATACTTTGTTAGCTAACTGGTTTTTAGCATTATTTAAAAGGAAAAAAATTGTTTATGATACACACGAATATTTTACTGGTGTACCAGAAATTCAGAATCGTCCTATAGTAAAGTGGAGCTGGACATTAATTGAAAAAATTATTTTCCCAAAATTAAAAACTGTTTTCACAGTGAATAATTCAATTGCAACCTTGTACGAGAATGACTATGGAAATAGACCTAAGGTTTTAAGAAATTTGCCTACTAAACATCAAATAATTAAGACAAAAAACAGAAAGGATTTAAATCTGCCCTCAAATAAAATAGTGGTTATTTTACAAGGTGCTGGAATTAATGTAGATCGTGGGTCAGAAGAGTTAGTAGAAGCTGTTTATAATTCGGATAATATTTTCCTATGTGTTGTAGGATCAGGAGATGTAATCCCAATTTTAAAAAAACGAATTGAATTAGATCAAAGTTTGAGTAAAAAAGTTATGTTCATTAATAAATTGCCTTATGAAGAAATGATGCAATATACTTTAAATAGTAATGTTGGTGTTAGCTTAGATAAGGACACGAACATTAACTATAAATTTAGTTTGCCAAATAAGATTTTTGATTATATGAAGGCAGGAATTCCAATATTAGCTACTGATCTTGTTGAAGTGTCAAATGTGATTGCAAAGTATGAAGTTGGTCTTTCAATAAAAGATTTAGAACCAGATACCATTATTAGTGGAATTGAGAAACTAAGTAAGCAACAAATAGAGGGTGTTTTTGCTAATAATTTTTCAAAAGCATTGTTTGATTTAAATTGGGAAAAGGAATCTGAAGTTTTAATTGAATCTTACAAAAGATTATGGTAAATTATTTTGTGCAGTGAAAAATTAATTCGCCTTTTTTAAAGCCATAATATTTTTGTTCTTTTAAATCGAACTTTTCAGCATAATCAACAATTTTTATATTAAAACCGATATCTTTCAATTTAATCTTAAGGTCCTCTTTTCCATATATTCTAACATGATCTGATTGTCCAAATTTTTCTTCTCTAATTTTAGGATCAGTAATTGAGTTGTCTTCGTATGTTTTTCCTTTTTTTAAAGGTACTTGTATTAGAAGATTCCCTTTGTTTTTTAATATTTTGAATAAATTATTTATGGCTTTATTATCATTTGTGATATGTTCTAAAACATGAAAGCAAATAATTAAGTCAAATTTTTTTTCCTCAAAAGGAAGTTTTGTTATATCGTAATGGGTATCAGCATGAAATTGATTTTCAAAATCATTAGCTATGTAATTTTCTTTTGTTTTTGATAGTAAATTATATAAGCTTCTATGAGGTGAAAAATCAAGTATTTCATGGAATGGAGCATTAATCTCTTTTTGTAGATATAATAATAATAATCTAGTCCTTGATAAACTTCCGCATTTAGGGCATGAATTGTCAGAGCCAGACTTAAAATTAATTGTAATAAATTTTTTTAATCGGCTGTTGCAAATTGGGCAATAAAAATCATCACCTCTATAAAATAAAAAATACAGAAATGACCTAATTAAAGGTTCTAATTTATAATGAACTTTTCTTGGGATAATAAATAAATAAATTTTTTTTATTGATTTATACATCATGTTTTATTTTAATTAAATAAAACAATTTGTAAATATCTAACCAGAAAATTTTTGGATTTTTATGTAGTAGTTTTTTAGTGCATATTTTAATAATAAAAGAAGAAAAAGCTCTCATAAAAAAAGTAAGTTTAATCTTTTTTAAAAATCGATAAGTTTTTAAAAGTTTTATTTTCTCAGATTCTATTTTACCGCTTAAATACAAGATAAAAAGGTTTTTAACTGCAGATTTAGTTTTGTTTAAAAAATCAATATTGGTTTCTAACCCTTCATGTATTACATGGTTGTCAATATGATGAATATTAATTTTTTCCTTTTCAAGTTGAAAGGCAAAAAGAGTATCTTCATGCCCGTATGTGCTAATTGACTCATCAAAACGATACAATTCAAGTGTCTTTTTTTTAACCAAAAAATTATTTGATCTAAAACTTAGATAAGGTGAATTTATTCTTTCATTATATGATAAGTCTTCTCTATTTTTTCCATATTCCCATCTTAAAACTATTTTTTCATCTAAAGGTTTTTTTTTATGATGTTTTCTTCCGCCATAAACAATGTCTTTGTTTATATTTTCAGAATACTTAATAATAAAATTTTTATTAGGAATTGAACAGTCGCAGTCTAAAAAAAGTAAGGAACTAAAATTTGATTTTTTCAGGAAAAGGTTTCTAATTTTTGATCGACCAATATTTTCATTAAGTTCTATATATGAAGTGTAGTCAAACTCTTCAATTCGTTTATTTTTTGTTTTATAAAAGCTATCAGAATTGTCATCAATACAAATTATTTCAAAATTTATTGACGATGCTATGCATTGATTATATATTTCCTTAATCAATTCATAAACATCATATTGGTATATTGGAATACAAACGCTTATCAATTCTTAATTATTCAGAAATGTGTTGATTTTCAAATTTTATTATTCGACCCTTAAACTTTTCAATAGTGTTATAATCATGTGTGGCCATGATAATGGTTTTTCCATTTGATGAAATCTCTTTAAGAAGGTTCATTATGTGAAAACTTGTTTCAGGGTCTAAATTACCAGTTGGCTCGTCAGCTAAAATTAATTCCGGATCATTAACTAAAGCTCTTGCAATAGCAATTCTTTGTTGTTCTCCACCAGAAATCAAATGGGGATAGGAATTTGCTTTTTCAGTCATGCCAACTTTTTCAAGCAATTCATTAATAGCGGTATTAATTTTTTGTTTACCTCTCCACCCTGTAGCTTTCATAACAAATTTTAAATTATCTGAAACGGAACGATCCATTAATAATTCAAAATCTTGAAAAACAATCCCCATCTTTCTTCTTAAGCTAAGTATTTTCTTTCTTCTTGATTTAATAATATCATAGTTAAGAACGTTTGCAGCCCCATCATTTATAGAAATGTCTCCATACAAAGATTTAAGTAAGCTGCTTTTTCCACTACCGGTTTTCCCAACAAAATATACAAACTCTCCTTTATTAATTTTTAGAGTAATATTTTTTAAAACAACATTTTGTTGTTGTTTAATTTCAACATTATTAAGCTCTATTATTGTTGATTCTGTCATTTGTTGGCTACTAAGATATTGATATTAAAATTATAAATAGAAATTAGATATGACCATTATAAGTCTTTCTTAATGTTAACACAATATGGTTGAAAATAATAAGTTTTAATATAAACATGTACATCTAGCCTATTTATCTTTAAAAAATTCAAAGTTTATATTCATAAAAAAAACTTGATGATATTAAAAAAATTAAAATACACCTTTTTTCTCATATTTATATGCTTTATAATTCCTGTTAAAGCTCAAAAAACATTAGTTCATTCTGATAAGTATAAAGATTACAAAATAGCTCAAGAGTTATATGATAAAGGAAAATACAGTTCCTCTCAAGCTCATTTTAAACTAATTATTGATGAAATAAGTGATAAACAAGATGAGATAAGAATTAATTCAGAATATTATTTTGCGGTTTGTGCATTGAATTTATTCCATCAAAATGTTGAAGTCCTTTTAACAAGATTTGTTTTAGACCATCCTGATCATCCAAAATCAGAAAATGTTTATTTTCAATTAGCAAGGCACTATTATAGGCTTAAGAAATTCTCCAAAGCCATTTTATATTTTGATAAGGTAGATCAATACGATTTAACTGGGGATGAATGGAATGAATACCTTTTTAAAATAGGGTATTCAAAGTTTGTTAGAAAGAAAAGAAACGAAGCAAAAGTTCATTTTAATGAAGTTTTGCAGCGTGAATCAGATTATAAAGAGCCAGCGACATATTATTATAGCCATATTGCTTATGAAGATGGTAAATATCAAACAGCATTAAACGGATTTAGATCTATCGATGAAAGCCCAATGTTTAAGGCTATAATTCCTTATTATGTAACTCAAATTTTATATAAGCAAAATAAATTTGACGAACTTATTGATTATGCTCCTATTTATTTAGATTCAGTTACAGAAAAAAGAAAAGGCGAGTTTTCTAAGTTAATTGGGGATTCCTATTATCAAAAACAAAATTATAATGAGGCCATAAAGTATTACAAAACTTTTAAGAAGTTTTCTAGGTTAGATAGAAAAAGCAATTATCAAATCGCTTATTCATATTATAGCATTGGAGATTATGAAAAGGCCATTCCATTATTTGCTAGGGTTGCTACCAGAAAAGATATTTTAACTCAAACAGCTTATTATCATCTTGCTGATGCTTATTTAAAAACCAATGAAAAAGGTTATGCAAGAAATGCATTTCAAGCAGCAAGTGACTTATCTTTTGATGAGGATATAAAAAGAAATTCTTTATTCAATTATGCTAAGCTAGCTTACGAACAAAGTTATAACCCTTATGATGAAGCCATTAATGCTTTTCACGATTTTATTGCACAATACCCTGACACTGAGGATGCAAAAGAAGCTTATGAATTTTTATTAAAGGTTTATTTAACAACAAAAAATTATGATCAAGCATTATCGTCTTTAGAGAAAATTAAAAATAAAGACCCTAGAATGCAAAAAGCATATCAATCCATTGTTTTTAATAGAGCAGTTGAGTTGTTTCATAATCGCAAATATGAAAAGGCAAAAGAACGGTTTGAAATGGTTAGCAAATACCCAATAGATAAACAATTAAACGCTTTAAGTGAGTTCTGGAAAGCAGAATGTGATTTTAATTTGGGGAGATTTCAAGAGGCTATTGACAATTATCAAAAATTCAGATATTCATCTGGTTCAGTATTGACTTCTATTTTTAAGGATTTAGATTATCATGTTGGATATGCTTATTTTGAGAATTCAAATCCATATGATAACTCAAATAAATCTTTTGAAGAAAAAAAACACAAGAACCTTAATCAAGCAATAACTTTTTTTAGAAATTATATTCATCAAACAGAAATCAGTGACACGTCAAAGTATAGAAAATCGCTTTTAAGAATAGCTGACGGATATTTTTTGCAAAAAAATGATTTAAAAGCCATTGAAAATTACGACTTAGCTATCAGTTTAAATGGATTTGATAATAGTTATGCTTTATATCAAAAAGCAAAATCTCAGGGATTAATACAAGACTATGAGGGTAAAACAGCTACTTTAAAAAAATTAACTGATGAATATCCTGATTCAAGATATCAAGTTATGTCTTTATTGGATTTGGCTCAGACTTATAATGATCAATCAATGAATAATGAGTCAATTGAAACTTATTTGCAGTTCATTAAAAATTATCCAAATAATAATTTTGTCTCTACAGCCTATGTTGAAGTGGGGAGTATTTATCTTAAAGAATCAAACTATGTTGAAGCTGAAAAATACTTATTAGTTGTTTTAGATCAATTTCCAGATGCTGAATCTGAAAATCAATTAGCCATTGACTTAATGAAAGAAGTTTTTTCACAAAAAGATAACCTACCTGGCTATTACAGCTGGCTTTCAAATAGAGGGATTCAAATTAGCGCACAAGAGCAAGATTCAACATTTTGGCAACCTGTTCAATTAGCTAGAGATAATGGTGATTGCGAAAGCCAATTAAAAAAAGCAGCCATTTATTTAGATAATGTATCTAATCCATCAAGAGAAATTTCAGCACACTATTATATGGCCACCTGTTTTTACAGCTTAGGAAAAATGGATGAAGCCCTTTATCATTATGACTTTATAGCTTCTAAGCCGAATAATAATTTTTATACTGAAGCATTGTATTATGCAGGTGAATTAACTTATGATAATAAAATGTATAAAGAAGCACTTGTGTATTTTTCAACTTTAGAAAAAGTTGGAATTACAGATGAAGATTTATCTTTTGCTAGAAAAGGTCAAATGTATTGTTTTAATTTTCTAGAGAATAATCAATCAACAATTGATTATGCTTTAAAAGTATTGTCATCTAACGATGTGAAGCCAAAAATTAAAGAAGATGCTTATTTATTTTTAGGTAATTCCTACAAATCCATGAACTTATTAGATGAGGCTATTAGTTCATATAATGAGTTGTTAAAAATCACTAATAATATTAAAGCAGCTGAAGCAAAGTATGGAATATGTGAAATCTTATTTAATCAAAATAAAAATGTAGAATGTGAACAACATATCATGGAAATGGTGCAACAAAAACCATCGTATGATTATTGGCTAGCAAAAGCCATTATTTTGTTAGGAGATAACTTTGTAGCAGCGAAAGATTATTTTAATGCGAAGCATAGTTTACAAAGTATTATTGATAACTATTCAGGCCCAGAAAAAGAAAATATAATCTCTATTGCAAAAGCAAAAATTGAAGAGATATTACTTTTAGAAAAACAAGAACTAGATAATCAACCTGAACAACAAGAAATGGAAATTGACTTTGATGAAATAGACCCTTCAGATGAGGATTTATTTGAAGAAGATGTAGATGATAATATTAATGAAAAACAGGAAGATGAAAAATAGTTCTATTGTAATACTAAATATATTTTTATTTTTAAATAGTATTGTTTTTTCTCAAAGCAATAGTGACACATATTTAGGAATTGGTTCTGGATCAAGAAAAATTGCTAAGTCTGAAAAGGAAGCCATATTGCCAAAACCTGTTGATTCTACTTTAAAGATGGAAGAGGTTAAATATTATCTTGAACCTAAAAAACATGAGTTAGTATTTGATTTAGAAAACATTAGTCCTGCTAGACTTAAGATTGTTGAGCCATTAGATAAATTATATTCTGGTTATGTTAAGGGAGGCGCTGGAAGTTATTTAACACCTTATTTAGAAATGAATTATGGTTCTCAGCGATCTAAACATGAAAGCTGGGGTTTTAGAGGGTTAACTAAAAGTTCATTAGCTAGTGTTAAAGAGATGGGAAACACAAAGTTTTCTGAAGCTGAATTAGGAGGTTATTTTCAAAAATTCTTTTACAAAAATGATTTGTGGTTTCAGTTAGATTACAAAAGAGATAAGTATAGGTTTTATGGAATTGATTATTTAGATAGTTTAATTAATCCTGAATTAATAAATAACGATACAGCGTTTCCCCAAACTTATCATTTGGTAGATTTACATGCTAAGTTTAATTCAAGAAATACAGGAAGAGACACTTCAAAAGTTCATTACAAAACATGGATGGATTATCATTTTTTATATGGTAAAAATAATTTAACAGAAAATCATTTTTTGATTGGCGGTCATTCAGGAAAGTTTATAAAAAGAGAAGAGTTTTTAGCTAATTTTGAGTTAGATATTAATTCACTTTCTCAACCAAAAACATTGTCTTTAGATTCTCTTGATCAACTTCAAATTGGCGATATTGAAAATAATGTTTCAGCTATAGTAAGATTTAATCCTCACATTTATTCTAGAGGAAAGAATTGGAAAGCAAAGTTTGGCCTTTCTCTTCAAGCAAATATTGAATATAACACGACACCCTATTTTTTTCCTGATGTAAATTTCAGTTATAGTTTATTTAACAATGTTTTTATCCCCTATGCTGGTTTAACTGGAAATGTTCAGCGAAATACTTGGAATTCAATAAGAATAGATAATCCTTTTGTTTCTGAAAATTCAATTTTGAATAATACAGTAAATAAAATGAATTTATTTGGAGGGATTAGAGGGTCATTAAGCAGTTCATTTACTTTTAATTTTAAAACATCTTATGAAAGGTTAAAATCATTTTGTTTATATGTTCATGATACTAGTTCGTCATATGGTAATAAATTTGAACTTTTATATGATGATGTTAATAGAACAACCTTAATGGGTGAAATTACTTATCAGAATGCAGAAAAACTTAAGGTTACTTCTAAAGCAGAGTATTTTATTTATGACTTAACCAATCAAGAGTTTGCTTGGCAAAAACCTAATTTTATTTTCACCATTTCTACTTTTTTAGATCTTTCAGACAAGATTATTGTTAAAGGAGATGTTTTTACAATTGGTTCAAGAGTAGCTAAGGTATATAGTTCTTCTGAAGGAGATTTATTGGATTATAACTATCAATTTGAATATGGGGGTAAAAGGTTGCCTATGTGTTTAGACATGAATTTAGGGTTGGAATATAGATATAATGAAAGAATTTCAGCCTTTATCAATTTTAATAATTTCACAGCTTCAAAGTATCAAATTTGGAATAATTATCCAGTTCAATCCATTAACATTTTGGGTGGAGCAACATTTAGTTTTTAAAATGTTGAAAACTATCCACTTTTTCAGGTAAAAACAGCCTTAAAATAATACTTAAATAGTATATTTGTTTTTTCAAATTTTTATAGATGAGCGAAGCAAAAAACTATTCAGCAGATAGTATTCAGGCACTTGAAGGTATGGAGCATGTTAGAATGCGTCCATCAATGTATATTGGAGATGTAGGAACAAGAGGATTACATCACTTGGTTTACGAAGTAGTTGATAATTCAATTGATGAAGCATTAGCAGGGCATTGTACTAAAGTTGATGTAGCTATCCTTGAGGGCAATGGTATAAGAGTAATGGATAATGGTAGAGGAATTCCAATTGACATACATAAGAAAGAAGGTGTTTCTGCACTTCAAGTTGTAATGACTAAAATTGGAGCTGGAGGTAAGTTTGATAAAGATTCTTATAAAGTTTCTGGAGGGTTACATGGCGTTGGAGTTTCTGTTGTGAATGCTTTATCAAAAGATCTAAAAGCAAGTGTTCATAAAAATGGGAAAATACATGTTCAAGAATATAAGCAAGGTAAAGAACAATACCTTGTAAAGGTAGATGGAGATACTGATCTAAAAGGAACTGAAGTTATTTTTTATCCTGACCCCGAAATTTTTGAGACTCTTGAATATCACTATGAGGTTTTAGCGACTAGAATGAGAGAACTTTCTTATTTAAATAAGGGTTTAACCATTAATATGTCTGATGAAAGAGAGAGTTCTAAAGATGAAAATGGAAATGCTCCTAAAGAAACTTTTTATTCTGAGAATGGGCTTTCTGAATTTGTCGAATTTCTTGATAGTAATAGAGAAAGATTGATTCAAAAGGTGGTAAGTGTTGAAGGGGAGAAGAGTGGTATTCCTGTGGAAGTGGCATTAGTTTATAATAATTCTTATGCTGAAAATATCCATTCTTATGTTAACAATATCAATACCCATGAGGGGGGTACACATCTTTCAGGGTTTAGAAGAGGCTTAACCAATACATTAAAGAAATATGCCGATAAATCTGGAATGTTAGATAAGCTAAAATTTGACATTTCTGGTGATGATTTTAGAGAAGGATTAACAGCCATTGTTTCTGTTAAAGTGCAAGAACCTCAGTTTGAAGGCCAAACCAAAACAAAACTTGGTAATAGGGAGGTTACAGCCCCTGTAAGTCAAGCGGTTAGTGAAATGTTAAGCAATTATTTGGAAGAAAATCCTGATGATGCTAAACAAATTGTTCAGAAAGTAATTCTTGCTGCAACTGCACGTCATGCTGCTACTAAAGCGAGAGAAATGGTACAGCGAAAAAACCCTATGGGCGGTGCTGGGTTACCTGGAAAACTATCTGACTGTGCTTCAAAAGATCCCGCTGAATGTGAGGTGTATCTTGTTGAGGGAGATTCTGCTGGTGGAACCGCAAAACAAGGTAGAGATAGACATTTCCAAGCCATTATGCCATTAAGAGGTAAAATTTTGAATGTTGAGAAAGCAATGCAACACAAGATTTTTGAAAATGAGGAAATAAAAAACATCTATACTGCTTTAGGTGTAAGGGTTGGTACTGAAGAAGATTCTAGAGCTTTGAATTTAGAAAAATTAAGATATCACAAGGTAATTATAATGTGTGATGCCGATGTAGATGGAAGTCATATTCAAACTTTAATCATGACCTTTTTCTTTAGATACATGAAAGAATTGATAGAAAATGGATATTTATACATAGCAACACCTCCATTATACCTTGTTAAAAAAGGAAAACAAGCAAATTATGCATGGGACGATAGCCAAAGAGATCAACTCATTAATTCAATGAAAGGTTCTGGATCTGAATCTAGTGTGCATGTTCAGAGATATAAAGGTTTAGGAGAGATGAATGCTGAACAATTATGGGATACCACAATGGCTCCTGAAAACAGAACTCTTAGACAAGTTACTATAGAAAGTGGTGCAGAAGCAGATAGGATTTTTTCTATGTTAATGGGCGATGAGGTTCCCCCAAGAAGAGCTTTTATCGAGCAGAATGCAAAGTATGCTAATATCGATGCTTAATTTTTAAGTATTAAAATTGTTCCTTGAAATTGTTCAGCTTCACCATTATCGTTAATGGTATTAACTAACCAAATGTAATTGTCAATCTTACATTTTTGTCCATTATTTTGATTAATTCCATCCCATTGGTTTGAGGCATTTTTTGATTCAAAAATTAGTTGCCCATTTTTATTATATATTTTAAGTGTAAATGGCTTTCCGTTAGTTTTAAGAGCTTCTGGCATAAAGAAGTCATTTATTCCATCTGCATTTGGAGTAAAAGAGTTTGGCGCCAATAAGTTGGTTTTCTTTAATACATCAATTGATGTAAAAACTTTGTTATTACATCCAAATTTTGATGTATAATCTAGTGAAACATTGTATGTGCCATTTTTTTGATAAAAATTTTCTGCATATTTTTCAATAGATGTTTTATTGTTTCCAAAATCCCAATAGAAATCCCCATCCAAATTATTTGAACTTAAAGCATTGAAATAATATTTAGTCATTTGATTTTCCTCAGTCTTTTGAAAGGAAATTTTTAAATCAGAGAGATCTTCAATAATTATCTCGATAGAATTAGAAATTAGAGTATCTTTTTCTGTTATTGAACGAAGGTCAAATTTTAAAGTTCCAGGTCTATCTAATATGAATTTTCCATTTGATTCATGGCTATGAAATTTATTGTTTACATACCATTCAAGTTTTTGACTTTTACAAGAAGAAATTGAAAATTCTAATGTGTCTCCAACACATAAATTAATACTGTTAGTACTAATAATTAGTACTGAATCACTCTTTTCAATTATTGATTCATTTTTTTCAATAATATATTCATTATTTCTTACAGGTAATGATAATATTTCATCCTCTTTATTGGTTGTATTTTCATCTTCTATGAAATTTGTAGATTCAGAAATATTATTGTCAATTTTAGAAGTATTTTTTTCAGATATTGAATTATTATTGTTATGTGTAATTTGTTTATATTTTGTTTTAATAATAGGCTCTATAACATTTCCAATTTTATGAGATGAATCAATAATAGGTTGAAGTTGGGTTTTTTTGTTTTTATTGATAGATGAAATCGTTTCTGTAGATGGTTTTCTTACACCAATTATTAAAAAAGAAATTAAGCCAAAAGATAGGATTGAAATTAAGCCCCATTTCTTTATTTTTTTTCGCCTATCTATTTTGTCCAGTTTTTTGGAAATATTTTCCCATGATTGATTATAGGAGTTTCCCATTGAATCAATTTTTTTTTGAATCATTTTCTCAAATGGGTCATATTTATTAGGGCTATTCAAGATTTAATTTTATGGATTAAAATAGATTTCAATTTCTTTTTTGCTTTTGAATAATTTGATTTTGATGTGCCTGTACTGATTCCAAGAATTTCTCCAATTTCTTGATGTGTATAACCTTCCATTACATATAAATTGAAAACAGATCGATATCCATCGCTTAACTTTCCAACAGCATTTACTATCTCAGACATACTAATGTTTTCGTAAATGCTCTCTTCTTTAATTTCATCTTCAGCTTCTATCTTTTCTTCATTTTGTAGAAAACTTTCTTTTTTCTTCTTTCTTATTTGATCAATAGCTGTATTGGAGACAATTCTTCTAAGCCAGCCTTCAAATGATCCAGTACTAGTATAGTTACTTATTTTACTAAATGCTTTAATAAATCCATCTTGAACAACATCACTAGCTGCATCTCTATCATTTATGTATCTTAAAGCAACCCCCATCATTTTACTATAGTAAAATTCATATAATTCTTTTTGTGCTAATCGATTATTTTTTTTACATCTTTCAACAAGATTTTGAATATCGTTAGCGCTTAATTTCATTTAAGTTGTCGTTATATTAACGGTTTTTAAATTAATGGTTGCCTTAAGTTAATTATGTTCTTTGATAATAACAATGATAAATATATTCTTTGCATTTATTTAAATAAAAAAAACACATAAAATTATTTTAAGGATTCTATTTTCATATTTTCGCAAAAAAATCAAATTAAAATCATGAAAGTAACAATAATAGGTGCTGGTAATGTTGGTTCAACTTGTGCTGACGCCATTGCATATAAAAGAATAGCTAGCGAAGTAGTTTTATTAGATATTAGAGAAAATTTTGCTGAAGGTAAGGCATTAGATATGACTCAAACTTCTTCACTTCTTGGGTTTAATACTAAAATTGTTGGTAGTACCAATGATTACTCTAAAACATCTGGAAGTGATGTTGTCGTTATTACGAGTGGTATTCCAAGAAAGCCTGGAATGACAAGAGAAGAGTTGATAGGGGTTAATGCTG
Source organism: Crocinitomicaceae bacterium (assembly GCA_002723085.1). Taxonomy (GTDB): domain Bacteria; phylum Bacteroidota; class Bacteroidia; order Flavobacteriales_D; family Parvicellaceae. The sequence goes on along the minus strand of PBNK01000013.1, from coordinate 32,550 downwards.
GTATTGTTAAAACAGTAACTGAAAATGTTTTAGCACATTCTCCTGAAGCTGTTATTGTTATTGTTTCTAATCCTATGGATACAATGACTTATCTTACTCTTAAAGAAAGTGGATTGCCTAAAAATAGAATTATTGGTATGGGTGGAGCTCTTGATAGTGCAAGGTTTAGAACTTATTTATCATTAGCTTTAGGAAAACCCGCAAATGATATTCATGGAATGGTAATTGGTGGTCATGGAGATACAACAATGATTCCCCTTACTAGATTAGCATCGTATAATGGTATTCCTGTTTCAAACCTATTGGATAGTGAATCTTTGAATAAAGTTGCTGCTGATACTATGGTTGGCGGAAAAACATTGACTGGAATGTTGGGAACTTCTGCTTGGTATGCACCTGGTGCTGCAGTTGCTTTTTTGGTAGATAGTATTTTAAATGATCAAAAGCGAATAATTCCTTGTTCTGTTTTTCTTGAGGGAGAATATGGACAAGATGATATTTGTATTGGTGTTCCTGTAGTTGTTGGAAAAAATGGTTGGGAAAACATTGTGGATGTTAATCTTAATAATGCTGAAAAAGAGCTTTTTGAAAAAAGTGCTGATGCAGTAAGAAATATGAATGATGCTTTAAAGAGCATATAACGCTTTATTCGTCTATATAATAAAAAAAGCCTCTTTAAATGGGGCTTTTTTTGTTATGAAATAAATCTATCTCTGTTTTTCAAGTCTTGTATATGGCACGCATTTGTCATGATTTTTTTTCGTCTTTTTGCTATATATTCATATAAGAAATTTCTGATTTTTTTTGGTATCAAATATCCTAGTAAAAATACATTATGCCAACCGCCTAATTTTAATGCAATTTTAATTACAGCATCAGAATAGCTATAATATTTATTATTTAATAAAAACAAAATGGTTTTTTCTGGATTTATATCAGTTTTTTCAAGGAATTCTATTCCGATTTTTGAAGAAGATGAGGTTACAAAAATACTTTTTGAAGAATCGTTTAAAATAATATAGTTTCCCCAGTAATTGCAAAAGACACAATCCCCATCAATAATTACTGTTGGACTATTTTTGGTGTATTTTGACAATTTTTACAGTGTTATTTATTTTTTCATTAATAACAGAAATATAGTAAATCCCATCAGAAAGATTACTTATATTAATTTCTTTGGATGAAATTCCTTTTTTAACAATTTTCCCATGTTGATTAATTACTTTATAAGTATATGGGTTTTTATACGAACAAGAAAGTATTCCAGTTGTAGGGTTGGGAGAAAAAACAATTTTATTTTGGTTTAAGTGCTGAATGTCATTTACTGTTGAATCTATGCTCCCATAAAATAATGTTACTCCTCCTCTTCTATTACCTGCAATCATGTCAATAATCGAATCGTTATTTAAGTAGCCTAAAGCTGGCGATAGATGTGGGCCAATAATTAAATTACTAACATTGCTATCAATAAGATTAAAACTCCCATTTAGGTTATTGCTAATGCTATCATACATGTATAAGGCCCCTCTTTCAGAACCGACAAATAATGTTAATTCATTATTTATGAATTCAAAAGAAGGTGAACTAGATCCAATATTTGTCCACCAATCAGTAACATCAATGCCTCCAAAATTGTCTGTAACAAAACTAAATAAAGGAGAATTAGCCCCGCCAATATTCTCATAATAGTTAAGAACTCCAGTAGCTTCTCCAATAACTAAGTCTAAATCATTGTCTTGATCCAAATCAAATAATACAGGTTTTGCACAATATCCTATATCGATAGGGATTCCTTGATCATCTTGCATCTGCGGTTGATTCATAATTAAATTAACAACTGAAGAATTAGAAGAAGTGTTTTCGAGATAGTGTAAATATCCAGAATAATCTCCTACAATGGCATCTAAATCACCGTCATTATCTAAATCACCCATAGCTGGGAAAAGATCTATATTGTTTATTAGAGAAGATAAATTTTGATAATCATCGGTTAACCATTCAAATTTTGGAATTTCAGCAGTTCCCGTATTCATATATACTGATATCGCACAGGTGTAGTGATTTAAAGAGTTAATATCAAATTCTCCCAAGTAACCAAACATTAAATCCTTAAGACCATCATTGTTAAGGTCAACTAAAATGGGAGAAGATGACTTTCCAAAATCTAACATTTCACTTTGGAACATGTTTTTTGACTGTAAATTAAAGACAGGTGAGCTATTTGTACCTGTGTTTTCATATACCCATACGCTTTCTTTATCTTCAGTATCATTGTCAGTAGCTGGAGAGGCTAATAAATCTTTAACTCCATCAAAAGTAACGTCTTCATAAAATGTTCCTGGATAAATATATAAATCTACCGGAATAGAATTATTAGGAAATAAAGTATCTTGACTTATAAAAGATGTATTCATATTAACTCCTTTATTGTCATTGTATAGGGCAACTATATTTGCAAAAGACACATCACCTAATAAAATATCTCTCACATTATCATTATTTAAATCTAAAGAAAGAACAGTTGAGCCTGCGTGCCTTAAAAAAGTTGAGTCTTGTCTATTTATATTAGCTATTGGAAATTCTGGGTTATTAACATTGGTTAGACAAGTGTCAAATAAGTAACAAGTGTTTGTAAGGCCACCTTCATAAAAATGGCCCCAACAAGCATTTTTAAGCTCAAAAATAAGCGAATCTGACCCATATCCAGAATCAACAGATAGGTTTTGGTGATATTCCAAATTCCCACCTAAAATACTAAATGTAACTACATCTAAATCGCCATCCATATCAATGTCGTTTATATCAGGAATATCATTTTTACTTACATATAAATTGCTTTTAAAATTATATTGTAAAGAATGGATGTAAGGGCTAATTTCTTGAGAAAAAGAAATGATATTATTTGAACTAGTATTTTTCCAAACTCCAATTCCACCAGAAACAGAATGAAAAATATCTTTCTTGCCATCTCCATTATAATCTCTTAGAAGCATCCAATTCTCAATTTTAGGAAAAAATTTTTCGTATTGTGAATCATAATAATAATGATCAACAGAATTAATGAAGGTTAGTATTTTATTTCCAGATTTATCAAAAATCACAATATCTTCAAGTTGATCAAAATTTAAATCCATGGTTGATATTTGAGCAGAATTAATTCCTCCAGCCCACGCGCTATTCAATGTGTCACCCATTTTAGAAACAATTAAGTCATTAGACTGACTAAAGATTAAGTTTTGAGAAAAAAATGGACTATATATATTGCTAAGACCAAACCCAACAATTATTATAGTAAGTATTTTAAAAAAACTATTCATTCTTATTAATTAAAACGTAATCTTAAAGCTTAGTTGCTTCACATACTTTTTTTTAGATAAAAATAACATATTGTTTATTAGGATTTAAATCAATTTATTAAGTTAATATTTGATTGCTAAATTAGCCCCTATTTTTTTCATAAAGGTAACTTGTTGAAATAATGTTGTTTATAACCAATTGAAATTCTATATTTGCGCCCTTATTTTCATGTTGAATTAGAATAAAAAAATATTATGCGTAATAGAAGTGCAATTTGGGTTTTCACAGTTTTGTTGTTTTTAGCTTGTTTATATCAGTTGTCTTTTTCTTGGGTAACAGGCTCATTTGAGAGCAATGTAACTGATGCTGCAATAAAAAAATACGATTCTGTATTGTTAGCTAATCCCAATGAAGAAATTGTTTTTAAGAATGATATCAATGAAGAAAAATTAATAATTGGTGAGGCTATATCTGAAAAGGAAAAGCAAAAAATTATTGCTCATTATGAGCAAGAAATTCTTTTAAAGAAAGCAAATTCAGCAATTTATCCGATAACTGGTTTAAGTTATCAAAAATGCAAAAATCAAGAATTAAATCTTGGGCTTGACCTTCAGGGTGGTATGAGTGTTACTTTAGAAGTTTCTATTTATGACTTGGTTAAAAACCTATCTGGCAAATCTAGAAAACCATCTTTTAAAGAGCCTTATTTTGCAGCATTAAATAACTATAAGTCAAATACAGCTTATGGTGATGCAGAAGGAAATGATTTTATTGGCCTTTTTCATGAGCATTTTAAAGTAATGTTCCCTAATCAAAAAATGAAATATTTTAATGTTGCAAACAAAGAAGACTTTCCAATTGAATTAGATAACAATGAAATTATTCAGAAATTAAGAGATTTAAGCAAGGACGCTATTGACAAAACACAAAGAATTATTGAATCTAGGGTCAATAAATTTGGAGTTAGCCAGCCTAATATTCAAAAGCAACCTGTTTCTGGTAGATTACAAATTGAATTGCCTGGTGCAAAAGATAAAAATAGAATTAGAAAGTTACTTCAGTCTACTGCTAGTCTTGAATTTTGGCATACTAATCATGATGATTTTAGGGATGAATTTTTAAAACTGAATAAAGTATTTGGTGATAAAATCGAATTAGAAGATACAAATAACATTTCTGAATTTGTTGAGTTAAGCCTTGATTCTTTAGCAAAACTAACAAAGGAAGATTCTTTAGCTTATCAAAATAATAAATTAAAAAACGATTCATTAATTGCAGCAAAGAAAGCTGATAAATTAATTAAAGATTCATTGGCTCTTTCATCTGATAAGATTTTAAGTAAAAGCATGTGGTTTGTAGGAGCGCCTCCTGTTATTGGATACGCTCTAGAATCTGACACAAGTACTATTAATAATTATTTAAAATCTAATGAAGCAAAGGCAATATTTTCATCTTTCAATAGAGTTAAATTTTTGTGGAACAAAAAAAGCGATGAAAATAATCCTAATAAGTGGGATGGAAAAACACTTCCTCCATCATATGCTTTAATGGCAATTGAAGTTCCAGATGATAAAAAACCTGAGATAGACGGAGAAGGTGTTAGAAGAGCAAGTCAAAGTTATAACCAGAAAGGTGATCCAGTAGTGCTGTTAAATTTTAAAGAATATGCTTCAACAAAATGGAAAACAATGACAGGCAAGGCATATGATAATAGAACCAATATAGCTATTGTTCTTGATGACATTGTTTATTCAGCTCCTGGAGTTTCTACAGGGGCTATTTCTGGTGGAAATACAGAAATTTCAGGAAATTTCACACTTGAGGAAGCGCAAGATTTAGCTAATATATTAAAAGCGGGTTCGCTTCCTGTTCCTGCTAATATAATTGAAGAGTCTATTGTAGGTCCATCTCTTGGTGAAGAAAATATAAATTCTGGATTATGGTCTTTTGTTTTTGCTTTTGCATTGGTTCTTTTTTATATGATTTTTTATTATAACAGAGCTGGTTGGGTTGCAAATGTCGCGTTACTTGCCAATATATTTTTCATCCTAGGAACTTTAGCTTCCCTTGGAGCAGCACTAACCTTACCAGGAATTGCAGGTTTGGTATTAACTATAGGTATGTCTGTAGATGCGAATGTGCTTATTTATGAAAGAGTAAAGGAAGAGCTGTCAAAAGGAAAAGGGGTTAAGTTAGCTATTGCTGATGGATACAAACATGCCTATTCAGCGATTATTGATGCTAATGTAACTTCTCTTTTAACAGCTGTTGTTTTAGCTTATTTTGGTTCTGGGCCTATTCAAGGATTTGCTACAACATTAATTATCGGTGTTTTCACGTCATTATTTAGTGCTTTATTTATTACTAGATTAATTTTTTCTTACATGCTGGATAATAAAAAAGAGGTTGCATTTTCAAGAAAGTTTACTAAAAACTTATTTAAAGGCACATCAATTACTTTCTTTAAGAAAAGAAAACTTTTTTATGTGATTTCTTCTTTGATTGTACTTGGTGGTCTTGCTTCACTGTTTTCTAAAGGAGTTGATTGGGGTGTTGAATTTACAGGAGGAAGAACTTACAGAGTTGAATTTTCACAAAAGATAGATAGAGAAGAAGTTAGAAAATTAATTGCTTCAAAATCTATTAATGAAGACGGATCGTTAGTTTCACCTGAATTAAAAACTGTGGATAATGAATATAATCTTGAAATTACCACCAAATATTTAGTGAACTCGTCTGCTGACAATAAAAACGAAAAGGTTGATAGTACTTTGCATAAGTCATTTAATGACATGGGTTATCAAAATAAGGATTTTTCTAATGGTGAGTGGTATGAAATAAAATCTTCTAGAAGTGTAAATCCACAAATCTCTGATGAGTTAAAACAAAGTTCCTTGTGGGCAATTATATTCTCGTTGTTTATCATCTTTATTTATATTGCATTTAGATTTAAAAAATGGCAATTTGGTCTAGGAGCTTTAGTTGCAATGTTCCATGATGTTTTGGTTGTTTTAGGTTTGTTTTCAATCTTATACAACTTTGTTCCATTTTCAATGGAGATTGATCAAGCTTTTATCGCTGCTATTTTAACAGTTGTGGGGTATTCTATTAATGATACAGTGGTTGTTTTTGATAGAATAAGAGAATATTCAATATTACATAAAAAATCTTCTACGGAGTCAGTTATAGACAATGCATTAAATAGTACTTTATCAAGAACAATAAATACTTCATTAAGTACTTTCTTAGTTTTGTTGACTATTTTTATATTTGGGGGAGAATCAATTAAAGGATTTTCTTTTGCATTAATGATAGGTGTTGTTGTAGGAACTTATTCATCACTTTTTATTGCTACACCAGCTGTTGTTGATTTAAGCAAGAAAAAAATAACTGCATAATAAAAGCTAAAAAATAAATGAAAATTTGCCTATTATTACTTGAAGGGATAAGTATAGGTGAACTCACATTTGTTTTTTTAATTGTTTTATTGTTCTTTGGTTCAAAGAGTATTCCCAAGCTTGCTCGTACAATGGGTAGAGGAATTCGTCAAGTTAAAGATGCATCCCAGCAAATTCAAGATGACATTAAAAGTTCTGTTTCAATCGATGACTCAAAAAAAAGTATAGATTCAAATAAAAACAAATTAGAATGACATCCTATTTGTTTTTAATAGTAGGTTTAATTACTCTTGTTTTAGGAGGCGATTTTCTAGTTCGTGCTGCTATTTCCATAACAAAAAAAATGAATGTTTCTCCTCTTTTAATAGGAGTTACTGTAGTTTCTTTTGGAACATCATTGCCGGAACTTCTGGTAAGCTTGCAAGCAGCAATTGATGGTAATTCTGGTGTTGTTATTGGGAATGTAATAGGATCAAACATAGCTAATATTGGATTGGTTTTAGGAATTACTGCAATAATTAGCCCAATGGTTTTTCAGCGAAAAAACTACATTTTTAGTTGGGTTTTTATGTTTTTATCAGCACTGTTGTTTATTTGGGTTTCCATTGACTTTAATCTTTCATATTACGAAGGTCTTATTTTAGTTTTTTTATTGCTGATATTTATTTTGTTATCCATTAAGTTTTCTAAACTAGAAACAGATTCAATTGATAAAGAGAGTGTTATTTCATTGCCCTTAACATTACTATATTTTTTATTGGGTTCAATTGGACTTTATTATGGTTCTGAAATGTTGGTTAAAAACGCAGTAATTATAGCTAAGGAATGGGGTGTTTCTGAATTGATAATTGGTGTAACTGTTGTAGCGTTAGGAACTTCACTTCCCGAGTTAGCAACTTCAATTATTGCAGCAATTAAGGGTTATAATAGCATTTCTATTGGTAATTTAATTGGGTCAAATGTTTTTAATGTTCTTGCAGTAATAGGAATTACTTCATCAATTAAATCAATAACTGTCGATAATTCAGTTTTAGGATTTGATTTTCCTGTAATGCTAGGATTTACTTTATTTATGGGGCTTATATTGTTAGGGTCAAAAGTAAGCAGAATTCAAGGTCTTATTTTATTGTTAGGATACCTTTCTTACATTATCTTTTCTTTTACATAAAAGCCAACTAGTTTAACTAATTGGCTTTTTAAAATGAATTAGTAATAAAATTATTAGACCTTATACCTTTACACTTTTTACAGTTTCAATAATTCTTCCAGCAATTTTATAAGGGTCACCATTTGAAGCGGGCCTTCTGTCTTCAAGCCATCCTTTCCATCCATTCTCAACAGTCATTATTGGGATTCTTATGGAAGCTCCTCTGTCTGAAACGCCATAACTAAAGTCATTTATTGATGCTGTTTCATGGAGACCAGTAAGTCTTTGATCATTAAATTCGCCATAAACATCAATGTGTTTTTCTCTAACTGGTCTAAATGCTTCACATATTTTTTCATAAGTTTCTTTTGATCCACAAGTTCTTAAAGTAGTATTAGAAAAATTTGCATGCATACCACTTCCGTTCCAATCACCTTTAATAGGTTTGGGATGAAGTTCAATATAGTAACCATATTTTTCAGTTATTCTGTTTAATAGATATCTGGCTACCCAAATTTCATCTCCAGCTTTTTTGGCACCTTTCGCAAAAAGTTGAAATTCCCATTGACCAGCAGCAACCTCTTGATTAATTCCTTCAAAATTAATTCCAGCTTCAATACATTGGTCAGCATGTTCTTCAACCAAATCTCTTCCCCAAGTATTTCTTCCCCCAACTGAGCAGTAGTAAAGCCCTTGAGGTCCAGGATATCCGCCAATTGGAAAACCTAAAGGCAGCTGTGTATCTACATCCATAATAAAGTACTCTTGTTCAAAACCAAACCAAAAATCATTATCGTCATCGTCAATTTTTGCTCTTGCATTTGATTCATGTGGAGTTCCGTCAGAATTTAGAACTTCATTCATAACTAAATAACCATCTAATCTATCAGGGTCAGGGAAAATAGCTACTGGTTTTAAAAGACAGTCAGAAGATCCACCTTCCGCTTGTTTAGTAGAACTCCCATCAAAAGACCATAATGGACAATCTTCTAATTTTCCACTAAAATCATCAACTACTTTAGTTTTACTTCTAAGATTTGCAGTTGGTTTATACCCATCAAGCCAAATGTATTCTAATTTAGATTTGCCCATTTTTAATTTTTTTGTTTAATTGACAAAAGTAATTTTATATTTTTTTTTAATGCTTTAAACACATGATTTTTTTTAACAAAATTAATATCTTATTAAATATTTTTTTAACATTTAAAATGGACTAAAAATTTATATTGTCTGTTAAAAAAACTTAATTATAAGTAATTAATCACTTTTATTTAAATAAAGTAATGGTAATCAGCAAAAATATTTGATTATTTTCGCGTTCCTCATTATATTTATAACTTATTAAGATGGGGGAGATATTAAATAAAAATTTATGAAAATATTCAAATACGTATTTATTGTTGGTTTATTCTTTCAATATGGTAATTTACTTGCGCAAAAGAACTTTACAATTGAGGCAGATGCAAAGTTTGCAAATGAAGCATACTATTCAGCAATTGATTTATATAAAAAGGGAGAAACAAAGGAGAAAAATCCTGAAGAAAAAGCAAGAATTAATTATCAAATTGCAGAATGTTACAGGTTAGCTGTTGAGCCAGATCAAGCACAAACATACTATAATAGATGTGTTTTATTAAAATATCAGCAAAAAGAACCATTAGTCCTTTTACGTTTAGCAGAAGTTTTAATGGAACAAGGCGAATATTCTGAAGCTGAAGTTAATTTAAAAAGTTATATTGAGGTTTCTCCTCAAAATGAACATGCAAAAGATTTGTTAGCTTCTTGTTCTAAAGCTGTAGAGTGGACAAATTCTCCCACAAAGCATATTGTTCAAGATGAGGTGCTAATAAATTCTGATCATTATGATTATTCTCCAACTTGGGGGGATAAAAAACACAATGTATTGATTTTCGCTTCAGCAAGAGAGGGTTCTACTGGCGATGGTGTTGATGCAAGAACTGGGGAAAGTTTTATGGATTTGTGGACTACAACTAGAGACAATAATGGAAAGTGGGGAGAACCACAACTTTTACCAGGTGCAATTAATACTCCAGATAATGAAGGGTCTGCTGTATTGTCAAAAAAAGGAGATAAAATTTTCTTTACACGCTGCCCTAGAGAAAAGAAAGTTGACTTAGGTTGTGAAATTTTTTATTCAGATCTTAAAGGAACCAATTGGTCAAAAGCTGAAAAAATTCAATTAAAACCTGAAGGAGCTGATACGCTTTCTTGTGGGCATCCCGCAATAAATTCATCCGCTAATTTTATGATTTTTTCTGCAGATTTTCCTGGAGGCTTTGGTGGAAAAGATTTATGGTATAGTGAATACGATAAACGTGAAGATTCCTGGTTAGAGCCTGTTAACTTAGGGGCTAAAATAAATACTTCCAGTAATGAAATGTTTCCTTATCTTTCTGATGATGGATCTTTATATTTTTCATCTGACGGCTATATTGGATTAGGCGGCCTTGATATTTTTAGAGCCGAAAAAATTACTGATAAAGAATGGGATAATGTTGAAAATTTAAAATTCCCTCTAAACTCACCTGAGCATGATTTTGGGATTTTATTTGAAACTGGAACAAATAAAAGAGGTTTTTTATCTTCTTCAAGACATGATTTAGGTGGTAAAGGAAAAGATGATTTATATAACTTTAATTTACCTGAAATTCAATTTGCTTTAAGTGTGTTTGTAAGTAACAAAGAAACTGGGGACCCTGTTCCTGGTGTAACCATTAAGTTGACTGGAATTGATACATCTGTTGCTGGAGGAATTGTTTCAGAGTTTGTTCAGACAACAGATGCTGAAGGAAAATATATTTTTGAAGAAATATCTAAGGCTAAAAGGTATATTCTTAAAGATATGGTGTATCAAATTGAAGTTGAAAAAGATAGTTTTTTAGTGGCAAGTAATCAAATAAGTACAGTTGGATTAGAAAATTCTAAAAGATTTTTAGAAGAAGTTTTTCTTCAACCTGTAGTAACAGAATCTGGAGAAGCGCTTGTTATTGATTTTCCTGAAGTTCAATATGCTTTTGCTAAATCTGAACTTTTAGTAGATGAAAGAATCAATTCTAAGGATTCTTTAGATTATTTATATACTACTCTAGTTGAAAACCCTAGTATTATAATTGAACTTCAAGCTCATACTGATTGTAGAGGAAGTGATGCGTCAAATAAAAAATTATCTCAACGTAGAGCTCAATCTTGTGTTGATTATCTTATTTCAAAAGGAATTCCAAAAGAAAGAATGGTTCCAGTTGGTTATGGGGAGGATGTGCCTAGAGCTGAAGGGCTTGAATGCAATAGCATTTCAAAACTATCAACTAAAGAAGAACAAGAAGTAGCTCATCAAAAAAACAGGAGAACACAGTTTAGAGTTTTAAGTTTTGATTACAAATCACCTGATAAAAAAGAAGAGTAGTAGTTTTCATTTAAAACATCCATATAATATGGGTGTTTTTTTATATTGTCATTTTTAAATGAAAGATCATTCAAGATATGCTCTCAGAGGTGTTAGTTCTGGAAAAGAAGATGTCCATAAAGCAATCAAAAATGTAGATAAAGGTCTTTTCCCTAAGGCTTTTTGTAAAATAGTGCCTGATTATCTAACAGGAAGTCAAGAACATTGCATTATAATGCATGCTGATGGTGCTGGAACAAAATCATCTTTAGCGTATGCTTATTGGAAAGAAACTGGAGATGTTTCAGTTTGGAAAGGCATTGCTCAAGATGCCCTAGTTATGAATTTAGATGACCTATTATGTGTTGGCGCAACTAAAAACATATTATTATCCTCAACTATCGGAAGAAACAAGTCATTAATTCCAGGTGAAGTAATTACTGCTATAATTGAGGGAACAGAAGAATTACTTGATGATTTATCTAAGCATGGAATTTCAATAAAATCAACCGGAGGAGAAACTGCAGATGTTGGCGATTTAGTTAGAACCATTATTGTTGATTCAACTGTAGTTGCAAGGATGAAAAGAAGCGATGTCATTTCTAATAAAAACATTCAACCTGGTGATGTAATTGTTGGATTATCATCTTCTGGCAAATCTACTTATGAATATGAGTATAATGGTGGAATGGGAAGTAATGGCTTAACATCTGCTAGACATGATGTTTTTAATAAGGAAATATCTGAAAAATATCCAGAAACTTTTGATAATCTTATTCCTAATGAATTAGTATATTCTGGGTCAAAAAACCTAACAGATAAAATTCATGGTGTAAATATTGATGCAGGAAAATTAGTTTTATCTCCTACTAGAACTTATGCTCCAGTTATGGAAAAAGTTTTTGAAAAATATCGATCAGATATTCATGGAATGGTTCATTGTAGTGGAGGAGGACAGACAAAAGTTTTACATTTTGTAGATAATGTTCATGTAATTAAAAACAATATGTTTCCTTTATCTCCTTTATATAAAATGATTCAAGAAGAATCAGGAACTCCATGGAAAGAAATGTATAAAGTATTTAATATGGGTCATCGGATGGAAATGTATATCCCAGAAAACATTGCCAATGGAATTATTGAAATATGTAATTCTTTTAATATAGAGGCTAAAATTATAGGAAAAGTAGAAGAGTCAGCGGTTAAAAAATTAACAATTGATTCAGATATGGGACATTTTCAATATTAAAAATGAGTGATTCATCAGTCATATCAAAACTTGAAGAAGTTGTAATCCGATTTGAGGAAGTAGGGAAACAAATTGTAGACCCTGATGTTATATCTGATATGAAAAGATATGTTAAGCTAAATAGGGAGTACAAAGATTTATCTCCAGTAGTTGAAGCATACAAAAATTATAAAGATGTTATTGATAACATTTCAAGTGCTAAGGATATAATTAAACAAGAGAATGATGAAGAATTCCGTGAAATGGCCAAATTGGAATTGGAAGAACTGCTATTAAAAAAGGAAAGTTTAGATGAAGAGATTAAATGGCTGTTAATTCCCAAAGATCCCAATGATAACAAAAACGTTATTATGGAAATTAGAGCTGGAACTGGAGGTGATGAGGCTTGTATTTTTGTAGAAGATGTTTATAGAATGTTTTCCATGTTTTTTAAAGAAAAAGGGTGGTCTGTTGAAGTGATTAATACTAATGAAGGGACTGTTAAAGGATTTAAAGAAATTTCCATGAATATATCTGGCGAAGAAGTTTATGGAAAATTAAAGTTCGAATCAGGTGTTCATCGAGTACAAAGAGTTCCAGAAACTGAATCTCAAGGTAGAGTCCATACGTCTGCAATTACTGTTGCTGTATTGCCTGAAGCTGAAGATGTAGATTTTGAACTTGATTTAAAAGATGTTAAAAAAGATACTTTTAGGGCTTCTGGAGCAGGAGGACAACATGTTAATAAAACTGAGTCTGCTGTCAGGTTAACTCATTTACCTACCAATACAGTTGTTGAATGTCAAGACGGAAGATCCCAACATAAAAACTATGAAAAAGCTCTTCAGGTTTTAAGGTCAAGATTGTATCAAGTTGAAGTAGAGAAGCAAGAAAAAGAAAGGGCTGAGCAAAGAAAGTCTTTAGTTTCAACTGGAGATAGATCTGCCAAAATAAGAACTTACAATTATCCTCAAGGAAGAATTACAGATCATAGAATTGGAAAAACAATGTATAATTTTAGTCATTTTATGAATGGTGATATTCATGAAATGATTGATGCTTTGATCATGGCAGAAAACGCTGAAAAATTAAAAGCTGGTGCAGAAAAAGAATGAAAAGACAAGAATTAATAGAGCAAATTCATAGAAAAAAATCTTTTTTATGTGTTGGTCTTGATACAGATTTAAAAAAAATTCCTAAATTTTTATTAGATTATGAAGATCCTATTTTCGAGTTTAATAAACGAATTATTGACGCTACTAAAGATTTTTGTGTAGCTTATAAACCTAATATTGCTTTTTATGAAGCTTTAGGTGCAAAAGGATGGATTAGTTTAGAAAAAACTTTAAATTATATTCCGAATGATATATTCACAATAGCAGATGCGAAAAGGGGTGATATAGGAAATACATCTGCTCTTTATGCTTCTACTTTTTTTAAAACATATCCTTTTGATAGTGTTACTATTGCTCCGTATATGGGGGTTGATTCAATAACTCCTTTTTTAGAGTATGAAAATAAATGGACAATCCTTCTTGCATTAACAAGTAACCTTGGAAGTAAAGATTTTCAAACCCAATTAACCTTTGATAATGAATATTTATATGAGAAAGTATTAAAGGCTTCAAAATCATGGGGCTCTATTGAAAATACTATGTATGTAGTCGGAGCAACTAAGGCAGAATTATTGTCTGATATTAGAAAAATAATACCAGATCACTTTCTTTTAGTTCCTGGAGTTGGAGCTCAAGGAGGAAGCCTTGAATCAGTGGCTAAATACGGCATTAATAAAGATGTTGGGTTATTAGTTAATTCATCTAGAGGTATTATTTATTCTGGAAATAGTAATGATTTTGATGTGTTAGCATCAGAAAGTGCAAGGTCTTTACAAAAACAAATGGCAAATTTTTTATAAGAACATCATGATTAATAATATTATAAATTATTTTGAAAGAAAAGCATTTGGTGTTTGTGCTTGGTTAGGAAAAAAAGTTGGGGTTAACCCTTCAATTATAAGAAAAGCATTCATATACTTTAGTTTTATAACATTAGGTAGCCCGTTATTAATTTATTTTATTATGGCTTTTATTTTGGAAAATAAGGATTATTTGAAGCGCAGAAAAAAAAGAAAAACAGTCTGGGATATTTAATTAGTTAGGTATGAATAGAATGTTGTTTAATTTCAGATTATTTTCTAAAGTACTTTATTCATTTTTAGTGCTTTTGCTAATAATTTTAATTGGAACAATTGGTTATATTTTAGTTGAAGATTGGTCCATTATTGATTCCTTTTATCAAACAATAATTACAGTTTCGACAGTTGGATTTGGAGAAGTACATGAATTATCAAATTTAGGTAAGCTATTTACAGCTTTTCTAATAATTACAAGTTTTGGTACTTTTGCTTATGCATTAACATCAATTACCAGTTATATAGTAAGTGGAGATTATAGATTATATTTTAAAGAGTTTAAATACATGAAAAAAATCAATCAAATGAATAATCACGTGATAGTATGTGGGTACGGAAGAGTAGGATCTACAGCAATAGAAACTTTAGGTGAACACAATAATAATTGTTTACTTATAGAAAAAGATGATAAGGTGGTTGAACAATTTAGAATGAAGACGTCATATGATTGTATCAAAGGAGATGCAACTCAAGATGAACTTCTTTTAAAGAGTGGAATAATGAATGCTAAAGCCCTAATAACCACTTTGCCATCTGATTCTGATAATTTATTTGTTGTTTTAACGGCAAGAGAGTTAAATAAAGACATTAAAATAATTTCAAGAGCCTCTAAATCTTCATCTGTTAAAAAACTTAAAATTGCAGGGGCAGATAATGTTATAATGCCTGACTCTTTAGGGGGTTCACATATGGCTCAATTAGTTGCTACTCCAGATGTGTTAGAGTTTATTGATGAAATATCAATAGAAGGTGAAAATAAGATAAATTTAGAAAGCATAGACTTTAATGAAATTCCATCAGATTTTCAATATAAAAGTATTGGTGATTTGAAAAAACAATTCAAAGTTTGTAATCTAATTGGGTTTAAAGACCCTTCAGGGAATTTTATTATTAACCCTAAAGATGAAACAGAAATTGTTCCAAGTTGTAAGATTTTGGTTCTAGGAACAACAGATGAAATAAAAAAGTTAAATCAAATTTTCGGAATTTGAAAAAAACAAAAAAAATTTTAATTACTGGTTCTAATGGGTTGTTAGGCCAGAAAATAGTATACAATTTAAAGCAAAGAAAAGATGTGGATCTTTATGCAACTTCTATAGGAGAAAATAGGCTGCTTGATAAGCTTGGATATACTTATCGATCATTAGACATAACAGATCAAAACAAAGTTTCACACATTTTAAGTGAGATTAATCCTGATGTTATCATTAATACAGCTGCCATGACCAATGTTGATGCATGCGAGCATAATAAAGAAAAATGCTGGAAAATTAATGTTGATGCTGTAAAATACTTAGTTGAAGCTTCTTCAAAATACAATACACATTTTATTCATTTAAGTACCGATTTTGTTTTTGATGGAAAGGCGGGGCCATATTCTGAAACAGATGAACCAAATCCTCTTCATTATTATGCAGAATCTAAATTGGCTTCCGAAAAAATAGTAAGCGAAAATAGTTCTAATTGGGCTATTATTAGAACCATAATAATTTATGGAATTACGGATAATATGAGTAGGTCAAATCTTGTGCTTTGGTCTAAGGGGGAAATTGAAAAAGGCAATACCATTAAAGTAGTTAATGATCAGTTTCGTTCTCCAACTTTAGCGGAAGATCTAGCTGAAGGTTGCATTTCAGTTGCTGATAATAGTGCTCAAGGAATCTATCATCTTTCTGGCCCTGAAATAAATAGTATTTTAGAGTTGATTTATAAAGTAGCTGATTTTTATGCTTTAGATAAATCAAAAATAATTCCTGTAACTTCGGCATCTTTAAACCAACCCGCTAAAAGGCCATTAAGAACTGGTTTTGTTATTGATAAAGCAAAAAAAGAACTGGGTTTTAAACCAAGAAGTTTTGATGAAGGAATCAAATTTTTAGATAAACAAATGAACAATTAATATATATTGGAATGATTAAAAAATTTTTTTTATTATTGACTTATTTTATTTCTGGATTAACTTTTACTGCACAGCAATCCGGGTTAACTTATGAAGAAAAATCTCTTTATTTTGTTTATGATACAACATACAGTTCTTTGTCTGATTATTATTCATCTGAGTTAGATCTTGATACTGTAAT
This sequence comes from Crocinitomicaceae bacterium, assembly GCA_002723085.1. Lineage (GTDB taxonomy): Bacteria > Bacteroidota > Bacteroidia > Flavobacteriales_D > Parvicellaceae. The sequence continues at coordinate 15,805 of PBNK01000013.1, read as the reverse complement.
TTCTGACGATATTAATGATGGTGTGATAAAAGTTATAGTTGAAGGTGGAGCTCCCCCCTATAAATATTTTTGGTCAAATAAAAACACTTCTATATATGATAATATCTCAACATCTTTAACAGAAGGTGTTTCTCATACTTTAAAAGTAGTAGATTCAAATAGCGATACTCTTGCTAAAAGTTTTTTTATTGAATCAAAATCAACTCAGGAAAAATTAAATGCTTCTTTTGTGCCTGTTGTTGGTTTCTTAGATAAAGTTATTTTTTGGGACCCTTTTAATAGTTTGGGGATATATGATAATGTTATATATGATGATAATAATTCCCCTGTTTTGAATGCAAATGGTACTACCCAAAAAACCAAAATCCCATTTGTAGTTATTTGGCTGGTTTTAGGCGCTGTTTTTTTTACTGTATACATGCGTTTTGTAAACATAAAAGGTTTTTTTCATGCTATTAAGTTGGTAAAAGGGGATTATGATGACCCAAACCATAAAGGTGAAGTTTCTCATTTTCAAGCTTTAGTTACTGCTTTGTCAGGAACTGTAGGTCTTGGCAATATTGCTGGAGTTGCTGTAGCAATAACAATGGGAGGGCCAGGGGCAACATTTTGGATGATTTTAGCAGGATTGTTAGGTATGTCATCTAAATTTGTTGAATGTACATTAGGAGTTAAGTATAGAAATATTTCTCCTGATGGTGAAGTTTCAGGTGGACCAATGTACTATTTAAGTAAAGGTCTTGCTTTAAAAGGCTATGTTAACTTTGGAAGAGTTTTAGCTTTAATTTTTGCTGTATTATGTATCGGTGGTTCTTTTGGCGGTGGAAATATGTTTCAAGCAAATCAGGCATTTGAACAATTATCAAGCTTAGAAAGTTTTTCATTTTTAGTTGGGAATGGGGCATTGTTTGGCCTTATTTTAGCACTTCTAGTTGGAGTAGTTATTATTGGTGGAATAAAAAGCATTGCTAATGTAACTGATAAAATAGTTCCTTTAATGGTAGGTATTTATGTATTAAGTGCATTAATTATAATTGGATTAAATTTCAGCAGCATTGGCCATGCATTTAAACTCATTTTTAATGGTGCTTTCTCTTCTGATGCTGCATTAGGAGGTGTTATAGGGGTATTAATCGTTGGATTTCAAAGAGCTGCATTTTCAAATGAAGCTGGAGTTGGTTCTGCTTCAATTGCTCATTCAGCTGCGAAAACTGAAGAACCTGTAAGTGAAGGAATTGTTGCCCTATTAGAACCTTTTATAGATACAGTGGTTGTTTGTACCATGACAGCACTTGTTTTGATTTTTACTGGATATGCTGAAAATAATCAAGGTCTTGAAGGTGCAAAATTAACCTCAGCAGCATTTGAACATGGGTTAGGAACATGGTCTAAATATGTGCTTGCTTTTTCTGCAGTTCTGTTTGCTTTTTCTACTATGATTTCATGGTCATATTATGGATTAAAATCATGGACCTACTTATTTGGCAATTCTAAATGGGTGGATTATTCTTATAAAGCAATTTTCTTATTCTTTATTGTTGTTGGGTCATCTTCATCATTAGGTGCTGTGATAGATTTTTCAGATATGATGATTTTAGGAATGGCTTTCCCAAATATTTTAGGATTATATTTCTTTGCTAAAGAAATTAAACTTGATTTAAAAGATTATTTTTCTAGAATTAAATCAGGCCAGATTAAAAAGTTTAAATAGAATGTTTTTGTTTTCTGGGGGTCAACGTAGAGGAGCTATTGTGCTGCTTTCTTTTATGAGTTTATTTGCTGTTTATTTTTACTTAAATTCTTTGCTAATTAGCCCTGAATTGCCTCCACTTGTTTTTGAAAAACTTGAATTTTCAAAAGAAGAATTAAAAAATAAAATTAAAGAAGAAGAAAAAAGTAATTTTATTTTAAGTTCAAATAATCCAAATAAGTGGAAAAATTCTGATTGGATTAATTTAGGTTTTTCATCTCGTCAGATAAAAACTATTGAAAAATACAAAAATAAAATAGGAGGGTTTTATTCTTTAGATCAACTTAGTAGATGTCATGTTATAAGTTCAAATAAAATTAATGATATAAAAAAGTTTATTGTATTTGATAAGCCTAAAATTGACTTGCCAAAAGAAAAATCAATGTTCACTTTAGTTCATGTTGATTCAGTTCCAAATTATAAGCTAAATCTTGTATTTGACACTCTATATTATAAAAAACAAAACGATAAATACTGTTATTATATTGATCAAAATTCTAATTTAGAAAAATTAATTAATAACAAATCGATTGATTCATTTAAAAACTTAGGTTCTTTTTCTTTGAATAAAAAAGATCTTGTTATTTTAATAAATAAAAATCCTCAATTAATTCCATTTGAAATAAATATTGCAGATGAAGTACAACTTTCTAAAATAAAAGGCATTGGACCAGTTTTTTCAAAAAGAATAATTAATTACAGAAAATCTCTTGGTGGATTTACAAGTGTGATACAATTAAAAGAGGTTTATGGTATCAGCAATGAATTATATGATGAATTGTTAACTAAGATCAAAGTAGATCCTAAATCAGTCAAAACGATAAATATTAATAAGATTTCGGTAGAAAAGTTAGTTAAACACCCTTATTTTAATTGGAATTTAGCAAATGCAATAGTTAACTATAGGTTCCAGCATGGTCTTTTTGAGTCTAAGTTAAATATCAAAAAAATTCATTTGGTAAATGATAAGATATACCGTAAAATTGCACCATATATTACAATTTCATAAAAACATAGGTTCACTTTTTTATTTTGGAATTACAAAAAAGAATAAATCAAACAATTAGAGATGTTGTAGACTTTCCTAAAAAAGGGATTGTATTCAAGGATATTACCCCCATTTTAAAAGATGCAAAATTGTCTAAAGACATATGTTCTGATTTAGCTAATGGATTTCCTAAAGAAGTGACTCATGTTGCTGGAATTGAAAGTAGGGGGTTTCTTTTTGGGTTTCCAGCTTCAATGGAAAGAAATATATCTTTTATTTTGATTAGAAAAAAAGGAAAACTTCCTTATAAAACAGCTTCATTAAAATATGATCTTGAATACGGAAGTGCAGAAATAGAAATGCATATTGATGCGGTTAAGGAAGGTGATAAAGTGATTATTCATGATGACTTATTAGCTACTGGGGGAACTGCAGTTGCAGCCGCAAGATTAATTAAGCAACAAGGTACAGAGATTGTTGGTTTTTCTTTTATTGTTGAGTTGTCCTTTCTTGAAGGGAGAAAACTGCTTGAAGAGTTTTCAGAAAATATAAATAGTATTATAAAATTTTAAATATGAATTTTGATGTTTCAGAAAATCAGTTGATGGTTAAGCAAATGGTTAAAGATTTTGCTGAAAAAGAAATTAGACCCAACATTAATAAATGGGATAAACATGAAATTTTCCCTTTGGAGACCATGAAAAAAATGGGAGAATTAGGCTTATTAGGGATATTTGTTCCAGAAGAATATGGCGGTTCTGGATTCAGTTACTTAGAATATGCGACAGTACTCATGGAGCTTGGAAAAGTTTGTGGAGGTGTTGGATTAAGTGTTGCTGCACACAACTCTTTATGTACTGGCCATATCTTTTACCATGGAAATGAGCAGCAAAAGAAAAAATATCTACCTAAGTTGGCTTCTGGAGAGTGGATCGGTGCTTGGGGGTTGACAGAGGCTAATACCGGCTCAGATGCAATGAGAATGAAAACTACTGCAGTTGAGGATGGAGATTACTGGGTAATTAATGGGACAAAAAACTGGATTACTCATGGATTATCAGGAGATGTTGCGGTAGTGCTTATTAGAACAGGAGAATTGCTCGATAGTAATGGGATTACAGCATTTATTATCGAAAAAGATACGCCTGGTTTTTCTTCGATTAAAATTAAAGATAAATTAGGTGTTAGAGCAAGTGAAACTGCTGAGTTGATTTTTGACAACGTTCGTGTTCCAAAAGAAAATGTTATTGGCAATGTCGGAGAAGGGTTTAAGCAGGCTATGAAGGTTTTAGATGGTGGTCGAATATCTATAGCTTCTTTAAGCTGTGGTATTGCAAGGGGGGCATATGAAGCATCAGTCAAATATGCTTTGGAAAGAGAACAGTTTGGAAAGCCAATTGCAAAATTTCAGGGGATTAGTTTTAAGCTAGCTGATATGGCAACTGAAATTCAGGCTGCTGAACTTCTTACTTTTCAAGCCGCGGATCTAAAAAATAAAAAATTACCTATGACAAAAGAAGGGGCAATTGCAAAATATTTTGCATCTGAGGTTTCTGTAAAATGTGGTAATGAAGCTGTTCAAATTATGGGAGGGTATGGATATACTAAGGAGTTTCCAGCCGAAAAATTTTTAAGAGATGCTAAACTGATGACAATTGGAGAAGGAACATCTGAAATACAAAAGGTGGTTATTTCTAGAGAGATATTAAAAAAATAAGTAATTTTTGTTTTTTAATTTTAAAAAATAATATCTTTGCAAACCTTAATAAAATAAAAAAACACATATAACATGTTACAAATACCGGTTAAAGAAGGTGAGTCAATAGAAAGAGCTCTTAAGAAATATAAGAAAAAATTTGAAAGAACAGGAGTGCTAAAACAGCTTAGAGCAAGAAAACAGTATATTAAAAAATCTGTTATCAGAAGACAAGAAGTGATTAAGGCTGAATATGTTGAGAAATTAAAATTTGGTGAATAACCTTTTCATATAAAATACGTTTAAATTGGGGCTTACGCCCCTTTTTTTTTGAAAAAATTTGAACATCATATTGCTGATTTTTTGGATTATCTTAGGATAGAAAAGCGATATTCAGAACATACTTTAAAAGCTTACGAAATAGATCTTTTTCAGTTTAATAACTATTTGATTTCTGTTTACAGTGTAGAAAACTTACAAAAAATTGAATCCGTATACCTAAGAAGTTATATGGTTGAGTTGTTGTCCTTAAGTAATTCTAAATCGACAGTTGCAAGAAAGATAAGCTCATTAAAGTCAATGTTTAAATATCTAATTAAAAAGCAGTTAATTGATGAGTCTCCTGCATCAAATATTACTACTCCAAAAGTTGAAAAAAGACTTCCTAACTTCATAAAAGAAAAGGAAATGCAACAATTGTTTAATGGGGATTTATTCCCAAAAGACTTTAAAGGGCTAAGAGATCGTTTAATGATAGCTATTTTGTATCAAACAGGAATTCGACTTTCTGAACTTATCGGACTAAAGTGGTCGGATGTTTCAAATCAAGAGTTTAAAGTTACTGGTAAGCGAAACAAGCAAAGAATTGTCCCTTTGTCTAGGGGTATACAAGAGCTAATAATTTTATATAAAAATAACCCTCAAAAAACTCACCCAACTTGGTTATTAATAACTGATAATTTTGATAAATTGTATGAAAAATTTGTTTATAGAAAAGTTAATTATTATCTTTCATTGGTGTCAAGTAAACAAAAAAAGAGTCCACATATTTTGAGACATACATTCGCTACTCATATGCTTAACAATGGAGCTGATTTAAATGCTATTAAGGAATTGTTGGGTCATGAGAGTCTTTCTGCAACACAGGTTTACACTCACAACACCTTTGAAAAGTTAAAATCAATTCATAAACAATCTCATCCAAGAGGTTAATAAACTATAATATATATGCAAGTACAAGTTCAATCCGTAAATTTCGATGCCGATCAAAAATTAGTTCAATTCATAAAACAAAGAATAAGTAAGTTGAATATGTTTTTTGATAATATTATTGATGCTGAAGTGTATCTTAAAATTGATAGGGCCAACACCAACGATAATAAAATAGCAGAAATTAAATTAAATATTCCTGGTAGAGATTTATTTGCTAAAAAACAATGCAAATCATTTGAGGAAGCAACTGATGAAACTGTAGAGGCTTTACGAAGGCAAATAAAGAGGCATAAAGGGAAGTTTTATGTAAAAGGATAATTTTTTTTACCTATTTGTTAGATATAATATTTCTTTTTTTAAATTTGCAGACCTTTTCGAAAGATTAGGTCTTTTTTATTGCCGGTGTAGCTCAGCTGACTAGAGCAGCTGATTTGTAATCAGCAGGTCGTGGGTTTGAGTCCCTCCACCGGCTCAAAGAGTTCTTTAAATAATAAGTGTTGGGGAGATACTCAAGCGGTCAACGAGGTCAGACTGTAAATCTGATGGCTTAGCCTTCGAAGGTTCGAATCCTTCTCTCCCCACAAACTAATGAGAAATGACTAAGTTTCTACTTTAAATGTTTTTTGTAAAAGCAAAGCATAAAAGTGTTACCTTTGTTGTCCATTTTGCGGGAGTAGCTCAGTTGGTAGAGCATCAGCCTTCCAAGCTGAGGGTCGCGAGTTCGAATCTCGTCTCCCGCTCTATTTTTTGTATTGAGCCACAAAAATTAGAAATGGATATGCCGATGTAGCTCAGGGGTAGAGTGCTTCCTTGGTAAGGAAGAGGTCATGGGTTCAATTCCCATCATTGGCTCATTAAATTGAATAAATAACTTGCACTAGTGCAATTAAACAAATAAAAAATAAGTAACTAAACAACTAAAGAAATGGCAAAAGAAAATTTCGAAAGAACAAAGCCACACGTAAATGTTGGTACAATTGGTCACGTTGATCACGGTAAAACAACTTTAACAGCGGCAATCTCTAAAGTGCTTTCTGATGCAGGTTTGGCTAGTAAGCAAGACTTTGATCAGATTGATAATGCACCTGAAGAAAAAGAAAGAGGTATTACTATTAATACTGCACACATTGAATATGAAACGGCTGCTCGTCACTATGCTCACGTTGACTGTCCTGGTCACGCTGATTATGTTAAGAATATGGTAACAGGTGCTGCTCAAATGGATGGTGCAATATTAGTTTGCGCTGCTACAGACGGTCCAATGCCTCAAACTAGAGAGCATATCCTACTTGCAAGACAGGTAAATGTACCTAAAGTTGTGGTTTTCATGAACAAAGTTGATTTAGTTGATGACGAAGAACTTTTAGAATTAGTTGAAATGGAACTAGGAGAATTATTGGAATCTTATGAGTATAACGATACTCCGATTATTAAAGGATCTGCTTTAGCTGCCCTTAATGGTGAGCAATCAGGTGTTGATTCAGTTATGGAATTAATGAATACAGTTGATAGTTGGATTGATACACCAGAAAGAGATACTGATAAGCCATTTTTGATGTCTGTTGAAGATGTGTTTTCAATAACAGGACGTGGAACTGTTGCTACTGGAGCAATTGAAACTGGAATTATTAAAACAGGTGATCCTGTTGAGATAGTTGGTCTTAGTGAAGCACCTTTATCATCTACTGTAACAGGTGTTGAAATGTTTAGAAAAATTCTTGATGAAGGTAGAGCAGGTGAAAACTGTGGTTTACTTTTAAGAGGTATTGAGAAGGAGCAAATTAAAAGAGGAATGGTAATTGCTAAACCATCTTCTATTACTCCTCACTCTAAATTTAAAGCAGAGGTTTATATACTTAAAAAAGAAGAAGGTGGTAGACATACACCATTTCATAATAAATACAGACCGCAGTTTTATTTTAGAACATTAGATGTAACAGGAACTATTCAGTTAGAAGCTGGAAGAGAAATGGTTATGCCTGGTGATAATGTTACAATTGACGTTGAACTTATTACTGGTGTTGCTATGGCTGTTGGTTTAAGATTTGCGATCAGAGAGGGAGGAAGAACTGTTGGGGCTGGTCAGGTAACACAAATTGAAGACTAAATAATAAATCATTCGTGTGTTGAAGGTGCTTCAGAATGAAGCGCCTTTCTGCGCATAATACGGGTGTAGCTCAGCTGGTAGAGCACTGGTCTCCAAAACCAGGTGTCGGGAGTTCGAATCTCTCCATCCGTGCTAAGCTTAAAAAGTAAAATAAAGTGGCAGGAATTAGAACATATATTGAAGAAATTATAACTGAACTAACAACTAAAGTTTCTTGGCCTTCTTGGGAAGATCTTCAAACGAGTTCAATTATAGTATTGGTAACTAGTGTATTATTGTCTCTTGTAATCTTCTTAATGGATTTTGCTTGTGGTATTCAATCAGGTGACTTTTTCGGTTGGAGAGGAATATTAGGTTTTATATATTATTTCATTTAAAAAAGATGTCTGAGGTTAGTAAAAAATGGTACGTTATCCGAGCTATCAGTGGTAAGGAGAAAAAAGTTAAGGAATTGCTGGAACTTGAAATAGATAGACATAATCTCAATGACTATGTTGATCAAGTTCTTATCCCAACTGAAAAAATATATCAAATTCGTAAAGGAAAGAAAATTTCAAAAGAAAAAAATTATTTTCCAGGTTATGTTTTAATACAGGCTGCATTGGTTGGTGAAGTTGAGCATGTTATAAAATCAATGACAAATGTTATTGGCTTTTTAGGTGCAACAAAAGGTGGTGATCCCTTACCAATGAGACAAGCTGAAGTTAATAGAATATTAGGTAAGGTTGATGAATTAGCTGTAAGTGACGAGGAAATGAATATTCCTTATGTTGTTGGGGAATCAGTTAAAGTTATTGATGGACCATTTAATAATTTCAACGGAATTATTGAAGAGATTAACGAAGAAAAAAAGAAATTAAAAGTTATGGTTAAGATTTTTGGAAGAAAAACTCCATTAGAACTTAACTATATGCAAGTTGAAAAAGAAGGATAAAGAAATTGTAAAGCACACTGTTTTAAATGCTTCCCTGTGTTGTTTTACATGTTTAAATAAATAAAAATGGCTAAAGAAATAAGTGGATTAATTAAGCTTCAGATAAGAGGCGGTGCTGCAAATCCATCACCTCCAGTAGGGCCTGCATTAGGTGCTAAAGGAGTTAATATAATGGAATTTTGCAAGCAATTTAATGCACGTACTCAAGAAAAAGCAGGTAAAGTTTTACCTTGTGTAATTACCGTTTATACGGACAAGTCATTTGATTTTGTTGTTAAGACTCCTCCAGCTGCTGTGCAGTTGTTAGAGGCTGCTAAAATTAAAAAGGGTTCTTCGGAATCTAATACGATTAAAGTAGGGTCAGTAACATGGGATCAAATTCAGACAATTGCTCAAGATAAAATGCCTGATTTAAACTGTTTCAATGTGGAGTCTGCAATGAGAATGATGGCTGGAACAGCAAGAAGTATGGGATTAAATGTTAAAGGCAAAGCTCCTTGGAGTAATTAATCAAATAAAAATTAACAACAATGGCACTCACAAAAAGTAGAAAAGAAGCCTTGTCCAAATATGACATAGAAAAGTCCTATAATTTAGAGGATGCTTCTAAAATTGTCAAAGACATAACTAAAGTAAAATTTGATCCAACTGTTGATATTGCGGTTAAACTTGGAGTTGATCCTCGTAAAGCAAATCAAATGGTTAGAGGAACTGTTTCTCTTCCACACGGTACTGGTAAAAATGTTAAAGTTTTGGTATTATGTACACCCGACAAAGAAAAAGAAGCAACTGATGCTGGAGCTGACTATGTTGGTCTTGATGAGTATATCGACAAGATCAAAGGTGGATGGACAGATGTTGATGTAATAATAACTATGCCTTCAGTTATGGGTAAGGTTGGAGCCTTAGGTCGTATTTTAGGACCAAGGGGTTTAATGCCAAATCCTAAAACTGGAACAGTTACCATGAATGTTTCACAAGCAGTTACTGATGTAAAAGCTGGTAAAATTGATTTCAAGGTAGATAAGTATGGTATTATTCACGCAGCTATCGCTAAGGCATCATTTGAGTCTGATAAAATTGTTGACAATGCAAAAGAACTTATTGCAGCATTAGTCAAATTGAAACCTTCATCATCTAAGGGTACATATGTTAAAAGCATTACGCTTTCAAGCACTATGAGTCCTGGGGTCAAAGTTGAACCAAAAAGTGTTGAAGTTTAATCAATCTAAAATCATTAATTATGACTAAAGAACAAAAACAGTCGATGATCGATGACCTGAGTAAGAGTTTAGATGATAATAGTGTTATTTATATCACTGATATTTCTGAACTTGATGCTGCTGCAACTAGTGCTTTAAGAAGACAATGTTTTGCAAAAAACATCAAACTCAGTGTTGTCAAAAATTCATTGCTTAAAAAAGCAATGGAAAATGTACAGGGTAAAGACTTTAAAGAATTGTATGATGTTCTTCCTGGTCCTACAGCAATCATGTTATCTGAAGTGGGAAATATTCCTGCAAAGTTGATAAAGGATTTCCGTAAGAAAAATGATAAACCATTATTAAAAGGTGCGTTTGTTGAGGAGTCAATTTATGTTGGTGACGAACAATTAGGAACGTTAGTAGATATTAAATCTAAAGATGAACTTATTGGTGAAATCATTGGACTATTACAATCTCCTGCTAAAAATGTTATTTCAGCATTAAACTCTGGAAAAAGCACAATAGCAGGTGTGGTTAAAACCTTATCAGAAACAATAAAATAATTAACTAAAGAAAATAATCTTTCAAAAACAAATAAAATGGCAGATATCAAAGCTATAGCAGAAGAGTTGGTAAACTTAACTGTTAAAGAAGTAAACGAACTAGCAACAGTTCTTAAAGATGAATACGGAATCGAACCAGCAGCAGCAGCAGCAGTAGCTGTAGCGGCACCAGCTGGTGGAGATGCAGAAGGTGGAGAAGAAAAGTCAGAATTTGACGTAATTCTTACTGCTCCAGGTGGTTCAAAATTACAGGTTGTAAAAGCTGTAAAAGAACTTACTGGTCTTGGATTAAAAGAAGCTAAGGAATTAGTTGACGGTGCTCCAAAAGCAGTTAAAGAAGGTGTTGGAAAAGACGAAGCTGAAGGAATCAAAAAAGCACTTGAAGAGGCTGGTGCTGAAGTAGAATTGAAATAATTCTTCTTTTTACAATTGCTTAGGCCTAAGCTGAAATTGCTTAGGCCTTTACTCGTTTAAACACTTCTATAAATTAAAATAAAATACATTGGCTAAATCAAACGTACTAACAGAAAGAATTAACTTTGCATCAAGTCAGCATCGTTATTCATATCCTGATTTCTTAGATATTCAAATCAAATCCTTTCAGGAATTTTTCCAATTAGAAACAACATCTGAAAACAGAATTAATGAGGGGCTTTTTAAAGTTTTTTCTGAAAACTTCCCAATTACTGATACAAGAAATCAATTTGTATTAGAGTTTTTAGATTATTTCGTAGACCCTCCTCGTTACACAATGGAAGAATGTGTAGAAAGAGGATTAACCTATTCAGTTCCCCTAAAAGCTGTAATGAAACTTTATTGTACAGATCCTGAACATGAGGATTTTAAAACAATTGTACAAGAAGTTTATTTAGGGACTATACCTTATTTATCTCCAAAAGGTTCTTTTATTATAAATGGAGCAGAGAGAGTTGTAGTATCTCAATTACACAGATCTCCTGGTGTGTTTTTTAGCCAAAGTAGACACGCTAATGGAACTAAACTTTACTCTGCAAGGGTAATTCCTTTTAAGGGATCTTGGATTGAATTTGCTACTGACATCAATAGTGTTATGTATGCTTATATTGATAGAAAAAAGAAATTACCAGTAACTACTCTTTTTAGAGCTATTGGTTATGAGAGTGATAAAGATATTTTAGAAATTTTTGATCTTGCAGATGAAATTAAAGCTACTAAAGCAGCTCTTAAAAAAGCAGTGGGTAGAAAATTAGCAGCAAGAGTTCTTAAGACATGGGTAGAAGATTTTGTGGATGAAGATACTGGTGAAGTAGTTTCTATTGAAAGAAATGAAGTGCTAATTGATAGAGAAACTATTATTGAAGACGAACATGTCGAAATGATTTTAGATGCTGGAGTTAAAACTGTTATTTTACATAAAGAAAATATTAATTCTGCAGATTTTGCTATTATTTATAATACGCTTCAAAAGGATACTTCAAACTCTGAAAAAGAAGCTGTTGAACATATTTATAGGCAATTAAGAAATGCTGAGCCACCAGATGAGGAAACTGCTAGGGGTGTAATTGATAAACTTTTCTTTTCTGAACAAAGATATGATCTTGGTGAAGTTGGAAGATATAGAATAAATCAAAAATTAAATCTTGATGCTGAAGAAAGTTCAAGAGTTTTAACAAGACATGATATCATTTCGATTATTAAATATTTAATTGAGTTAATTAACTCAAAAACTGATGTTGACGATATAGATCACTTAAGTAATAGAAGAGTTAGAACTGTAGGTGAACAATTGTATTCTCAATTTGGTGTTGGCCTTTCTAGGATGGCTAGAACCATTAGAGAAAGGATGAATGTTAGAGATAATGAAGTATTTACACCTGTTGATTTGATAAATGCTAAAACTTTATCAAGTGTTATAAATTCATTTTTTGGAACAAATCAATTGTCTCAGTTTATGGATCAAACCAACCCATTAGCTGAAGTAACCCATAAAAGAAGATTATCTGCTCTTGGACCTGGAGGTCTTACTAGAGAAAGAGCTGGTTTTGAAGTTCGTGATGTTCATTACACTCACTATGGTAGATTATGTACCATTGAAACACCAGAAGGGCCGAATATTGGTTTGATTTCTTCTTTATGTGTTTATGCTAAGGTAAATAGATTAGGTTTTATTGAAACACCATATAGGGAAGTTAAAAATGGTAAGGTTAATCTTGAAGATGAGCCAATATATTTAAGCGCTGAAAAGGAAGATAATAAATACATTGCCCAAGCAAATGCACCAATTGAAAAAGATGGTTCTTTTTCAAATGAGAAAGTAATCGCAAGGTTTATGGGTGATTTTCCTATTCCAGCTAAGGAGGACATCAATTTGATTGATGTTGGAACTAATCAGATCGCATCTATTGCAGCATCTTGTATTCCATTTCTTGAGCATGATGATGCCAATAGAGCATTAATGGGATCTAACATGCAGCGACAAGCTGTTCCATTATTAAACCCAACTGCTCCAATTGTTGGAACAGGAATTGAGGAATTAGTAGCTAGAGATTCTAGAGTTCTTATTCATGCAGAAAAAGATGGTGTTGTTGACTATGTAGACGCTAAGGCAATACATATCAAGTATCAACTTTCTGAAGATGATGTTAAAGTTAATTTTGGTTCAGATATTAAGGAATATAATTTAACTAAGTTTCAGAAAACAAATCAAGGTTCTTCAATTAACTTAAGACCTATTGTTAAGAAGGGAGATAAGGTTAAAGCTGGACAGGTATTAGTTGAAGGTTATGGAACTGATAAAGGTGAATTGGCATTAGGCCAAAATCTAAAAGTTGCTTTCATGCCTTGGAAAGGATATAATTTTGAAGATGCAATAGTTATTTCTGAAAAAGTAGTTAAGAAAGATATCTTTACATCAGTTCATGTAGATGAATACAGCCTTGAAGTAAGAGACACTAAAAGAGGTTTAGAGGAATTAACAGCTGATATACCAAATGTAAGTGAAGAAGCTACAAAGGATCTTGATGAAAATGGGATAATAAGAGTTGGTGCAGAAGTTAAAGAAGGTGATATTTTAATTGGAAAAATAACTCCAAAAGGAGAAAGTGATCCAACACCAGAAGAAAAACTACTTAGAGCAATTTTTGGAGATAAAGCTGGAGATGTTAAAGATGCTTCTTTAAAAGTTCCACCATCTGTTACAGGTGTTGTGATTGATAAAAAATTATTTTCAAAAGCTATTAAAGATAGAAAATCTAAAGCAGCTGATAAGCCAATTATCGAGCAATTAGATGCTGAGATGGATAAGAAGTTAGCTGAACTTAAAACTGTTTTAATCGAAAAGCTTTCAAATATTATTGGTTCTGAAAAATCAGAAGGAGTAATCAATATATTTAAGGAAGAAGTAATTAAAAAGGGAGTTAAATTCACAGATAAAACTCTAAAATCAATTGATTACATTGGAATTAATCCAAAATCTTGGACTAAAAACGATGAGGTTAATCATTTAGTTGAAAGGGTTCTTCACAATTACAATCTAAAAGCAACTGATTTAAAAGGGAAATACAAAAGAAAGAAATTCCAAATTACAGTAGGAGATGAATTGCCAAATGGAATTATTCAACTAGCCAAAGTTTATCTAGCTAAGAAACGTAAGTTAAAAGTAGGAGATAAAATGGCTGGACGACATGGAAATAAAGGTATTGTTGCAAAGATTGTTAGAGAAGAGGATATGCCATTCTTAGAAGACGGAACACCAGTTGATATTGTTCTTAATCCATTAGGTGTACCATCTAGGATGAACTTAGGCCAAATATATGAAACTGTCCTAGCATGGGCTGGTGAAAAATTAAATCTTAAGTTTTCAACACCTATTTTTGATGGTGCTTCTCTTGATGATATCAATCATTATACTGATGAAGCAGGAATTTCTAGAGATGGTAAAACATATCTTTATGATGGAGGTACTGGAGAAAGATTTGATCAACCAGGAACTGTTGGTATAATATACATGTTGAAGTTAAGTCATATGGTTGATGATAAAATGCATGCAAGATCAATCGGACCTTATTCATTAATTACTCAACAACCTCTTGGTGGAAAAGCACAATTTGGTGGTCAGCGTTTTGGTGAGATGGAAGTTTGGGCTTTAGAAGCTTTTGGTGTATCTAATGTCTTGCAGGAAATTTTAACTGTTAAATCCGATGATGTACAAGGAAGAGCTAAAGCATATGAATGTATTGTTAAAGGTAAAAATCTTCCAAAACCAGGTATTCCGGAATCATTTAATGTATTGTTAAATGAACTTCAAGGATTAGGATTAAACATTGACTTAGATTAATTATAATATTAGTATTAACCTCATTATATTAAATAAAACATAATATGGCTTTTAGAAAAGACAATAAATTCAAAAGTGATTTCACAAAAATCACAATCAGCCTTGCATCACCTGAATCTATTTTAGAAAGATCACATGGTGAGGTGCTTAAACCTGAAACTATAAATTACAGAACGTATAAGCCAGAAAGGGATGGATTATTTTGTGAAAGAATTTTTGGACCAGTTAAAGATTATGAATGTCACTGCGGAAAATATAAAAGAATAAGATACAAAGGAATTGTTTGTGATAGATGTGGTGTTGAGGTAACAGAGAAGAAAGTAAGAAGAGAAAGAATGGGGCATATTTCTTTAGTAGTTCCAGTTGCTCATATTTGGTATTTTAGATCTCTCCCTAATAAGATTGGTTATCTTTTGGGGTTGCCAACTAAAAAGTTAGACCAAATTATTTATTACGAAAGGTATGTTGTAATACAACCAGGTACAGCTAAAAACGCTGAAGGCGAACCTCTTCAAAAAATGGATTTTATTTCTGAAGAAGAATACCTAGACATTCTTGATACTTTACCTCAAGATAATCAGTTTTTAGAAGATTCTGATCCGAATAAGTTTATTGCAAAAATGGGTGCAGAAGCTCTGCATGGTTTATTAGCAAATGAAGATTTAGACGCAAGGTCATTTGAGTTAAGGCATCAAGCTAATAATGAAACTTCACAACAACGTAAAAATGAAGCTCTTAAAAGACTTCAGGTTATAGAATCTTTCAGAGATGCAAACAGCAGAATTGAGAACAGACCTGAGTGGATGATTGTTAAAGTTGTTCCAGTTATTCCACCTGATCTAAGACCTTTAGTTCCATTGGATGGAGGTAGATTTGCTACATCAGATTTAAATGACTTATATAGAAGGGTTATTATTAGAAATAATAGACTTAAAAGGCTTATTGAAATTAAAGCTCCAGAAGTTATTCTTAGAAATGAGAAAAGAATGCTTCAAGAGTCTGTAGATTCTTTATTTGATAATTCAAGAAAATCCT
>PBNK01000012.1 GCA_002723085.1 Crocinitomicaceae bacterium | reverse complement strand
TGGTAAAATTTATCCATTATCATTTGGAACTACATATCCATTAACATACATATGGTCAACTGGTGATGTAGGCGATACACTTTCTAATGTTCCTGCTGGATCTTACAAGGTTTATACAACCGATAGTTTAAATTGTATTGAAGTATATAATGTTCAGTTAAATGATCCTTATTTTATTTCTTTTGGAAATATTATTCATAATACTTGCTATGGTGACTCTGCTGGTTCTGCTACTGTGTTAAGCTCTGGATGTACATGTCAGTTTAGTGGTTGCTTATATAGTTGGGCTAATGGAAATGTAGTTAAATATGGAACAAATTTATCAGCTGGTTTTTGGGAAGTTGTAATTACTCATACTGACGGATGTGTTGTTGTTGATTCTGTTTATATTAATGATGGGATTCCATTAATTGACAGTGTAAATGTTATAGATTCAGATTGTTATTATGCAAGTGCAGGGTCAATCGAACTTTATCCTTTAGATTCAAATTCAACTTTCTACTCATGGTCAAATGGTCAATCAAATTCATATGCGGGTCAATTAATTCCTGGAGAATATTCAGTTGAAGTTTCTAATGCTTTTTGCGCAGATTCATTATTTTTTACAATTAATAGTCCAGATACTGTTGTTTTAAGTCCAAGTGTTTCGCCAATATCCTGTTTCAATTCTTCTGATGGAGTTATTTCCATTTTAGGATCTGGTGGTATGTCACCTTACTTTTATTCACTAGATAGTATTGTTACTCCTATTTCGGTTTTTAATTCATTATCCCCTTCAATTTATTCTGTTTATATAACAGATTCTGTTGGGTGTAATTCAGATACTACACACATTCCTTTAAGTCAACCTACTGAATTAATTTTAGATTTAAACTCAACACCTGAAACCAATTCTGGTTTTTTTGATGGTACAGCTTCTGCGACTATTATTGGTGGAACACCTCCATACACTTTTTTGTGGAACACAAACCAAATAGATTCTAGTATTATTTACTTGAGTACAGGAATGTATTCTGTTACGGTTACAGATGCAAATGGTTGTTTTGTTTCAGATTCTGTTTTTGTAGGTTCTTTAGTTGGTCTTAGTGAGAATAATCAAAAATTTAATCCTTATTTATATCCTAATCCAAGTAAAGGCTCTTTTTCATTAACATTAAATAATAATAAATACAATGTTTTAATTTATGACATGTGCGGTAGGCTTATGTATTCTAAATATAATTGTTATGGTTCTAATGATTTCAACTTAAATTTTAAATCAGGTAATTATGTCCTTAAATTAATTTCAGATGAAAAAATAGCCAATTTTAATTTATCTATAATTGAGTAAATATCTATTTTATAGAATTGGAGTTATAACTCTTATATTTTTCATTTTTTTTTGTTGTGAAAATTCAATTGATGACATATCTCATGAACCTTTAATTTTTAATCCTGTAAATGATTCAGCAATGGTGGTTTCGGCTCATCCATTAGCAAGTAAAGTTGGAGCTGATATTTTAAAGAGTGGAGGGAATGCAATTGACGCAGCTATAGGTGTACAATTTGTTTTATCTGTTGTTTATCCAAGTGCTGGAAATATTGGTGGCGGAGGCTTTATGGTAATAAGGATGCATAATGGTGATAAAATTTCATTGGATTTTCGTGAAAAAGCACCTTCTTTAGCCACTAGGGATATGTATCTTGATAATAACGGAGAAGTTATACCTGAAATTAGCTTATTAGGTCATTTAGCAGTTGGTGTTCCTGGAACTGTAGATGGAATGGTTAATGCTCATAAAAAATACGGCTCAAAACCTTGGAAGGATTTAATTCAACCTTCAATTGACTTAGCTAGAAATGGATTTGTATTAACCGAAAAAGAATCTTACAAGTTAAATTATTATGTAAAAAATAAATCAGGCTATAATAGTCTTGATAGTTCATTTTATAAATCAATTTGGAATCCTGGTGATACAGTTGTATTAAATGATTTAGCTGAAACATTAATTAGAATTAGAGATAATGAAAGAGCAGGGTTTTATGAAGGAAAAACAGCTGATTTAATAATTGAAGAAATGAATAGAGGAGGTGGCCTTGTTTCTTATAATGATTTAAAATCTTATAAAAGCATATGGAGAGAACCTATTGTTTTTCATTATAAAAATTATAAAATGATATCTATGGATTTGCCTTCAAGTGGAGGTGTTGTTTTGAATCAGCTATTTAAAATGATTGAGCCATTTCCATTAAATTCATATAAATTTCATTCTACTGAACATATCCACCTTTTATCAGAAGCTGAAAGAAGGGCTTTTGCCGATAGGTCTAAATTTTTAGGAGATCCTGATTTTATTGATGTTCCAAAATTACAGTTATTGGATTCATTTTATATTTTAAATAGAATGAATACTTTTGACTTTTCTAGAGCATCTAAAAGCAGTGACATATTACCTGGAAATTTTCATATTTATGAAAGTGAAGAAACTACTCATTATTCTATTGTAGATCAGTATGGAAATGCGGTTTCAGTTACTACAACATTAAATGGTTCTTTTGGAAGTGGGGTAGTAGTCTCAGGAGCTGGATTTTTATTAAATAATGAAATGGATGATTTTAGTTGCAAACCTGGATTTCCAAATTTATATGGTTTAGTTGGAGGTGAAGCTAATTCTATTCAACCAAATAAACGAATGTTAAGTTCTATGACTCCTACAATAGTTGAAAAAAACGGAAATTTATTTATGGTTGTAGGTACACCTGGTGGATCGACTATAATTACTGGGGTTTTTCAAACGATTTTAAATGTAATTGAGTTTGGAATGACAATGAATGAAGCTGTTGAAGCTCCAAGATTTCATCATCAGTGGTTACCAGATCAAATTAAAATTGAAAAATTATTATTACATGATTCAGTTTTATCAAATAGCTTAATTGATTTAGGTCATAAATTAAATATAGTTAATTCTTTAAATAGAGTTGATGCTATTCTAATTGATGAAAAAGGCGAATTGCAATATGGAGCAGATTCAAGAGGAGATGACGCTGCAGAAGGATTTTAAATTTTCAACCCAACAATACTAATGTCATCAATTTGGTCATAAAATTCATTTTTTCCGTTTTGCCAATTTTTTAAAGCTTTTTCAATTTCAATATATTGTTTATCCATAGAAAGGTGATGAACCGATAAAAGAAGTTCTCTAAATGGTTTGTATTTAAACTTTTTTCCTTTTTCTCCACCAAATTGATCAGGAAAACCATCAGAAAACATGTAAATAACATCATCTTTTTGTACGTCAATTTCTTCAAATTTGAAATTTAAATTATCTAGCGTTGAACCTAATGTGTGTGAACTTGTTCTATAGGTAAAAACTTCGTTATTTCTGATTACATAAAATTGATGTTTACAGCCAATGTATCTTATTGTGTTTTTTTCTTTATTGTAACTAATTAAGGTTAAATCCATACTATCATTAGTGGATGAAGAGTCTTCTTTTTCATTTTGAAGTTCAAAAAAGTATTTATTTAAAGATTCCATTATCTCTCCAATATTATTTGCTTTAATGTATTTAATTGTGTTGTTTAATGCATCATATCCAATAATACTCATTAATGCGCCTGGGACACCATGACCAGTGCAATCGCAAACTGATAAAAATAAATTAGAGTTGATTTCTTTTATCCAGTAAAAGTCACCACTTACTACATCTTTTGGTTTATAGAAAATAAGATGATCTGAAAAAAAACGATCTAATTTGGCTGAATCTGGTAAAATTAGTTTTTGTATTCTTTGTGCATAATTTAAGCTATCATAAATGGATTCGTTTTGTTCTTTGAGCTCATTTTGCATATTTTTAATTAATGAAATATCATTAAAGTAAAGTCGGTATAATTTCAATTCATTGTCAACGTATATTCTCATGTCAAAGTGTTGATTTTGAAATTTAAAACCTTCTTCAATTTGATAGACTCCTGTGTTTTTTTCTTCTGTTGTTTTTTTTAATAATTCAACATACTTTATATTATCAGGATGATTTTTTTTTAATAATGAATTTCCAAAATATTTTACTGCTCCTTTATTACAATAGGTTAGGTTAAAATTAAAATCAAGCTCTATTACAGGATTTGGATTGTGTTTAGGGAATAATGAAAGTTTTTTAAGTTCTAAATTTTGATTCTCGACTTCTTTTGTTCTTTCTTCAATAATATTTTCTAATTCTAATTGGTGTTTTAATAATTCATGGTGATGATTAGATTCCATGATTTTTGTTGCAGCCAATGAAGCAATTGTTGAAAGCATTTCCAAATCATCATTTGAATAAAAATTTTTCTTTTTATTTTCAGAGTCGATTATTCCTAGTAATTTGTCTTCAAAAATTATTGGAACCGTAATTTCAGACATCCTATTCTCATCGTCAATAATATACCTTTTATCATTTGAAGTGTCATTTACAATTTCAGCTTTTTTTGATTTAGCAACACCACCAACAATTCCATCTCCAACTTTAATTTTAATAGGGTTTAAAATTTCCCTGAATTTTGGGTTTTTCGCTCCATGAGCTGCACTTTGAATTAAAAAACTTCCTGTTTTATCAATAAGATATATGACACAATCTTCATATTTTAATTCAGCGATGGCATTTTTTGCTATCGACCATGTTATGTCTTCAATGGTTTTAGATTCTTGAATAACTTTTGAAAACTTATTTATTATTTGAAGATTCTTAATGTGTTTTTGATTTTCATCAAGTTGAGTTTTATTTTGTTTAATTTCACTTTGTAAATTTTTATTTAATTCAGTTAATTCTTCAATTAATTTATACTGAATTTGAATATTTAAATCTTCAGACTTCTCTTTCATTTTCTTATTTTTTTAAGAAATGTCTTTTGATTTAGCAAGTTTAGCATATAAAGGAAATACATTTTCACAATAAAAATCTTTTTCAAAAACTGTTCTTCCAGAAATACAATCTGTTAGCATAGTAACTTTAAACCCTTTTTCATGAGCTGATCTTCCAGTAGAATCAATACAAATTGAAGCAACTGTTCCAGCTATCAAAACTTCTTCAATTTCATGCTTATTTAATGTTTCTTCTAGGTTGGTGTTTATGAAAGCATTTAATCCTAATTTTCCAGGAATTTCAATAATTTTATTTTTAAATGGCTTAATTTCATCAATAGTTTCTGCTCCTTTTGTTCCTTTTTTAAAAGCCCCAACTTCTTTAATAGTTTTTAAAATTCCTACAGGAGCAACTAGTTCTTCATAATTTTCTGAGAAGATGATAGGAGTAGATATTATTAATGTGTCACTAGAGTTATCAACTAGATTTACAATGTTTTCAATGATGTTAGAAACTTTTGAAGATTCCTCAACTACTTCTTTTAATATTCCATCTTCAGCAAAATAATCATTTTGTAAACCAATTAGTAGAAGTGCTTTTTTTTTCATAAGGATGATAGATAAATGTTATTGAATATAATTATGTTGTAAGACTCGGAAAATTTACAATAAATCCAAATATTTTTTAAATAATTAGTTCAATAATGCATTTTATTTAATTTTTTTTAAGAGTATTTAACATATTAACTAATTTCATTTAAATAATTAGTGAACGTTATGAGTAATATGTTTTCAAGTTTTAAAGTAAATGTTAAGATTATAGATTTCATTCTTATTTTTCTTATTTATTTAACTGGTTTTATCGGAATAAGATTTATTGATAAAGATTTCTTTTTGCCATTATCATTTCTATCCTTGTTAATTCCACTTTTACTTTTTATATATAGGTTAAAGCCAACTTTTTTGGGTTATATACAACTTTTAATTGTTTTTTTATTTACTTTTTTTTCAGAATGGATTGGGGTGAATTATGGCTGGATTTTCGGAAATTATAATTATGGAAATTCTTTAAGCATTAAATTTGGTGGGGTCCCATTGATGATAGGTGTAAATTGGGTCTTGTTATGCATTATTTCAAGACAGTTTTTTAATGGTTTCATAACAAATAAATATTTGATTGTTATTTTATCTACATTTTTAATGTTAGTTATCGATATTATTCTTGAGCCTATAGCTCCAATGTTAGACTTTTGGGCATGGGATAATATTATTGTTCCATTTAGTAATTACAGAGATTGGTTTATAGTAGCTTTAATTAGTCAATGTTTATTATTCAATTTTAAATTAAAAAAAGAGTTGTTTTTATGGTCAGCTTTTTACCTATTAACTTTAATTGTATTTTTTTTAACCTTTTATTTTTAGTTGTTAAATAACATAAAATTATATTTTTGTCAAATGAAAACAAACTATAAAATTAGTCTTAATAATATGCCTTGGGTTTTCATTCCTGGCTTATAGTTTTTCTTTCTTTCTATCATATAAATCAAAAAATTAACTAGTTATGAGTAAAATTATCGTATTGGGTGGGGGAATGGTTGGTAGTGCTATGGCTATTGATTTGACAAAAAATCATGAAGTTTTATTAACTGATGTGAATGCTGAAATATTAAATTCAGTCAAACAAAGATGTCCAAAATTAGAGGTTAAAGAATTAGATGTTAATGATGTTGATAATCTAACCCTAACAATTAAAAAACATGATCTTGTTGTTTCTGCAGTTCCTGGTTTTTTAGGTTTTAAAACATTAAAAAACATTATTGAAGCAAAAATGAATGTTATTGATATTTCTTTCTTTCCTGAAAATTCATTGGAATTGAATGAATTGGCTAAGCAAAACAATGTTACAGCTATAGTAGATTGTGGTGTTGCTCCAGGTATGGATAATGTAATACTTGGTTATTATAATGAGACTTATAAATTAGATTTTTTTGAATGTTTAGTTGGAGGTTTGCCAAAAGTTAAAAAATGGCCTTTTTGTTATAAAGCCCCATTTTCACCCATAGATGTTATTGAAGAGTATACAAGACCAGCCAGATATATTGAAAATAGCGAATTAATAGTTAGAGAACCATTAACTGACTGTGAGTATGTTGAATTTGATAAAGTGGGCACATTAGAGTCGTTTAATTCTGATGGATTAAGATCAATAATCTTTACTATGCCTCATATCCCAAATATGAAAGAAAAAACATTAAGGTATCCAGGTCATGTTGAATACATAAGAGTATTAAAGGAGAGTGGTTTTTTTGCAAACGATACTATTGACGTAAAAGGCACTAAAGTTTCAAAACTTGACTTTACTTCAAAAATTTTATTTAAAGAGTGGAAATTAGAGGCTGAAGAGCCAGAACTAACTGTGATGAGAGTTACTTTGAGAGGTTTAAATAAAAATGGTGAAAAAGAAGAAATTGTTTACGACTTACATGATGAGTATGATGAGATAACAAAAACTTCTTCAATGGCAAGAACAACTGGTTATACGGCTACTGCTGCAGCAAATTTATTTTTAGAAGGTCTTTTTTCTGAAAAAGGTGTTTTTCCTCCAGAGTTAGTTGGTAAGCATGATAGTTGTTTCCATTACTTCATGAATTACTTAAAAGAAAGAGGCATAGTTTATACAAAAAAAATATCTAAGATTTAATTTCTGCTATTAAAGACCCTGTAGCATAAAATTCGATCGTATAAATCAATAGGGTCTCTATAGTATGCTTTTATAATATATTCGTTTTCTGTTTCAAAATGAGCCCCTTCAATAGTTCTATGAGAAGTTTTTGTGCCATTTGAAGTGACAAATAGATAATTGTAATAACCTTGTTTAAGAAGAATTTTATGAGAGTATTCTTTATTTATACTGTCATAAGACATTTTGAATTTATCGTTTATTTCCCAATTTGAAAGTTCACCAAAAATGAACACATCTTCAGAATTTATTTTTTCACTTGGAAGATGAAAATTTACCCAACCATATTCTGATTGAAATTCACTGTTTTGATGGTCATAAGATCTAAGGAAAAACTTTCCGTTCAAATCTCTGTAATTTAAATATTGTTTAAAGCTTCTTTTAGGGTCTTTTATTAATTCTATTTGATAAGAGCTGTCTATATAATTTATTTTATTAATTTTTTCACTGACTTTTCTAAAACTACTGATGTCAAAATATCTAAATTCATTTCCTCCATCAAAAACTCTATCGCTGTTTGGTAAATAAACTATGCTATTTTCTCTTACAAAGTTTGGCGACTCAATCCAGTACTGATTAAATTCTTGATGATTTTGTTGAATATTGATATATAAGTTATTGTATGGGTCTGAGATTATATTTGGGTCGTATGAAAAAGTAGATTCAAATTCTTGCTGATAATTTCTTTGTTCAAAGTTAGAGGTTTCAATAACTTTAAACTTAACATCCATTAAGTTTTCACTTACATAAAATTTTATTGTTGCTAGAAGTGTTTCAGGGTCATATTCATCAAATATTTTTAAAATATAATTGCCAGATTTTAAAATTTTTAAGTTTTCATTAGGAATGTTAAACTCATAGTGAACATAAGGTTGTAAAGTCCCAAATGATTTGTTAATGATGTCTATATAATTAATTTTAAATCCTTCTAAGAACTCCATTTCAAGCAAATCACTTTCTTGCCAATTTAAATCACAATGAATAATTTCATATTGGAGGTGGTTTATTTGGTCATTTAATTGATCAAAACTTATTTTAAGAACAGAATTTGAATTTAAGTCAATTATAGGTTCTCCAACATCAATTGATTTATTTCCAATTGAAAGACTTAATATGTCATTAGAAAATATTTTGTTTTCATAGATTATTTTATTAACAATTTCATCTATATTTTCATTATCATTTTTTTGAAAATCTTCTGAAAAATAATCTTCTTGTTGATTAACGCTAGGTTTTTTAATAGTACAATTGCATAGCGTTATAATTAAGAATATTATTAATATTTGTTTTATATTGCAATCTATGCTATTTGTAATCATTCTAAATTGTAATCGGTTAGTTATTATTAATTTAACATAACAATGCGAAATAAGA
Organism: Crocinitomicaceae bacterium; assembly: GCA_002723085.1. Classification (GTDB taxonomy): domain Bacteria; phylum Bacteroidota; class Bacteroidia; order Flavobacteriales_D; family Parvicellaceae. The sequence continues at coordinate 6,327 of PBNK01000012.1, read as the reverse complement.
CAAATTTATAAATTTGCTAACCTAAATATATTTTTATTTAATAATCAATGAAGGTAATCATAAAAAAAGGTCTAAACATTAATTTAGAAGGCCCTGCTGAAAAAATTATTAAAGATGGAGAAGCTTCTAAGTTAATAGCTATTCAACCCTCTGATTTTCCTGGACTTACTCCAAAAATGCTGATTAAAGAAGGAGAACCTGTTTTATGTGGTGCTCCAATTTTTTTCGATAAGTATAATGATGTCATCAAATTTGTTTCTCCTGTTAGCGGTATTCTTAAATCTATAGAAAGAGGTGCAAAAAGAAAGATTACTTCAATCATTATTGAGTCAGATGGTAAAATGACTCAAGCTTCTAATTCTGTAACAGACCTTGCTAAACAAAGTAGGGAAGATGTCATTTCATCCTTATTAAATGGAGGTTTATGGCCGTTGATAAGAATGAGGCCTATAGATATTATTGCCCAACCTACTGATAAACCAAAATCAATTTTTATTTCTGCTTTTGATTCAAACCCTTTATCACCTGATTATGACTTCATTATGCATGGCAAAGATTCAGAATTTAATGCCGGAATTGAAGTTTTGAAAAAATTGACAGATGGTCCAATCAATCTTCAAATTAGGTCAACTGCTGATGATGTATTTAAAAACGCTAAAAATGTTGAAATTAACACAGTTTTTGGTCCTCATCCAGCTGGTAATGTAGGTGTTCAAATTCATAAGATTGATACTATTAATAAAGGTGATATTGTTTGGTACATCAATCCACAAGACGTAATGATTATTGGGAGGTTTGCCCTAACTGGTACATATGATGCCTCCAGAGTAATTGCTGTTGCTGGGGCCAATGTTTCAGAAAGAAATTATATAAAAACTCTTCCAGGTTCTCAAATCAGTTCTATTATTTCGTCTAAAAACATAAAAGATAACAGCAGATTAATTTCTGGAAATCCCTTAACAGGAAATAAAGTAAGTCTAGATGGTTTTTTAGGGTTTTATCATCAACAAATTACTGTTCTTCCTGAGGGTAATCAATACAAATTCTTTTTAACAGAAGGTTGGTTAGGGGCTGGTTTTAAAAGATTTTCTGCTTCTAAAGCATATCCAACTTGGCTAATGCCCAAGTCAAAAGTTTACAATATTGACACTAATTTAAATGGAGAAGAAAGGGCTTTTGTTGTTTCTGGTGAATATGAAAAGGTTTTTCCATTTGATATTTATCCTGTACATCTTTTAAAGTCAATTATTACAAATGACATTGAAAAAATGGAAAATTTAGGTATTTATGAAATATCACCTGAAGATTTTGCTCTTTGTGAATTTGTATGTACATCAAAAATTAATGTACAAAGCATAGTTAGAGAAGGATTAGATTTGGTTTATAAAGAATGTATGTAATTTAAAATAAAACATTGTGAAATTTTTAAGAAATATATTTGATAACGCTCATGCAACTTTAAACAAAAAGGAAAGTACTAAAAAGTTTTTTCCTTTGGTTGATGCAATTGATACATTGGTTTTTACCCCCAACCATGTAACAAAAAAGGGTTCTCATATAAGAGATGCTATTGATTTAAAAAGAACCATGATGCTTGTTATCATTGCTTTAATACCATGTTTGTTGTTTGGTATTTACAATACAGGTTTTCAACATTACAGAGTTTTAGGTCAACTTGATACAGCTTCTTGGTTAGATATGATTGGTGTTGGTGCTCTTGTTGTTTTGCCTATGGTGATTGTATCATACGCTTCTGGGTTACTAGTAGAATTTATATTTGCAATACGTAATGGGCACACTGTACATGAAGGCTTTTTAGTATCCGGAATGTTAATTCCTCTTTGTATGCCTGCTGATGTTCCATTGTGGATGGTAGCAGTTGCCACTATTTTTGCTGTAGTTATTGGTAAAGAAGTTTTTGGTGGAACTGGAATGAATATTTTAAATGTTGCATTAACTGCAAGAGCCTTTTTATTTTTTGCCCATCCAACTAAAATGTCCGGCAACCTAGTTTGGGTAACTGGTTATGAAGATGCCAAAGTCGCTGGTAATCTTCCTGATGGAGCATCTGGAGCAACTGCACTTGGTGATCTTGTTCAAGGGAAAGCAGATCCCTCTATGGCTGCTGAGATTGGGGCAAGTTTTGACGCAGGACAATATGATTTACTTCACTCTTTTGTTGGTTTAATCCCAGGTTCAATTGGAGAAACTTCAGCATTAATGTGTTTAATTGGAGCTGGCTTATTACTTTGGACTGGTGTTGCTAGTTGGAGAATCATTACCTCTTTCTTTGTTGGTGGTTTTGTTATGGCTTCTATTTTGAATCTAGTTGGTGGAAATGTATACTTTGATTTACCAGCAATTCATCAATTGATGTTAGGTGGTTTTATGTTTGGAATGGTATTTATGGCTACTGACCCAGTTACCGCATCACACACAAATACTGGTAAATTTATATACGGATTTTTAGGTGGTTTTATTGGTATTTTGATTAGAATGGTAAATCCTGCTTATCCAGAAGGAATTATGTTAGCTATTCTTATTGCTAATGTTTTTGCCCCATTAATTGATCACATGGTTATAAGCAGCAATATTAAAAGAAGATTAAAACGTGTTAAAGTAGCATAAGATGGCAGTAAATAAAGACAGCAATTCATATACAGTTACATTTGCAATCATATTGGTTGTTTTTGTTGGTGGACTTTTAGCTTTTATTTCTGAAGGCCTTAAGCCTATTCAGAAAGAAAATTTAAAAAAAGAAAAAATGCAGTATATTCTTAACAGCCTTCCTGGAAAAAAATCTGTTTCCAGAGATGAAGCTGGAGATTTATTTTCACAATTTGTTAAAGAAAGAATTATATTAAATCACAATAGTGAAATCATTTCTCAAAAAACATCAAAAGATCCAGTTGATGATAAAGATTCCAAAGATGCTTTTTCCATAGACTTACTTAAAGAGTATAAAACAATATCAGATATCAAAAAAAGAAATTATCCATTATTCATTTGTGATGTTGAAGGAAAAACCTACTACGTTGCTCCTGTAATGGGGAAAGGGTTGTGGGCTGCTGTATGGGGATATATAGCTTTAGATAGCGAGGGCAATAAAATATCTGGTGCTGTATTTGACCATAAATCAGAAACTCCTGGTTTAGGAGCTGAAATAACCCAAGATTTCTTTGAAGATCAATTTATAGATAAACTCATTTCAGAAGATGGAAATTATAAAGCCATTGAAGTCAATAAACCAGGTAATGAATTAAATGACCATCAAGTAGATGGCATTAGTGGAGGAACATTTACTAGCGTTGGAGTTGAAGAGATGATGGAAAGAACACTTGTGGTATATTATAACTACATTAAAAACCGATCTTAATTTTATAGCATGTCAGAAACAGCAGAATTATCAGTCGAGAAATCAAAATTAAAGAAGGAAAGAGAGCCTTTGTTTTCAAAGAAAAACAAAAAGTTAATAACTGATCCATTAGACGAAAATAATCCAGTTACCATTCAAGTACTAGGAATTTGTTCAGCTCTTGCAGTAACTGTTCAAATGAAAGCTGCTGTAGTAATGTCTATATCTGTTTTGTTTGTATTGATTTTAGCAAACGTTTCGGTTTCTTTAATAAGAAATTTGATACCAAACAGAATTAGAATTATTGTTCAGTTGGTAGTAGTAGCATCTTTAGTAATTATTGTTGATCAAGTACTTAAAGCTTATATGTATGATGTGTCTAAAGAACTTTCTGTTTTTGTTGGGCTTATTATAACCAATTGCATAATAATGGGAAGGTTAGAGGCCTTTGCTTTAGGAAATAAGGCCTGGCCATCAGCTTTAGATGCAATAGGAAATTCCATTGGTTATGGAATGGTTTTAGTCATTGTGTCGTTTTTTAAAGAATTATTTGGTTCTGGAAAACTATTTGGTTTTGAAATCTTTGGAAATGCAGTTGAAAAAACTGGACTTTATGGTTTGGGTTACATGGATAATGGGTTAATGTTATTGCCACCTTCATCATTAATATTAGTAGCCATTTACATATGGGTTCAGAAAGTTAGAAACCCTAGTTTAATAGAAACACATTAATAAAGATATTATGGATTTAGTAAAGATTTTTATAAAAAGTGCCTTTGTTGACAACATGATTTTTGCATTCTTTTTTGGAATGTGTTCGTACTTAGCAGTTTCAAAAACAGTTAAAACAGCTGTTGGTCTTGGAATGGCTGTAATCTTTGTTTTAGTGGTTACTATTCCACTTAATTGGTTGATTGAAAATTTTGTTCTTCAGGAAGGAGCTTTAAGTTGGGTAGATGGCAGTGAAAATGGTGAAGGATTCTCAGGATTAGACTTGAGTTATCTTTCGTTCATAATGTTTATTGCTGTTATTGCATCTATAGTTCAGCTGGTTGAAATGATAGTCGAAAAATTCTCGCCCGCATTATACGGAGCACTAGGTATATTTCTTCCTTTAATTGCTGTTAACTGTGCTATTCTTGGAGGAGCTTTATTTATGCAAGAAAAACAATTTCCAAATATAGCTGGAGCAACTGTTTATGGTCTTGGTTCTGGAGTAGGTTGGTTTATGGCTGTAGTTTTAATCGCAGCAATAAGAGAAAGAATTAGATATGCTAAAATACCAGGTCCGCTTCGTGGAGTTGGAATGGCATTTTTAATTACTGGGCTAATGGGGCTTGCATTTTTAGGATTTATGGGGTTTGAAATTTAATTTAAAAGATTTTTGAAATGGATATTACTTTAATAATTATTCCGATTGTATTTCTATTATTAGTTGTATTGGCATTAACAGCTTTATTGTTATTTGCTAAATCTCAATTGGTTTCATCTGGAAAAGTTAAGATTACAATTAATGGAGACAAGGTTTTAGAAGTTGATGGAGGTTCAACACTTTTGTCAACTCTTGGTAGTGAGGGTATTTTTCTTCCATCTGCATGTGGTGGTGGTGGTACTTGTGTTCAATGTACTTGCCAAGTTCACTCTGGTGGTGGAAGCATATTGCCAACTGAAGTTCCTCATTTTTCTAGAAAACAAATTGCCGACAATTTCAGATTAGGTTGTCAGGTGAAAGTAAAAGAGGATATGGAAATTGAGGTTGAAGAAGAAGTGATGGGGGTCAAAGAGTGGGAAGCTACTGTGGTGTCTAATTATAATGTGGCTACATATATAAAAGAATTTATTGTTGAAGTGCCTGAAGATATGGATTACAAAGCTGGTGGGTATATTCAAATTAAAATACCTAAAACTGAAATTAAATTTTCTGAAATGGATATTTCAGCTCACCCTCAAGATCATCCAGATGATAAAGACAAATTTGAAAAAGATTGGAAAGAAGGTAAGTTTGCTATTCGTGATTTAGTGATGAAAAATGACGAAGAAGTAGTAAGAGCTTATTCTATGGCATCTTATCCTGCTGAGGGTAGAAAGATTATGTTAAATGTAAGGGTTGCTGCTCCACCATGGGACAGGGCTAATGATTCATGGATGAATGTGAATCCAGGTGTAGCTTCTTCATTTATTTTCAATCAAAAACCTGGTGATAAAGTTACCATTTCAGGTCCTTATGGAGAATTTTTCATTAACCATTCAGATGCAGAAATGCTATACATTGGTGGTGGTGCTGGAATGGCTCCAATGCGTTCTCATTTGTATGAATTGTTCAAGACGTTAAAAACTGGCAGAAAAGTATCCTATTGGTATGGAGGAAGGTCTAGAGCAGAGCTTTTTTATATAGAGCATTTTCGTTCTTTAGAAAGAGAATTTCCTAATTTTAAATTTTATTTAGTTCTTTCTGATGCACTTCCTGAAGATAATTGGGTGAATAAAAAAGACATTAATGACCCCGAAGGCGATGGTTTTACAGGTTTTGTTCACCAAGTTGTTATTGATGAATACCTTACTCATCATGAAGCCCCTGAAGATATTGAAGTGTATTTCTGTGGACCACCAATGATGAATCAAGCAGTTATAAAAATGTGTGATGACTGGGGAGTTCCACCTGAAAATGTTAGATTTGATGACTTTGGCGGTTAAGAAATTTTATTATTTCTTTTTCCTTTTTCTTATTATTTCATGTCAAAGTGAATACAAAAATATCAGAGGTTATGCGCAAGGCACAACATATTCAATAAGTTATTTTTCTAAAAGTCAAAAAGACTTTTCATTTTCTTTTGATTCAATTTTAAAAGTTGTTGACGATGAACTTTCTACTTACGATTCCTTAAGCTTTATATCAATAGTTAATAATAATAATGATACTTGTTATTCTTTAGTAACCCATGATTTATTTTCAGATTGTTTTTCTAAGGCTT
>PBNK01000011.1 GCA_002723085.1 Crocinitomicaceae bacterium | reverse complement strand
TTCAAGTTCTATTGCAGCATAAAGTACTTCAGGTTGCATAGGCGAAATGGCCAAGCCTATTTTTCCCATATTAGTATTAGGAAGTCCTTTATTTATTTTATTCCAAGAATCGCCACCATCAATACTTTTATAAATTGATGTTCCTGGACCTCCACCAAGAAGAGCAGCTACATTTCTGTGTCTTTGCCAGGTAGCTGCATAAAGCACGTTTGGATTTGTTGGGTCTATTACAAGGTCAGTTACACCTGTCCACTCATTTATTTCCAAAGTATTTTTCCATGTTGATCCACCATCAATACTTTTATATAGACCTCTTTCTCCACCAGAACTCCAAAGTGGACCTTGTGATGCTACCCAAATAGTATTTGGGTTTTTGGGATGAACAATAATTTTAGAAATGTGCTCAGATTTTTTAAGTCCCTTATCATCCCAAGATTTACCACCGTCTGAACTATGGAAAATTCCATGACCAATTCCTACGTGTCTTCCTCCAACATTTTCTCCTGTTCCTAACCATATTGAGGAATTGTTATTAGGGTCAATTGTGATGCAACCAGTTGAATAGAAAGCCATTTTTTCTGTAAGTGGTGTCCATGTTGTACCTGCATTAGTAGTTTTCCAAACCCCACCAGAACCAACAGCAACATACCATGTGTTTTCATTTTCTGGGTCTATAGCAATGTCTGCTATTCTCCCAGACATAAATGCAGGGCCAATACTTCTAAATTTAAAACCTTTAAAGACAGATGGAAGGGAAACCTTTTCTTCTTTTTTATCTTGACAAAAAGAGATTTTGTAAATGAAAATTAAAGAAAATAAAACAACTAGATGCGTAAGTTTTTTCATAGTATTTGTGTATTGATAATAGTATAATTAGCCATTAAATTTAGTAAAATTTGTGTGGTCATAATTAGAATAGTTTTAGATTTTAAAGCCTTTTGCCATTTGGGTTTTTACTTGACTTTTAATATTGTTAAATATGAAAGTCAAAATTAATGGTTGTATTTATAATTAGTTCTTCTAAGATAAATAAGATAAAAAATTATAATACAATAAAGCCAAACATATATTGGAAATATTGCATAAATAAATTCATGATTAAAGCTTATAATTAATGTTAAAGACCAGCTAAATAGTGAAATAAGCCAAGCATTGCTTTTTTCATTTAAAGGGTCTTTATATGCTTTTATAATAGTAGGTAATCCAATAACTAAATCTGCTAATGCAGCATAAATGGTTGTTAACCATGGGTTATTAGAAATTAAGTATAATATTATGCAAACAATACCTAGAGATATAAACCACCAATCATTTGAATATATTGAGAAGTTTTTTTTGATTAAGGCTACTGTTCCTATTCCAATACATCCCATTGTACAAGTAATGATACTCATTAAACTCCAATCCCATCCAATACTTATTAACTGAGCTAATAATAATGTCATCATTAATAAGGCCCATCCATACCATGATAAAATAGAGGGCTTAATTTTTTTCTTCCAAACATCAAGAAGATAGGTTAACTGCCCAATAAGAATTAATAATGAAGCAATTAATGCTACAGGTTTTTCTATTAATATTAGAAAATCATTCAATTGTAAAATTTTGGTTAAATATCCATTAAATAAAATTGGAAAACGACAGTTAAAGAATAATTATAATTGTCAAAAAATTTAATCCATATAACAAATCATTTTAATTAAAATTTTCCGTAGAATTGTGCTGCTTTGATTGAATTATATATTCAAAAAATATTAAAATGTTAAAATTAAATCCTTTTTTTTTAATGTCCATTTTAGCTTTTGGACTTTTCTCATGTTCTTCTACAGAACCAAATCAAATAAACAACGAAATAGTGAAAGCAAAAAAAATACCTCTAGAAGATTTTTTTAAGAATCCAGAAAAATCAAGTTATCAAATATCTCCAAATGGAAATTACTATTCTTACATGGCTCCTTACAAAAATAGAATGAATATTTTCGTTCAGAAAATAGGGGATACATCTGCTGTTCAGTTGACTCATGAAACAGATAGGGACATCTCAGGTTATTTCTGGCCAAACGATGAACAAATAATGTTCTTAAAAGATGCTGGTGGCGATGAGAATTTTCATTTATTTGGAGTAAATATTGATGGAACTAACCCAATAAGCTTTACAGACTTTGAGGGGGTTAGAGCGCAAATAATAGATGATTTACCTGATCAGAAAGATTTTGTTATAATAGGCCTGAATAAGCGTAATAAACAAGTATTTGATCCATATAGACTTAATTTAAAGTCAGGAGAAATGTCAATGTTGGCTGAAAATCCTGGGAACATTCAAGGATGGATGTTTGATCATGATGGAAAATTAAGAATTGCCACAGCCATTGTTGATGGTGTAAACCAAAGCATATTGTATAGAGACTCTGAGGAAGAGGAGTTTAAAACTATAGTTACTACTAATTTTAAAGAAGGTTTTAGTCCACAATTTTTCACTTTCGATAATAAAAACATAATAGGAGTTTCTAATCTTGGTAGAGATAAATCAGTTGTTGTAGAATTTGACCCTTTAACCGGCACTGAAATCAAGGAGCTATTTGGAAATAATGATTATGATATAAGTGGGGTTGGGTATTCAAGAAAAAGAAAAGTAATTACTGCAGCATATTACAACAGTTGGAAAAGTGAACGTCATTTTTTTGATTCTGATTCTAAATTAACTTATGAAAATATCAAAAATCACTTGCCTGGATATGAAATTGGCATAACAGGTATTAATGATGATGAAAATATTTTTATTGTGAGAACTTACAGCGATAAATCATTAGGAGCCTATTTTATATATAATTCTGCTGAAGATAAAATGGATAAAATTGTTGAGGTTAGCCCTTGGATTGATGAAAATGAAATGTCCAGTCAATTGCCCATTAAGTACAATTCAAGAGACGGATTAACCATTAACGGATACTTAACACTTCCTAAAGGTTATAATATGAAAAATGCAAAAAACCTACCTGTTGTTGTAAATCCTCATGGAGGTCCATGGACTAGAGACGGTTGGGGCTTTAATCCTGAAATACAATTTTTAGCAAATAGAGGATATGCTGTTTTACAAATGAACTACCGAGGTTCTACTGGATATGGACGAAAATTTTGGGAAGCTTCTTTTAAAAAGTGGGGAAGAGAAATGCAGGATGATATAACTGATGGAACGCAATGGTTAATTGATCAAGGCATTGCTGATAAAAATAAAATTGCAATTTATGGAGGAAGTTATGGAGGCTATGCTACATTGATGGGGTTAGTTAAAGAGCCAGATTTATATGCAGCTGGTGTAGATTATGTTGGCGTTTCTAATATGTTTACATTCATGAAGACTATTCCTCCTTATTGGGAACCAATGTTAGATATGATGTATGAAATGGTAGGTGATGTAGAAAAAGACAGCATAATGTTAAAAGAAGTGTCACCCGTATTTCACGTAGACAAAATAAAAGCTCCTCTTTTCATAGCGCAAGGGGCTAATGATCCCAGGGTTAATGTTGATGAATCAGACCAAATGGTAAAAGCAATGAAAGAAAGAGGGGTTGATGTTGAATACTTAGTAAAAGATGACGAAGGACATGGTTTTAGAAATGAAGAAAATAGATTTGATTTTTACAGGTCCATGGAGAAATTTTTGAGTCTTTATTTAAATTGAATTTTATTAAAAGCATATGCGTATTGTTTTTCTTTTATTAATTATTTTTTTTAATAATTATTTTATTTCTCAAAGTCATGTTTGGAAGGTTGAGCCACCAAATTGGTGGGTTAATATGCCCAATGAAAACCTGCAATTAATGATATATGGAGATGAAATTGGAAAAAGGAGGCCTGTTATTAATCATGAAAACATATCAATTAAAAGGTATAGCTCAGATAATAATATAAATTACTTATTTCTTGATTTAATTATTGGAGATATTGATGAAGCTACAAATTTTGAAATTCAATTTTATTATGAAGAGGATTTAATTGATAAAATCACTTATAATTTAAAAGAGAGAAGCTCTTCTAAAAGTTTTAAAAATGGAGTAAGTTCATCAGATGTTATTTATTTGATTTCTGCTGATCGTTTTAATAATGGTGATAATAGCAATGATAAAAACAAAGAGTTTAAACAAAAAAAAGTAAATAGAAATAATTCAGACAGCAGACATGGAGGCGATTTACAGGGTTTAATTGATAATTTAAACTACATAAAAGATATGGGTTTTACATCTATTTGTATGAATCCTGTTTTAGAAAATAATGCAGAAAATAAATCATATAATGGTTTTTCTTGTACAGATATGTATAAAATTGATCCAAGATATGGGTCAAATAAATTGTATAAAGAACTTTCAAATGAGTGCCACAAAAAAAATCTCAAATTAATAAAAGATTTAGTTTTAAATCACATAGGATTAGAACATTGGTGGATGAATGATATACCAACTAAAAAGTGGTTTAATAATCAAAAGAGTATTAAGTTGTCAAATGAAAGGGTAGAATCTTTAAATGATCCATATGCTTCCAAAAGAGATTTATATAACTACAAAAATGGATGGATTGAAGACAATAAACCAGACTTAAATCAGGCTAATAAATATTTATCAACTTACTTGATTCAAAATGCTATTTGGTGGATGGAATATGCTGATTTAGATGGTTTAAGGGTTCCTTATTTTTCATATGTTGATAATAAATTTTTAAATAAATGGGCTTCTGAGTTACAAACATTTTATCCAAATATTAATATTATAGTTGATGGTAATGTCTATAATAAATCCTCAATTGGATTAATGCAAAAAAACAGTTCGGAAGAAGAAATTATTGATATTCCAGTATTATTAAATTCAAAACCAACAAATATTTCTTCATTAATGGATTATCCATTGCAAAATGCTATTATAAATTCTTTTCAAGAAAATGATTCTAAAAATGAAAATAAATTACACTTTTTATATGAGAGTTTAGTTGATGATTATTTGTATTCAGATCCTCATAAAATGATTGTTTTTCTGGATAATAATAATATTAAAAGAGTCTACTCTTCATTAAATTATAATTTAGCTAACTGGAAAAAGGCTTTAGCCTACTTATTAATAACAAGAGGAATTCCTCAGATATATTATGGATCTGAAATTTTACTTTCTAATAGATTAGGACCTGGTAAAATTACTGGGTGTGATCTTGATTTTCCAGGAGGATGGAAAAGCGATAAAATTAACGGTTTCTCTGGTAAAGGACTTAATGAAGAACAAGTTGAAGCACAAATTTTCTTAAAAAAATTATTGAATTGGAGATTAAACAATAAAGTATTACATAATGGAAAGTTATTACATTTTGCTCCTGATTTTGATGATAAATTATACTGCTTGGTTAGATACAATAAAGAAAAAATGGTGTTGTTATTTTTAAATAATGATAATATTAATAAGACAATAGATATTAGAAGCTATATTAATGATATACCATTAAAATCTAAACAAGGAATTGCTCTTGATTTTTTAGAAAACAAAGAGATAAATATTAAAGATAAAATCAATATTGAAAAAAATGGATTTCTAATAATTGAGTATTTCTTTTAATTTTTAAATTTCACCATTTTAATATTATTGCTTATTTATATCTATCTCTTTATATTTTATTATATTAGTGTTTAACTTACAATAAGATTGCAACGAGATAATTTTGTTTCTCATCTGATTAACAGTTTGTAAAATACATGTTATATGATATTAATAGCTGAAAGCGGTTCCACAAAAACAGATTGGGTGTTGATTAATCATAATAGTCAACTATCTGTTTTTCATACTATTGGTTTTAATCCTTTTTTTCATGATGATAAGTTAATTTCCAAACATATTCATGAGAATGTTGAGTTTTATAACTCTTGTAGAGATGTAGAAGAAATTTATTTTTATGGTGCTGGTTGTTCGTCTGAAGAATTGAATTCAGTTATTAAAAATGCCTTACAAGGCATTTTTAAAAAGGCAAAAGTTAATGTTGAACATGATTTATTAGCTTGTGCCTTATCTACTTATGAAAATGAACCATCCATTTCATGTATTTTAGGAACTGGATCTAATTCTTGTTATTATGATGGTTATGAATTAATTGAAAAAGTACCTGCTTTAGGATATGTTTTAGGAGATGAAGGTTCAGGTTCTTATTTTGGTAAAAAATTATTAACGGATTATTTATATAATAAATTACCATCTGAAATTAAAGATGATTTAGAGTGTAATTTTAATATAAGTAAAGCCATTATTTTTGAAAATGTATATATGAGGCCAAATGCAAATGTGTATTTAGCTTCATTTATGAAGTTTATTACAAATCATAAAGAAAACAATTATGTTTCAAAAATGGTGGAAAACGGAATGGATCAATTTATGAAAACACACGTTTGTTGTTATGATAATTATAAAGAAGTTAAATCTCATTTTATTGGCTCAATCAGTGCTTTATACGAAAATGAACTTAGATTAGCTGCAGAAAAAAACAAAGTTAAAATTGGAAATATTATAAGAAAACCTGTAAATGGGCTTGTAGATTATCATATAAGAATGTTAAAAGACTAATTAATCATCTTAAGAATTCTTAGGGCTTTTTTACCAGAAATTTTATTGTCTTGACAATACTTTTTTAAACCCAAACCAATTCTTGAAAACAGTTCTCCAATTTTTGTAGTTCTTATTTTTTTTGGTTGTATTTCTTGATTATTTCTGTAATTTTTATTTGAAAAGATATGTGTTTTATTAAATAAACTATTTTCGTTTTCTATCAATTTATCGTTTTTAACAATGTTATCTTTTTCTTCAGAATTTTCTTTATTTATTTGAAATTGTTCCCCATTTTGTTGGACAATTGATGCTTGACCTATTGCAGAATAATTTCCTGCAAAAAACAGAATGAACAGGGCTATATATTTATAATTAGATAAATTCAAAATTTTCAAAAAGGGTCGTGAATATATTAAACTCTTCTCTTTTTATAAAATTTTTCATGTTTAACATCCATAAATGTTAATAACTAATGTGTTAATTATTAATAGATTATTTTTTTTGGCTCATTATTAATGAGAAAAATGTATTTTGAGTATTAATTTATAAAGTGTATATATTAACATAGTTTATGTAATAATTCACTTTTTAAAGTTATTTTTAAATTGATTTTTATTTTATCATTGTTATAGATGTCAAAACTTTATCTCTTATTATTTGCTACATTATATTCTTGCATCTTTCTTGCTCAAGAAACTTTTGTTTCTGGTAAAATACTTGATGCTGTCACTAAAGAACCATTAATAGGTGTAAATATAAAAGTTAACAACAGTAAAGGAACAGTTACTGATTTCAATGGAGAATACACTCTATCACTTGAGCCAGGGTCTCATAAAATAATGTATTCATATATTGGTTACCAAACGCAGTTGGTTCCAGTTCAAATTACTAAGGCTATAGTCAAAGACATTTATCTCGTTGAAGAAAATAATCAGTTAGATGTTATGGTAGTCTCAGCTTCTAAGTTTAAACAAAAATTAGAAGAAGTAACCGTTTCAGTTGATGTAATTGGAGCAAAGCTAATTGAAAGTAAAAACTGCATTACATTGGCTGATGTTATTAGAAATGCTCCTGGTGTTCAACTGACAGATGGACAATTAAATATAAGGGCTGGAAGTGGATGGAGTTACGGTACTGGAAGTAGGGTTTTAGTTATGGTAGATGATATGCCCATTCTATCAGCAGATCAAGGTGAAGTAGAGTTTAATTTAATCCCAATGGAAAATGTGGAGCAAATGGAAATAATTAAAGGTGCTTCTTCAGCACTATATGGTTCTTCAGCTTTAAATGGAGTGGTTAACATTAAAACAAAAATGCCAGGAATTGAACCAAAAACAACAGTAGGTTTTTTTCAAGGTTTTTGGGATGCTCCATCTGATACCAATTTAAATTGGTGGGGAGATGATACCAGATGGCGTTCGGGTGTAAGCATGACCCATTCTAGAAAAATAAAAAAACTGGATTTAGTACTTTCGGCCAATCATTACAACGATAAAGGTTTTGTTAAGGATGTAAATAACGTGCAAACTCGTTTATCTATGAATACTAGATATGTTAAGGACGATGTAACTTTTGGAATTAACGCCAATTATATGCAAAGAGAAAGTCCTCTTTTTGCTATGTGGAGTTCTGATACTTCTGCCTATATTCCATTTGATGGAACGGCTATTCCAAATGCAGGTTCTAGGTTTTATATTGATCCTTATATTACATTTTATAAAAACTTTTTTAAACATACATTAAGAAGTAGAATTTTAAGAAGAAACATCACTTATGTCAACAACAATCCAAGTACGATTACTTCATTGTTGACTTTTAATGAATATCAAAACCAGTATAGAACAGATAATACCACAATTACTTCTGGTGCTACATTAACTACATTGATGGGTAGAGCCTATGCTTATGGAGGAGAATTAAAAGGCAAAAATATTAGCGGTTATACTCAAATTGATTATAAAGTATCCAAATGGAATTTTTCTGGTGGAGCTAGGTATGAATACTTTGATTTAGATACCATAAAAGTAGGTAGACCTGTTTTTAGAGCTGGTGTAAATTATAAATTAAAAGAAGGATTTAATGTAAGAGCTTCTTTTGGTCAAGGTTTTAGGTTTCCTACCATTACTGAACTTTATATGAGAGGAGATATTGGACCTGTTAACTTATATAATAATCTGAACTTAAGACCAGAATCAGGATGGACGTCAGAAATTGGATTTAAAAAAGTATTTAAAATAGATGATTTTAGTGGATACATTGACTTAGTTGGCTTTTTAATGGAATACAATGATATGATGGAATTTACTTTTGGCCAATGGGGTCCAACAAGTGATCCGCTTTTCGGAATTGGATTTATTTCTCAGAATGTTGGAACTACAAAAATCCCAGGTTTTGAATTTACATTAAACGGAAGTGGATCTATTAGTGAAAATTTTTCTTTTGCAATTTTAAGTGGTTTTACATGGTCTAATCCTATTTCTGTTTATCCAGATTCTTCATTTGCTACAAATTATTCAAATACAATAGATTATACTTTTAATAATACAAGTTCAGATACTACTGGATCAGTTTTGAAGTATAGACATAGACAGACTGTACGTTTTGATCTAGAATTTAAATACAAAGATGCTTTTAGTTTGGGTTTTTCTTACCAATACAATGCGAAAATGATAAACATTGATGAAGTTTTTACAACTGAACTTTTTAATCTTGATAATCCAAATATTGGTACAGTTGATTTAGGAATCAATAATTCTTTGGAAAGATTAAATAATGGATACCATTTATTTGACGCTCGAATTAAGTATAAGTTTGAAAATGGTTTCACATTAGGTCTTTTAGGTGAAAATATATTTAATACACCTTATTTAATAAGGCCAGCAAACATGGGTTCACCAAGAACCTTTATGCTTCAATTGAGAGCTGAGTTTTAGTTTCCTGTATTCAGGAATACAGCCAGTTGTAATCTGTTTAAATTCAAATCACCAGTTCTATGTCTCAAGTAACCAGCTTGTATATTCATGCTTTTACTTAACTGAAAACCAAGTGCTCCAAAAAGTCTATTTTGATCAAATGGGGTATCTGAAATGTTTAAAAATATTTCATCATAGACTGAAAGAAATAATGGAAAGTCTTCATTTTTTGATAATGGAATTTTAACAGACAACATGTATCGTGCTCTATTTTTATAAGTTGTATTTGTAACTGGATTAATATGATTTAAATGATATTGTGATTTAATCCATCTTTGTTCTAGTCTATAACGGTGCCTAATGCTTATATTACCTATCTTATTTTTTAAAATGAATTGTTGCCATATTCTATTTTCCACAGACATAGATTCGTTCCAGCCATCATTAAACTCACTTTGAGTTGGAATCAATGCATATCCAGCAGTTACCATAGAGTTATCATCAATTTTATAATTGATGCCAACTCTTGGAAGAAGTTGATTGAAATTTGAAGTTACCTTATAATTACGTAATTGTGTTTCGTAATGTAAACTGAGCTTGTCGTTTAGTTTATGAGTTCCAAAATACATTAACCAATTTCCTAAACTTTCTTCTTTTTGAGCAATTGAAACATTTGATAAAATTAAAATTGCCAAACTTAAAATTACTTTGTTTTTCATTTTTTATATTTAATTAATCCATTTTCCTTTAATCATAGTTCTTTCTATATGGTTTTGCCCAAAGGAATAAGGCATAAATCCATAGGAGTTAATATTTGAAGTAACATTAATGTTAGCTAATTTCCCTTCTGTTATAGAACCTGTATTTTTAGATATTTCCATAGCATAAGCTCCATTCAAGGTGCTAGCATTAAAAGCTGCTTCAGGAGATATATTCATTTTTATACAAGCCAAAGCATTTACTAAGTTCATGTTTCCATTTGGAGATGATCCAGGGTTATAGTCTGTTGCTAATGCAAAACTTATATTTTTTTCAATTAACTTCTTAGCAGGTCCAAATGGTATGTTAATAAAGAAAGAGCAGGAGGGAAGAAGTGTTGCAATTGTTGATTTGTTTTTTAGAGCATTAAAATCTTTCCCATTCATGACTTCTAAATGATCAACAGAAATAGCATCCCATTCAATAGCTTTTTGAATTCCTCCAATACTTGTGAATTGATTTACATGAACTTTTGGTTTTAACCCATGTTTCCTTCCAGCTTCAAGTATTTTATGCATATCATCTACCGAAAAATAATTAGTTTCACAGAAAATGTCAATATATTCTGCAAGACCTTCTTTTTCTATATTTGGAAGCATCTCCTTAATAATTAAATCAAGGTACTTTTCTTTATTGTTTTTATATTTTTTTGGAAGTGCATGAGCACCTAAGAAAGTTGCTTTAACTGTTAAGTCAAATTTTTCATTTAGTCTTTTAATGGTTCTTAACATTTTTAATTCTCCATTCAATGAAAGACCATAACCACTTTTAATTTCAATCGCTCCAGTACCCATATTCATTACCTGCTTAAGTCTATTTTCAGCTGCAGCATATAAATCATTTTCAGAAGTTTCTTCCATCAGTTTAGCTGAATTTAGTATTCCACCTCCTCTGGCAGCTATTTCTTCATAGGATAATCCATTAATTCGGTCAATAAATTCTTTTTCTCTTGTCCCTGCGTAAACTAGATGAGTATGTGAATCATTCCAAGCAGGTAAAACTAGCTTGCCAGTTAAATCTTCAACTTCTTCTATTTCGTCCATTGAAAGATCTTTCATCTTTCCAAAACCAATTATTTTACCATTATTAATTTGTAAATAAGCATTTTCAATAATGTTAAGTTTATTCATTTCAAATCCAGAAGTTTTAAGTTTATCTTCTGATTGTATCCCTACTAATTGCTTTATATTAGTTAAAATCATATTATTTTATACTTATCTTTTCTAAACTCCAGGCTTCTGGTTTATCATTAAAAAAAGTTTTCGTTTTAGACCATATCCCATTAAATAAGTTTGAGTTTCTATAATTATTTAATGCATTTTCGTTTTCCCATACACTTAAAGTGAAAAAAATATTTTTTTGATTGATATCCTGAATTAGCTCCACACTATAACACCCTTCAAAAGAAGAAATTAATCTTTGATTATGAGTAAATAAATCAATAAAATCCTGCTTCTTTTTATTTTCAATTGATAATTTAACTATCCTCTTTATCATATTAATCTTTAAAGTCAATGGTTATGGTGTCATTTAATCCAATTCCAAAAAGCTGGCTAGCTCCACCCCCTGATCCTTGGACACCTTTATTAATGGAAATTTCTAAAAACCCACTGCTGCCAAATAAAGCTATTCTTTCACCTTCAGGAACTTCTCCATATCTTGAATGAATCTTTTGAATACTGTAACCTGATCTTGTAAGGTTAATATTAAATGGCCTACTTTTTCCAATTTCTTTAAATAGTTGTTTGGTTATGTTAGTAATTATATTTCCATACTCATCTATGTAGCTAACCATACCTTTAATAGAATTGGGTTCAATGATAGGCCTAAAAAGTTGTTTGCTTTTTATTTTATTAATAGGGTTTCCAATAACTGCTGGTAATCCACCCCTTGCTAAATGACAAGCAGATTTAATAAAAATATTTTTTGTAGGAAAGGAAAAATCTTCCCCATCTGTTTTTAGGTTAATTTCCCAAACTCCATCTGGTTGTTTATCAAATATTAAAGAAAATATTCCGTTATCAGCACCTATAAAGTATTGATCGTGTGTTTTAACAATTATATGTCTTGTAGCTTCACTAGGTTCAGCATCAATTCCAATAACATGTATAGTATTTTTTGGGAAATGTTTGTAGGAGTTTTTTATAACAAAAGCAGCATTAGTAATGTCAAAAGGGGTTATGTTATGGGTTATGTCAATAATATTAGCATTAGGAAGCTCACTGTAAATAGCTCCTTTTAAGGTAGCTACGTAGTAATCTTTTAAACCCATGTCAGTTGTTAATGTAATAAACATTTTTTTTGAAATTTATATTACGTATTTTTTACCTTTGCCTTCCAAAAATACAATATTTTATCATCAAAATATTCCATAATATTTGCAAGAAATAATATTTGACATAACTAAAATTGATCAGGCTAATCTATTTGGACCGAAAGATACTAACCTGTCTTTAATTCGTAGTCATTATCCTAAAATAAAAGTTATAGCTCGTGGAGATAAACTTAAAGTTATTGGAGATTCCGATACAATCGACGATTTTAATACTGTATGGGATGTAATTATTGGTCATTATAATAATTTTAATTCTCTTAATAAAGAACATTTAAAAAGTATTTTAAATGGCAGTTATACAATGTCTGACATTAATTTTCAAAAAAAAGTTCTCATTTATGGAAATAAGGGATTAGTGGTTAGAGCAAGGACAAAAAACCAAGTTCAAATGGTAGATTCTATTGAGAAAAATGATTTATTATTTGCAATTGGGCCAGCCGGTACTGGTAAAACATATACTGCTGTTGCTCTTGCGGTAAAAGCACTTAAAAATAGATCGGTAAAAAGAATTATTTTAACCCGGCCAGCTGTTGAAGCAGGTGAGAATTTAGGTTTTCTTCCAGGAGATTTAAAAGATAAATTGGATCCTTATTTATTGCCTTTATTTGATGCTCTAAGGGATATGATTCCATCTGAAAAATTATCTGAATATATGGAAGAAGGCATCATTCAAATTGCTCCATTGGGATTCATGAGAGGAAGAACCTTAGATAATGCCTTTGTTATTTTAGATGAAGGTCAAAACACTACTGAAAGTCAAATTAAAATGTTTCTTACCAGAATGGGAAGATCTGCAAAATTTATAATTACTGGTGATGTAACTCAAATAGATTTGCCGAAAAATCAAAATAGCGGATTAAAACTAGCTATGAAATTATTTAAAAAATCTAAAGGAATAGATATGGTTTTTTTAGATGAGACAGATGTAATAAGACATCCGTTAGTAAAACAAATT
Source organism: Crocinitomicaceae bacterium (assembly GCA_002723085.1). GTDB lineage: Bacteria > Bacteroidota > Bacteroidia > Flavobacteriales_D > Parvicellaceae. Next base: position 28,185 of record PBNK01000011.1, on the reverse strand, counting down.
ATTAAAGCATTTAACAACAATAAATCTTGAAAGCAATAACTTCAACATCATTCAATTTTCCTAATCAAGTAGATGTGTATCATGGAAAAGTTAGAGACGTATATAATATTAATAATGACTTTTTAGTCATGGTTGTCAGCGATAGAATTTCTGCTTTTGATGTTGTGTTGCCAAAAGGCATTCCATTTAAAGGACAAGTGCTAAATCAATTGGCAGAAAAATTTCTTGAGGCAACAAAAGATATAGTTCCTAATTGGAGATTAGCTTCGCCTGATCCAAATGTTACAATTGGTCATTGTTGTAAACCTTACAAAGTAGAAATGGTTATTCGCGGATACCTTACTGGTCATGCATGGAGAACCTATAAGTCTGGCAAGCGAATATTATGTGGAGTTGAGATGCCTGATGGAATGAAAGAACATCAAAAATTTCCTGAACCAATAATTACTCCTTCAACAAAAGCTGATGAGGGCCATGATGAAGACATTTCTAGAGAAGAAATTATTAATCAAGGAATAGTTTCTGAGTCTGAGTACGTTCAGTTAGAAAATTATACAAGAAAAATATTTCAAAGAGGAACTGATATTGCTGCTGAAAGAGGACTTATTTTGGTTGATACTAAATATGAATTTGGTAAAAAAGATGGTAAAATTTATTTAATTGATGAAATTCATACTCCAGACTCAAGCAGGTATTTTTATGCTGAAGGATATCAACAAAGACAAGATAATAACGAACCACAAAAACAATTGAGTAAAGAGTTTGTTAGAGAATGGTTAATGGAAAATGGTTTTCAAGGAAAAGATGGGCAAACAATACCTGAAATGAACGATAAATTTGTTCAATCTGTTTCCGAAAGGTATATTGAATTGTATGAAAATGTAAGTGGTAATAAATTTGTTAAATCTGATTTGCAAGATCCTCTTAATAGAATTGAGAAAAACGTACTAAGTTTTCTATCCCAGTAAGTTTTAGAATTAATTTTCTTAACTTATGTATTGTGAATGATTATTTAAAGTCATATTTCAGTATAATTTTTATTATTTTTTTCAGCCTTTTTCTAAATGCTCAAAAAAGTTCTGAAGTTTTACACGTTAGTAAACTAATTGAGGATATTACTTCTTGTGAAGACTCAATATTTCAACTAACAGATACCAATGTAAAATTTGATTTTAGAATTTATAAAGATGATATAGCTTTTTATAGTGGGGGTAATATAGACTACTACGACAGTGTAGTTAAGTCTAGAGATTATAATGTTCACTGTGAAGTTTTTCTTAAAAATGTTTCTTTTCGTGAAGATTTAATCATGACTTTCAGACATATAGAGTTTAATAAACCTGTTGTGATTTTTGAAATGGATAATTGGTGGGGTGGTTTTAGCAATTGTGATTTTAAAAAGGGATTAATCATTGTAAACAGTAATATTAAAGACATATGGTTTAACAATTGTTCATTTAACGGTATTTACTTTTACAATAATAATATTGGAGAGTTGAGTTTCAAAAGAAGTTCTTTTAAAAGAGATATAACAAATACTTCAATCCTTTTGGGTGATATTTTTCGTGATTTTGATTTAGGGTTGGTTGAAAATGATAACGAGCTGATAAATACTTTAATTATTAATGAATGTGATTTTAAAGAGAGAACACTTTATACGGATTCATCTGATTATCAAAATATTTTCGTGGTTGGAGGAGAGTTTAAAAATGTTGAAATTGATAATTCTAATTTTAATAAAGCAATATTTTCTTCAAACAAGCTAAATGTTAAATCAAGATTTGAAGTTAAAGAATCCAATTTTGGTTATCCTTTAGGTTTTAATGGTGTTAATTTTTTAAAGAACAATACACACTTTGATTATTCGCTTATTTCAGGAGGTAAAATTTGTTTAAGAGATCACAATAGTGATGATTTTTTTGTGCCTTATTTAGCAAATAGTAATGAACAGCTAAGTGATGTTTTTAATTATAAAGAACTTATAAGTGTTTACAATAAGTTTTTTAACATGTATAAAACTAGAGGAGATATGACTTCTGCTAATCAATGTTATGTTGATTTAAAGGAAATTGAAACTAAAATGTTGGCTTATGAATATAGCCAAAATAAAACCTTAAATAAGTTTTTTGAGTTGTATATCAATAAGTTTTTAAAGTTGTTTTGTGACTACGGAACCAACCCTGCAAAATCCCTAATAATTTCTTTTTATATTATAATTTTATTTGCCGTTTTCTATTTCTTTTTCTTTAGTTCTTGGGATCAAATCAATAGAGGCTTTTTAATTAAGCAGTATAGAAAAATTTTAGTCTATCTTACTACAGATAAACATTTGGTTGATTTTTTTGATGAAAATCAAAATGAAAAAATACAATCATTTAATGAGTTTAAACAAGAGCTTTCCGATGCTAGAAATAAGCTTCCTTTGTTTTTTTATTTACTTTCAAGACCATTATATCAAGTATCTATTTTAAAATATAAATTATTAAAGTTTTTTTACAAAAAATCAGAATTCAACTACGGAGAATGGAAAAACTACAGCTTTAGAAATAGAGTTTTTAAAAGCCTGTTGCTTTTTAGTTTCATTACATTTTATGGCCTTTATCTCTTTTTACTTAGAGCTTTAAACTCATTTGTGCTAAGTGTAAATACTTTTTCAACACTTGGTTTTGGAGATATTCCTGTAAAGGGTTTATCAAGATACGTTGCTGTAATACAGGGTTTTATTGGTTGGTTTTTACTTACGATTTTTAGTGTATCGCTGATAAGTCAAATTCTGCAACTGTAGATTATCCTTTTACCTTAATGTCGTGCCCCATCTTTTCTTTCTTAGTGTTAAGATATTTTTCGTTGTGAACGTTGCATTCAGTTTCAATGTTTACGGTATTGGTTATTTCTAATCCGTACCCTATTAACCCAGTTCTCTTTTTTGGATTATTGGTAAGCAACTGCATTTTTTTAACTCCAACTGAGCGTAAAATTTGAGCACCAACACCATAATCTCTAGCGTCACCTTTAAATCCTAATTTAATATTTGCATCTAATGTATCGTATCCTTCTTCCTGAAGTTTATAAGCTTTCAATTTATTCATAAGACCTATTCCTCTTCCTTCCTGATTCATATATAAAATAACACCCTTACCAGCTTTTTCAATCATTTCCATAGCAGCAGCTAATTGATCACCACAATCACATCTTAAAGAACCAATTATATCTCCTGTAAAGCAGGATGAGTGAACTCTTACTAAAACAGATTCGTTTTTATCCCATTCCCCTTTGACGAGTGCTAAGTGTTCTTCGTCTGTGGTGTTTTGTTTAAAAGCCTTGAGCTTAAAATCACCATGCCTAGTTGGCATGTTAACTTCTACAACTTCTTCTATTAAAGTTTCATGCTTCATTCTATAAGCAATCAAGTCTTCAATAGTTATTATTTTTAAATTAAACCTTTTTGAAATTTCTTTAAGTTCAGGGAGTCTTGCCATAGAACCGTCCTCATTCATAATCTCAACAATTAAACCAGCGGGTTCAAAACCAGCTAATCTGCTTAAATCAACAGCTGCCTCTGTATGGCCAGCTCTTCTAAGTACCCCACCAGCTTTTGCTCTTAAAGGAAAAATATGACCAGGTTTTCCTAAATCTTTTGGTTTTGTTTCAGGGTCAATAAGTGCTTGAACTGTTTTAGCCCTGTCAGTAGCAGATATTCCAGTTGAACATCCTTTTCCAATTAAATCAATTGAAACTGTAAATGGAGTGTCAAAATGTGAGTTATTGGAATCAACCATCATTTCAAGACCTAAATCATCACATCTTTCTTCAATAAGTGGAGTACAAATTAAACCTCTGCCATGCGTAGCCATAAAATTGATTAATTCAGGATTAGCATTTCTAGCAGCAGTTACAAAATCTCCTTCATTCTCTCTGTCCTCATCATCAACAACTATAACAATTTTCCCAGCTTTTATGTCCTCTAATGCTTCTTCAATTGTATTCATTTCTACTTGTTTTGCGCAAATTTATGATATTTAATGATTGTACTATGTTCGTTTAGCAGTAAAATTTTTAGCTAAATTGTTAGTCGATTTTTTCCAGTCAAAATTACTTTTAACAAAAAATCTAGCATTTTCACCAATTTGATTCATTAAATCTTGATTTAAAAGTAATTTTTCTATGATTTCTACAAACTCTTCATCATTGTTAGCAATGTACAGTTCTTTTTCATGTTTAGCTTCTAAAGCCATGTTGGCTAATTTAGTAGTTATACAAGGCATTTTCAAACTCATTGCTTCTAATAATTTATTTTGTAGTCCTGAGCCTATTCTAAGTGGAGCTATAAATATTTTACCTTGATTATAGGCTTTTCTAATGTCAGGAATCCAACCTTGAATAGTTATGTGATTGCTTGAGTATTTTAAAATTTTATTACTTGGGTTGCTACCTGAAATTAAAATTTTAATTTCAGGTTTTATTCTTTTTAATTTGTTTAGTAAACGGTTGGCAATATATTCTACTGCATCTATATTTGGTGCATAACTTAGGTTCCCAACAAAAACCAAATCATATTTTATATCTTTTTCTAATAAAGAAAAGAAATCAGTATCAATTCCATTTGGAATTACTTTTATTTCCCTATTTTTTTCATGAGGAATGTATTCCCGATCTGTTTTTGATATTATGGTATGATTATCAAAAAATTCATATGAAAGATTTTCAAACTGTTTCAACCTTTCATGTTCAATTTTAAATATAAATTTTTTCCATCCTGAACCAGCAACTCTTCTTTCCATACCTTTTGATAATGCATCCATATAATCAAGGGTCTTACTATGTTTGAAGTCATCTTTTAAATACCATGCACATCTAATAAGTTGACAAAATATATGATCAGGATTATTATTGTTTATAATGGAAATGATTTTATTTTTAATAGAGTAGGAGAAAAAATAGTTTACTTGAAAAGGTTTGTTATTAAATATGCCTCTCAAAAGATTGAAAAAAATTCTAATTTTTGATAAATAAAAAACATCTACTTTAGAACAAAATTTTTCTAATTCTAGAAGCTGAATTTTTGAAATTTTTTTATCGCTTAAAGAAATTAAGTGAATATTGTGATTTATACTTAATTCTTTTATTTGATGATATGCCCTAAGTTTATCTCCTTTATTTAAAGGATAGGGAAATCTAGAAGTAATAAAAACTATATCCATTTTAAATGCTCTTATAAAATTGGATCAATTTTTTATTGATAAGATCGTTATCATATTTTTTTATAATTTGCTTTTTAGCATTATCTCCAATTTCATTTATTTTATTTGGATTTGAATAAAGCCATTTTATCTTATCTCTAAATTCTTTATCAGTGTTGGCTATTAAAATATTAACTCCATCTTCATATTCAATTCCTTCTGCACCAATTTTAGTGGAAATAATTACTTTTCCTAGGGCCATTCCTTCAATTATTTTAACTCTAATACCCCCAGCTGATAGTAAGGGGACTAACATGATATCAAATTTATTCATAAAATCAATAGCGGATTCAACTTCTCTGTGGTTAATAATATTTTTTGAAGAATGATTAATTAACCATTGAGGCATATTTTTACCAGCAAGGTGTAGCTTATAGTTTGGAAAAGTAGAAGAAATAGTTGGCCATATGTCTTTATTTAACCAACCAACAGCTTCAAGGTTTGGTTTCCAATTCATAGCTCCTAAATGAAAAAATGATAAATTATTTTTATCAAAAGTTTTTTTAACTGATTTATATGATTTTGTATCAATACCAAAAGGGATAGTTTCTAAAGCCGCTTTACACCCTAATTTCTTGTATTTTTTTTCATCTTCATAACTTATAGCAGCAATTCCATCAATTTTTGAAATAACATCTTCTTCATATTTTTTAAGTTGATTAGATAATAAGTTGAGATATATTTTTTTGGCAGGATTGTTAGTTTCTGCAGCTAATCTTTGCCAAATCATGTATTCAAGGTTATGCGACCTTAATACAATTTTAGCATCGCTATGGTTTCTTATTGTCTCTAAATATGGAGTGGTAAATAAACTTTCAAGATGAACAACATCAAATTTTTTGGATTGAAGAGTTTTAATTACTAACTGATTAAAGTCTGGTGAAAAAAATCTTGAAATATTATAAGAGTCATAAGTGACCAAATTAGAAAAAGCATCAACTATGTTAAGTTTTGTGTCAATAAAAAGATGTTCAATTTTAGTTTTAGCAATAAAATTTTGGTCAATTTTTTCAATTATAAACGGATGTTTGTTTGTGCTAATTGTTATGATTTTAAGGTCTTGTTTGTTATTTAACAAACCTCTAGATATATTATTTATAGCAATACATCCTCCATCAATTGCAGGAAAGGGTGGCTTATGACATATTTGTAAAATTTTCATTTGGATTTAAATAGTTTTTGGTAAAGTTTTCTATACCATTCTATATCAAAAAGTTTAGAGTCATTGTTTGCTTTAAAGAATATAAAAATAGATAAAGGAGTTATGCATAAAGCACTTAGCCACATCCCAAAAGCAGGATTAAGTGTATAATTAACAGCCATTTCTTCCCCAGCTCTTGTTAATATAAAGTAAACTAAGAAAATTAAAATTGCTGTGATTACTGGCCATCCAAGTCCACCTTTTTTAACAATAGCACCTAGAGGTGCTCCTAGAAAAAATAACATAAATACTGCGTAGGATAAAGTAAATTTTCTATTCCATTCAACATTTAAATCATTTATATAGTTTGAAGTAGTTTTTTCTTTGGATTTTACAATATTAACATGATTAATGATTTTATCAATTTCTTTAAGCGCTTTTTTGTAATCTGTTTTTTGGCCAGATTTATTTTGCTTTAAAGTTATAAGATCAATAGGTTTAGAATTATATGCTAATATACTGTCTAAAGGTTTAATTGGAATGGAGTCTCTTTTATAGGGAATGCTTTTTTCAAGTAACACCTTGATTTTATCAAATCTAATTTCTCTCTCATCGTTGACAGAATCATTTAGTAGGTGAATTTGATTTAAGTTTAGAAGATATTGTTCTTTTTGATACGTTTCTTCATTTGATCTTTCAAATTCAAAAGAGTTTATATCAAAAGATATGGTAGAATTTTTAAAGAAATACCTCATAAATGGCACTTCTGAATCTTTAATTGATTTGGCATCCCATTCTTGAACAACATATCCATTCTCTAATTTTAGTTGAAATTTACTTTTATTTTCAGGGTCTATTAAACTTCCTTTTTGAGCTCTGATTACTCTTTTATAATCTCTTGGGTCATTTTTATATGACCATGCACCTAAAGTTTGTTTTTTCATGTTGGTGCGGTCATAAATTAAAATGTCTTCAAATTTATTTCCATCTTTACTTTTTTCACCAACTCTTATTGAGAAAAAATCAGATTTAAAAAATACACCTGGTTGAAGGACAAGGGCAACTTTTGTATTTTGAATGTCTTTTAATAAAACACGCATTTTAAAATTTGCAACAGGCCATAAGTTATTGGTAAAATAAAATGCAAATGCAGAGATAAAGAAAATAACAATAATTAATGGACGCATTATTTTTATTAGAGACATTCCCCCAGCTTTCATGGCTATCAATTCATTTTTTTCACCTAAACTTCCGAAAGTCATTATGGATGCTAAAAGAACAGAAAGGGGTAAAGCCATTGGAACCCAGTTGGCTGAAGCGTAAAACAATAATTCAAGAATTATAATCCAGTCTAAGCCTTTGCCCATCAAATCATCTACATATAGCCACAAAAATTGCATATCCAGAATAATCATCCAGATAATAAAGTTTAACAGGAAAGGTCCTGTAAATGATTTGATGATAATCCAGCCAATTCTTTTCAAATCGTGCTAAATATTAATGAAACTGTATTTTAACCTCCAATAGCTTGCTTAAGTTTACTGATGTTGTTGTCCCAAAGTAATTTTGTTTCATCAACTTCATCCTCTTCAGCGAAATCTGTAATAATAAGAGCTACTTCTTTAGTTAAGTCATCAATTTTAATGGCCATTTCAAAATAGTAATCGTTCCCATCTTCTTCGTCTTCTTCCCACTGGAACCTTACAGAATTTCCTTTTTTTACGTTTATGTATTTTGCGGTTTCTTCACTTCCGTCCCAAAAGAAGGTGAAATAATCGTTTTTAAGGTTTACATCGTCTGCAAACCATTCTGATAAACCACTTGGCGTAGTTAAACAATTGAATAGTATATTAGGTGATGTTTTAATTAAATATTCTAGTTCTATTTTTACTTTATCCATTATTAAAATGTAATCTTCTTATTATTAGCAAATGCGAGTGGGCAATATAGAAAAAAATAAATATAAAAAACAACTATTTTATTAATCTGTTCAAATTAAATTTAGTCATATAAATTTTAGGTGTATTTATCTTTCCAAAAAATATATATATTTGTCGCCTTATTTGGCGCGGTAGCTCAGTTGGTTAGAGCGCAGGATTCATAACCCTGAGGTCGGGAGTTCAAATCTCCCTCGCGCCACAAAGCTCAATCTAGTAAGTTTGGGCTTTTTTTTCTTTTGGGGCTACCATCTATAGATAATTTTCTATAAGATTTAAAACATTAGTAAGATATGTTTTTGAATTATAAACCTTGTTGTGAAGTTTAAGAAAGTTCTTGGCAAATCCTCTTGATGATCCTGAAGGATGAGGTATTGCGAATACTGGTATTGATTTAAAATTATATTCTTTTTTTTGATTCGATAGATTTGTTGATGAAATAGGTTTATTTCTAAATTTTGCAAGTGAGGCAATTGATTCTAAAGAATTTTCCATACATAGAATAAGGTCTGGATTAAAATTTTAAATATAGAATTTCTCAATTAAACATTTTTTTTTAATTAATAAAGAAATTTTAATGCTAAAATTTTCTGTTTTTTTTATTTAAATCAAAATTTAGCATGTAACATTTTGATAGCCTTTAAGTTAAGTGATTTATCAACATTGAGTGTTGATAATAGCTTTTAAATTCGCTTAAAATCGAAGTTTATTACATGTAGATTTGGTATTTAAAACTATTCTAAATTACATTTTATTAGTATGAAGATTATCAATATAATCAAAAGAGATTTTACCAAGAAAGCATTTGAATTAGACAAAATAACTAGCGCTGTTTTAAAAGCTATGAAATCAGTCGGAAATGGATCTGCTGAAGATGCTGAAAATATTTCTAAGAATGTTTATTTTACTTTACTTGACAGAAATGAAAAGTTTACTAATTATGTTCCTAATGTAGAAGAAATTCAAGACATAGTTGAGCAACAATTAATGGAAGCTAAGTTTTTTGAAGTTGCTAAATCCTACATTATATATAGGAACAATCAAGCTCAAAAACGACAACGTAATATTTTTGAAAAACGAATCAATTTAAAACCATACGAGTATCCAGAATTGTATGAATATGTTCCTGCTATCAGGCATTCATATTGGATTCATTCAGAGTTTAATTTCACTAGTGATATTCAGGATTTTAAAGCACGTCTTTCATCATCGGAAAGAAATGCCATCAAAAACACAATGCTTGCTATATCACAAATTGAGGTGGCTGTGAAAAGTTTTTGGGGTGACATTTATCATAAAATTCCTAAACCTGAAATAGGATCAGTTGGGGCTACTTTTGCTGAGAGTGAAGTTCGTCATGCTGATGCTTATTCTCATTTATTAGAAATTTTAGGATTAAATAAAGAGTTTGAAGTATTGAAAAAGAAACCTGTCATTATGAAAAGGGTGCAATATCTTGAAAATGCCCTTTCAAATTCTAAAAGTGAAGTGGAAAGTGAATATTCTGAATCTGTATTGTTGTTCTCTTTATTTATTGAGCATGTTTCATTGTTTTCTCAATTTTTAATCATAATGGCTTTTAATAAACATAAAAACATGCTTAAGGGCATTTCTAATGTAGTTGAAGCCACTTCAAAAGAAGAGCAAATTCATGGTGATTTTGGAATTGACTTAATTAAAATAATAAAAACTGAAAATCCTGAGTGGTTTAATGAAGACTATGAAAACAGAATTCAGGAAATGTGTTTAAAAGCCTATGATGCAGAAAGTGGTATTATAGATTGGATATACGAAGAAGGTGAGTTGGAATTCTTACCTAAAAACCAAGTAAAAGAATTCATTAAAGATAGATTTAATAGATCTCTAGTTAGCATTGGTGTAGACAAAGTTTTTGAAACTGATGAATCATTATTAGAACTTACTGAATGGTTTAATGATGAAATCATTGGAACAAAACATGGTGATTTTTTCGTTAAGCGATCTATTAATTACAGCAAAAGAACAAAAAGTATAACAGCAGACGACCTTTTTTAATATGGATAAAATAATTACTAGTCAAGATATAAGTGCAAAACATGAAGAAATGCACAACAGAGAGCAAATGCTTAACGCTAGAAAAGCGATGCTTAAAGATCAAAAATACAGTCATAATTTTGAATGGCTAACTGAGCATAGCCGTAACTTTTTAGCAGCTGGTTATTTAACAGATGGTGTGAAACCTGAAACACGTATAAAAGAAATTGCAACTCGTGCAGAACAAATTCTTGGAATAGAAGGTTATGCTGAAAAGTTTTATAATTACATGTCATTGGGTTATTTTTCTTTGTCTTCACCTGTTTGGTCAAACTTTGGTAAGGAAAGGGGATTGCCAATAAGTTGTTTTGGTTCAAATATCGCTGATGATATGGGTAATATTCTATATACACAATCCGAGGTAGGTATGATGTCTAAACTCGGAGGTGGAACATCTGGATATTTTGGAAACATTAGACATAGAGGTTCTTCTGTTAAAAATAATGGTGAGGCGTCAGGTTCAGTTCACATTATGCAGCTTTTTGAAACCATGGTTGATGTGGTCAGCCAAGGTTCTGTGAGAAGAGGAAGGTTTTCTCCTTATTTGCCTATAGAACATCAAGATATTTTAGAATTTTTAGATATTGGAACAGAAGGAAATCCTATTCAAGAGCTTACTCATGGGGTTACTGTTACTGATAAATGGATGAAAGAAATGGTTGATGGTGATCAAGAAAAAAGAAGCATTTGGGCAAAAGTATTACAGAGAAGAGGGGAGATGGGTTATCCTTATATCTTTTTTAAAGATAAAGCAAACAATGGTGCTGCTGATGTATATAAAGACAAGGAATATAAAATAAATGCAAGTAACTTATGTACAGAAATTATGCTTCCTTCAAATGATAAATGGTCTTTTGTGTGTTGTCTATCTTCTTTAAATGTGTTGCATTATGATAAATGGAAAGATACGGATGCTGTAGAAACTATGGTTTACTTTTTAGATGCCATTATTACAGAGTTTCTTGAAAAATTAGAGTTTTATAGAGATTCAAATGATAGAGACGATAACCAAACCTTTTTATTTATGGAGAGGGCTTATAATTTCGCTAAAGAAAATAGGTCTTTAGGTTTAGGTGTACTTGGATGGCACTCACTGTTACAGTCTAAAATGTTACCATTTAACAGTCAAGAATCGTTTAACCTTAATAGTGAAATCTTTAAATTAATAAAGGAAAAATCATACAAGGCATCTGAAGAATTAGCAAGTAAATTTGGAGAACCAGAGATATTAAAAGGTTATGGAAGAAGAAATGCAACTTTAAACGCCATTGCACCAACTACTTCTTCAGCTTTTATATTAGGACAAGTTTCTCAAGGAATTGAACCTATATGGTCTAATATTTATGTAAAAGACATTGCTAAAATTAAAACAACTATAAAAAACCCTTTCTTAGTTAAATTATTAGATGAAAAAGGAAAAAATACTATTGATGTATGGCACAGCATTAGAGATAGGGATGGTTCTGTTCAACATTTAGATTTTTTATCTGATAATGAGAAAGATGTTTTTAAAACATATTCTGAAATTGATCAGTTGGATATTGTATATCAAGCTGCAAACAGACAAAGTTATATTGATCAAGGCCAATCAGTTAACATTATTGTTCATCCTGAAATGCCTGTTAAAGACATCAATAAAATTTATGTGACTGCTTGGAAGTTAGGGCTTAAATCGTTGTATTATCAACACAGCATGAATGCTGCTCAAAAATTTAAACAGAAAAAAGATTGTGCAATGTGTGAAGCTTAGTTTGTCTTAAATCTTTATAATGTTTACATATGCTTATTTAAACATTATAATTTTTAATTAAAATTTGTTTATTTTTACCAAAAATAATCTTTTGGATAGATTAAATCAGAATAACATATCATCAAAAGGGAAGAAATTGAAATTTACTTTACTTTCTTTTTTGTTTATATTCATAACTCATTTTACGTTTGACTTTATTGATTTAGTTTTTATTAATGATGATTCTTCTAATATTTCTTTAATTGAAGGCATTGAAATTGAGCACAATGATCAAGAAAATGAAACTTCAGAATCTGAAGATGAAGTAGATGAAGTAGATGACTTTTATGATTTTTCTGTATATAATCTAGAATTAAATGATTTATCAACACTTTTACATTATTCTAAAAAAAAATATTTTCCTAGTTATATTTTGGAAATAGATTGTCCTCCACCAGTTATTTAATTTTTATTATGCAAAAAAGTCATATTGATTCTTATTTATGAATAAATATTTCAATATGCTTAACAATAATTTAATTAAATAATTTTATAAAATATGTCTAATTCAGTAAAAAATAATTTTAATCCCAAATTCTTTAAGAATGATTTTCCTGCTTCTATAGTTGTTTGGTTAGTCGCCCTTCCTTTGTGTATTGGAATTGCTCAGGGTTCAAATGTTAATGCTTTTTCAGGTTTAATTGCCGGTATTATTGGTGGTATAATTGTAACCATTTTTAGTGGTTCTAAGTTCGGAGTAAGTGGGCCAGCAGCTGGACTTATTACTATTGTGGTTGCCGGTATTGCTACATTAGATGGTGATGTAGGTCCTGATCAGGTTTCTATTTTCTTTCTTGCAGTTTTTCTATCTGGAATTATACAATTTCTTTTAGGTCTTTTTAGACTTGGAGTAATTGGTTATTTCGTACCAACATCAGTAATTAATGGTATGTTAGCCTCAATTGGTTTAATACTAATGCTTAAACAAATACCATCTATATTTGGTGGATATAAAGGTTCCAATGATTTAGCTTACGCTGCTTATTCAAAAGCAGAGAAGTTAGATTTACACTTATTAACAAAGCTTTGGATAGATACTAAATCAGCAATTATGGATCCTACATTCGGAGCTATTCTAATTTTTACAATTTGTTTAGGAGTTATGTTATTATGGGAACTAAAGTTTTTTAAATCAAGAAAATTATTTCAGTATATGCCAGGTTCCCTAGTGGCGGTAATTGTTGGTAGCATATTAGCTTATTTATTTTCATTGAACGGAACTGATTCTGGTTCGTCTCTTGCAATAATAGATGCTCAAAAAGTTGGTTTACCAGAAGCAGTTAAAACTTGGGATTTTAAAAATCTTTTTAGATTTCCTGATTTTTCTCATTTAGCTAATATCCAAGTTTGGATAGTTGCTCTCACAATTGCTATTGTTGGTAGTATTGAAACTTTATTAAGTGTTGAAGCAACTGATAAGCTTGATCCTGATAAAAATATTTCTCCAACCAACAAAGAACTTAAAGCTCAAGGAATTGGTAATGCTATATCTGGTTTGATAGGTGGATTGCCGATTACAATGGTAATAGTGAGAAGTTCGGCTAATATAAATGCAAAAGCTAAAACTCAGTTATCCGCTATCTATCATGGAATATTATTAATAGTGTCTGTATTTACATTTCCTAAATTATTAGAAATGATTCCTACAGCATCATTAGCGGCAATATTATGCATTCTTGGTTTCAAACTTTTAAAAATAAAGAAAGTAATTGAAATGTTTAAGACTGATATTCAAGGTGCAATTGTTATAATTGTGACTATTTCAGCTGTATTAGCGACTGATTTATTGAAAGGTGTTGGAATTGGCTTCGCGTTAGCAATGTTCTTTATTTTAAGAAAAAATTATGTACTAGCATTTATTGATCATTGGGATGAAAGTAAAAAAGAACTTACAATTTCTTTTTCTCAAATTGTTTCATTTTTGAATAAAGGTGCTTTGATGCAATTACTTCAAAATGTGCCACCTAATGCTAAAGTGAAAATGAGTGCTAAAAAATGTCATACAATGAGTAAAGAAATTCAAGAAGTAATAGTTGATTTTAGAGATATTACAAGTAAAACTAATAACATAGAACTTGAACTGATTGGTTTTGATAAATTTGACGCTTTAAAATAAATTTGAATTACCTGCAAAAAAAAGCCTGCAAACGCAGGCTTTTTTTATCTATTAAATTAACTATTACTCTCCATTTATTAGTACTGGTGTTTTGCCATCAGTAATAATTAATTTTGCATTAGGTGAAGCAGATATTTCTTTTAAAACTTCTAAACTTCTCCATTCAATATTACCTTCCGAAATTCCTTCTTTGATAATTAATTGAGCATCTCTAATTCCCTCAGCTTCAATTCTCTTACGTTCTGCTTCTTTTTTCTCTCTTTGAAGAACAAATTCCATTTGTTGAGCTTGTTGTTCAGCTCTCAATTTGGATTCAATTGCAGCATACAAACCATTTGGAAGTTTAATGCTTTTAAGTAAAACAGATTCAATAACAAAACCTCTGTCTTTTAAAAGTACAGCCATTTGTTTTTTGATTTCATCTTCAATTACAGCTCTTTTCCCAGAGTGCATATCTTTAGCATAAAATCTTGCACATACATCAGCCGAAGCAGATCTAAAGGTGCTTAGTATCAAAACTTGTTCATAGTTTCTTCCAACTTCATTAATTATACTCATAGCTCTATCAGGTTTTACATGGTATAATATAGAAATTTCAGAAGCAACATTTAACCCTTCTTTAGATGGGAGATTAAGTTTAACTTCTTTATTTACTGTTCTTGTTGGAACTTTAACAATGGTTGTTGTAAATGGATTTAAAAGCATAATTCCTTGAGATTTAGGAGAGCCTGTTAGTTTTCCAAGTCTTTGTTTTACACCAACTTGTCCAGGTCTTATTATAACAGCACAAGACGAGAAGATGAAGGTTATTAGTCCTATATATAAAATTGATTTTTTCATGATTTAATTTTTTAATAATTATATAATTTATTTTCAAGTTAATAATTAAATTAAATCTGGAGGTGGAGAGTCAATTTCTAAAAATTGAACTTTAAAATTGTTGTTTTTTTGAAAGTGTTTTTGATAAAATTTTTTATTAAATTGGTTTAATTTTAGAGAGCAGTTTATGTATTCATCTAATTCATTTTTTTTATTCCATTCCTCTCCATTGGTTTCACTTTTTAAGTCGCTAAATAACTCTTGATTTATTTGGTCTTCACATAAATCTATTACAGGAATACTTACAAGTAAAATGCAAAGTGAAAATGAAAAAAATACTAATAAGTAATATAAATAATATGTATTGTTGAAATACTTTAACATTAGTCTTAATTAATGTTTTCAATTTAGTATATCTAATCTTGTTTAAGAAATTTATAATCTTAATAAATGTTAATTTATTTTAATAAATCATATAAGTTTAATCATATTCATTACATATTGTTTTTTGCTTTATTTTTAAGATCCTAAACTTATTTGTTACAAAATTTGAGTTATTAATTTGGTTTTTTATTTATGATAATCCGATTGTTGTTTTTTGTTTTTTTAATTTTTTCTGATGATATAATTTATTCGCAGATAAAAATTAATGAATTTTCTGCTGATAAGGGCTATACAGATGAGTTTGGTGATAATGTAGATTGGATTGAAATTATTAATAATGGTAGCAATCCTATAGACATTTCTGATTATTACTTATCTGATAATATTAATAATTTATCCAAATGGAAGTTTTCAAATCAAACCATTAATCCTAATCAAAAATTAATTGTTTGTGCTTCTGGTAATGATATTTTAGATGTACCTAACCATTGGGAGTCTTTAGTATTACCTCAAAATACATGGAATTATTGGTTAGGCTATTCACAACCTCCTTCAAATTGGAAGGAAATTAGTTTTAATGATCAATTTTGGAATAGTGGTTCAGGTGGTTTTGGTTATGGAGATAATGATGATAATACAGTAACTCCATCAAATGCAACTTCTATTTACTTAAGAATTAAATTTTCAATTAATGATATAAATGATTTGTCAAATTTATTATTTCATGCTGATTATGACGATGGCTTTGTTGCTTATTTAAATGGAACTGAATTAATGAGATCAAATAATTTTGATGTTCTTAATCCTGTTTATAATACATTAACAAATAGTGATCATGAAGCTGTTCTCTACAGTGGTGGAATTCCAGAAAGTATTTTGTTAAATAAACTTGAATTTTCTCAATATTTAGTTCAAGGAGATAATGTTCTTGCTATTCAAGTTCACAATACATCGACTACTTCTTCAGACATGAGCAGTAACTTTTTTCTTTCTGCTGGTATTTTATCATCAAATTTTAATTATCAAAGTTTACCTAGTTGGTTAGTTCCTCCATCAATTAATACTCATGCAAATTTTAAATTATCTTACGGTGAAAAAATTATTTTAAGTTCTTCAAACTTAACTATTTTAGACAGTATTAGTATTCCAAATAATCTCGATAATGGATTAACTATGGGGCGTTCACCGGATGGTTCTGGTAATTGGTGTTATTTTGATCAACCAACACCAGCTTCTTCTAATAACTCCAGCTGGTGTTATTCTGGCATTTTAGAACCACCAATTATATCTATGCCATCTGGTTGGTATTCTTCTACTATTCAGGTTAATAAAAGTACTAATGGTTTATCTAAGGTATACTACACTCAAAACGGTGATGTTCCTACATTTTCTAATCAACAGTTTACAGCACCTATATCTATTTCTAATTCTAGTGTTTTAAGTGTTAAAGCATATCCTATTAGTGGTGTTAATATGCTCCCAAGTAAAGTGGTAGATAGAACCTATATCTTCAATGAAGATAATCATAACTTATCTGTCTTTTCATTGATAACTGATGATGCAAATTTATGGGATTGGAATACTGGTATATATGTTTCTGGCCCTGGTGCTACGACAAATTACCCTTATTTTGGTAGTAATTTTTGGCAACCTTGGTCAAAATATACAAGATTAGAATATTTTGACACCAACAAAACTAAAAGGGTAGAAGCTGAAGTAGATTTAGAAATTCATGGCGGTTGGTCTAGGGCTGAACCACAAAGGTCTTTTAGGTTAGATGCTAAATCAATTTATTCGGGGGACATAGATTGGCCAGTAATTCCTGAAAAATCATTTATTACTGATTTTAACAATTTAAATTTAAGAAATGGTGGTCAACACACTTGGACTGATAAAATTCAAGATGCAGTAATTTCTAGAATTTCAAAATCAACAAATGTGGATAGGATGGCCTATGAGCCTTGTATTGTTTATTTAAATGGAGATTATTGGGGTATATATGGCATTAGAGAAAAATTTGATGAACATTATATTGAAGATAATCATGGGGTTGATGCAGATAGCGTAGATTTAATTAGTAGAGAAGCTGCTTTAGCTGGATCAACTGATCATTTTTTTGAATCTTATAACCTTTTAATGTCTACAAATGCAACTGATATTTCCTTTTATGGTTTATTTGATTCTAGGTTTGATATTGATAATTATATAGATTATTTTACTATTCAAACATTTATTCAAAATATGGATTGGATGGGCATTCAATGGGGGTTAAATAATACCAAATTATGGAGACCTCAAAAATCAAATGGAAAATGGAGATATATGTTGTTTGATACTGATGCATCATATGGGTATTTTGGACAAAATATTTATGAAAATTACTTGAGCAAAGCTAGAAGCCCTAGTGTTGTGAATAGGCATTCTCAAATTTTCAATAAAGTCTTGGAAAATCCACAATTTAAATGTCAATTTACAAATAGGTATAATGATTTAGTTAATACTATTTTTCAGCCGAATAATGTTTCTTATGAAGCTTTAAAAATTAAAAATCAATTGTATGATGGAATGCAAGATCATATTAATAGATGGATAAATTCTGGTTCTCAAACAATAAGTTCTATTTCAAATTGGCAGAATGCCATTAATTCTTTTGTTCAGTATAATAGCAGTCGATTAACAACTGCACAACTCCATTTAAGTCAATCATTAGGTTTAAATGGCAAAAAAACTGTTTATCTAAATGTTAACCCATCTAACTCAGGTTCAATCAATATTAATACCATTAATCCAAATGTATATCCTTGGCAAGGTGATTATTTAGGAGGATGTCCTGTAACTATTTCAGCAATTCCTGATAGTGGATATGTTTTTAGTCATTGGGATGATAATGCAGTTACATCATCTAATCCAACCCAACCTAATATTACTACAGATTTGACTTCAAACGTTTCATTTAAGGCTAATTTTATTGAATGTGATGATGTGATATTAGTGGATTTTGAAAAATTGGATGATGATTTGCATCCAATTGTTTCAGGAGTTGATACGGAATTGACTTACGAATGGTATTCAAACGGCATTTTACTTTCTAACGATAGTATTTTGTTAAATGTGAATTCAGGAACCTATCAGTTGGTTATTTCTTCTAATAATTGTGTGGTTAGTTCTGAAATTAAATACTTTTCAAACGATGATTTTGTTTACGAAATTTACCCAAATCCTGCAATAGAATCATTTAATGTAGTTTTTACTATTAATTCAGCACAAGACATTAAAATTTCGCTTTTTAATAATTTGGGGCAAATAGTTTTTGAAAAAAAGTACAATGATGTTATTGGACAATTTTATGAGCCCATTTCTACAAAAAAATATGCTCGAGATGTTTATTATGTTCAAATTGAGACTGAAATGGGCATTTATACTAATAAATTAATATTGGTTAAATAATTAATCAATTTTTTCAAAAATCAATTCAATTTTATTGCTTTTACAGGCTTTGGAAATACATTCTAAGTAATTAGATAAATTTTTATCATTTTCAATGCACTTATGAAAAAATTTCATTTTTGAAATAGGTATTTCAGATAATTGTTGACTAATTAATCTAGAGTGATTATTTATCTCTTTTTTTAATAATAATTTATCGTAATATTTTATGGATTCATCAGAATATATTAATCCATATTTTCCTGAAAGTATTAACAGGTTAATTCCATTTTTTTTCGCCTTATTATGTAAAGTTTTTATTCTATCGCTTTTGTACAGTAAATAAGCTGGGCTGGTTTTTTTACTAATGTTTTTATTTTTTGAGCAATTAGTACAATAATAAACCATTCTTTAAATTATAATTCTAATCCAATAACAAGAACATCATCTGTTTGATCTTCATTTTTTTTCCAATTTTTAAACTCTTCGTTAAGTCTTTGTTTCTGGTTAAACATAGTTTCATTACTTATTTCGTGTATTAGCATTCTAAATTTCTTTGTTAGAAATTTTTTCCCTTTTTCTCCTCCAAATTGATCTTGGTAACCATCTGAAAATAAATATATTTTTTCACCGGAATTAAACTTAATATTATGCAATTCATATTCTTTAGTCTCTTTGTATTGTGTAGACCCAATAGGAAAATGACTCCCTTTAACAGTAATTAGTTCATTATCATTAACTATGAATATTGTACTTTTTGCCCCAGCAAATTTCATGGTTTTTGTTTCATCATTAATAACCAATATAGATATGTCCATTCCATCTTGCCTTTCTTCTCCTTCATTGGAAGATAATTTGTTAATTATTTTTTTATCAAGTTCTATTAATATCTTATCTGGTGAAGTAATGTTCTCTTTTATAACAATGTCATTTAAAAAATCATTTCCCATAATTGTCATAAAAGCAGCTGGAACTCCATGTCCTGTACAATCTCCTGCAGCAATGATTTTTTGACCATTAACTTCAGAAAACCAATAAAAGTCTCCACATACTATATCTTTAGGCTTCAAGATTATAAAACCATCCTTAAATTTATTTAAAACTTCTTCTTTATTGCCAACTATAGTCTTTTGGATATTTGCCGCATAGGTTAAGCTGTCCAATATGTAATGTTTTTTTTCTTCAAGATTGTTTAATGCATTTATAATTTTAGTTTCATAATCATCAGTTTCATTTCTTATATAAACAATCAATAAGTATAATATAATAGCAACTGAAATAAAGCCAACAATACTAAGAGGGCCAATTAGCTTGTCATCTGTTGGGAATAGAGGGCTATTGTAGTAACAGTATGACTTTGAAAAAATGTAAAATGCAATTGTAATTATAAATGATAAAATAGCGTCAAACCTTTTTTTATGAATAATAATTCCTAGAATTGATGATACTAAATAAAATAATTCATTTCTGTACTCATCTCCATAAACTATGGAAACAATCATTATAGCAATGTTTACATTAATAATTAATACATAATTGGCTGTTTTATGTTTTTGTATTTTATTTAAAATTAATGACGGTAAAAATAAAATAACTAAAATACTATCTAGTATTGCTGGAATCCATTCTCCTAAAACTAAAAAAAGAAAGGAATAAAATAGGGCAACTGAAACACATGTGATATTAATGTAGGTAAGCAAATGAATCCTTCTTATTAGAAAGGTTGGTGTATCATTTGTTATTCCAAAGTTTTTTAAATAATATGTTATTTTGTTAAACATAAAAAACTACAATAATCTATAAATAGGTTTAGGATTCAATCCATTAATTTAATCAAAGTTTATCCATAAATATCGTAAAAAAGGAAAAATCCAAAAAGAAATTAAAATTTCTTGTATTCTTTTAGATCAAATATATATTCAAAAATGAATAATTTTATTTTGTAAGCTAGTTATTAATGAAATAAAAATTTATTAGGAATTATGCCTGCATTAAATACATCAATTTCATTTCCTAGACTATCTAACCTATAAATCGTACCATTTTGAATATAGTCAATAGCGTCAGAAACATAAATTTCTTGATTGTAAGGATCAATCCCAAGACCATAAAATTGCTGACCAGTATTTTCATAAATTGTTTCAAATGATAGAGGGTAGTTGGTTTTTGTTTTTATGATGTCTCCTTGAATGAAATAGGCAAAAGATTTATCTGAATTCATTGATAAATTACTTGGAGATCCATTAAGGTTGTTTAGTGTTTCTACATAAATAATACTATCCATTATTGGGTCTAAAATTGATATAGCGGGATTTGTATTATTAGAAACACTTCCCTTAGATAGAATCCAGATTTTATTATTATTATCAATATCAATATCTGAAGGATTATCAGCAGTTGGAATGCTGTCAATTATCATATTAGATGATGTGTTTATTATATATAATTGGTTATTTGTTCTGTTTGCTACATATACTTTTCCATTATGTAAAATCATTTCTTCGCACCATCCACTTACTCGAATTTCATTTGTAATAGATTTAGTATTTATATTAACTATATAAATTTTATTGGCATATAAATCTGTAACATATGCTTGGTTTGAGTTGATTAAAATTATATTTCTAGGTGATATGAAGTCATTTATTTCTGTTTTATATTCAAAAGTTTCATCGTCAATTACAATTATTTTTTGGGAGTTATTTACTACTAAATAAATTTCATGATTTATATGTGCAATTGATTGAAGAACATCGCCTATGTTAGATTGGTTTATGGAATGATAAAGGTTATTAGTGACTGTATTATCCTCTTTACTATATAAAGAAATTGAAGCATTTCCGTTTTGAAAACCGCCTTCATTACAAATGATCAAGCTCTTGCTTTCAAGATTAATATTATTTCCATTAACAATAGGTTCAGGGTTTAGTTTAACACATGATATAATTAAAATGTATAATGTTGAAATAATAATTATTTTATTCAAGACTTTATAAGTTTAATGTTTTTGCTTTGGTATTTAGATTCAATATTAAGAATATAGAATCCATTTGACATATTACATGTGTTAATTTTTAAGTTGTTCAACCCATTATTTGTTAAATGGTTTAATTGTTTTATGATACTTCCATTAGAGTTATACATCGTAATTTTAGTGAGCTCTTTAAATTCATATTCAAAAGAGAGTTCAATAGATTTATTAAAAGGATTATTATATCTTATATTATAAATGTTTTCACTTAAAATTAGACCTGCTGGTTGTTCATGAATAACACCAATTGCTTCTAAATCAAAACCTGATGATGCAAATGGAGTAGGCCACGGGTCATTAATTTTGTTATTTGAACCGTCATAACTACAGTAATTATAATCAATACTTCCAATTACATCAATTATTTTAATATGTGTTATATTGTTTATGTTTAGCCCTAATATATTATCTAATTCTTCAAGATCAAATGGGGTTCCGTAATTGACTCTGTATTTACCAGCTAAGTTGTTTATTTCTTCAGGATTAGTACTTCCAAAGGCATCTATCTGAATTGAGTCTTGAGTTAAAGATGTAGACGGGAATCTAAAAAAATCAACACCATTGCTACTTACTTCAACATGTCCGAGTTCTAAAAAATTGTCATTAAATGCATTTTCAAAAACACAAAAATCCCAACCATTGTCATTTATAATTGGAGGATTGAAATAAAGAATTGCTGAGCCACCATCACCTAAACTCAAAATTCCATTTTCACCAGCTTTACCAGTAGGTGATATCGAATCACCTACTGTGGGAAAAGAGCTGTTATTGTCGCTAATATCAACTGGGCCTGGGAAATATTCACATGCCTTTGCCCAATTGATTATTATACTGCTGTCTTTATGTATTGCAGTAGTTCCAATTTGACCTACTGCAGGTGCAAATTGAGCTCTTAAATTCATAAATAAATTAGAACAAATTAAAAGTCCAAATAGTATTTTATATTTTAATGACTTTATCATATTTTATTTTATCACCAGAAACAATTTTTATTATGTATTGACCAGATGGAAGAATTGAAACGTCAACGGATTTTGGATTTACTAAATTACTAATAACTTCTTTTCCATAAAAATCAATAATACTAACTTTATATTCATTTATATCTGCAATATTATTAAATGATATATAATCTTTTGTTGGATTTGGATATGCTTTAATTGCAATGTCATTATTCTCACTAATTGAAAGTGGATAGTTTCCTACGTTATCCATACAGAAAAAGTCGGGTGTATTCATTCCAAATGCTCCTACATCACTAGATTCTAATTGAAACACCACACTGTCCACATTGTTAGATGGAATTTCAATATACTGCCAACCAAATCCAGGTGTTACATTTACAATGTAATCTAAAGTACTGTCAGTATGTGTAAAATCTGCAAGATATAGAATTGAACTGTCGATTAGTATTCCATTTAAATATCCGTAAAAATGTAATTTCAAATAATCTTGGTCAGCATTAGTGAATTTTTTAGCAAAACCATCGCCATCTCTCATGCTATTTGCTGCATAAGTATTGTTTGAAATGAAAGCGGAAAATTCTTGAGGAGAATCATATGTAATGTAAGATTTACTTTTCCCAACTACATAATTATCGCTTCCCATGTATCCACTACCGGCTTTAGAACTGCTAAGATTAGCAAATCCAGATGTAACTGAATCAGTAGTATTTGAATAAATCCACCCTGATTTCCAATAGCTCCAGCTGTTGTTCCAAATGTTATTAAGAGTAATTGGACCGCTTGAAAATTCAGAAAAATAATCTGGGTTGTCTGGTGTTCCTGATAAATCTGAACCATCAAAGAATGAATCAGGACTTAAAGTTAAATTTTCAAAGTCATATATAGATGCCCCATGAACAATATCATCTATAGCAAAAAATGCTGGAGTATTCATTCCAAAAGTTCCATTATCGGAAGATGATAAAGAAAATTTTATGGAATCTACAAAACCTAATGGTGTTAAGTCAACATATTGCCAATCGTTTAAAATATAATCTTGAGTACTGTCTATATGAGTAAAATCAGCTAGAAAAAATTCAACAGAATCAACATCTATACCATTGTTAATTGACGTAATTGTTAGTTTATAATAATCTTGATCTGCATTGGTGAATTTTTTAGCAAATTGATCTCCATCTCTCATACTGTTATGAGCATATGTGTTATTGGTTACGTATATTCCAGATATTAAATCGTTTGTATTAGATGTATCAAGATGTAAATAAACGTTATTCATGCCAATTGCATAATTTGATGAATTATTAACTCCATGACCTGCTATCGAACTTGATAAATTAGAAGATCCAGATGTTATGCTGTCAGTATTGTTAGAGTATATCCAACCATCTGACCAATAGCTCCATTTGCTGTTCCAAGTGTTATTTAGTGTGACATCACCAACATTAAAGCTTGAGGTATATTCACTTGCTAGAGAAAGTCCTGATAAGTCAGATCCATCCCAATATGATTCTGGACTTAGTGATAGGTTTTCAAAATCAGCAACATTTTGAGCTTTTAAAGAACTGCTCACTATTAATAGAGCAAGTATTAGGGAATTTATTTTATTCATTGTTATTTATTTATTATTAGGTTAATTCCTATTTCATGGTTAATTAATGGCATAGGTCTATTTAGAATCAATTGGTAATTTTCATTGAAAGCATTGTTTAATTTGTAAAATATTTTTGTTGAATATTCATTTATTTTTCCACTGTACGATAACGAAATATTAGCAATATTGAATGGATACAGTAAATTCATATTATCAGAACTGGTATACCTGTATCCGTTGTAAGTATGATTGTATTTAAAACCAATTTTCTTGTAGTTCAGTTTTACAAAAAAGTTAAATACATAGTAGGGAGTATAAATCAATTGTTTACCTAATGATCGATCATTTGAATTATTAGTTTCTTGATTGGTGCTAATAACATATGAGGAATTGAAGTTTATGTCAAGAAGAAAAAATTTCTTCTGAAAACTTATGTTTGATGTTGTTTCAATTCCTCGGCTCCATACTTTAAGAATATTTTGAGGTGACCAAAACGAACCGTTTGGATACCATATAATCCAGTTATTAATTTTTCTATTAAATAGACTAGGCTCAAATGAAATGTTAATGCTTTTAGATAAGTGTAATGAGAAAATGGCTCCAATGTCGTTACTATATCCATTTTCAGGTTGTAAATCAATATTTCCTCCAGGGCTCCAATACAAGTCGTTTATTGTAGGAAGTCTGTATAGTTTCCCAATATTTCCATAAAAGTTTAATTTATTTGATGGTTTCCAATTTATTCCATATGAAAAGGTTAGTGGTGTAAATTTATTGTCATTCATTACTTGTCTTGTATTAAGCGATTGACTCCATTTTTTGTTCTTAGATTTCCAATTATATAAAAAAGTGGCTGACCACCTGTTTTGATTTATTTTCTGTGAAAAATTATTTCCATTTGAAAAACAATAGCTATTCATAATAGAGAATGAAATTTGATTTGTATTGTTTATTTTATTTTTTAAATCAATTTCATTTAAAAATGAAGTGCTTGGATTGATTCCCACTATAGATGAAATAGGGTCGAAATAATCATTTATGGTATTGAAATAAGAAGATTTAATATTTACTAGAAAAAGATTCTTTACTAATTTGTATTCTGAAAAAAATCTAGTTATGTAATCATTTTGTTTGGCTAAACTTCCTTGTTCATCAAGAGTAGGAGGGATTTGCCTTTCATATTGTTGATATAATCCAATAATTTTAAGAAAAGAGTTGTTATTTAGTTGGAAATAATTCTCATTCATAAAACTAAGTTGATATATCCTTGAGTTTGATTGAGATGATGTTTGATTGTTTGATGAATTGTAAATGGTAAAATCATTTTCATTTTTATTATGAAAAAACCTTACACTGGTGTGCCATTTTTTAAATCCTTTACTAACGTTAAAATAACTCTTGAAATTTGAAAAGCTTCCAATTGAAGAACCTATTTTAATTTTTAATGAATCGTTAAATTTATAATTGTTTGATAAATGAATAGCGCCACTTATACCTCCATTTCCCCATAAAGCTGCAGAGTTTCCAAATTGAATATTTATATCATCAATAAATGAATTTGGGATAGTAGATAAGTCTGAAATCCCATTTAATGGGCTATTTATTATGAACCCATTCCAAATAATTGAAGTTTGTTGTGCATTTCCTCCTCTTAAAGATATAGATGATAAATATCCAGGTCCATATGATTTAATGAAAATAGCAGATTTTGAACTTAATAATTCATCTAGTGTAGAATTATTAAGTTCTGTTTTATTGGGTCTAAGATTAAGAGTTTTATTATAAGATTTTGTGTTATTTAACCTGGTGATTTTAGTAAATTCTTCAAGTAAAATTATGGTATCATTTTTTTGTCCATTTATTTCAATAGAGAATACAACTAGAATTATTAAAGTAAAAAATCTTAAAATGACCACTTATTAGTATTTAATAAGTCAATTCAATTTGGTCTATTTTGTTGAATTAAAAGAAGAAATGATAAATCTTAAAAGGGGATAATATATTAATAACTAAATAATATATTATTCTTTAATTTAAAATCTATCAAAAAGTGTACTTCAATCCACGAAAGTAGGCCCCATGGCTAAAAAGGCAGGTCTCCTGACTTGTAAACTTTTTACTAGCCTTCCCATCATTAACATGAAAGTGGCTTGTTAGTAAAAAATGACATTTACTTACAGTTGCGGGACAGTTGATGAGTTTCACATCATTCCCTTTTAATTAAAAAAACCTATTTAGCAGATAGTTTATATGAAATGAACTTGATGCAAATATATTACAATTTATTGGATATTTTTAGATTATATATTTTGACTTTTATCAATAATTAATGAATAAATAAATATGTTTTGATACGGTTTAAATAAAAATCAACTATTGCTCAGATTATTTGCTTATATTTAAAATTAGATAAATATTATAAAGCAAATTAATTTTTATCTTATTGTATAGGCAACTTTTTAGAAAATGTTCGTTGATGATTTTATTGATTATTTTAATTTAATATAAGTTGATTAGGTTTAGAATTTTATTAGTATTTGTTGTTTTGGGAGTTTCTAACTTTATTTTCTCTCAATCCCCGCCGGAAGCTTTCAGGTATCAAGCCGTTGTTAGAAACAATTCTGGTCAAGCAATTCCAAATCAGAATGTGAGTTTTCAAATATCAATTTTTCAAAACAGTTGTTCAAACCCCTCAAGTGTTTTAATTTATCAAGAAGCTCATA
The DNA here is from genome assembly GCA_002723085.1 of Crocinitomicaceae bacterium. Classification (GTDB taxonomy): domain Bacteria; phylum Bacteroidota; class Bacteroidia; order Flavobacteriales_D; family Parvicellaceae. Next base: position 950 of record PBNK01000011.1, on the reverse strand, counting down.
TTGATGTTTTGACAAACAATTACGGATTGGTAAATTTATCTATTGGATCCCTAGATACATCTTCTGCTTTTAGTAATATTGATTGGAGTCAAGGCCCATATTTTATTCTTACTGAACTTGATATTGATGGCGGCTCAAATAGTTTTACATGGATGTCTTGTAACGAATTAATGAGTGTTCCATATGCATTGTATGCTAAAACATCTGGTGGTGGTCCACCTGGACCTATAGGCCCTACTGGACCCTCTGGTTTAGCTACATTATTTTTACAAACTCAATTAATTCCTGGCGATACAAACTGTCCAAATGGAGGTGTTATGATTCAAAGTGGAGTTGATATCAATAACGATAACATTCTTGATGTCTCAGAAATTCTTGAGTCTAATTACGTATGTAATGGTGATGCTGCCACAAATACTGATGATCAAAATTTAGAAGATTTTATTTTGCTTCCTAATAATCTTTTATCTTTAAGTATTGAAGATGGTTCTGGTGTTTTTGTTGATTTGTCTCCACTAATCGGAACTGATAATCAAATTATTGACTCACTGTATGTTATAAATGATTCTTTATATATAACTATCGAAAATGGAAATACAGTTGGTACTGACTTATCTACAGCTTTATCTAATGCTGGAACTGATGATCAAAATTTAGAAGATTTTATTTTGCTTCCTAATAATCTTTTATCACTAAGTATTGAAGATGGTTCTGGTGTTTTTGTTGACTTATCTTCACTTATTGGTACAGATAATCAACAAATTCAAGTTTTTGAATATGATTCAATAACTCAAACAATTATTTTTGAATTAGAAAATGGAGGAATTGATTCTATTCAATTGTCTCCCTTTGGCCTTACTGGTCCACAAGGTATTCAAGGCCAAACAGGTTTACAAGGACTTCAAGGTGTAACTGGAGCTACAGGTCCTCAGGGTATTCAAGGTGTAACT
>PBNK01000010.1 GCA_002723085.1 Crocinitomicaceae bacterium | reverse complement strand
GCAAGAGAACGTGCAGCCCAAGAGGCAAGAGAACGTGCAGCCCAAGAGGCAAGAGAACGCGCAGCCCAAGAGGCAAGAGAACGTGCAGCTCAAGAGGCAAGAGAACGTGCAGCCCAAGAGGCAAGAGAACGCGCAGAAAAGGAGAAAGCAGCTAAAAAAGCTGCGGAAGAAAAAGAGTTAGAAGAAAAGGCTAAAAAAGAATCAGAAAAAAAACAAGAACCTAAGAAAGGAGGAGGAAAATAAAATTAACTTCTTTTTTCTTTTCTTTTTTTAGCTTCATAACGGTTTCTAAAGATATCTTTAGCTAAAAATACAGCGTTTCTGAATGAAGATTCATCTGCTATTCCTTTCCCAGAAATATCCATTCCTGTCCCATGGTCAGGTGAAGTTCTTACAATAGGAAGACCAGCTGTAAAATTAACCCCTTTATTGTTGCTTATGGTTTTAAAAGGGATTAACCCCTGGTCATGATACATTGCTAAAACTCCATCAAAGTTTTTATATATTCCATTTCCAAAAAAACCATCTGCAGGAAATGGCCCCCAAGCATAAATTCCACTTTCTTTAGCCTTAGAAATAGCAGGAGAAATAATGGCAATTTCTTCTTGTCCAAGAAGGCCTAAATCTCCTGAATGAGGGTTAAGACCTAAAACAGCAATTTTAGGAGTTTGAATATTAAAATCAATCTTTAATGAATTGTTCATTAAAGAAAGTTTATTAACAATTAAATCTATAGATAAAACAGAACTTATTTTTTTTATTTCAACATGATTAGTAGCTAACCCAACACGAAGCCCTTGATCTATCATAAACATCAAAGATTGATTTGCATTAGATAAAGCGGTTAAGTACTCTGTATGACCTGGAAAATTAAATTCTTCACTTTGAATGTTTTTTTTATTTATTGGAGCAGTTATTAAAACATCAATTAATCCTTTTGAGAGATCATTTGTTACGAATTTTAATGAATTATATGCAAGCTCACCTGCTCTGATGTCAATTTGACCAGGAATACAAGCATATGATTTGGTAGAAACATTAATTAAGTTAATTTTTTTGAAATTAATTTCTTTGGCAGAGTTTATGATTTTAAATGAAGTATTTAATTCAGGGATTAAATTTATATATTGATCAAACAGTTCCTTTTTACCATATATAATTGGAGTAACATCTTCAATAATTCTACTATCTTGAAATGTTTTGAGTATAATTTCAATACCAATCCCATTAAAATCCCCGAGACTAATTCCTGCCGTTAAAATACGATCCATTATTTCAATTTATGTCCAAAAGTAATCATTAAACATTGTTTTAATAGTGGTTGATGTAATGATTTATTTGGAACATATTTCAGTTCTTACAGGAATTGAGTAATTTTACAGTATTGAAAAATAAATTATCATTAATATTAATATTAAGCTCCTTGCCTTTTATAATTATGGCATCCCATAATAGAGGCGGGGAAATAACTTATATACATTTAGGGGGGCTAACCTATCAATTCACTATTACAACATGTACTGACCTAGGGTCATTAACAAACACAGATAGAGAGGAATTAGCTATTGATTTTGATTTAGGAACTCCTTTTGCTCAGAAAGACACTTTTCAAAGAACTCTGTTGACGCCAATGTTGCTTAACCATCAAAAAAACACCTATGTTGGGACACATACATTTACTTCAGCCGGGACACATAGAATAACAATAGAAGACCCAAATAGAAATGCAGGAATTTTAAATGTTTATCCAGGAGGAAATAGCGATGATGTTGTTTTTTCTGTTGAAACAATGTTAATAATTAGCCCCACACAAGGCTCAATGGGTGGAAATAATTCTGTTCAATTTTCAGAATGCCCATGTCCCGAAATAGCTTGTGTTAATAAGCCATATTGCTATAATCCTATGGCGGTGGACCCAGACGGTGACTCTTTGTCCTATGAATTGGTCCCCCCCTTAGGAGTTGGTGCCACACCCTTAATTATCCCCACTTTATATATTTATCCTGATCAAGTTGGTGGAGGAAATTTTACAGTTGATTCACTTTCAGGTACAGTTTGCTGGAATAACCCAATGGTTCAAGGAGAATATAATTTTGCATTAAAAATATATGAATGGAGAAATGGTGTTTTAGTTGGTTTTGTTGTAAGAGATGTACAGCTTACTGTACAAAGCAATTGTTTAAACGACCCACCAGAAATTGACCCAATTTATGACACTTGTTTAATTGCGGGTGAAAATATTTCGGTTTCAGTTTCTGGAAATGATCAAAATATGGATAATTTAAGTTTATCAGCATCTGGTTTGCCATTAAGCTTGAACCCCAACTCTGCAACATTTAATTCTGTTTCTTCTCCTGGGATTGCAAATGGTATTTTTCAATGGCAAACAACATGTTCTCATATTAAATCGGGCAGCTATTCCGTTATGGTTTCACTTACTGATAATGGTAACCCTGTATTTTCTGATTATGAATCATTTAATATTAATGTCATTCCTCCCGCGCTTTCGGGGCTATCAATTCAACCTCAAGGTAACGGCATTTTTGTTTCCTGGTCAAAACCAAGTTGTAATAATGCAGAGGGTTATAATGTTTATAGAAAGATAGGCTCATATAATAATATAATTGATAATTGTTGTGAGCCAATAGACTTAGTAAATGAAGGTTTTGTACCCGTTCAACAAATTATTGGAATTAATGACACCAGCTATTTTGATTATGGCGCGTTATCATTAGGGGTAGAATATTGTTATGTAGTTACAGCACTTTATAATTATGGGCAACTAGAAAGTTGCCCTACAGATACAGCCTGTGCTATTTTAAAAAAAGAAGTTCCTGTTTTAACTCATGTTAATGTAACGCAAACAGATCCAATTATTGGGTCTGATTCTATTGCTTGGTCAAAACCAATTGAATTGGATACCACACAATATTTAGGCCCATATCACTATAAAATTAATGATTCTAATGGAAATTTAATTGGCCAAACCCCGTCAAGCACGTTTTTATCAAACACCGACACAATTTTTATTCATTCAAATATAAACACAACAATATCATCAAGGCACTACTCTGTGGAACTTTATTATTCTTTTAATAGTCAAGACAGTTTAGTTGGTGAGTCTTCTTCTGCTAGCTCAATCCATGTTAATACTGTTCCTAATGATAATGAAATTGAACTTTCATGGAGCGAAAGCGTTCCTTGGATAAATGATATATATTTTATATATAAATCATCTTCACTTAATGGTAATTATATTTTGATTGACTCTACTGAAATACCACTGTATGTTGATTCTAATTTAATAAACAATATAGAATATTGTTATTATGTTATGAGCAGTGGGCATTATGATGATTCTACAATTTTATCTCCATTTTTTAATAAGTCTCAAAGGGTTTGCGATGTGCCATTTGACTTTACACCACCGCCCCCACCAGATTTAACGACCAACATAGACAGTACTTATTTGATAGATGTAAATGGAAATTTAGTTTTTCAGAGTATTGAAAACTGTGATCTTGGCTACAACACATTTAATTGGACAAACCCTAATAATAATGGAGCTGATGATGTAGTTTCCTATAATTTATATTTTCAACCTTTTTTAGATAGTTCTTTTAGCTTGATTAAAACTTTTAGTAATGTTTTTGACACCACATTTCAACATCAATATTCTTTCAATGGTTTAAATTCAGTTTCGGGCTGTTATTATGTTACAGCCGTTGATTCTATACAGTATAATAACGAAAGTATTCCTAGTGATACGGTTTGTTTTGATAATTGTCCAGAATATGATTTCCCTAACATTTTTACTCCTAATCAAGATTTTAATAATGATTATTTTCAAGCACTGTTTCCAATTAAATACATAGAGTCAGTTAGACTTGAAATTTTTAATCGCTGGGGAAATAAAGTTTTCGAATCTTCAGATCCATTTTTTCAATGGGATGGTAAAAACTATTTAACAGACGAACTAACGCCTTCAGGGGTTTATTACTTTCATTGTACAATAAACACAATTCGACTTTCAGGTCTTGAGCCAGTATTGTTAAATGGGTTCGTACATTTAATAAATCATAAAGTTGAAAATAATTAATAATAAAATGTTTACAGGAATTATAGAATGTATTGGTGAACTAGTGAAGATAAAACCTGATAAAACTAATGTTCACTTAACGTTTAAGTCTGGTATTTCTAATGAACTTAAGATAGACCAAAGTGTTGCGCATAACGGAGTATGTTTAACGGTTGTTGAAGTTAAAAATAATACTCACACGGTTACTGCAATATCAGAAACGATGAATAAAACTAATTTTAACAACTTAAAAATAGGAAGTCAATTAAATTTAGAAAGGTGTACTAAAGTAGGAGATAGACTTGATGGCCACTTAGTACAAGGTCATGTAGACGGAACAGCGCTTTGCAAAAAAGTTCAAGAAGAAAAAGGCAGTTGGAAATATATATTTTCGGGTGATACTAAAGTGGTAAACTTAGTAGTTGAAAAAGGGTCAATTTGCATTAACGGGGTTAGCCTAACTATTGTCGATGTAAATAATACGGAATTTTCTGTTGCTATAATACCATACACATATGAAAATACCAATTTCAACAAAATTAGTGAAGGAAGTTTAGTAAATATTGAATATGATATTGTAGGAAAATATGTTACAAAAAACCTTAATCTATAGGTTTTAAATTAGCGATTACTGTAATGTCAACATTGGGCCAAAGAACATTAACTCCATCAGGTCCTGTATGTTTTTCAAGACAAACCTCATTAAGTGAATTTAAAGAATTGTTTGCGTTCCAATCAAAAACATTTATGGATGTTTTAAGAATAAACCGGTGGTTTTTCCCAATATCCCAGTCAAAATCAATTTCCTTAGAAAGTCCATTCATTTTAATAGAAGCCTTCCCCTTTTTGTATTTATTTATAGATAAAATTTTACCTGAAATGAAATCAGTATTAACCATAGTTCCGAAAAAGAAAGTGTAGATTTTATAATCTCTTAAAGTATCTCCAGTTTTGGTAGAATTTACGTCTATAGTAAATTCAGTTCCATTTACCGCACCATATAAATCACTAGAATCATTGAAATTAGTAACTTCTATGTTTTCGAATCTGCCCCCGACAGGAACCTTGGAATTGTGCTTAAATGCATCCCATTTAACAGAAACATCTCCCAATAAATAGGTGGTGACTTTTTCATTTTTTTTAAAAGAAATTGGTTTTTTAGGCTCAATATTTTTTTGATCAATATTATTACTGCAGTTAGATAAAAATAAAACCAATACCCCCCCCATAACTAACCCTTTAAACCAAGATATCCATGCCATAGAATATGAACTAAGCCCAGTACTTTTTTGAAATCGAGCGAAATATTTTTTATGCCAATTATAAATTTTTCTCATTATTCAAATTTAATAAGAATACTGTTTTTTTCAACAGTCTGTTGAATGTTAACTTCAATAGATTTTACAATCCCATCAATTGGAGAGGTTAAAATATTTTCCATTTTCATAGCTTCTAAAACGACAAGCGCATCATCTTGTTTAACCTCTTGCCCAACGGATGTGTTTATGCCAATAATTAAACCAGGCATTGGTGCGATTAGCTCATTTACTTTCATGGAAGAAGAGACGTCTATGCCAATTTTTTCAAGCATTTTTTCCACCTCTTTTTCTAATTTTAACTCTATTAAATTCCCATTTATTTTCATTGTAGTTGTTCCAGTAGAGGGGTCTAATTTTAGAATTCTACAAAAATATTTTTCTCCATTTTTCCTTAAAACAATTGTTTTTAAGTCATGATTAATTTCTTCAATTTCATAAGAATTCAACAATCCCTTTGAAAGGTTAATATTGTTTTTAAAGTTGGTTTTTCCAGTAATCATAAATGGTGTTTTAATACTATTAAGCAAACTTACAATATAATTTTAATCCGTTTAAGAACAAATTCTCATCTTTGTAAATCTTCAATGGTTTCAAATCTAGTCTAATTAAATTGTCAGGAATTTACATTCACATACCTTTTTGCAGCAAAGCATGTCATTATTGTGATTTTCATTTTTCTACATCAAAAAATAATATTAAGCCAATGATTTCAGCGATTATTAAAGAACTTAATAATCGGAAGAAAGAAGTTAATGAGCCTATACAGACTATATATTTTGGGGGCGGAACCCCAAGCACTCTTGCCCCTTTGTTTATAAATAACATTCTTCAAACCATACTAACGAAATTTACAATTTCTAATAATGTTGAAATAACCCTAGAAGCAAACCCAGAAGATTTAAGTGAAAAAAACTTAAAATCTTTTTATAACATGGGGATTAACAGGCTTAGCATTGGTGTACAAGCATTGAATGATGAAGTATTAAAATGGATGAATAGAAATCATAGTTCTTATCAAGCGATTACTTCAATAAAACTAGCCAATGAAATAGGCTTTAAAAATATAAGTGCAGATTTTATATATGGCACACCAGAAAAAGTCAAAAGAAAATGGAAAGAAGAATTAAAGCACCTAATAGCCTTACCTATTCAACATGTTTCTGCATATCATTTAACCATTGAACCAAAGACTTTTTTTGGAAAGCAATTAAAAAAAGGCTTTTTAAAGCCGCTAACTCAAGAATCCTCTAATAGTGAATATACAGAACTAGTAGAGGCGCTTAATGAAAAAAATATTATTCAATATGAAGTTTCTAATTTCGCACTTGACGGCTTTCAATCAAATCACAACATGAGTTATTGGCAACAAAAAACATATTTAGGAATTGGCCCATCTGCTCATTCTTATAGCGGAACAAAACGAAGGTGGAATAAACCAAATAATACTTTTTATATTAAAAGCATAAACAATAATGAAGTTTATTTTGAATCAGAAAAATTATCTTCTCTAGATAACTTTAATGAGTTAATTATGGTAGGGCTTAGAACCAAAAAAGGATTTAACTATCAACAAGCTCTTTCTTTTTTAAATAAAAAGCAAAAACAAACATTTAATAATCAACTTGATTTATTAAATTCAGATTTGATGATTGAAAGAACAGGTAATTATATTTGTATGAATGAAGATAAATTAATACTAGCAGAATACGCTACCAGGGAATTATTTATATTAAATAAATGAAAGCTGTAATTACATTAAAAAACCATGTTTATGAAGTGAATTTTAATGCACCGATTGATATTTCATTGCCTTCAAATGTGAAAGATAGTTTTACAGCTTGGTATGTTAACCCAATTAGCATTAACCCAGTTATGGGCGATGATTTCATTGGAAGTGTAAAACAAGGCGGAGCTGTTAATTTTTGTGATATATATATAAATCCCCATGGAAACACCACACATACAGAATGCGTAGGCCATATTTCTAAAGAAAAACAGCGGGTAAATGATGTGGTTAAAAAGTTTCATTTTTTATCTCAAGTTATATCATTGTCTCCAAGAAAAATAGAATCTAATAAATCTAATTGGCAAAGAAAAGGAGATTATATAATCGATAAAGACGCAATAGAAAAAGTCCTAATACCTGGAGTTGAGGCAGTAGTTTTAAGAACTCAAAAAGATTACAAGAGCTTATTTAATAAGCAGTATAATAACACAAACTGGCCTTATTTACTTCCTGAAGCCGCTACTTTTTTAAGAAGTTCAGGAGTTAAACACCTGCTTATTGATCAGCCATCTATTGATAGAGAAAAAGATGGTGGCCAACTATTAGCTCATAAGTCTTTTTGGGATTATCCTCAAAAAACAGATTTATTAAGAACAATAACAGAATTTATTGCTGTTCCTAAAAAAGCAAACGATGGGATTTACTTACTTAATTTATCAATAGCTAATTTTTCTAATGACGCTAGCCCTTCAAGACCAGTTTTATTTAAACTCATAAAACAAAATAATATTTCATGATTTAATAAAAATGCGTACTTTTATTGTGAAATTAACGCATAATGAAATTAGATATAATTGATCTTAAGATTCTCAAGGCTCTTCAAGAAAATAGTAAAATAACTAATATAGAATTGAGCAAAATGGTCGGGCTTTCTGCCGCCCCAACACTAGGAAGAGTTCAAAAACTGGAAAAAACAGGTGTTATAGCAAGCTATCACGCAAAGGTTAATGATACAAAACTTGGTCTAGGTTTTACTGCTTTAGTACAATTGTCTTTAATTCGTCAAAAAAGTACCGCAGTTGTTAATTTTATTGATCAAATTTCTAAAGTAGATGAAATTGTAGAATGTTTGCAATTAACGGGAAATTTTGATTACCAGCTTAGAATAGTTGCAAGAGACATTCCCTCCTTTGAAAAAATATTAGAAGAAAAATTAGGTCAAATTGAAGAAATAGGCCAAATGCAAACAACTGTTGTTTTAGCAGTTAAAAAAAGCTCGCCCGTTGCTCCACTTGACTATAAAAGTGAGGTGAAATTAGAAGGATAAATTTAATGAAATAAGCCAGTTCCTTCCAGGGCTACTAATGGCAGAAGAAAAAGTTTTATAATGTATATCTGTTATATTATAACAGCCAATAGAGCAATTTAACATATTGCTTATGGGGCAATCAAATTGAATATTATAGGTAAGCCAAGAAGGTGTTCCATCTTGAGTTGCTTCAATTGGATTGTCTACATTTCCATCTCCAAATTGTTCAATGGTTTTCCAACCATTATAACGCATGAAAAATGAACCTACCCCTTTCTTTGTAATAAACTTTAGAGAAGTTCTGCCAAAAATAGGGGGAATATGACCTAAAGGAACCAACTCATTAATCAATGTTCCTTTAGTATAACTTAAACAAGTAAAAAGCTCCCAATTTTTTTGAAAAGCAATTTTTATAGAAGAATTAAACCCATAAATCAAAGCTTTATCAAAATTAGTATTAGTTCTTATTTTACACATTTGACCATCATAAAAAATAGAATCTAATCCATTTATTTGGTGGTCTACACGAGAAATAACATCATTTATTAAAGTGGTAAAAAATGAACCATTTATACTTAAATTAATGCTTTTATACTTAGAAAAAACATTTTGATATATGCCTATAGATCCATTATATGCATATTCAGCTTTTATTGAGTTATTGGGCACCATTATGTATTGATCTTTCTTAAAAACTTTTCCAAAATCATCAATGTTAGGCGCCCTAAATCCAGTACTGATATCTAGGTTGAGTTGAGTATTAGCATGAGGATAATAATTCAGATTTAAATTTCCATTTAATGCATTTGTATTATTTGATATATTATTAAAAGGCAAGGGGATAGAATTTAGAGAATTATTAAATTGAGCCGATAGAAAATTAAAGGCATACCTAAATCCTCCTAATAATGAAAATGAATGACCTTTAAAGGCTAAAGTTGAATAAATTCCAGAAAGATTTTGTAGCCCCCCCCCATTTGGATACCTTGTTTGAATAGAGAAACTCTCACCAGTGTTAATATTATTACTGAGTCCAGAACTTTTTACAATATTTTGGTAGCTTTCAATGCCATAAAACACTTTAAATGAGTGGTTTAGGCTTTTTACAGCATCTAACGAAAGCCCATATATATTTACATTTTCAACTCTTTCGTCCTGAAAATCAGATTGAAATAGTCTAGTTATTCTAGATTCTTCAATATTTTGATATGAAGCAATAATATTAAATTCATCAAACAATAAATTATTTTTATTAAATGCAAAATCTAATGAACTGAGAAGCCTTTTCTGGGGTCCATAACTCCATTGACTAAATTCAGGTAATCCAGATGAAGCTAAATTATTAAGTTGATCAAAACGAGCAATTTCTGTACTTGTACTTATTTGATTGTTAAATTTAACAGAAAAGCCCTTTCCTGATTTAAGAATAATTTTCTGTAGAAAATCAAATTGTGAATACCCAAGACCTTTTTGAATTGAAGGATCAACGTTTATTAAAACAGAATCATTATCATTTATTCTATCCACACTAAAAAGCTGAAACCCCCAATCATTATACCCATGCAATCTATTATTTCCCATTTTCTGATTTCCATACTTTTTATATGTAAAGGAATTTAGAACAGCCCAATTTTTTTTTCCATAATTAATGTCAAAATGGTTGCTTATTTCCTGACTAGCAGAGTTATACCTAGAAAAATAATTTGTATTCCATGAAACAGAATCAGACTGACTTAATTTAGGATTTTTAGTTTTATAATGAACAACCCCTCCAATTGCATCACTTCCATATGTGACGGCTCCAGGCCCATAAATTATATCGCAAGATGAAATAACTAGAGGGTCAACCGTTAGGCTATTTTGAAGATGACCACTTCGATAGATCGCATTATTCATTCTTACCCCATCAATTACAAGAAGAATTCTATTGGCTTCAACCCCTCTTAATATAGGGCTCCCCCCACCAATTTGACTCTTTTGAATGGTGACCCCACTGCTCAATAATAATAATTCCGCACCTGTTGATGCATTTGAGTTTAAAATGTTATTTTCCTTTATTATTTCATGAAAAATATTTTGCAAGCCAAATGGGATATGGCTGTTTCTTTTTGTTTTTGTTTCAAAAGCAGGAAGAGAATAACCATTAACTCCAGAAACCTGGCTTTCAGGAATAGTATAAATTAACCCGTCATTCTCACCAGTTTTTAATTTAAAATTTGCATCTATAATTTCTTTTTTTGAAAAATAGATATAAATATTATTTTTCGTATTAATCCCAATAGACCTTAATTTATCAAGATTATCAATCTTAACTTTTCCACTTTTTGAACTTAATAATGTATCTACTTTGCCAGCCTCACTTTTAACCACAATTTTTTTGTTATTCAAACTATAACCACGTTGATTTGAGAAGTGAATTTCCTGTGATTTAATCACATTTAAAATGAAGAAAAATATGATTAACAATAATAGTTTAGATAATTTCATTAATCGTAAAGAGAATAAAGAATTTTTAGGGATTTTATATCAGATGTATTCACATTTGCATGATAGTTTAAATAGTCTAAAAGAATAGACATAATTGCTTTTCTATCTTGCTTTGCGAATTTCATGACGTTATAACTATCAATATTCATGCCTAATAGTTTTGAGAACAAAAAATCTGAAAATAAAGGGTCATAAACAGAGTCAGAATTTGATGAAAAGTTCCCGTTTTTAAGGTTAAAATATTTATTTTTTTCAGAAAAGTTATTAATAGGCTGCAAACCAATAAAAGGTAAAATCTCCTTTATAAAAAAAACAGAAAACGAAGAGCTGAAATCAAGATGTTCAAACGAAAGGATTATTTTTTTTAAATGAAAAAAAAGTTTTTCACTAGGTTCGTTTTTGTTAATAGTTTTATATAAAAGCTCTGTTAAAAATAGAGCATTGCTTGTTTTTCTAATGTCACTAATTATACTATATACAGGAAAACTAAGCTCTGGATAAAACCCAAGGTTTATGTTTTTTTGTGAATTAAATTTACAGCTAAACGATATAACATGAAAAGGCTGAAAAATGAATGAATTTTTTTTGTTTTTTAACCCTTTAAATAAAAAAGATTTTTTCCCATGAAAATCAGTCAAAACATCAACAATTATTGCATTTTCAGAATAATTTGTAGACTTAAGAAAAAGCCCCTCTATTCTATTGCTCATTTTCTTTTTTTAATGGAAGGGTAATTAAAAAACAAGTTCCCTTTGCTGAAGAATACAAGAGCTCAATGGAACCCTTATGAGATTTAATTATTTGATTTACCATTGCCAGACCAAGGCCTTTTCCTGTAGATTTCGTAGTAAAATTAGGCTCAAAAATTTTAGAAATATGTTCTTTTGAAATTCCACAACCATTATCATAAAATTTAATTTGAACTTGATTATAGGTTCTATTGATATCAATATTGATCTCTCCATTTTTTTCAAAAGATTGAATACTGTTATTTATTAAATTATTAAATACTCTAATAAGTTGATGTTCATCAGCATATATGATTAAGGAATGATTTTTATTATTAAGTTTAAAAACATAAGAACTTTTTTTAAAAAGGTTTATTGTTGAATTTACAACTTTAATTAAATCTATTTTTTTAAAGTTTATTTTTGGAAGTTCAGCAAAAATTGAAAATTCAGTTGCAATATTTGATAGCAATTCAATTTGCTGAATCATTTTTAATTTAAAATCTTTTATTTTTTTAGCACTTTGTTTAGGGTCTTTTTCTATAGACCTTTCAAGGTGCTGAACACTTAGTTTCATAGGAGTTAATGGATTTTTTATTTCGTGAGCAACTTGTTTTGCCATTTCTCTCCAAGCAGACTCTCTTTCGCTTTTAGCAAGTTTGTCAGTACTCGCTTTAAGCTTTAAAAGCATTCCATTATATGCATCTACTAGCACCCCAATTTCATCATCTCTGTCCCAATTTAACGATTCGTCTAATTGATTTAGTTTAACATTTTTGAGTTTTAAAACGATTTTCTGAAGCGATTTTGTAATGTAGTTTGATAGAAAATAAGCTATAACACCCCCAACAATAAAAAGAATAATAAAGATTTTAATTAAGGTAATTAAAAACTCCTGCACTTCATTTTGTGATTTTTGTTCTTTTGAATTATAGGGTATATTTATAATTACCATTTTTTCACCTATTTTATTTTTTGCATATGAATAAGTGTTTATAATGCCGTTTCCTAAGTCGTCTATTATTTTTTCATTGGGACTTTTTCGAAGCTTATTTAAGGTTTCATCTCTTAAAAACATGCTTTTTTCAATTGAGTCGTTAAATAAGTCGGTTCTAATTAAAAGCACTCCATCTAGATTATACACTCTAATTTCAAGAGAATTAACATCAGAAATTTCATTTATCTTATAATCAAAATCTTTAGTGACAAAATCTCGGGTTTCATTAGGCTTGAGGTCTTTAAAAAAATATTGCAAAGATGCCGCAATTGTTTTCCTTTTTCTATCCAATCTTTCTATGTGATATTTGTTGTTTTGATGCTCAAAATAAAATATAGTAGCCACAACAATTATTGTCATAGAAAAGAAGATAACTGTAATCATCGAAATATAAATTCTATTTTTTAATGAACTTCTTAAAAAAAACATAAAGTGAAAATAAAAAAAACCCACAAGCTTTAGAAACTCATGGGTTAAATATCGAAGAAATAAAAATAAAATTATCCACCTAAGGCTTCAGCTCCAGCAACAATTTCAAGAATTTCATTGGTAATAGCAGCTTGTCTTGCTTTGTTATAAAATAATGTAAGTTCTTTTTTCATTTCAATTGCGTTGTCAGTAGCTTTATGCATAGCAGTCATTCTTGCGCCATGTTCTGAAGCAAAAGAATCTAGCATTGCTTCGTAAAGTTTAATTTTTAAGGAGTTAGGAATTAAATCAACTACAATTTCTTCTCTCCCAGGCTCAAAAATATAATCAATACTTGCTGATTTTGCTTTTTTATTGGATGTTAAAAGAGGTAAAAATTGTTCTTCTTTTAAATCTTGAACTGCAGCATTTTTAAACGAATTATATACAATTGTTATTTGATCGTATTCACCAGAAACAAAACTGCCTATTAAACTTTCAGCAAGAGGAATAGCCTTTTGATAATTTAAATCATCCCAAATAGTAGGGTTAATTTCAGCAAAATGTTGACTCTCAGAAATATTATTTGAGTTTTTAAACGCATCAATGGCTTTTTTACCAACAGGAAGAATGGCGTAATTAATATCAGGATTTTCAGCAATAACATTTTTAATCCTTTTTATTACAGCACTGTTGAAACCTCCGCATAAACCCCTATTTGAGACCAAAGCAACCAATAATACTTTTTTAACCTCTTTATTTTGCATTAAAGCATGGTCTGTAGACTCTAATGTTGAAGAAACATTACTTAAAATTTCATTGAATTTTTCTGCAAAAGGCCTCATTTGCACAATAGCATTTTGAGCTCGCTTTAATTTAGAAGCAGAAACCATTTTCATAGCAGAAGTTATCTGCATGGTGCCTTCAACAGAAGTTATTCTAGTTCTTATTTCTTTAAGGTTTGCCATAAGGGTTTAATTTATGAAGCATATTTTCCTGATAAATCAGAAACTACTTTTCTAATTACATCAGTTACTTCACTAGTTAGTTTGCCAGACTTTAACACATCTAATTCAGCTCGATGACTATTTTTCATCACTTGCAAAAAGTCTTCTTCAAAAACTTTAATTTTATTTACAGGAATATCTGAAAGAATTCCAGTTGATCCACAATAAATAATAGCCACTTGTTCTTCAACAGTTAAAGGAGACCCTTCATTTTGTTTTAGAATTTCAACGTTTCTAGCTCCTTTTTCAAGAACGGCCATTGTAGCTGGGTCTAAATCCGATCCAAATTTTGCAAAAGCTTCTAATTCACGAAATTGTGCTTGATCAAGTTTTAGTGTTCCTGAAACTTTTTTCATAGATTTAATTTGAGCAGAGCCACCAACCCTAGATACTGATATTCCAACATTTATTGCTGGACGGATTCCGGAGTTAAATAAATTAGCTTCAAGGAATATTTGGCCGTCCGTAATTGAAATTACATTAG